>JBEHYZ010000019.1:0-84700 GCA_048497915.1 Pseudomonadota bacterium
CTCGTCGGGGGGGGGGACCGCACGACGGCGCGAAGCGTCTAGATGCGGTGGTGGGGTTTCTTACTTGGTAGAGTATGTGGCTGATAGTGGTAAGAAACCCCACCACCGCATCTCGCCGTCCTAATCGTCAGTTCGGGGTGAGATATCGAATACGGCTTCGTGGGGTCCCCCTCCCCAACAAGCTGGGGAGGTATAAAATCACTCGTCCGACGCGTCGAGGTCGGCGGGATCGGCGTCGTATTCGAGGATGTCGCCGGGCTGGCACTCCAGGATCAGGCACAGCTTCGACAGGGTGTCAAAACGCATGCCGCGCACCTTGCCGGTGCGCAACAGAGAGAGCTGGGTTTCGGACAGGCCGATGCGGGCGGCGACGTCCTTGGCGCGGAGTTTCCGCCGCGCCAGCATGACGTCCAAAGTTACGCGAACCGGCATCAGACGAATTGGTCGAGGTCGGAACGCAGGGTCTTACCGTGCTTGGCCGCCACCAGAAGCACCAGGCCAATCAGGGCCAGTATGCTGGTGGTGATGCCGATATCGAGTATATCCTGTCCTGCTGCAATGATTGCGACGCCGTGCGTCAGGGCAGGGGCGAACATGGCCGTTAAGGTCAGCAGGATCGGCGCCGCGCCTGCCAGGAACCATAAGCCCATCCGCCATACGCCTGAGAACACGAAGGCCGATCCCCGGCCGGCGTTTACAAACAGGCTGCCGGCCGTCCAGACAGCCATCAGGTTACAGCTGTAGGTGAGCATGCGAATGGCGATGCCGATTGCCGCAGGCTCCACACCTTTGTGGTGCTGGGTCATCTGCCAGATGGTGTTGCTGGCGAACCCGTTGAGGGCAATCAGGGCAATAAGGGCCGAGAGGCGCAGGGCCCAACCGAAAACGGGCACGAAGCGGGATTTGGACATGGAAGTTACCTTAGACGAATTGGTCGAGTTCGGTTTTCAGGGCGCGGCCGCGCTTGGCCAGCAGCACCAGCATTAGGCCGAGAAAACCGATGATCAGGTTTTCGATGCTGAGATCGAAATGGACGCCGCTCAGGCCGAGATAACGGTTGGAGACCAGGCCCACGAGGCTGGGTGTAATGATAATGGCGGCGACCGCACCCAGCATGAGAAATGTACCGACCGTGTGCAGGCCGCGCGTCATGGCGTCGCCGAACGTGCCGCCCTTATCCATGCGGGCGAAGACCGTTCCGGTCGACCACAAGGCCAGGCAGTAGAAGAACGGCCCCAGCATCTTGACCCACAGCAAGGGCGACAGAAGCGCCAACAAGCCGAGGGCGGCTGCGGCGCCGCCACGGTCTCCCATGAGCCGGTCGAGGGTGAAGATCTGCACGCCGACATAGCCGGCGAACAGCAGGAGGGTAAGCGCGCGGGCCGTCAGGCTCAGGCCGCTGAGCGAGGTTTTGGCGTTCGTCATGGATCATCCCCAGTGATTTATCCTGGGGTTATATAAATTTAAATAAAACTTAAAGTCAAG
The DNA here is from genome assembly GCA_048497915.1 of Pseudomonadota bacterium. Classification (GTDB taxonomy): domain Bacteria; phylum Pseudomonadota; class Alphaproteobacteria; order Caulobacterales; family Caulobacteraceae; genus Asticcacaulis. Next base: position 1,486 of record JBEHYZ010000019.1, read on the forward strand.
TGACGTTTTTCACGGCATTGGCTTGGCGAAGTAGCCCGCCGTCGGCGGTAATGCGGTCGTCAGCTCGCGCTGGACCATGCCGGAGAACAGCTCGGCGCCCTTGGGGCCCATGTGGGTGTAGTCGACGCGGACGCGTTTGGGGGCGTTCGGGTCCGGGGCGGGCAGGGGTGGTGCGGGCTGGCCGGCCTTCTTTGCGTCCTCGGCCGCCTTCATCCAGGCCTGGCGGCGGGCGGTTTCCTCTGCCGTCGGCGCGGGCGGCTTGTACGAGGTGCCGGTGGCGGCCGCGGCCAGCGCTTCCGGGGCGGGCGGCTGGATGACGCCGAGATATTCCGCCTCGACGGCCCCCATGGTCTGCACGGCCTTGTAGCTTTCGGCGTAGAGGTCGAGGACCAGCACGTTGTTGTCAGCGCCGACCTGACGCACGGCCGCGGCATACGGGTCGAGCCCGTGTTGCAGCACGCCGGCGGTAAAGCCGCGCTGAGTGACCGGGGTGATCAGCACGGGAATGGCGCCGGCGGCTTTCACCTCGGCGGCATAGTTGGCCAGGTTGATGGCGTATTCCGACATGGTGGTATGGCGTTCCGGCACGTCGGAGCCATCATTGGTGCCAAGCTGGATCAGGACATAGGTCGGGGACGGGCTGTTGTCGGGACCGATGACCGGCTTGGCCAGTTTGGCAGTGACTTCGGCCCAGGAGCCGTCGACGCGGTAGCTTTTGGTCGAGCGGCCGCCCTTGCCCATGTTGTCGCATTCGACGTTGGCCTTCAGGCGCATGCAGAGAGCCTGGCCGTAGCCGGTGCCGGCCTGCAGGGTCGAGTCTCCGACCAGGATGAAGCGGGCAATCGGATGGTCCAGCGCGGGAGTGAACACCGGCGGCGGGCCGGCGGGGCTGGTGGCGCCGAACGGCTGGGCGTGGGCGGCTGTGGCGAGAAGGGCCGTCACAAGGATGGAAAGGCTCAGGCGGCGGAACATGGCGGTCTCCCGGTTTTTGTATTTATTGACGCATCAGGGATTTCAACGCCGGATTTTTCAAGTTCCGGCGGTTTTCTTTGCCGGTCGTCCGGGTCATAGTTACCACAGAGGGCGGCGTGCAGGGAGATCCCATGGCCGAGGACAAACAGGACGAAGACGGGGATCACTTCCTCGACCTGACGGGTTTGCCGCGCCGGCAGCGGTTATATTTCGAGCACCCGGACCCTTGTCCGGATGTGTCGGGGCCGATGTCTTACCTGATCCACCCGCCCAGCCGGAGCGCCGCGACACGAAGCTGGCACGATTTCCGCGACCGGACACTGCTGCCGATGATCGCGGCCCGTCCGGAGGATACGAACTTGCCACGGTTCCTGGCGCGGGTTGAAACCATCCTGGCGTGGCGTGAGCAAATCCCGGAGGAAGATCGCTTCTGGAAGCCGGATTGATCGTGGCGGCCGTGGTCAGAGCGCAATCCGCTGGTTGGGTTTCAGCGTTACGGTGCGGGCGGGCTTGCCGGGCAACGCGATCTTCACCGTTTGCGGCTTTTCCGCTATGCCGAGCAGGGCCTTGGGCGCGCCATCGAGGCCGGTGACCAGCCGTGCGGTGCCATCGACCTTGGCGACGTGGACGCCCGCCAGGTACAGTTCGGCGCTTGCCTTACTGGTGTATTCAAGCCGGGCGTCGCGGCCGCCGTCGGTGCGCATGTCGAAGCGCGAACCGTCCGCCGCCGGGTGGCTGGGGCGGACATTCCACCACAGTTCCTCGGGTTCCTCGACAATACCGGCCAGCCGCCAGGTGTAGTCCATCATCACCAGGCAAGCGGGCGAATAGCCGGGCGCATCGACCTGGGTGAAGGCGCCGGTCCACGGATTCATCTGCTGGCGGAAGGTCATGTCGGCCATCAGCGCCTTGCACCAGGCGTCCATCATCACCGTGAACTCGGCCGAGCGGCCATAGTGGTCGAACCAGCGCGGGGCGCGCAAGGCGGTCAGGGCCTGTGTGGCGCCGCCCCAGGAATTGCGCGGGATCGGCTTGACGAACTGCGGGTCGTTCATGGCGACTGACGGCAGCGGGTAGGTCGCCCAAAAGGCTTCGGGGTTATGGATGTGCCGCGTCCACAGGGTATCGAACATAGCCTGATCAGGCACCTTCTCGCTGCACATGCGTGTGACAATGTCGCAGTTGATGCGGATGAACTGGTCGTCCCTGTCGCGGTCGTAGAAGGCGGCGTCCTGCGCGTCATAAAGCTTCGACAGGATCAGGCCGCGCATCGTTTCGGCGCGTTCGGTCCATTGCGCCGCTTCGCTGTCCTTGCCGAGCGCCTTGGCCATGTTGGCGAGGGCAAGCCGTGCGCCATAGGTCGTGGCCGACAGGTCCGGGCACAGGCGCGGCAGGCCGGGCGACGGCGGCATGGTCTTGGCGTCGTTGTTGGGGCAGGCGGCGGCCATGCCTTGCCAGCGCGGCGAATGGTCGTGGCCGGTGTCGTAGGTGCAGAAGCCTTCGGTGAGGCCGGTGCCGCGCGTGTTGCGATACTTCGCCAGCCACGCATCCCAGCGGCTGCAAGCCTCATAGGATTCGGCGAGCAGGGCGTCGTCCCTGGTGGCGCGGGCCAGCTCCCAGGCGGTGGCGGCGATCGGCACCACCATCTGGATCTGGCCGTAGCCGGTATTGGTCGCCTTGTTGGCGGCAGGAAGCTGGCCGTCCGGCTTCTGTAGGGCGAAGAAGGTGGTGTGCGTGTTGCGCGCCACGTCTGGGCGGAAGCGGCGGTAAACCAGCGATTCGTAAGGCGCGCATTCCTGCCAGACGCCGAGATAGACGGCGCCTTCGATCAGCACCGGCTTGTCGTACTTCGGCATGACCCGGACATTGCCGCTGAGGATGGTCAGGGCCCGGTCATAGGCCGCCTGCCATTTGGTATTGTTCGTGCTGTAGCGCGGCAGGGGCGGGCCGCTTTCCACGATCGAAGTGGCATGCACCGGGCCAGCAGCCATAGCTGCCAGCCCGCCCGCTAAAACGTCCCGCCGCCGCATAATCAGGCTTTATTCAGGGCGCGGATCAGCACGCCCATGTTGCGCACAAAGGCCTGGGTCGAGATACCCATCTTCGGATTGGGGTCCGGATAGGGTGACGTGTCGGTGTCGTCGCCGACCTCGGTGGTCGAATAGTCACCCGGCACCGCCTTTTCATAGCCGTCACGAGTGTAAAGCTGGCTGGTCGAGCGCAGCGGCGTCAGCCAGTAGCCTTCCGGCGTGAGGCCCGCGATCACGCCCCCGGCCTGCGCCGGAGTCGTGGCCTGGAATTTCAGCGCCGCGTCGGTCTTCAGGTCCTCGAAGTTGATTTCCTTCAGGGTGAAGTAGTTGGGCAGGGCCTTGCGGCCGCCCTTGAGCGGCGAGTTCTTGGTCAGCTCGGCCACCGGCTTGGCCAGCAGATCGGCGTAGCGCTTGCGCAGGGCCGGCAGATTGACATCGCGGAACGAGCTGTAGTGGACGATCGTGCCCTTGGGGTTGTCGTCGTGGTAGTACTCGCCGTTGATGACGTCCGAGCCGCGGCGGTGGATGAACATCGGCTTGTTGGTGCCGACTTCCGTGAAGGTCGGGTAGGGGCGTGGGGCGTTCATTTCTGCCGGCAGACGGATCGAATCCAGCCAGTCGAAGGCTTCGGGCAGGCGCTTCATGTAGGTGGCGTCGCCAGTCAGCTCATAGAAGTCCATCATCAGGGCGCAGTTGGTGCCGGTGGCGTGCGAGACCAGCGACTTCGGCTCATAGGTGCGCGCCGAGGCCGGCTTCAGGTCGGCGACGGTGTGCTGCAGACCCCAGCCGGCTTGCGGCTTCGGCTGCTGGGCCTTGGCGAAGCAATCCATGCCGCGCTTGATTGGATCGAGGACCTTCTTGTCGCCTAGGGTCTGCCAGACCATGAGCAGGAATTCGATGTTCTCGGCCGAGACGTCGTCATTGAAGGTGATGAACGAGGTGTAGTCCGGCAGGCCGTGGTCGTGGAATTCGTCCTTGAGCGGGAAGCGCTGCGGCCAGCCGCCGACCGGATACTGGCTGTCGAGGATGAACTTGATGACCTTGTCGAGCGACGCCTTGTACTTCGCGTCCTTCTTGGCCAGGTAGACGCGCAGCATGAACTTGGCGACGTCGGACGTGCAGCTGTCGTCGAAGGTGCCGTTGCCGTAATAGTGCTGGAACTCTTCCAGGCGCCAGCCGTTCTTGCCGATGGTATTGTACCACTTCTTGATCGACTCTTCGCCGGCCAGGTCGAACATGTAGCTCCAGCCGCCGCTTTCCAGCTGGCCGCGGATCAGGACATCGGCGGCCTTGGCGGCGGCCGTGTAGAAATAGTCGTCGCCGGTGGCGTAATAGGCGTCGAGATAGAGCTGACCGACCAGCGGCGTGCCGGGGTTCTGGATCCAGACGCTGGTCGGATAGGCCTGCATCTCGCCCCATTCGCGCGAATGGTCGGGCAGGATCTGCCAGACATAGCCGCCTTCATGGCTGACGTGATCGACCATGTACTGGGCGGCCTTTTTCATCGCGGCCTTGATGGCGTCCGGCTCGGCGGGGGCGCCGGTCGGGATCTGCGCCTGATATTGCGCCATGGCGGGGATGGCGACAAAGGCAGCGAGACCGGTGGCAGACGCCAGCAGATTGCGGCGGGAAAGACGGGGATGGCGCATGGTGTTCCTCGAGGTGCGTTCGATCCGTTTTCGGATCATTTTGAAAAAGCGTCCCGGCTGTTTTCGTTTGTTATTGTATAGCGTCGTTTTTTAATGTCCCGAGCCGCGCAAATCCGTCGCGGCTTCGAGGCATTCCGACGAATATTCCAGCGTTACGCCAGCTTCATGAACTTTTCCGGCGCGACATAGGCGGGCGTGAAGCGCACCCTGGCGATGGCGCCCTTGAAATAGTTGACGTGATTGAGACGCACCCCGGCCGATGATCGGCCCGGACCCTGGGGCGTAAAGGCGATGTCGGCCTCGCCCTGGAGCTGGCCATTGACGAAAGAGCGGTAGGTCTTGCCGTCATAGGTCTGGGCGACGTGGTGCCACTGGCCGACCGGGAACGTCTTGTCCGGGAAGATCAGGGTCTGCTTGTAGCCGTTGCCGACCACGAAGGCGTCAAGATACCACTTGTCCTCGACGACGCGGATTTCGAACAGGAAGCGCGTGGCGTTGGGCGGGACGGCCGGATCGGCCTTGGGGTCGACTTCGGCCAGGTGGAACCAGCGCTGTTCGAAGACGCCGCCGTCCGGGCGGAAGATGGCTTCGAAGGCGAACTGCGACGCGCCGGCCAGCGGATGGGTGTCGAAGAACAGACCGTCGTCGACGCCGTTGAACAGCACGGCCTTGCCTTGCGGGCTGTCGATGACTTGCGGATGGCCTTCGACGTGGGGTGTGAAGCCACCGATCTTGTTCAGGTTATCGAAATTCCAGACGGCTTGTTTCGGCTTTGTAGCAGTATTTGGGGCGGCGGCGTCGGGCGCAGCGGTGGCGCAGCCTCCTGCCAACAGCGACACGGCGCCGGCGGCACCTCCCAGTAAGACCTCACGGCGGATAGGCATTGGTGCGTTCCTTTTTCCCAAGTGTGTGACCTGTCCCGGCCTTGCTGGTAACGGTATCGCAGCCGGAAACGTTTCACAAGATGGGATCGGGCGCGGAAGCCGGTTGGTGCGCGATTCACTCCCTGCTTGAGCGTTTTCGTCCGTTGCGTTACCCTTCAGGCGAAAAATGAGGGGGACATCATGAAACCTATACGCTTTGCGCTGGTGACGGGGCTGCTGCTTGCGGCCAGCCTGCCCGTCCTGGCCAAAACGCTGGCCGGGCCGCCGGTACCTTTTGTTCACAAGGGCGCCTGCCCCTTCGAAGGCTGCACCTACGGCGAATGGACGGCCAATGCCGACACCGCCATCCATAAGGACAAGGACACCAAATCGCCGGTCCTGTTCACCGTCCACACCGGCGACAAGGTGACGGGCGTCACGGGCGAGGTGATCACGATCACGACAGGGGTCGGCGTTGCCACCCGCACGATCCAGCTGGACGAGACTCACGTCCTGAAACCCGGCGAGACCTACTATGTCCTGCACAGCGTCGGCGAAGGCTACATGGCGATCTGGGTGCGCGGAAATGTCTATGAGGCCGACCTCAGCGAGGACAAGTTCAAGAAGCAGCCGAAGACCGAGTGGTGGGTGCAGGTCAGGACAGCGGACGGGCAAACCGGCTGGACGACCGAAACGCAGCATTTCGACGGCATCGATTCTCTGGGTTAGGCCGCCGCGCCGAACAGGTGGCCGACAATCCCCGTAACCGCCAAGGCCAGGGCCCCCCACAGGGTGACGCGCAAGGTGCCTTTGAGGGGGTTCGCGCCGCCGGCCTTTGCACCCAGAGCGCCGAGAATGGCCAACAGGACCAGGGCACTTATGGCGACCGCCGGGTAGATCAGACCGCGCGGGCTCAAGGCCATCACCACGATCGGCACGATGCCGCCCGAGGTGAAGGTGGCTGCCGAGGCCAGCGCCGCCTGGACGGGTTTCGCCTGGTTGTGGTCGGTGATGCCGAGTTCGTCGCGGGCATGGGCGTTCAAGGCGTCGTGCGCCGTCAGCTGTTTCGCGACGGTTCCCGCCAGGTCCGGCGTCAGGCCGCGCTCGACATAGATCAGCTTGAGCTCCTCCAGCTCGTCGGCCGGATAGTCGCGCAGCTCGCCGCGTTCGCGGGCCAGGTCGGCGGCTTCCGTGTCGGCTTGCGAGCTGACCGAGACATACTCGCCGGCCGCCATCGACAACGCCCCGGCGAGCAGGGCGGCGATGCCGGTGACGATCAGGCTGTCCTTGCCGGCGGGGCTGGCGGCGACCCCAGCCACCAGGGCGGAGACCGATATGATGCCGTCATTGGCCCCCAGCACTGCGGCGCGCAGCCAGCTGGTGCGCGACACGTAATGGCGCTCCTTGATCCGGTGTCTGGAAATCATGCGGGCTCCCGGCGATTGAACTGGGTCCGGTATCGGCGATGTCGCGCCGAGGTGCAAGACGGAGGATAAAATCGGAGAGACATGTCGGAATCCGCCCGGTCGTTTGTCTAAGTGATAGGGCGGTAAGCCTTGCCCGGCGGCCGAGAAATGTTTCACCCGTTCCGCCGGAAATTGTGGCATAACGAAGTTAAACGAAACAAAGCGAAAATAATCGGAGGGAACAATGTGGACTCGGAGAACGTGGCTCAAGGCCGCGGCCGCAACCGCGAGCGTTGCGGGCGCAACGCCGGCCCTGGCGGCGACACAAACGATATCGCGCGACAAGGCGCTGGAAACCATGCGGCGGGCGACCCGCTTCATGACGGATAAGGTCGCCGTCAACGGCGGCTATGTCTGGTCGTACCTGCCCGATTTCTCGCGGCGCTGGGGCGAGATGGAGGCCAAGCCATCGATGGTCTGGGTGCAGGCGCCCGGCACGCCCGGCATGGGCCACCTGTTCCTCGACGCCTACCACGCCACCGGTGAGGAGCAATATTATCAGGCCGCCGAGGACGTGGCGGGTGCGCTGATCTGGGGCCAGCATCCGTCGGGCGGCTGGCATTACATGATCGACTTCAACGGCGAGGCGTCGCTGAAGGACTGGTACGCCACCATCGGCTCGCACGGCAGACGCCTGGAGGAAATGCGCCACTATTACGGCAACGCCACCTTCGATGACGGCGGCACGGTCGATTCCGGCGAATTCCTGCTGCGGCTCTACATGGAAAAGCGCGATCCGAAGTACCGGGTGCCGCTGGACAAGGCGATCGACTTCGTCATCAACGCCCAATACCCGGTCGGCGGCTGGCCGCAGCGTTTCCCGATCAATCGCGAATATTCCAATGGCGGTTTGCCGGACTATACGGCCAACATTACCTTCAATGATGAAGTGGCGATCAACAATACCGACTTCCTGATGATGGTCTATCAGGCGCTTGGCGAACAGCGCGTGCTCGATCCGCTGATGCGCGGCATGGGCGTGTTCATGCTGGCGCAGCAGGGCGACCCGCAGCCGGGCTGGGCATTGCAATACACCACCGACCTGAAGCCGGCCGGCGCCCGCTCGTCGGAGCCGCCGTCGCTGGCGACGCACACCACCTATGCCAGCGTAGGCCAGATGATCAAGTTCTACCGCTGGACCGGCGACACCAAGTACCTGGCGCGGCTCGACGAGGCGCTGAACTGGCTGGACAAGCTGGAACTGCCGAAGGAGCGGCAGCTGAACGGCTTTACGCACCCGACCTTCATCGAAGTCGGCACCGACCGGGCGCTGTACCTGAAAGGCACCGGCACCTGGGCAGGCGATATGCGCAACGAGGTGGTCTATGAGCCGCGCGACGGCGTGTCCTGGGTCAACCGCAAGCTCAATGTGCCCGGCCTGCGCCGCCAGCTGGAAAAGGTGCGGGCGATGTCGAAAGCGGAAGCTACCAAGGACTCGCCGCTGCTGACCAAGACCGGCGTGCCGCTCGATGCCTATTTCGTCGTCAATGACGTGCGCGGCTCGGACCTCAACATCGGCGCGGAGACCGATCATCCGATCGCCGAGTTGGTCTCCGGTCTGAACGCCCAGGGCTACTGGCCGACGCCGATCAGCGCCGTCAGCAACGTCTATCACCCTGACGACGAAGCGGCCAAGATGCCCGCGACCAAGGCCGCCAACGGCCAGATGATGGATGCGCGCGACACCTCGCCCTACACGGTGTCGAACCCGGTCATGGGCATCTCGACCGGGACCTATATCAACAATATGAGCCGCCTGATCCGCTACCTGAACGCCTCCGGCGTGAAGCAGGGCTGAGGCGATGGACGGCTTCAGGCTGGATCGCCGCAAACTGTTGACCACGGCGGCGGCTGCCGTGGTCCTTCCGGCGCTGCCGGTTCTGGCCGCCTCCGGTGATTCCCCGACGGCCTTCGCCGACCGGGAAATCGCCGCGGCGGGCGCAAAGGCGCCGAAGGTCGACTACCTCCTTGATGCCAAGCTTGGGGCGCAGGCTTACAGCTTCGTGCGGATCGGCAGCGGCATACGCGTCGTCGCCGGCGATCCCGCCGGGGCCATGTACGGCGGGCTGGATATCGCCGAGGCGTTGCAGGCCGGGAAACTGGACGTCCTGCTGGCGGATAAGAAGGTGCGGCGGCCCTTTATTGCGGCGCGCGGGATCAAGTTCAACATCCCGCTCGACCTGCGCACGCCCAGCTATGCCGATGTTGGCGACAGCAACCAGGCCAATATCCCCGAAGTGTGGGAGCGCGACTTCTGGGCCAGTTATTTTGACGCCATGGCCCGGCATCGCTACGACACCCTGACCCTGTGGAGCCTGCATCCTTTTACATCGATGGTAAAGGTGCCGGAATATCCCGACGTCGCGCTCGACGACGTGTGGCGCGGCCTGACGCCCTTAGGACCAAAGCCCGAGGACACGCGGTCGAAAAACCTGCTCACGCCCGAGGTCCTGGCCCATCATGAGGTCGTGAAGACACTCACGATCGACGAAAAGATCGCCTTCTGGCGCGACGTCATGACGATGGCCCACAACCGAGGCATCCAGGTCTATCTGTTCACCTGGAACACTTACACCTACGGGACCTTCGGCAAATACGGCATCACCGACGCACTGGATAACCCGGCGACGGTCGCCTACATGCGGGCCAGCGTGCGGGAATTCGTCAAGACCTATCCGCTTCTCGCCGGCATCGGCATCACCGCCGGCGAGCAGATGACCGCCGACGCCGAACGCAACGAGCAGTGGCTCTATGACACCTATGGCGAAGGTATCCGCGACGCCCTCAAGGCCGCGCCGCAGCGCAAGGTGCGCCTGATCCACCGCTTCCATGAGACCAAGGGCGACACGATCAACCGGGTGTGGAAGGACTTCCCCGGCTTCCCGGACAGCTTCACCTTCAGTCACAAATATTCGGTGGCGCATATGTACGCCAATCCGCAGCCGACCTTTTTCGAGCGCCAGGTGCGGCCGACTTTGGACGGCAAGAAATCGTGGCTGACGGTGCGCAATGACGACATCTTCTCGCTGCGCTGGGGCGACCCGGACTATGCGCGGGAATACCTGCGCAACATGCCGGAAAGGCAGGTGCTGGCCGGGTTCTATATGGGGCCGGACGGCTTCTGCTGGGGGCGGGATTTCCTCGATCGCGAGACGGCCGGGCAAAAGCTCGGCAACAATCGGCCGCTGGTCATGGACAAGCAGTGGTACGCTTTCGCGATCTGGGGCCGGCTGGCCTATGATCCCGACCTGCCGAATTCGGCGTTCGCGGACATGCTGGGCCGGCGCTTCCCTGGCGCCGATGCGGATAGGCTGTATGCGACGGCGGCGGCGGCTTCGAAGGTCGTGCCCCTGACGACCAGCTTCTTCTGGCGGGATCTGGACTATCACTGGCTGCCCGAAGCGGGGGCGCACCGGGACGGCAAGGGCATTGTGCCGAACCCCGGCGACAGCGGTGCCGTCTGGTCCTACACCGTCGAGGAATTCATGAAGGGCAGCGCGGCGCAGGACGCCGGCATCCTGAGCATCCGCGACTGGCGTAAACAGGTCGCGGCGGGGACGAAGATCACGCAAAAGACGCCGCTCGATATGGCCGACGCCATCGCGGCCGCTTCTGAGGCGGCCTTGAAAGGCGTGGCGGAGCTTAGGGTGGCAAGGACCCGCGGCGACAAGGAATGGCTACAGACGCTCGGCGACTTCGAAGCTTTCGGCTATCTCGGGCGTTATTATGCGGCGAAGATCCGCGCGGCGGCGACGTTGGCTTTGTTCGACGCGTCTTCTGACGCGGTGCAGCAAGCCGAAGCGATCCGACTGCTGGAAATCGAGCTGGTTGCCTGGAAGGCATACGCGGCCATCCATAGCCGGCAATACCTGCCCAATTTCTTCAGCCGCCTGGGGTTTGTCGATGTCGCTGCGTTGACGCCTCAGGTCGCCAGGGATGTCGATATCGCCCGCAACTGGAAACCGGGTTCGCTGACCTGATCGTATGCACAGATTTATAACGTGGAGAGGAAGCATGAAAACGTTGATGGGCTTTTGCGCCGTGATGGCGCTGGCGGCCGCCGGTTCGGCTGAGGCGCGGACGACCGACCCGTGGTACACCATGACCGGCTTCACGCCGGATCAGCGAGTGGAAATCCGGGTGCACAATCCGCTCAATGTGGCGCGCACCAACAGCCCGATCGTCATCAAGCGCGCCGAGCTGCCCATGCTCAAGAATACGCATGAGCTGTGGATTTCGATTGTCGACCTCAGCGTGAAAGGCCGCGACACGCCGACGCCGGAGACGCGCGCGCTGGAAGGCCCGCACGGTATCCTGGCCGAGACCAACGGCCATCTGGTCGAATATCAGTTCGATGATCTCGATCAGGACGGCCTGTGGGACGAGCTGTTCCTGATGTCGGATTTCGGACCCAATGAGACCAAGGTGTTCTATGCTTATCTGGGCAAGCAGATGCGCGGCTGGAACCCGTCGCACAGCCACGCCGCCGTCGGCAGCTATATGCGCCATTCGGTGCCGTTCTGGGAAAGCGAGAATGTCGGCTGGAAGCTGTGGTTCCCGGATTCCGCCGACGTCTACGGCAAGCGCAAGCCGCAGCTGATGTCGCCAAAACTCTATGTGGACAATATGGACGGCTATGCGGTGTCGCTGGTCGATCCGGGGCTGGGCTCGGACATCCAGTCGGTCGACGACAGCTTCGGCGGCGGCGGCATGGCGGTGCTCGACAATCCGGCTGACCCCAAGGAAGTCTCGCGGATGCGCTTCACGCCTCTGGCCAATTTCGACGGGCGGTTCAATGGCGATCCGGAGAAAGATACGCGCTACGCCTATACGGTCTTGGCCAACGGGCCGCTGCGCTCGATGGTGCGCATCCGCATCATGAACTGGAACTCCGGCCACGGCAGCTATGCCGCCGACCAGGTCTATACGGCCTACGCCCATGAGGACTACGCGACGGCACAGGTGCACTTCACCACCTTCGCCCCCAAGGGCAAGGCGAAGTTCGTCGCCGGTATCCGCAAGCATATCGACGAAACCATCTTCCAGCAGAAGGGCGGCATGGTGCTCAGCGCCGCGCCGGAGACCATCCGCAACCCGGACGACCACGAAGCCGTCCAGCCGAACATGAAGGTTGAATATGCCGGCAACGCGCTGGTGGTGAAGGATAAGTACAAGCCGCGCTACATGTTCTCCGAACCACGTCAGGGCAACCACCTGATGGTGGTCGAGCCGACGCCGGACCACCGCTTCGAATATCTGATCGCGGCGGGCTGGAGCGAAGGCGCCGTGCGTAAGACGCCGGCTGAGTTCGAGGCCTATATCGACCGCGTCGCCAAGGAATATAATGCGCCGGTTACCTTTGCCGGAGCGACGGTCGAAAAGCGGAAATAAGCTATCGGGCGGCCGGATTGATATCCATCCTTTATAAATCCGGCCCCTTGCCCCGCATTGCATCCTTGGCGGCGTTTTCCGACAGTGAGCCAACGGAAACAGCCAGAGTGTGCACCCATGTCCTTCCTTGTGCGTTCATTCCCCGTGCTGATCGTGCCGGTCGCGATCTACAATGCCGTCATCGCCGCCAGCGGGGTTACCGCCGAGGGGGCCGAGAACGTCCTCGCCCACCAGCTGGCGCGCTTCCCGATGCCGACCACCGGCGCGGGCCTGCTGATACACACCTCGGATATCATCCTGCTGGTCGGGCTGGTCGCGCTGTTCTTCGAAGTGGTGGCGTCGAGCCGGTCGTCAAACGACGTCCTGCTCAAGCACGTGTTCAACATGCTGCTGTTCGTCGCCTGCCTCGTAGAGTTCCTGCTGCTCAGGCCGTTCGCGACCTCGACCTTCTTCCTGCTGACGGCGTTGTCACTGATGGCGACGATCGCCGGCTTCGTCATCACCACGGTGGCGGCGCGCAAGGACATCGAATTCGCGCATTAATTCCGCGTGATAGCCCTGAATTCCACATTTAAGTCCTGCGGCAAATTTGCTAAAACCGCCGCATGGCGGGAGCGAGTGATCTAAGAGTCTGGTTGCGAGGAAGGCGCGGCCTCAGATATCTGGGGGCGAGCGTGATTGTGTGCCTGTCGCTGGCGTTGCGCCTGGCCATCGATCATCAGCAACACGGCCTGCCGTTCCTGACCTTCCTGCCCGCGGTCGCGATCGTCACCTATTTCGGCGGCAGGTGGTGCGGCGCGTTTGCGGTCGGCCTGGCAGCGCTTCTGGCATCGCGTTTCCTGTTTTCGCCGCAAAGCGAGACCCTGTTTCCGTGGTCGTCGACGACCATGGCGCTGGTGCTGTTCTTTGTCTGGGCGGGCGGGCTGGTGTGGCTGCTCGACGCGGTGCTCAGGGCCTCCGACCGGATGCGCGAGGCGGTGGCGGCGCGCGACGACCTGCTCCGGACGCTCGAGGCGCGGGTGGCGGCGCGCACCGCCGAACTGGCCGCCGCCAATGCCCAGCTGCGCGACGAGATCGCCAGCCGCCAGCAGGCCGAACAGAAGGTCATCCACTATGCGCGGCTTGAGGCGCTGGGCCAGCTGGTCAGCGGCATTTCGCACGATTTCAATAACATGCTGGGGATCATCACCAACAATATCGACCTGGCGCAGATGCGGCTGGCGCGCGGCGGTGCCGACGTCAGCCGCCATCTCGACGCCGCGGCCGAAGGGGCGCGCAAGGGCGTTGCCCTGACGCGGCGGCTATTGGCATTTGCCCGCAAGCAGCCGCTGCAGCCGGCCGTGGTCGACGTCAACAGCCTGATGCGGACGCTGATCGACATGCTGGGAACGACGCTCGGTGAAGGCGTCGACATTCATACCGAGCTGGCTGGCGACCTGTGGCTGACGGCAGTCGATGCGACGCAGTTCGAAAGCGCCATCCTCAACCTGGCGGTCAATGCGCGCGACGCCATGCCGGATGGCGGGCGGCTGACCTTGCTGACCAGCAATATCCGCATCGAGGATCATGGTACGGCCGATGCCCATCCCGGCGACTATGTGCTGGTGGCGGTCGGCGATACCGGCAGCGGCATGAGCGACGAGGTGCTGGCGCGGGCGTTCGAGCCGTTCTTCACCACCAAGACCGCCGGCAAGGGCACGGGGCTCGGCCTCAGCCAGATCCACGGCTTCATCAAGCAGTCGGGCGGTTATATCGAGCTGGCGTCCCGGCCTGACGAAGGCACGACGGTCAGGCTCTACCTGCCGCGGCATGAAAAGGTGGACGCGCCGGACCGGGCCGACATGGATTCGGAAGCGGCGGTCTAAAGCGTTTCGGCCAGCTGGCGCAGGGCGCCAGCCGGATCGGCCTCCAGCGGTTCGCCGTGCGACATGATAATACGCACGAGATTGGGCTCGGCGGCCCAGTCCAGCAGTTGCTGCTTCAGCTCGTCGGCGCGGCCGCCCAGGCCGACCTTGATCGGCACCGGGATGTGCGGGTGATCGCCGGAAAAGCCCATCAGCTGCAGGAGAAGGCCGGATTCGCTCGGCAGGTTGCCGACGATGTCGTTGACGATCAGGGTGGTGCCGGACGGGCGCCGCACACGCAACGCGGCTTCGTGACCGGCCAGGCCTTTGACGGTCACGAAGGTAACGTCGGGGTCATCGAAATCGGCGTCCGAGCTGTCGACCTGTACGACGTCCTCGGCGGCCTTGACGGCGCCGGCCGGGGCGATGACTTCCAGTGCCGGATAGCGATCCTTCCAGACCTTGGCGTCGGCGCGGTGGTGGTCGCCGGGGACGATCAGACAGGCCGGCGTGCCGGCGGCTTCCAGCACCTGCATCTGTGGCTCATCGAGGGCGATGGCGCTGTAGATGACCAGCTTGCCGGACTTCAGTCGGACCACCGTCATGCGGCGCTGGAAGTGGGTCAGCGGCATTTCGATCTGGCCGGTGACGGTCCAGATGCCGTCGTCAACTTCGGTCAGGCGGCCGTGGGGCAGGACGGTCCATTTTTCAAGCGTCTTCGGCATCGGAGCCTCCAGGGAAAGAATGCCTCAGGGTAGGCCGCCCGCTGCAAAATTCCGATGCGGTTGTGCGGTCCGTCAGCGGGGCTGTCGTCAGGGCCTTTGCCCCATGTAGCAACGTTGCTTCGTGCAAATGCTACCGGGCCAAGTCAACATATTGAATTAAAAGCTTTATTTTTGCAGATTCTGGGGTAACCATAGGCCGGACCAAGCCGGGGAGGGCACATGGACGCCAAGGTTTTTATCGGCAGGCGCGGAGTCTGGGCCTTTGGTCTCGGCTGCGTCTGTGTGACGATCGGCGTCCTTCTGCATCTGCCCATGTATTTGATGGGGCGGCACATGGGATATGTCCTGGCCGGCATGCCCATGGACAACGGTATGCTGTTCGGGATGTTCCTGATCATCGCCGGCGTTGCCATTTCGGCCTATGGCCTTTTGCCCGAGCGCGTCGGTCAGCAGATCAGGTCCGCCTCCCGCATCGCCGTCGCGGCCCCGGAGGACGCGAAGCTGGCGCCGGCGCATGCCCTGCTGATGGTTGTGCTGGTGGTGGCGTTGATTATCGACGTCATGAAACCGGCGGCGCTTGGCTTCGTCATGCCGGGCCTTATCAGGGAGTACGGCGTTACCAAGGCCCAGGCTTCGGGCGTGCCCTTCTTCGCCCTGATCGGCACGGTGACCGGCTCGATTCTGTGGGGCATCATCGCCGATATTTACGGCCGCAAGGCCTCGATCCTGCTGTCGGCGGTGGTTTTCGTCGGCACTTCGATCTGCGGCGCGATGCCGAGCCTGCTGTGGAATGAAATCATGTGTTTCCTGATGGGAGCCGGCGCCGGTGGCATGCTGCCGGTCACCTACGCCCTCCTGGCCGAGACGATGCCGTCGCGCCACCGTGGCTGGGCGCTGGTGCTGGTCGGCGGGTTGGGGGCGGTCGGCGGTTATTTCGCCGCGTCGGGTTTTTCCTACCTGCTGGTGCCGGAATTCTCCTGGCGCATCATGTGGCTGCTCAACCTGCCGACGGGGCTGATGCTGGTCCTGATGGGCGGGCTCATCCCGGAATCGGCCAAGTTCCTCCTGTCGCGCGGCCGAGATGAGGAGGCGCATCGCATCATGGCGCGTTTCGGTACGGTCAGTCACAGGCTGGCCGACAACGAAGAGGACACCGACGACACCTTCGCGCACCATCATGCCAGACATGACGGCAGCGAACCCAGGCTCTGGACCCCCGGCCTGATCGGAAAGACAGCGGCCCTGACCATCGCCGCACTGGCGTGGGGGCTGATCAATTTCGGGCTGTTGTTGTGGCTGCCCAACGACCTTGTGGCCAAGGGCTACTCCATGGCCGTGTCGTCGAAACTTCTGGCGGAATCGTCCTTGATCGCCTTCCCGACGGTTTTCCTGTGCACCTGGATTTACAGCCAGTGGAGCACCAAGTGGGCCTTCACCACCATGGTGACCGTCACCCTGGCTGGCTTGGTCTGGGTGCTTCTGCTGGAAACCGGCAAGGGGGGCAGCCCGGTTCTGCCGATCGCCTTGCTGATCATCGGCTCGAACGGCATTCTGGCGATCCTGCTGCCGTACGCTTCCGAGAGCTATCCGCTGAAAATCCGCGGGCGGGCGACCGGCTGGATCGCCGCCTGTACCAAGGGGGGCGGTGTCCTGGCGCAAACCCTGAGCATTACCGCGCTGGTGCCGCCCCTGGGCGTCGCCGCCGGCATGATCATTGTGCCGATGGTCGTGACGCTGGGCCTGTTCGTGCGCTACGGAACCGAGACCCGCGGCCTGGATCTCAGGGAACTGGAAAAGCACTAGACTATAAAGCTACCGCCGCTCCGTCCCGCGAAACGCCGACGTCCTTCAAGACAGATCGCCGTCCGGCTTTGCCAGCGGCCGCGCAGGGCGCGATTACTAGCAAGCCCTCATTTACTGGCTTGTCTTCTTTGTCAGGACGGCGTCGGCCCTGGCGCGATCGGCGGGCGACAACTTATTTTCCACCTCGGCGACGGCCGCGCCGGCCTTGTCAAGGCCGCTGCCCTGGGCAAGCCTGAACCAGGCATAGGCCAGGCCCAGGTCCCGGTTACCGCCTTCGCCATTGGCCAACATGACGGCGAGATTGAACATGGCGTCGGCATTGCCCTGTTCGGCGCTGGCCTGGAAGAATTTGCGCGCCGCAACTAAGTCCTTGGCGACCGTATCGCCGGTGTAGAAGGACATGCCGAGCGCATATTCAGCGTCCGGCTGGCCTTTCAATGCAGCTTCCTTGTAATAAAGAATGGCCTTTTGCGGGTCAGCCGCCACGCCGCCCTGACCCAGGTCATACATGCGGCCGCAGGCGTAAAGCGCACTGGCATTGCCTTGTTTTGCCGCGAGGACAAGCCACGCCGCCGCCGTGTTCTGGTCCTGGCGAACGCCCTCGGCGCCATTGTAGTAAATGACGCCCAGTTCATATTGGGCCGGGGCGTAGCCGACCTCGCCCGCCTTCTTGAAATAGCTGACGGCCTTCGGGAAGCTCTTTTCGCCGCCATAGCCGTACTCATAGGCCTGGCCGACCGTATAGCTGCCGGGAATGTGGCCGAACAGGTCGGCCCTCATATACCAGGCACGCGCCGCCTTCGGGTCCTTCGGGACGCCCATGCCGGCGAGGAAGATCTTGCCAAGAAGCATGGCGGCGTCGGCGCGGGGGCTTGCGGCTTCCGGATCGGCGGGATCGAAGAGATCCGGCTTTTTGGGGTCGGCTGGCTTTTCCGCTGTCTTGCGCAGCCAGAGGATTGCCTGCTTCGGGTCGCGCGTCGTGCCCATCCCCAGCAGGTACATCTTGCCGACCATCAACGCCGCTTCGTCATAGCCCATCTTGCTGTACGACGCCTTGAACAGCGTGAAGGCCTTGGGATAATCCTCGGTGTCGAAGGCCGCGAAAGCGTCCTTCAGCGAATGGTCGTTGCGGGCGATGAAATTGCGTCCCGCCGCGAAAGCCTTGTCGGAGGCACCGCAGGCGCCCGGCGACGACGACGCAGAGTCGTCACCTGTGATCTGGCCTTCCGAAACGACTGAATTCTGCGACGCATCTGTGCCAAGCGGGCTGGTGTCGCGGAATGTGGCGCCGGGGGTATTGGGATCGTTCGGATCGGCGTCCGGCGTGATGTTGCTGTCTGGATCGGCGCCGACATCTTGCATGTAGTCGCGCGTTATGTCGTCGTTGCCCGAAGCGGACGCGTTCATGAAGCCGCAGGAGGCGGCGCTGCTGGTGCTGATCTGTGTGCGGGATGCTTCGCTGGCGCTTTTCTTCTTGGCGAAGACGGTGATGGTTTGTTCGTCGCTCACCGGTGGATTAGTGTTGGATGGCGTTGCCTGAGCCGAGGCGGACTGACCATATAGTCCATAAGCCATGATAGCGAGCGAGGCTATCATCGAAGTCGCTCTTCCAGCCGGCATTCTGCTTCTCCCTCTCCGATAAGTTGTGCAAGTGATCGCGCGGAACCTGCATGCGCCACGGCATGTTCCGTCGTCCTTATTATTATTGCCGTGCCTCGTTGTCAGAAACGCATTTTATTGAAATCAGGCAATCTATATATATGTTCAACGCCAATCTGATGGCAACGGAATTTTGGCTTGACCTCTCAAATGTGGCTTAGCATATGCCTGAACCAATCCGTTGATACGTCTCCCGGCATCTGATGAGTCTGGCGTTCGCCTAATTCAGTCCAAATCGTAGGTATGTTGCTACCAGGTTATTTTCAGTCTGCACAAAACTTTGTAATATAACAATTTTTCTTATTCAATCGGTGAATTTTATTGCAAATTATTTTTTATATATGAATTGATTTCGCATTAATAAATTCGCCTTATTAAAATGTGTGATTTTATTGTATCAGACAATCAGAAGTTCAGGCCAAAAGTGCTGTTTTTGGCCAGACCAGATTGTAACGGGCTTGACCAAAATGCCCTACATCTGACATCTTCTGACTCAATTGGCCAATCCAGTTTGGCGGGCTTTTAATGACGCTCCGGTATCGGACGCGCAGATGGCCGCGCTTTGCCTGGAGAATGCATAATAAAATTTAGGGTTACATCTAAGAAAAAGAAGTAGCCGTGCAGGAAATGGAATAAGCGGAATCTAATCCGCTCAGGAGAAGAAGTAATGAAAAAGGGTATGCTGAGGAATTCCACACATTTTTATTGGTGTGGAGCGGCAGCGCTGACCGCCTTGATCATGTCTGCGCCGGCGGTTTTTGCCCAGCAGACGCCGGCCGGCGCGCCAGCGGACACTACCGATGCGACCGCTGCCAAGAGTAGCGAAGATACCGTCGTTGTTGTCACGGGGACCCGGAGTTCACAACGCTCGTCGATCGATCGTAAGAAGCACGCCAAGACGGCCACCGATTCCATTGTTGCCGAAGACATTGGTTCCTTCCCCGACAAGAATATCGCGGAAGCCATTTCGCGCATCGCCGGCGTTCAGCTGAACCGCGATGATTTCGGCGAAGGCACGGACGTCCAGGTGCGCGGTGTCACCGGCGAGCAAACGCGCGTTGAAATCGACGGGATGGGGCAGCTCAGCACCACGGGCGGCCTGAGTTCGGGAACGGGCGCAGACAACGCCCGGGGCGGTGACTTCCGCGAATTGCCGTCCGATCTCGTTCAAAGTGTTGACGTGGTAAAGGGCTCGCTGCCTTCCAATACCGAGGGCTCGCTTGGCGGCTCCATTAAGGTCAATACCAAGACCGGCCTTGATTTCAAAAAGCCCTTTATGTCGTTTCGCTATGACGAGACAATGAATTCTATCGGCAAGAAGCGCACGCCGGAATGGAATCTTATCGCCTCGAGAAAGTTCTTCGGCAATCGCCTGGGCGTGCTGACGAATATCACATACTCGGAAATTCAGAACAATTCAGATCAGCAGCGCATCTCGGATGGGTACGCGCGCTCGTTTGACATCGATCACTCTCCGGAAAAGACTTTTACTTACGCCAACTCGCCGATTGATCCGGGTGCAAATGTTGGAAACTTCAGAGTTTTTGACGACAAGGGCAATCTGACCTTCGCGTCTCTTTCTCCCTATGACATCGTCAAACGGTCCGCCTCGGCGCAGACGCCGGCGGAGTGTGCCGTGCTGTTTCCGGAACTGAGCGCCGCTCAGTCCGGATCCATAAAGGGGAATGGTGCGCTTAAGGTCGATCCGGCAACCGGAGCCCCTGTCCTCGTGCCGGGCTCGACCGCGCAAGCGACTGAAGCGGGCTGGACCACCATGTGGAACGGAAACGCCCGCGACGCCGTGGACGAAACCCAATCCGCCAACCAGCGGGACGCGCAGAACGAGGCCCGGGCTGAACAGAACAGCTGTTTGAATCAGTGGAATGATTACACGCCTAACAATATCCGGGCAACTTCGAACGAGAACTTCGACCGTAAGTTGGCGGCAGACCTGCGCTTTGACTACAAGGTGAATAATAACCTCTCGCTGTATCTGAAAGCGAGCATGGCCAATGTAAACCGTACTTCGCTCACCAACACCTTGAATCTGGGCAGCCTGACGGATATCGGCCAGCTTCTTGATGCCGACGTCGATGCAACACATCACGTGACGCGAATGGTTCTTGCCGATCCGTCGATGAGCATTAGCTCCGGGTTAACGCAATACCGCACGCGCAGCTGGTACGTTCAGGCGGGGGGAACCTATAAGGAAGGTCCGCTCAAGCTGACCTTCATGGCTGGGAACTCGTTCGCGACAAACGAAAGAGAGCAATTCACCCTGGGTTACAGCTATACCGCCCTGGGGCAAACCGAAACGCTTCGTGTGCTCCCCAACGGGCTGTGGGACTATGATCTTCCGGCTGCATTCGATCTGTCCGACGCGAACAACTTTGTAGGCTCGCTCAGGCCGGGCAGCGGTGCATCTCTGGCCGGGACTGGCGTTCGAACAGGGGCGCCGACCTATGCAAATCCGGTGCAATTTACGCCGGCCTTAAGCCTGGTCTATCAACCGGCCTCGGGCAACGATTCCGAAAGGCAAGTAAAGTTCGACGTTGTCTATGACTTCCATGATAAAATTCCGTTCTTTACGGATATCCAATGGGGCATGCAGACCCGCAATCACCGTGGCAACGGCTGGGGTAGCGGCGGATATGAATACAAGAGCGGCAGCGGAGCCATTGGTGACTCTCCTGCCACAAACGGCAAAGCGCAGTATGTGGCGCCGATCGAGGTGCCGACATCCCGCGTCACTGTGACCATTCGCGGTTGCGAGCCTACCGGCACGGGAGCAGGATTCCAGCCTTGTAAGTACGGCTATTTTGACAACACCGCCGTCGCCGGTGGCGACACGCAAACCTTCATCGATTACAGCGGCAGTACCGTGCGGCCGAATCTCTGGACGCTGACGCCCGCGGATATGAAGACGCTGGTCGCAAACTCGATCTATGGGCGGACGACGGATTTCCTGGGCGACTATCCTGACAAAGGTAATGTTCTTCTTCGTTATCCGTTCATCAACATCAAATCCGTTCTGAACGCGATCCCGGGAACCAACCCGCTTAATCTGGACTGCATGACAACCTGCCTGTCGAACGCAGGGGTCGTGCTGCCCGCGGGCACGTCTGTCCTGAATGGTACGGTGACCCTGCCCAGCGACCTGTCGCTGACGGACGGCAAGCGTTACGAGCAGCCGCATTCCGCCTATCAGGAGCGAACAACGGCGTATTACTTCATGCTCGATTTCGAAAAGCACCTGCCCATGGGCATGATTTTCGACGGCAATTTCGGCACGCGGTACGTCAAGACGGAGATCAACGGCACGGGCCTGCTGACGTTTGTTCACAACGACGTAACAATCACTCCCGCGCCTACGCCGAGTGATCCTGATGCGACAACCAGCACGACTGTGAGCACGACGATCAAGGTGAATACCTCGATCAAGAGCAAGACTGAGGATTGGACGCCGAGCTTCAACCTCAACCTTTGGCTCGTTCCCGACAAGCTGGTGGCGCGCTATTATTCTGGCCACGTCATCGCGCGGCCGTCCGTAGGCAAGCTACTGCCGGCGGGTACATGCCAGGTGAGCGAAACCAATCTCGACAATGATGACGAAGACCTGATTGACCAACGGTGCAGCGGCCGGGTCGGTAATCCGGGCCTGCTGCCGTACAAGGCCATCAATCATACCGAGTCCATCGAGTATTACATGAACAAGGACACCATGTTCTCCTTGTCGTACTACTACAACAATGTTTACGTCGGCGGGCCGATCAACTCGGTTCTGGACGTCAATAACTCCCCGCTGTTCAAGGGCACCGGCGCGGTCGACCCTGTATCCGGAAAGGCGCTTGAGGGGCTCAATTTCTCGTATGCCAGCTACGTAAACGGGCCCGGACTGCAGCGGCGCGGGGTGGAGTTTGCGACGAAGCTCGGCTTCACCTATTTGCCCTGGCTGTTCAAGTATACCGGCGTCGATTTCAACTATTCCCTGCTCAGCGCCAACGACAGTCAGACGAACTTTGACCTGGTTACCGGGCAGACCCTGCCGCCATTGGGTCAGGCCTCGTACTTCTCAAACCTGTCGCTTTGGTATGACGACGGGAAGCTCAATGCTCGCCTGGCCTACCAGTCGCGGGGTGAAACCTACACGGGCTTCTCCGGGTCCAGCAATTTCCCGACAGCCTTCTTCCAGGCCAATACCATTGCGACGCCTTACAACCCTGGTGGCGCCAACTACAATTCGGCAACGGCATTCCTGGATGCGCGCGTCAACTACAAGATCACCAAAGAGGTCGAGCTGTTTGCCTCCGGCACGAACGTGGCGCAGCACTTTAACAACATGCCTTATCAGCCGTTGCGGCCGTTTGCCGACGGCACCAAGGCAGTCAACAGCGTGACCTACGGCGGTACCCGCTTCACCATGGGCTTCATTTACCGCCACTAGCAGTCAGGCACGGCATGATGTGGGCACTCGACAAGATGCTTTATCCCTCCTGGTTAAAGCGACAACTGCCGCCACCTTTCGAGGTGGCGGCGCCTCTTGTCCCCGTGGCTCAAGGGCTCGATCCGCGCCCCATCGCGTTCGGAGGCCGTAAGGCACTCGGTCAATCAATTCGAAAAAATACCCGGAAGGGGAGGAAATAAGTATGAGCGTAGCGAACGAACGATTTGTATCGAAGATGCGGGCGAACAAGCGTCGCCTTCTTTTGGGAACGCTTCTGCCGCTGACTTTCAGCGCCATTGGATGGGGTGTTGCGAGTGCGCAGTCATTGCCAAGCGGTGGCTCTGTTGTTTCCGGCCAGGCTTCCATTTCTTCCCCAGGCGCAGGTGGTCTGACTATCGATCAGTCGAGCCAGAAAGCGATTATCGACTGGGAAAACTTTTCGATCGGTAATGGCAAGACCGTTCAGTTCAACAACGGGGCCGGGGCAACCCTGAATCGTGTGACCGGCGGCCAGGTCTCCTCGCTGGACGGCGTTCTGAATGCTACCGGGTCGGTCTATCTGATCAACCCCAACGGCGTTATTGTTGGTCAAAAGGGTGTGGTGAACGTCGGCGGCACCTTTGTCGGATCGACGCTGAATATCAGCAACGAGTCGTTCAACAGCGACGGCGCCAAGACCTTTGCCGGCACTTCGAACGCCTCGGTCGTCAACATGGGCCGGGTCGGCGCGTTAGGCGGCAACGTCGTCCTGGTTGGCGCGAACGTCAGCAACCAGGGAACCATTGCGGCACCCAACGGCACGGCCAGCCTTGTTGCGGGTAACGGCGTCGTCATGCAGGACGGTGAGTCCGCTGGCAATTTCCTGATCGGAACCGGCGGCAGCCACACCTCGGCCGGCAATACGGGCTCGATCGAAGCGGCCTCGGTGCAGCTTCTGGCCGAAGGCGGCAACGTCTTCGCCCTTGCCGGCAACGTCGGGGGCGTCATCCGGGCGACCGGGGTCGCGACCGGCGGCGGCAAGATTTATCTGACGGCGGGTGATGCCGGGACGATCAATATTGCCGGCAGCACGCTGTCGGCTGCGACGGCCAACGGCAATGGCGGCGCGATCTCGGCGAAGGGCGGCAAGATTGACGTGGCCTCGGACGCTGTTCTGGACGTTTCTGCGACGTCTACAACTGGCTCAGGGGGGGCAGCCGTCCTTATCGCCAACATGGATTCCGGCAGCCTCACCTTCAAGGGCAGGGCGCTGGCACGAGGCGGAGCGCTTGGCGGCAATGGCGGCTTTGCCGAAACCTCAGGCGCGCACGTCGACTTTAATGGTGCGCGGATCGATACCTCCGCCGCGGCCGGCAGCACCGGCGAGTGGCTAACCGATCCGTTCGACCTGAACGTCGACGGTACCGCTGCCACGACCATCTCGAGCAACCTCCAAACGACCAATGTGACGCTTCAGACGACGGGGACAGCGTCCGGCTGGTCGGGCCCCGGCACGGCCACAACCGGCTCGGGCGACATCAACATCAACAACGATATCTCCTGGTCGAGCGCCAACACCCTGACTCTTGACGCCTACCGTTCCATCAATATCAGCGGTAATCTGACGGTCTCGGGCGCCGGCAAGGTCGTGTTCACGACCAACCATGGTGGCACGGGTGGCGATTACACATTCTATAACAAGAAGAGCCTTCAATACACCGGCACGGCCGGTTCGGGCCAGGCCCTGACCATCAACGGCAACAACTATGTCCTGATGTACAAGGCGTCAGATATGACCGCCCAGATGGACCGAGGCACTGCCAGTACGGTCGGAACTTTTGCCGCGCTTGCCAAGTCGCTGGATTTCAGCACGATATCCCTGCAGGACTTGCCGGCAGGCCGTCCGTTCCTCGCACGAGGAAACGCCAATTCCTACGCCGGAACGTTTACCGGTCTTGGCAACACGGTTTCCAATCTGAACACCACCATGACGGGCAACCTGCCCGAAGGTTTCTGGGGGGCCGTCGAAAACGGCGGGACCATTCGTGACTTCGGTCTCGTGAACACCACGATCAACTTCACCAACACCAATAACCAAGGGGTGGGGTCCCTTGTGGGGAACGTGAGAGGGGCGGCGACCATCAAGAATGTCTATTCCGAGAACGTGAAACTCACGGGTACGACGTCGACGGGCGGTCTGATCGGCATATTGGCAATGGGTTCGACCGTCGACAATGTCTATGTCACCGGAAGCGTGACGAATCTCAGCCGCAACACGACGACAGGCAATGTGGGCGGTCTCATCGGGACCGTGAGCGGAGGTTCAGGCACCACCACGATCCGCAACGCCTATTCGACCGCATCTGTTCTGGCGGCCTCTCCTGTTTCGGTGTCGACGATAGCCGGCATCGGCGGTCTGATTGGCAATGTCGGTGTCGCAACGCCCGTTGTGATCAGCAACGTATATGCGACGGGCAACGTCACTGCAGCCGCCAATGGGAATACCATCACAAATATGGGCGGACTGATCGGTATCATTGGCGCCGCGACGACCGTTACCAATGCCTGGGCGTCCGGCGCGGTGGGCCCCAACTCCACCACGACCAACAAGGGACAACTCTTCGGGACCCGCACTGCGGGATCGACGTTAACCAACGTTTCAAACACCTCGGATTCGAGCAACACGCTCGGGACGGTTGGTTCCGGCACCACCACGGGCATTACGTCGAAGACCCGGGCGCAGTTGCAACTCGGCAACTTCGACCCGACAATCTGGTCGGTGACGGCGGGATTTGACCCGTATCTTAATCGCTTCGCCACTCGCAACGGCCTGGTAGGTACGGCGCTCAACGCGAACGGCTCGGTTGCGGCCGACGCGACGGTCAATGTCTATTATTCGGGCTTCCTGGGCAACACGGTTCGCACTGCGGCTGACGGAACCTATTCGACGGCATATTTTACGCCGACAGGTGTTGCCGCGGGGGCTACGGCCAAGCCTGGGTTGACGTTGACGCTCAACGGCGCGGGCGCCGTATCGGGCGCCATCTACAATGATGCCGTGGCAGCCACCGGATTGAAATCGGGCAGCTATACCTTCGGTACGACGAGGACCACACTCTCAGCCGTACGCAATGACATTGTCGGAGCCTTCGGCACCACGCTCAACACGGTACAAAATGCTGGCAGCCTGAATATTCTGGCCGGTAACGGGTTCACGATCGATGGCGCGATCAGCCAGACGGGCTCCGTGTTCGTCCAGGCCGGGGGCGGGAATATCACTCTGGCCTCTGGCGGAAGCGTTTCTTCTGCAGCCTCGGGCGATGCCATCATCCTCGCTGCCAACGGAAACTTCCTCAACAATAACCCGTCCGCCACGGCGCTCAGCGCCACCAATGGCCGCTGGCTGGTGTCGAGCCTGTCGTCGTTGACCAGCACGACGGGGGCCCTGGCCGGCAAGTCCTATTATGACGACGCCTTTGATTTCGAGACGTCGACATTCAATTCCACGCCGAATGGTGGAAACCGGTTTGTCTACGCCAACGCGCCGGTCCTGACGGTCACGGCCGATACAAAATCGGTCACCTATAACGGTCTCGCGCAGACGGACACCTATACGCTCAACGGCTACCTGACGACGGCTGACCGCACGTCGGACTCGTTTACCGGCTCGGTAACCGGCCTGACGACGCCAAGCAAGAACGCCGGCAGTATCCAGCTTACGCCGAGCGGCACACTGGTCTCTGATGAGAACTACGCCATCAAGTATCAGTCGGGCACGCTGACCATCAACAAGGCTTCTTTGACTTATGGTCTGACAGGCACGGCCAGCCAAACCTATGACGGCACGACGGTCGCCAAGCTGGGTGCCGGCAATGTCGCGCTGACGGGCGTGTTCGCGGGTGACACTGTTACCGCGTCCGGCACCGGTACGCTTGACAACAAGAATGTCGGCACGGGCAAGGGCGTGACCTCTACCGCCGCGGGCCTTACCCTGGCTGGCGTCGATGCCGCCAACTACAGCGTCACCGGTTCCGCCTCGGGCAATATCGCCACGGTGACCAAGGCCAATCTGGGCATTTCGGCGTCGAGTGACGTTCGGCAGTACAACGCCACGACCTCGTCCTCGGCGACACCGTGGTATGATCCGTCCGAGGTCAAGGGTACTGACACGATCACGGGGCTGACGCAGGCCTTCGACAATGCCAATGCCGGCGACACTCGCGTCCTGACCGTCACGGGCTTCACCATCAATGACGGCAATGGCGGCAACAACTATAATGTCACCTTGCGGACGGCGAACGGTCGCATCACGACTGTGCCCATCACCAACATCAACTGGTCGGTGGCCAATGGTTCGTCGACCTATGGGACCACGCCGGTCCTCGGGGCGGCGACCCTCACGGGCATCCTGGCGCAGGATGCAGCGTCTGTGTCCGCAGTGGTCGGTCTCTTCAAGGGTGTTGATCAGGTTGCCGTCTCGAATACGACGGGCGCTGGTACCTATTCGGAGCGTGTCACCGGGCTGACCGGCTCCGCGGCGAACAACTACAGCCTGCTGAGCACCGGGAACACTTCAGGTATCTATATCATCAACCCAAAGGTCCTTTCCGCGTCACTGATCGGTTCGATTTCGAAGACCTACGATGCGACGACTCTCGCGACGCTCACCTCGGGCAACTTCAGCGCGCTGACAGGTGTGCTGGCCGGCGATACAGTCACTCTGAACGCATCCACCTCGGGCGCGTTCGCCGACAAAAATGCCGGGTCTGGCAAGACCGTAACTGTGTCGGGCGTCACCTTGGCGGGCGCCAGCGCGGCGAACTACACCATCGCCTCGTCGGTTAGCGGCAATATCGGCACAATCACGCCGAAATCAATCACGGCAGGTCTGCTGGGAACGATAACCAAGACCTATGACGGGACGACGGCGATGTCGCTGCCGGCCGGCCAATATGCCTTCAATGGTATTATCGGCGGTGACAATCTTACCCTCGCCGGTACGGGCGCTTACAGCGACAAGAATGCTGCCAAGGGCAAGACCGTCAACTTTACCAACCTGACTCTGGGCGGCACGGATGCCGGCAACTATTCGCTGGCGACGGCTTCGCTCAGCACCTCGACAGGGGTCATCAACAAGAAGGCCCTGACGCCTGGTCTCGTTGGCACGGTTTCTAAGGTCTACGACGGTACGATCGTCGCCAGCCTCGATGCCAGCAATTACACCCTGTCGGGCTTTGTTACGGGCGATGTGGTTACGGTCTCCGCGGCGAGCAAGACCTACGCGGACAGGAACGCCGGTACCGGCAAGACGGTCAACGTCAGCGGCCTGGCCATCAGTGGTGCCGATGCCGCCAACTACAAGCTGGTCTCTACCACGGCCAGCGGGACGATCGGCGTGATCACTCCGAAGCTGTTGACGGGCACACTCGTAGGCTCCCTCAACAAGCCCTACGACGGCACGTCGGCGGCGGCCATAACGCTTGCCAACTACAGCGTACTCGACGGCATCGTTGGCACGGATAATGTCAAGATTGGCGCCATAGGCAGCGCGAGCTACTTCGATAAGAACCAGGGTACCGGCAAGCTGGTGACCTCGGGGCCAGTCACACTCACAGGCACAGACGCCGCCAACTACACAACCACCTCGTTTGCGGGCCCCATCGGAGCCATTTTCGCCATACCGATAACGGTGAAGGCTGACGACAAGTCCAAGGCCCTCGGAGATCCGGAACCGATTTACACCTATGTCGTCACCAGCGGCGCTTTGTTGGGCAGCGATGCCTTTACCGGGGCACCGGGGCGCGGCAAGGCCAACCAGGGTGAATTCGCCGGCACCTATACGATCGACCAGTTCGGACTGGGCGTCACCTCGAACTACATTCTGACCTTTGTGCCTGGCAGCCTGACGATCGCGGATGCTGTGGACAAGCATGAGAACGTGGCCCCGGCCTCCCTGTCTACGCCAACGGCTCTGACGGCCGATCTCCTGGCGCTCGGCAAGCCTTCCGACGGCGGAGATGTTCCGACGTTCACCAAAACCTCGATAAGCGCGGAAACGACCCCCTGCAACGGCAACGACAAGGAATGCCTGGCCCGGGTTTATCCATCCAACCGCGACGTTTCGAACCTAATCTCTTTTGCGGGACAATAAGCAATGACACGGAATACAGCAGCCAATATGTGGCTTAAGGGAACAAATCTGGCCGCTCTCGCGTTTGTAGCAGGCGCGGCCCTGGCAGGGACGGCGACCGCCCAGGTCGTGGAACGTCACGCGCCTGTCGTCCCGCAGGGCAAGGTCACGCTGGTGGCGCCGCCCAATCTGGTGGCTTCGAGCCAGGACAAGAAGCCGCTTGGCGCCAATCTCAGCGGCGTCATCCTTCTCGGCAAGGACGAAGCCGTGCGCGCCAGTCCGGCTGCCGGCATCGATCTGGCCGGAAGCGATCGCCTGCGCAATGACGCCCGCACCCAGTCCATGCTGAAGCACCTGATCGGCAAGCCGATTTCGCGCAAGCTGATCGCTGAAGTCCAGGCGGATATCGCCAAGCGCTACCGGACCCTGGGCTATCCGTTTGTGTCGTTGTCGACGCCTGAGCAGGAAATTTCGACGGGCGTGATCCAGATCCGCGTGATCGAATTCAACGCCGGCGACGTCAAGGTGACGGGCGCGAAAAACGCTGCCGACGCCAATGACATTGCGGCCGCGGTGCATCAGAAAAGCGGCGAGCCGATCAATGCGCCGCAGTTGACCCAGGACCTGACCGGGCTCAATCGCTATCCGTTCCACCAGGTGGCGGCCATGTTCACGCCGGGCCAGGCACTCGGGACGTCAGATCTCGATCTGCAGGTCAAGGACAGCCGTCCCTGGCAGATTTACGCCGGCTGGAACAATTCTGGCACGAAATCGTCTGGCAAGGATCGCTACTACGTTGGCGGCACCATCGGCGGCCTTCTTGGCAAGCGCAGCCTGCTGTCGATGCAACGGACCGTCGTCGATCCTCAGCCGCATTCGCCCTACCAGTCGACGGCGCTCATCTATTCGCTTCCCATTGGCAAGCGTGGTCTGATCGAGGCGAACCTGGACGCGGTGGAAAGCAATCAAACCAATAATCCGTTTGTCATTCGACTCAGCAACATTGATGCGTCGGTCGGATACCGTCGTCTGCTGGGTACGTCGGCGGCCAGCACTGTCATGGATGTGCGCGGCGGCCTGGAATACAAGCACGAAGTCGGAAAAACGTTCTTCAATAATGTCTCGGTGTTTGAGTCGAACTTCGATGTGTACCAGGTTTATGTTGGTGCGCACCGGAACAGTATTACCGGTTACGGGCAGTCGGACCTCGACCTGGTGCTGCACGTCAGCCCTGGTAATCTCACCGGCGAAAGCGACGATGCCGCCGCGATCAGCTACTCGCAAGGCCGGATGAAGGGATCGTCCTATACCTATGCCGGGCTGACCTACGACCGCACCACGCGCCTGCCTTACAACCTGACCCTGAAGACCCTGGCCTTGGGCCAGGTCGCCAGCGATCCGCTGCCCCGCAGCGAACAGGCCGGCCTTGGTGGTTTCTACCTCGTCCGCGGCTATTCACTGGACGACGGCGCCTTTGATAACGCGCTGGTGCTGCGGAACGAATTGCAATGGGCTGCCAACAGCGATGAGTACGGCTCTTTCCGGCCCTACGTCTTTGTCGACCTCGGCCACGGTTATGACAACTACACCAAGCGTTCGAGCGACCTTGCTTCGACGGGCGTAGGCACGATCATGTACATGACCGACAATATGAGCCTGAACGCCAATGTGGCTTACACGCTGCGTAAGGGACAGGTCACAAACAACCATGTCAGCACGGCAATCGTAAGCTTCAACGTCGGGTTCTAATACCGCATCGTCGCCGTTTTCGGTTGCATACATTTACACCCCGCGACGGAACCTCGCGGGGTGGCTGGGAAGAAACAACTAAAAGGCAATGCTGGCCCCGGGCTGCGTGGTGATCGCTTCTGTAGCGATGGCCGAAGGCTGCTGATTGGCCGAATTTTTTTGGTGGCGTAAAACAGAGTTCATAGAAAAATCAAACCTTGAAGGCGAAAACCATGAGAAACAATCTCGGCAATTTTGTTGCCTTGTGCGCGTGCGTATTTATGGGTTTTTCAGCATCTGGCGCGGCGCTCGCGGATCCGACGAACAGCGCGCCTGAAATCCATTTCCCTGAAGGATACTCCGCCGTCACATCCTACATGACGCCCTTCACGTATACGCCTTACGACTTGAGTGTTGCGGTTTCGGATCCAGATGGCGATCCGCTGACAATTATCAGTATCAGCACGCCTCTGCATGGAACGGCGAG
Source organism: Pseudomonadota bacterium (assembly GCA_048497915.1). Lineage (GTDB taxonomy): Bacteria > Pseudomonadota > Alphaproteobacteria > Caulobacterales > Caulobacteraceae > Asticcacaulis. The sequence goes on from JBEHYZ010000019.1 coordinate 32,656, forward strand.
CTTCAGCGGCAACTATGTCACCTATTCCCCGTCAGCCGACATTCCTGTCATGGACCCATACGACGACGGAGACATAATCAGTGTTACCGTCTCGGACGGGCACGGACATACTGTAACCTTCGACTATACTATTTTTGTCGATCCCCCACTAAACTAAAGCCGAGTTCGCTTACGGCGCAAGTAGATCAACCCTCTAACCTACTGACCGGGCGGGACCAAGGTGGCCTCGCCCGGTCATATTAAATTGGCGATGAATTGCCACGGTGAGCCCTTCTGACGACGGCGAAGGAAGTGGAGGGGACTCAATTGTTTGAAACCTTTATGGTTTCGGGCTTCAATCCGGCTTGAAGCCGTTTGTACATGGCTTCGTAAAGCGCTTCCAAATGACCGACAGCGCGCCTGGTATCGAACAGCCGGGACTTCGGCAGGTTGGCTTGCAATTTTCGCCGGATCGCTGCCAGTGCCTCGGGTTCGGTCGCCAGCTTGATTGCCAATGTCTCATAAGCGTCCTGGCTATCGACAATCAGCTCGGGCATGTCGACGGCTGTAAGCAGGCTGGCGCCCATGCGCGCGGCAAAGGATTGGCCCGGGCGGGTCATCAGCGGCAGGCCCATACGCAGCGCGTGGCTGGCCGTCGCGCCGGCATTGTAGGGATGCGTGTCAAGGAACAGGTCGGCCAACCTTTGCCGCGCCAGATGCTCCGCCAGCGGTATCCGGCTGGCGGCAATGATGCGACTGCCGTCGACCCCCAGCCTTTCAGCTGACGCCCTCAGATTGCTCAGGGCCTTGTCGTCCACAACATGCAACCAAAGCACACTGCCGGGTACGCGGTTTAAAATGCGCATCCAGCTGGCAAAGACGTCCGGCACGATCTTGTAGGTCTGATTGAACGAACAGAAGACAAAGCCGTTTTCCGGCAAGCCGCACTCCGCGCGCGTGAACACGCGTGCCGAAGACGCCAGTTGGTCGTCATTGATCTGGTAGGCAGGAAGGTAGGCGATGGCTTCAGTATATTCCGGCTGTTGGTTTTCCGGCACCAGGACGGAATCCGCCAGCATGTAGTCGTAATAGTCCATCGCCATGGTGCCGAGATAACCGATATAGTGCGCCTGAATGGGGGCCGCGCGTTCGGCGAAGATACAGGTCCGGCCGCCGTCAGTGAAGCCATTCAGGTCGATGGCTATGTCGATCTCCAAGTCGCGCAGCTTGCGAACGATCTCATGATCCGACATTTGCGACGCGTCGAGAAAGTGCTCGGCGGTGGTCTCGATGCGTGCGTGCCACGGCGAGGCGGGGTCCGTGCGCAGCGAAACGGCACAGACGTCAAAACGGGAGCGATCGTGAGCGGTGAACAGCCCTGCCAGCAAGTGCGCGACGGGGTGATCACGAAAATCAGAAGACACATAGGCAATGCGGATGCGCTCATGCCTGGGATATGGCCGTATTGCCGGAAAGCCTGGTTGCTTTTTGTAGCGCGTCTGGCCGTAGATCCCGGAGGCCTGGCGATGAATGGCCAGGTCGTCAATCAGGGCATGGAGATGGAAAGGACTGACGACAGGCCGGCCGGCCATGACGCCGTCGAGAATACGTTGCCGCCAGCCCTGGAAGCCTTTCCAGTCAGATATTTGCTGCAACGAATAAATGATCATTCCGTCAAGCCACGGCATGTCCGGCTTGAGGGTCAGGGTCCGCGCATAGGCGTGCAGCGCGTCCTCATGCTGGTTCTGGTAACTCAAAATGACGCCCTGATTGTGATGCGCGTCGGCCGAATTGGGATCGAGCCGGGCCGCCATGACGTAGTCGGCGAGGGCTGCCTCCAAGTTTTGCAAGCCCAGCAAGCTGTTGCCGCGATTATTGTAAGCGGTGGCATAGTTCGGACGAAGTGACAGGGCGCGCCCGAAACAGGCCAGGGCGTCCGAATAATGGTTGAGCATATTGAGGGCCACGCCCCGGCCCATCCAGGCGTCCGCATAGTCGGGTTTCAGACTCGCCGCGCGCTCGAAGCTGGCGGCTGCCTCGGTGAAACGTTCCAGTTCCAGCAACGCATTGCCACGGTTGTGACAGGTGTCGGGCTGGTTCGGGTCCAAGGCCAACGATTGTTCAAGGAGCCGAGCGCCTTCAGGCAGGTTACCTGTCTGGCACTCCACGGTTCCCAGCATCGACAGGAGTTTGGCATTGGCAGGATATGCGTGCAGCAGCTGTTTATAGATGAGGCCCGCAGCGGTCAGATCACCACCATTGTGCAGCTCAATCGCGCGCCCTAACAACTCTTGATTTTCCGGGGAAAAGAATTTTGTCATGCGGTCACAATGATGGTTACGGTCGGCAAGCCGGGCTTATTTTGAGGTGCGCGCCACTTTGGCATTTTTATGGAAATTGGCATTACCTTTTATTGGCGAATGCAGGCGGGGAACCCCTGGTACACATAAAAGCCGCCACGGACTCCATCCGTGGTGGAAGCAACGGCCGAAAAAATCGCACCCTCGCAGTTCAAAGTGGAGTCGGATTCCGCAGTTTTTTAGGAGGAAAGTTTGGTGGTTGGAGGCGGGATCGAACCGCCGACCTGCGGGTTATGAATCCGCCGCTCTAACCATCTGAGCTACCCAACCGCCGAAGCCTTCGAAAAGGGATAAAGCATCGACGCTCTTCGAGGAGGCACGCCTATAGCCAATCCCGGCGCTGGCTTCAAGCCCCCTTTGCCGTCAGGGACGCAATTTGCTGCAAAGCCTCGGCCAGGCGCTGTGTTCCGGCTTCCAGACTGAAGTGCGACAGGGCATAGGTCTGGGCGTCGCGGGCCTTGTCCAGCGTGCCCGGCCAATCGGCAATTGCCTGTTCTATGGCTTCCGCCATGGCCGCCGGAACGTCGCGGGCGCACAGGCGGCCCAGACGGCCATTGTCGAGGCTCTGGCGCGGGCCGTCGATGTCGCTGGCGATGACGGGCACACCTGCCGCCATGCTTTCGATGACCACCAGGCCGAACGGCTCGACGCGCGACGGGCACAGGAACAGGTCAAGACCGCTCAGGTAATCGCCCGCTTCCGTCATCCAGCCGCAGAATTCCACCCGGTCGGTCAGGCCGAGCCGTCCGGCCAACTGCATCAGCTCGTCCTTGACAGGCCCGTCGCCGGCGATTTTCAGCCGCAGCGCCACGCCCTGGTCGCGCAGGCTGGCGATCGCGGCCAGCACCACGTCCAGCCCCTTGTTGACGTGCAGCCGGCCCAACGTTCCCAGCACGGGCACGTCCTGCGGTGACGGCTTGATGGGATGAACGTCGAGATCAGCGAAATTGTCGACTTCGAAAACCAGCACCGATGGAAAGGCGGCCCGCAGCGACTGGCGCACCGGTTCGCTGACGGCGATGGCGGCGCGCAGGCGCTGAACATCCGGCTTATGGCGGAAATTATGTACGACCTGCACGGTCCTGGCGGCCACGCCGGACAGGGGGCTCAGCGCGATACTGGCGGCGCGATTACCGTGGACGAGGACAATATCCGGCTGGAAGGCTTTCGCTGCCGCCCGCAGCCGCAAGACCGCCAAGGGATCGCCGTTAAATAGCGCCGACAGCGGCTGGGCTTCTTGCGGCGACAGCGCTTCGGCCAGCACGCCCTGCGGATGGCCCAGGCTCAGGGTCTCGAATCCGCCCGCCCGCAGCGCCTGATGATAGCGCAGCGCCATGGTTTCGACTCCGCCGCGCTGACGCGCCAGCATGATGTTCAAAACGCGCATAAGTCCCGGTCTGGTGTATAAATACCGTTTTGAGGGTTGGGCGGGTTGGCGGGGTCTTCTAGGTAGCGATTCAGGCAAATTTACGCGTTTTCACGGTCATTTCTGAAATTTTCAGGTAGAAATATCCGCGCGCCAAAGCCAAAGATCGGGGATAATCGTAATTTCACGCGTTTGGAAGGGAATATTTTGTCAGATTTGATTGATGAGCTCGATGGCCGCATTTTAGACCTGATCCAGGAGGATGCTTCCCTGTCGGTGGCCGACCTGGCCGAGCGGGTCGGGCTGTCGCCGTCGCCGTGCTGGCGGCGGATCAAGCGGCTCGAGGACCTGGGCGTGATCCGCAAGCGGGTGACGGTGCTTGATCCGGACAAGCTGGGTCTTGGATTCGAAGTGTATGCGGCGGTCAAGCTGTTGCAGCCTTCCCGCGCCAACCTGGAGGCGTTCGAGGCGCGTCTCGGTGACTGGCCGGAGGTGGTTTCCTGCGTGACGGTGACCGGCAATGCGGACTATATGCTGAGGGTAATGACGCGCGACATGCATGCTTATGATGATTTCCTGCGTGACAAGCTGCTGGATTCGAACCTGGTGTCGGGCGTCGAAAGCCGGATCATCATGCGTTCGGTGAAGGTGACCACGGCGGTGCCGATCCGGCTGGCGCTGGCGAACAAAAATCTGCCTAACAAGGAGACTGGCAAGTGAAAGGACAGGTGAGGGGGGCACTTCTGGCGACGGGGCTGCTGGCGGCCGGTTTCAGCGGTCTTGGCGGCGCCCAGGCGCAGACCATCGACGCCAATTCCGATCTCGGGCGGTTCCGCACGGCGCGGGCCGACGGCATGAAGGCGCTCGAGTCCAACGACCCCAGCGGCGCCATGAAGGCCTTCACCGCGGCGGGCGATATCCTGCCGGATTCGCCGTCGATCCTGCTGCTCAAGGCGCAGGTGGCGATGAAGCAGCGCAAGACTGCGGCGGCGCAGGCGGCACTCAAGGACTATCTCAAGCGCGGCTATGTGCTTGATCTCAATAAAAATCCCGATTTCAACGCCGTCTGGGCCAGCGATCTCGAAGACCTGGAGCAGGCCAATATCGTACCCACCGGCGAGATGCAGACCCTGTCGAGCTCACCCGGTTTTGCGGTGACGGAGGGTTTTGCCTACGCGCACGAGACCAATCAGGTGTTCGTCAGCGGCGTGCGCACCGGCACGGTGTCAGTCCTTTCGCCGCAAGGGGCGCGCGACCTGATCACCTTCCGGCCGGGCGTGGCGGCCTATGGCCTGGGGCTGCGCGACGGCAAGTTGTGGGCGACGACGGCAGCCAGCCGCCAGACCGCCAGTTTTGACCCGAAGGCCAAGCCGGTCAGTTCCAAGATCGTGGTCGTCGACCCCGCCAACGGCCAGGTGACGAAGACCTTCAGCGACACCAAGACGGAGCGCCGGTTCGGCCACATGCTGCTCGGCAAGGACGATCTTTACGTCACCGACGGCGAGCATGGCGAGGTGCTGCGGCTGGCGGGCTATGCCGGTGAGCTGCAGACCCTGGTGCCGGAAGGCTATATGGACACGCCGGATGCGCTGGCGGAAAACGAGGCGGCGACGTCGCTGGTGGTCGCCGATTTTGTCTCGGGCCTGTACCGCGTCGACCTGGCGACCGGCCAGATGGCGCGGATCGCGCCGCCGGCCGACGGTTCGCTGCTGGGGATCTCGTTCCTGGCGCGCTACGGCAACGATCTGGTCGCGATCCAGACCGGATTCAAGCCGAACAAGCTCCTGCGGCTGCACATGTCGGCCGACTGGACGCAGGTGACTTCGGTCGAGACGCTGCTGCGTTCGCCGAAGGAACTGGTGCAGCCGACCCAGGGCGTAGTGACCGACGACAACCGCTTTGTCTTCGTCGCCCGCAGCCAGTGGGAGAATCTCGACGCCCACGGTCAGCCGATCAAGCCTGAGCCGGAACCGGCGGTGATCGGGTCGATCGCGCTCAAGCCGTAATGCAGCCGCGGCTGGCGCTGGATATAGGCTGGGGCGATCTGCTGTCGGTGTTCGCGCCGATGCCTAAGGCCGGCCGCGAGACGTTTGAGGCGGATATCCTGGCGTTCTGGCAAGGCCGGGCGGGCGTGGTCGGGCTGTCGGTGCGGTCGCTGTTCCTGGCGTGGCTCGGGGCGTCGGGGCTGAGGCCTGGCGACACGATCGTCATGAGCGCCGTCAACATCGCCAATATGCGCGACATCGTCGAAGCCGAGGGCTTTCGCGTCCATCCGGTCGATATCCGGCTGGAGACTTTGTTGCCGGCGCCGGAAGCCCTGGAGGCAGCGTTGCGCGAGACCGGCGCGCGCGGCGTGGTTATCGCCCAGCTGTTCGGCGCCGTGTCGAGCCTGAAGGCGCATGCCGAGGTCTGCCGCCGCTTTGGCGCGGTGCTGATCGAAGACGCGGCGCAGGCGTTCGCCGGCGACTTTCATGGCGGCGATCCGGAGGCCGACATCACACTGTTTTCGTTCGGGCCGATCAAGCGGGCGACGGCGTTGGGCGGGGGCGTCGCCGTGACGCGCGATCCGGCGGTGGCGGCGGCGATCGCGGCCCAGATGGCGGACTGGCCGGTTCGGGACGAGGGCGCGTTTCGGCGACGGGCGTTGAAGTATATGGGACTGAAGGCGCTGTCGTGGCCGCCGGTCTACGGCTTGCTGGTCGGCGGCCTGAGCGTCACGGGCCGCGATCCGGATGTAGCGCTGGGCGGCGTGGCGCGCGGTTTCAAAGGTAGCGATCTGCGTGCGCAACTGCGTTTCCGGCCAAGTTTGGGATTGCTGCGGCTGCTGGTGCGGCGGTTGCGCCAGCCGCACGACTATGCGCGCCGCGCCGGTGCTGCCTGGGCGGCGCTCGATAAGTGGGGAGCGGGTAAGGAACGGCCGGGCGAGGCCGCCGGTAAGCACGCCTATTGGTTGGTGCCGATGCTGTGCGACGATGCAGCGGCGGAGGTCAAACGCCTGCGCCGGCAGGGTGTCGACGCGACACGGGGCGCGACGTCGTTGCGCGCTTATGGCGGCAAGGTGGCGCAGGACCTGCTGGACCGGGTGGTCTATCTGCCGGTCGCAGGCAAATAGATTACCGGCAATTCATTGGACAAGCCGGTGCAACCGTTCCAATCCTTGCGAAATAAAACGTGGAGGGAATAGCGATGCACCGTTGGATTGCCGGGCTGGCCATGGCCCTTATGCTTGTGCCCGTCGTTGCCGATGCGGCAGCGAAACCTGCGCCTGCTCCCGCTCACGAACGTTATGGTCATGTCGAGCGGTTCCGCATCGCTTCGAAGCACACGGGGCGGACCTATACGATCGAGATTTACCAGCCCAAAGGCTATGACGCGGCAAAGGCCTATCCGGCATTGTTCATGCTGGATGGCGACTATGCCTTTCAGCCCGCCGTCGCCCTGTCGGACTACATGCAGCGTGGCGAGATCGCCCCGCACCTGATCATCGGCATCAGCAACGACGTGCCGTTCGGCAGCGAACTTGCGGCCAGGCGGACACCGGACTTCACTCCGCCAACCAAGGACGGTGTGATGACCAAGGACGTGGCCGCGCCCTATTACCTGTTCTTGCGCGACGAACTCATGCCCGAAGTGAAAAAGCGCTTGCGGGTCGATGCTGATCAAACGACGCTTTGGAGTTACTCGCTAAGCGGGGCTTTCGCCCTGTGGCTCAACTATTATGACCCGTCGCTGTTCCGCAACTACATCATCGCCAGCCCGAACGCCCAGTACGGCATTGCCGAACTGGCGTTGGGCGGCAAGCTGTTCAACGCGCCGGGCGCCACGCACAAGCTGTTCCTGTCGCTCGATACCGGCACGGAGCTGCCGTCGCCCGAGCTGGAAGGGCAGGTGAAGGCGCTGTTTGATGCTGGCCTACCGGGCTACAAGGCGGTTTACCGGCCAACCCAGGGCGAGACGCACACGACGTCATGGTTCGTGACCCTGCCGGCAGCGCTCCGGTTCATTTACGGGCCCGATCACTGAAATTGTGACAACATGACGCTTGCCCAAAGCAATGATGCGAATTATTCTCATTTGCATGTGTTGCCGCCGGAGCGTTCGTCATGCTGCTTCTCAGTCTTGGGCCCGAGGCCGTCGCCGCCCTTCTGTGCGCCGGTGAGGGCGCCCGCCACGAAGGACCATTCGCCGGTCCCGATCTGGCCTGGCTTCTGTTCGGACCGGAGATGCCGGACGCCTCTGAGGCACAGGATACCGCACCAGTGGTGGCCGAAATGCTCCGGATCAGGGCAGCGGGATAGGTTCTGATTCCTCACTTCCGGAAATTATCAAACAATTTCCAATCACTCGATGGTTAACAAAAAATTCTTTAAAATGGTTAGGCTTTATGCCAAGACTGGCACCAAACCTGCGTGACAAGCGCGGGGAAGCGGCGCGCATGTGCTGTTTCAAAACAAATATCAGGTGTGGGTTACGGCAGTGGGTGTCAGGTTTACGGTTTTGGCCGTCGTGGCGGCAATGGGTCTTATGGCGGCACAGGCGCAGGGCGCGGTGCTCAAGCCGGATTTCCATGCCGCGCCTTTGCAGACGCAAGCCTTGCCGCATGACGGCGATTTCGACGGCGACGGCCGCCGCGACGACCTTTATCTGGTCAACGAAGCCGATTCGAACCGCATCGCCGTCCATATCAAGTTGAACAAGGCGGCCGGCGCCGAGGATCTGCGCGTCACCAGCTTCGACCAGGACAGCGCCCGGAATGCTGGCCTGCACGTGGTGGCGGCCGGTTCCTACCATCCCGATTGCGGCAATTTCGCTACCGACTGCGGCACCGCCATCCGTACCACCAGCGACGGCCTGCTGCTCAGCATCAGCAGCGGCGGCACGATCCTGGTGCACTGGCAGGACGGCAAGTTCGAGCAGGATTTCGTCCGTTCGGACGAAGCCGCCATGGCCCGCGTGGCCGCAGCGCTCTACGCCGAAAACCGGTAAAATTTTCTTCTTTTGGCCGAAATACCGCGGGCTTATTGCGCCGTTTTGCATTCTTGCGCACAAAAATAACACAATTCTTTTTTTGCCATTTCACGGCAAACGGGTAATGGTGCGGTTCGCGCCGGGGAAGCGCTACCAAAAAAGAAAGTACGAGTAGTCTGAATGGGACGATCTGCTGACTACAGCAAACAACGCTGCGCCGTTGCAGCGACCCTTGATATCATCGGCGAACCTTGGACGCTTCTGATCATCCGCGACGCTTTCGGCGGCACCGCGCGGTTCGAACAGTGGCAGGACCGACTCGGCCTGGCGCGCAACGTGCTGGCGGCCCGGCTCAAGTCGTTGGTTAAACAAGGCATTCTCGAACAGAGCCTGTATTGTGAACGGCCGAAGCGATATGAATACCTGCTGACCGAAAAGGGCCAGGAGCTGCGGCCGCTGATCGTGCATATGAATGACTGGGGCACGCGCCACGTCTATGGCGAAGAGACGCCGTCCATGACGATCACGCACAAGCCGTGCGGCCATGCGCTGATCACGCAGATGCACTGTGCGCACTGTGCCCAGGCGGTGGAGCATGCCGAAATTGCCCGTCGCTTCAACACGCCGGCCAAGTCGTTGGCCGAGCTGTTGAAAGAAGATGCGGTGAATTAAAGCGCCGCCTGGGTGGCCGCGATGAAGCCGCCGCCCAGCACCCGGCCTTCGTCCTCGACGTCATACAGCACACAGGCCTGGCCCGGCGCCACGCCTTCTTCCGCCGCGTCGAACTCGACCGCGATGCCGTCTTGCGTCGCAATCAACCGCGCCGCCACCGGCGGGCGGGTCGAGCGCACGCGCGCCAGCACCGGCTTGCCCGATTGGGCGGCAACGGCGAAATCGTCCTCATCGCCCAGCCAGTTGGTTTCCTTCAAGCTTAAGGCGCGTGTCAGCAAGGCCTCACGCGGGCCAACGATGACCGAGCGGCTGTCCGGATCGATCTTCACGACAAACAAAGGCTCTCCGACCGCGACATTGAGGCCGCGGCGCTGACCGATGGTGTAGCCGGTGATGCCAGCATGCTTGCCCAGCACCCGGCCGTCGATGTGGCGGATGTCGCCGGCTTCGCGACCTTGCGGGCGCAAGCGATCGATGACGGTGGTGTACTTGCCTTCCGGTACGAAGCAGATGTCCTGGCTGTCCGGCTTGGTGGCGATCTTGAGGCCGAGTTGCAGGGCGATGTGGCGGACCTGAGGCTTGGGGATGCCAGCCAGCGGAAAGCGCAGGTAGTCAAGCTGTTCGCGCGTCGTGGCGAACAGAAAATAGCTCTGGTCGCGCGACATGTCGGCGGCGCGGCGGAGCGTCACGCGATTGCCGAGATCAGCGCGTTCGACATAGTGGCCGGTGGCCATGGCTTCGGCACCGAGGTCCTTGGCGACATCGAGCAGGTCGTGGAATTTGACTGACTGGTTGCAGCGGATGCATGGCACCGGCGTTTCGCCGCGCAGATAGCTGTCGGCAAATTCCTCGATCACTGAGTCGCGGAAACGGCTTTCGTAGTCGAGGACATAGTGCGGGATGCCGATCTTTTCGGCGGCCAGGCGGGCGTCGTGGATATCTTGGCCGGCACAGCACGCGCCGGTCTTTTTCACGGTGGCGCCATGGTCGTAAAGCTGCAAGGTGACGCCGATGACTTCGTAGCCCGCCTGATGCAACAGGGCGGCGACCACGGTGGAGTCGACGCCGCCGGACATGGCCGCGACGATGCGTGCGCCTTGCGGGAGGCCGACCGCCGCGCGGGTGCTGGCGATGGCCGCATCAAGGTCGGCGTCGAGGATCAGGGGTACGGGGCACTCAGTCGTCATCCCGCGCATATATGGCAAAGGGCGGGAAATTGCTAGGGAGGCACAAAAAAGCAGGCCGCCTTGCGGCGGCCTGCTCCTTGTAGGCAACGATCGTTGCTTAGAACGAGTAGCCGAGGGTCAGGAACACCTGACGCGGCGCCGAGGTGTGGAACACCAGGACGTCGCCGGCGACGGTGTTCGTGTCGCCATTGGCCACGACACCGGAGTCGCTCGGGGCGAAGACGCTCGAGTCGAAGTTCGAGGCGTAACGCTTGTCGGTCAGATTGGTGACGTTCAGCGACAGCTTGGCGCCCTTCAGCACGCTGGTCTGCGGGAAGTTGTAGCCGAGGCCGAGGTCGAAAGTGGTCACGCCCGGGAAGCTCTGGTCGTTGAGGTAGGTGTAGTAGCGCTCGCCGGTGTATTTGCCCGACAGGGTGCCCCAGAAACCGTTGTGCTTCAGGTTCAGGACGCTCGAGAACATCTGCTTCGGCGTGTCGACCTGCTGCTTGCCGGCGGTCGGCAGGACGGTCGTGGTGGTGCCCAGGCTCCAGACGAGGTCGTCATTGTAGGTCGTCTCGTTAAGCGAGGCCGAGTTGTACCAGTTCAGCCACTTCAGCGGACGCCACAGGACGCCGACTTCCAGGCCCTTGCTGGTCACGCTGCCGGCATTGTGGAACGAGTTGCCGCAACCCGGGTTGGTCGCGTCCTTCGTGGCGCACGGGTTGTACTGCAGAAGGCGGTTGTTGAAATCGACGTCGTAGGCGGCGACCGAAATCTGCAGATCGCGGCTGATGAAGCGGTAGCCGAGGTCGATGCTCTTCGAGGTTTCAGGCTTCAGGAACTTGCCCTGCTGATCCCAGGTGCTCTGCGGGACCGACTGCGGGCCCAGCTTGAAGCCGCCCTGGAACATGGCCATGTTCTCCGAGTAGCTGGCGTAGACTTCGTGGCCCGGCGCGATGGTGTAGCGCACGCCGACTTCCGGCAGGAAGCTGTCCTTGGCTTCCAGCGAGCCCGTGGCGAACTGGCTGGTGGCTGTCGGCGCCAGCGGCGCCTTGGCGATACCCGGCAGAGCCGTGGCGGTGTTCTTGGCGTTGGTGCTCTTGAAGCCGAAGTCGATGCTCAGGGCGTCGTCCATCAGCTTCACGGTGTCCTGCACGTAGAACTGTGAAGTCTTCCAGACGGTTTCCTGAACCCACTGGGCGCTGTCCGGCTGGCCGTCGATGGTCATGAAGTGCGACAGGCTGAACGGACCCTTGACGTTGGTCCAGATGTAGCGCGCGGCGCTCGAGGTGTTGTCCTCGAACCAGAAGCCCGCCTGAACGTGGTGGGCGCCGAGGTTCCAGCCCAGGCTGCCGACGAAGCCGTTGCGGTCGATGGTGTAGCGGGTGTCGCGAATCGTGACCGGCAGGTCGTCGGCCGTCGACGTCGTGCCCTGGTTGGACAGACCGGTGATGAAGTTGTTACCGGCGCCGACGTCGGTATGCGAGTAGGCCTGCATGTGCAGCTTGAGGTTATCGCTCAGGTCGACGTCCCAGGCCAGGTAATACAGGTTGTCGTTACGCAGGATCTGGCCGTTGGTGAACGTCACGTCGGCGTTCTTCTGCGGCGCCGGCGCGGCGACGCACTTGGAGACCAGCGAGGTGACGCCGCAGGCGGCGACGGCGACGTACTTGTCCCAGTCCGGCGCGTAGCCACCCCAGTCCGGACCGAGGCGCGACAGCATGTCCTTCGACAGGTAGGCGTCGTCAGCCTGGTTGGTGCGCGAGATATCGGCGAAAGCCGTGATGGTGGTACGGTCGAACTTGTACTGGGCCTTGGCGTTGAGCTGCTTGCCGGTCGACTGGTTGTAGGCGCCCTGGTTCACGAACAGGTCTTGCTGGGCGTACTGGCCGGAGATGTAGGCCGAGAAACCGCCGTGCTCGCCGGTGTCGATGCGCAGGAAGGTGCGGGCGCTCTTTTCGTCGCCGACCGTCTGGCTGGCCGTGGCGCCGAAGTTCTTCTTCGGGTCGCTGGAGGTGTAGATCAGGGCGCCGCCGAGGTTGCTGGTCGACGGGATGCTCAGGCCGGCGATGCCGGTGGCCAGATCGGCGCGGCCGAGGTTTTCGGAGATCAGGGCGCGGCTGATGGTCAGGCCGTTATAGTTGTTGTAGGCGCCGTCACCGAGCGGCATGCCGTCCAGGGTGTAGCCGAGGTGGGTGGTGTTGAAGCCGCGGACCTGCAACGACAGCGACTGCTCGTTGACGCCCAGGGCGTCGATCGACTGGGCGCTGACGCCCGGCAGGAAGTTCAGCGACTTCTGGATGCTGGTGCCGGCCGGCAGCACGTCCAGGTTGGCGGGCAGCAGGGTCGAAACCGAACGCGTCTGGCCCTTGCCGACGACGACGATTTCGGTCGTCTCGCCGGCCGCGTCCTGGGCCTGGGCGGCGTGGGCGATGCCCGACAGCATGGTGCTCGACAGCAGGAAGGCAAGGCCAAGCTTGAGGTTTTTGGTGGTGAAGGACGATGTCATGATGCTGCTTCCAAAATCTATGCAATGGTTTCACAGGGCACGACTCGGCACACGCTGACGGTCCCGCCGACTCGTCGCGCTGCACAGGCCTATTCTGTGAAAGAACCCCTATGGTCTGGCGGGCTATAGGGCCGCTGTGCGTAAGTTTTGTGACGGTGCTGGGCCGGTGGGGTGTTTCGGTTTTTCTGGCCACAGTTTACCGCTACGCCGTGTCAAATTTGGCGCAGTTGTGGCCTTAGCGGTTCAGGGGTACCAGACCGTCATCTCATAGCTTCCCCAGTAGTCCTTATATTTCGGCAGGTCGCCGAAATCGCGGTCAGGCCTGAACTGGATGTCGAGGCGGCCGCCGTCCGGCCACTCCGCCCAGAGTCGCGTGATCTTGGGCCGGTTTTTGAACATCGTGTACTGATCGACCGTCTGTGTGTAGGGATGCGCATCCGCCTTGCTCAGGCAGTCCCTGATCAGCCAGGGGAAAGCATGAAGGGCTTCCAGGCCCAGCCTGTCGACGGCGGCGGAACAGAAGGCGTCGTCAACAGACGTCTTGTCGCGCCTGCAGGCCATGTTCTCAGGTTCAACATGTATGATGGCGATGCGGCGCGGTTCGTGGCTCTGACGGGCTTCGACTCTCAGGTCTTCCAGCGCCGCGCAAAACGGGTCTTCGGCGGCGTGGACGGGCGTCGCCGCCAGAAGGATCGCCAGGACGAGACAGACTGTTTTCCCCATGCCGCGAGTTTAGCTTCGGAGCCGGGTGGCTACAACCGGAATCGTTTTTTACCTCAACAGGTTGAGCAGCGACGACTGGTTCAGCGTCGACAGCACCTGAGCCGAGGCCTGGACGGACATCTGGGCCTGTTGCAGGTTGGCATAGGCCTCGCCGATGTCGACCTCGGTGCGGTCGCTGATCAGGCCTTTGAGCGACGTCACCTGGCCGGTCAGCGACTCGGTCGTATTGTCGACGCGGTTCTGCAGGGTGCCGTTCAGCGAGGTCTGTTCGGTCAGCTTGTCGAACTGGGCGGAGAATTCCTGCGACTTGGTGGTCAGATAGGCCTTTTGCGCGTCGGTGAGCTGGCCGGCGAAGGGGCCGTCGGCGTTGGTGTCGTTGAACTTCTGCAGGTCGGCAAAAGTCTGCATCATCGCCTGGCCCAGGTCGGAGGCCAGCATGCCGGTCTGGATGGTGGTGTGCTGGTCGATGCGCGACGATTTCTTGATGCTGCCGTTCTGGAAGGCGTCGGCGGCCGAGGGCAGGGCGCTGAGGGCCGACAGCGAGGTGACCGTCACCGGCGCCTTGTCGTCGTTGCCGCCACCGAACAGGTACTGGCCATTGTGCACGTAGTTGAGGCCGTCGAGTCCGGCGGAGAAGGCGCCCTGCAGCGCCGTCATCAGGGCCGAGCCGTCGCCGGAGGCGAGGGCGTCCATGATGGCGTCCTTGGCCGAAGAGGCGGCGTCGCTGGTGCGGGTCAGGGCAAGGTCCTGGCTGTCGAGGCGGTCGGACACCACCTTGTTGACCTCGATGAAGCTCTGGGCCTTCGACTGCGAGGCCTGGTAGGCGGCGATGATTTCCGAAGACCGGCCATAGCCGCCCAGATCGGTGGCCACCTTCTGGGTGGTGTACTGGGTGTTGGCGGTGTTCTGGCGCTGCTGCGCGTGCATCAGGTTGTTGAGCGAGTTGTTCCAGATTTCGGCGGTCGAGATGCGCATGACTTAAACCCTTTCTCAGACCATGTTCATCAGGGTGTCAAACATGTCCTTGGCCGCCTGAATGAGACGGCCGGACGCGCTGTACGCCTGCTGAAAGGTAGTGAGGTTGACCAGTTCCTCGTCGAGATTGACGCCTTCGGCCGACGAGCGGCGGTTCTTGGCCTCGGTAAGCAGCGCGTCGGTCGAATCGCGGTTGGTCTTGGCGGTGGCGGCCAGGTTGCCGACCTGGCCGGCCAGGTCGGAACCATAGCGTTCCAGGGTCGAGGCGCCGCCGGTGTTCATGCCGGCGCGCGGGAAGGTGACCGAGGTGCTGCCAATGTCGGCCAGGGCCTGGCCGCCTGAGCCGTCGCCGCTGGTGATCGCCGGGGTCGTGGTCGCGCTCATGTTGACGCGGGCCATGGCCAGCAGTGCCGGGTTGTTGCTGATGGTGCTGTTGACGCCGAGGTGGCTGGCGACCGAGCCGGCCGCCCCGCCCAGGCTGAAGAACTGGCTGAACGACGGGCCGGAACTGCTCAGGCGGTGCGTGTTGTCGCTGGTGATGCCGATCGTGTTGGCGGGTGAGCCATAGCCGGAGAAGGTGAGGGCGCCGTTCGAGTCCAGACCGAAGGTGCCGTAGCGGCCGACGCCGGTGGTCGGGTCATTCATCTGGGTCAGCAGCTGGTTCATGCTGGTGACGCCGGAGGATGGAATGGTGTAGTTGACGGTACCTGCCGTGGCGCCTGTGCCGGTCTTGATGGCGAACGAGACAGTGCCGCCGGCCAGGAAGCCGTGGTTCGAAGCGTTGGACAGGCCGGTGTTCGGATTGGTCGGGATATCCGATGTCACCAGATCATTAAGGCCGAAATACTGCGAAAAGCCCTGGCCGAGCTTGGACGAGCCGCCGGTGGCCGGATCGGCTACGGCGACGCCGGCATTACCGCCGGTGGCCTTCAGCACCAGTTTCCCGGTCGAGAAGTCAAAGCTCATATTGCCGCCCGACGCCGTGGTCAGGGCGGTGTCGAAATTGCCGGAGGGCAGGCTGGTCAGCGCACCGCCGTCCAGCGAGTACTGACCCGTCGAGAAGTTGACGTTCATGGTGTGGGTCAGCTTGCCCGACGAATCGACCGTGATGAAGTTGGTCGAGCCCGTCATGCCGTTGATGGCTTCGGCGGCGGTCTGGCTGAGCTGCTTGCCGGTCATGGTGGCCGGCGCGGGCGAGGTGGTATTGGCGTTGTGGACGGCGTTCAGCGTCTCGCTGAACTTACCCATATACTGATTGAGCTGGTCGTTGATGGCGACAGCCTGGTTGTCGCGGATGTCAAGCAGGCCCTTGAGCTCGCCGGAGCTGAGGTTGTCGGCCAGGTCGCGCTTTTCGCCATTGGCGCCAGTGACGATGATCGAGCCGAAGCTGGTGGAAGCGGTAACCGTCGACGTCGGGTTGTAGCTCAGCTGGGCATAGGTGTCGCCGCTCAGGGTCATACCCGTCTGGGTGCGGATCGTGACGCCGCCGTTGGGGTTCTGGCCGACCTTGACGTCGATCAGTTTCGACAGTTCGTCTATATATTGCGTCTGCTGGGTCTGGGCGCCGGTGGCGTCGCCGCCGACCACAGTGGCCGATGAGATCGAGGCATTAAGCTGCGAGATGTTCTTCAGCAGGTCGTTGATCTGGGTGACGGCCGAACCGATGCGCTGGTCGGCGTCAGCGCGGACCTGCTGGATTTTTTCCGAAATGCGGGCGCCTTCGCTGAGGAAGCCGCTCAGGTTGGAGAGGGCTTCCTGGCGGCCGGCGCTGGAATCGGGGGTTTCAGCGGCCTTGGCCATGGCGGTCAGGGCGGAGTTCGCCTGATTGAACAGCGAATTGGTGTCGGTCAGGTCGCCGAACTGCGCCTGGATCTGGTCAAGCAGATCGAAGGTGGCTGAAGCCCGGGACGCATCCGAAGAGGCTTTGAAGCTGGCCTGCTGGAGGTAACGGTCGGCCGCGAGGGTGACCTGGCCGGTGGTCACGCCCGTGCCCTGGCCGCCGATGATGCGGCTTTGCTGGTGGGCGACCTTACGGATATAGCCCGACGTGTTGACGTTGGAGATGTTGTCCGACGTGACGCGCAGTTGTTCCTGCGCCGTGAACAGGCCGGACGTGGCGATGTTCATGATCGAGTTCAGAGACATGCTTTGGTCTCCTCTGACGGGGCCCGGTTAGGCAAAGCCTGCAGCTTACCCGGCAGGACTTGCCGGGTGCCGTCGGAGGCTGATTTTGAAAATCCTATATATTTCATAGGTTTGCCGTTTTCCTTACGCGGGCGTACTTTAATTCCTGCGTTAAGGTTTCAAATGGCGTGCCATCGCTGCGTCGCTGCGCGACAGGGCGATGGCTTTATTGTGCGCTCAAGTGCCGCGCGGGCTCGCGCACCAGATCCTTTTTGAAAGAAATGGGCGCGGCGGCCGGTCGGCCTTGCCGAAGGCTGAAGATTGGCCTTCGGAGATGTGCGCTCATTCTTTACCCAGGCATCAGATAGGAGAATGCCCACCAACTGGGCAAGAAATGTCGGCTATTTTTTCCGTGTCCGGCAAATCCGTCCGGGCCTTAACCAAAATTAATGCAATAAAATCAATGAGATAAATTTGGCCCGCGGCTTGCTACACGTAAGGCCGAACCGTCATGCGCAAAATGCGCCTGCATCCAAAAGCCCTCCGGTCACGAACCGACCGGCCGCTTTTACCTCTCGCGTAGCACCGCCATGTCGTTCGCCTTGCCCAAACCCGCCGTGTCCCCTGCGACCGTGCCGACACCGGACTTCGCCGCCGATCTGGCGCGCAAGCCGGATGCGACGGCGCGACCGGAGCCGCAATCCGGCGAACGCCCGACCTTCGACGCCATGATGGCCCGCCATGCCGAACAGGCGCAGCACGCCCAGGCTTCCCGCAAGGCTCCGGCGAAGGCCGACAACGACCCGGCGGATAAGCCGCAGGTGGCGGCGCCGGCAAAAGACACCCCAAAGACCGCTGCGAAGGCTGCCACAAAAACGACTGACGCTGCCGACCCGTCGCAAACGGCGACCGACACGGCTGCCGCTGACACCTCCGCCGCCAAACCGGAAGACGATGCCGCCGCCCAGACAGACGCGGCAAAAACGGCCGATGCAAAGGCCGCCGATGCCATCGCGACCGCAGCCAGCGCCTACGGCCAAACCGACGACTCAACGGCTCAGGTCCAGGCCGATCTTTCCACCCAGGCGCAAGCTGTTGCCGATCCGGCCCTGACGGCCGCCGCGCTCGCCATTCAGGTTCAGGTCCAGACACAAGCCCAGGTTCAGCCGCTGTCGCAGACCCAGGCGCCATCATCGGATGCCGATACCGACGCCGCTCAGCTGGCCGCCCTTGCGCCTCAGGCCGGGCCGAAGCCGAAGGCGCCCAAGTCGTCCGCGCCCGTCGCACCCGAAGACGTCGCTTCGGACGCGGCCCCGGCCGACGAGACCAAGGATGCCGCCAAACCGGACGATGCCGTTTTTGCCGCGTTGTTGGCTCAGGCGGCGCCCGCTCAAGGTCAGGCCACACCTGTCACGCCTGCCAAGACCGGCAAGGCCGTTGTTTCCGCCACCGATAAGCCCGCCGCGGCGCTCCCGGTCGAACTGACGCCGAAGCCCGACCTGGCGCCCAAGAGCGCCCAGGCCAACACCGTGCCAACTACGCTTGGCGATGGTCAGAGCGCCGATACGACCGCTGACCAGGGCGGCGACCAGACGCCACCGCCGTTCCCGGCAGTGGCCGACAATCGCGACGCCGCGCAAACGCAGGCCAAGGTCCAGCCAGCGCAGGTGCAACTGACGCCGCAGCCGCTGACGCCGGAACTGGCTGCTAACGCCCAGGCCGCGCCGCCGGTTCAGGACAATGCAGCCACGGCGCAGGCTTTCTCGATCCAGACCACGCCGGCCGATGTTACGGGTAGCTATTCGGCGACCGGCGCCCAGACGGCTTCCGCGACGACCCTGTCCAAGGTCAGCATCGAGACCCTGAGCGCGCTCGGCCTGCAGATATCCAAAAAGCTGTCGGACGGCGTCACCAAGTTCGCCGTCGAGTTGCACCCGGCCGACCTCGGCAAGGTCGAAGTGTCGCTGAATATCGGCCGCGACGGCAAGACCACAGCGCACTTGCGCTTCGACACGCCGGTCACCGCCTCGACCTTCTCGGCTCACGAAGGCGACCTGCGCCAGCAGCTGGCCAATGCCGGCCTGAAACTCGATGACGGGGCCTTGAGCTTCTCATCGCGTGATGGCGGTGGCTCCGACACTTCCGGACAAGCCTTCGCCCAGATGTTCCAGGGCCAGGAGCAGGCCTCACACGGCCACGCCGCCCGCGCGCTGAAAACCGCTTCCGAACAGGCCGATCAGGTCGATGCCGACGCCGCGCTCGACGCAGCTTTGGCCGACTTTCGCAATCGGCCCGCCAATTCCACCCTCGCCCTCAACCTCGTCGTTTAGGCCAGGAGACAGGTAAAGATCATGTCCTACACCATTTCCAAAGACGCCACCTACGTCCCCACCACGACCACGGGCAATGGCACGACAAATAGTGTCGTCGCCGACGCCAAGTCGCTGACAACCAACTATTCGACCTTTCTCAACCTGCTGACCGCGCAGGTCAAGAACCAGGACCCGCTGTCGCCGATGGACACGACCCAGTGGACCAACCAGCTGGTGCAGTATTCCTCGGTCGAACAGCAGCTGAAGGGCAACCAGTATCTGGCCCAGATTGCCGCCGGACAGTCGGCCGGCGGCATGGATTCCGCCGTCAGCTACATCGGCAAGACGGTCGTGGCCGACAACGCTTTTTCGGCGCTCAAGGACGGGAAGGCCGACTGGCAATATGCGCTTGGCGCCACGGCCGCCAAGGCGACCCTGAGCATTCTCGACAGTAGCGGCAAGACGGTGTGGAGCGGTGCGGCCGACGACCTGAGCAAGGGCGTTCACCCGTTCTCATGGGATGGCAAGGACAGCAACGGCCAACCGCTTCCGGACGGCTATTATCAGTTGAAGATCACCGCCAAGACCGCGAACGACACCGACATCGACTCCGCGGTGAGCCTCAAGGGGGTGGTTACGTCCGCCGAGAACGATGGCGGCACGGTCTATGTCAAGATTGGCAATACCGAAGTCCCGCTGTCCAGCATCATCCAGGTATCGGCCACCACCGATGACTCGTCCTCCGACGACGCGCTGGCCGCCATGCTCGGCGGCAACACCCCCTCCTGATCATTCTGAATTTCGACTTTCAAAAGGAAAACCACGATGAGTATCAACAGCGCCATGCAAGCCGGGGTCACGGGTCTGGCCGCCAATTCGGCGGCGCTCACCCAGATCTCGAACAACATCGCCAACGTCAACACCACCGCTTACAAACGCGTCACGTCGGACTTCCAGGACATCGTCACCGGCTCGTCGCAGTCGTCGGTGTTCAATGCCGGCGGCGTCAAGGCGGCTTTCCGCCAGACAATCTCGACGCCAGGTGAACTGGCGGCGACCAACTCGTCGCTCGACCTCGGGATCGACGGTCAGGGCTTCTTCGTGGTGTCCAACTCCGCCGATCTGAATTCCGCCCAGAAGAATGTGCTGTTCACGCGTGACGGTTCGTTCCAGCCCGACAAAACCGGTTGCCTGGTCAATGCCGCCGGCTTCTACCTGCAAGGCTGGCCGGTGAACGCCGATGGTTCGGTGTCGACGGATTCCTCCGACCTCTCGAAGCTGCAGCCGATCAACATCTCGAACATCGGCGGTACCGCTGAGGCGACGACCCAGGTCGCCATCAACGCCAACCTGCAATCGTCGCAGGCCCTGTCGACGGCCGTCCAGATCATCCCGCCGGCCACCGCCGCGTCGTACAATCCGACCAGCACGACGGCGTCCATGTCGGTCTACGATCCGACCGTCACCTCATCGGTCGGCACCAAGCCAGACTTCGAAATCTCCATGCCGGTGTCGGACTCCAAGGGTGGCCAGCAAAACCTGACCATGTCGCTGATCAAGACCGGCGCCAACACCTGGGCCTATGAAATCTGGTCGCCGCACGTCGCCGACGCCGCCGGCCACACCACTTCGACCACGCCAAAGGGCCTGGGGCAGGTGGCGCGTGGTACACTGGCCTTCACCACCTCGGGTGAATTCGACGCCGCCAACTCGACCAGCGTCAACCTGACCACCGGCGTTTCGGGCGCCTTTAGCAGCGATCTGGTTATCGGTGCGTCGAGCGCCACCACGACGCCGCACTGGGACTCGTCGCTTGGTGTCGCGGGGCAGACCGTGTCTCTGGCCTTCCAGGGCTCCAAGTCGGCCCTGACTCAGTATGACAAGGACTCGGTCACCCAGTCGGTCATCTCGAACGGTTCGGCCTTCGGCAACCTGTCGAAGATCTCGGTCGGCGAAGACGGCATGGTCAGCGCCATCTTCGACAACGGCGTCACCCGCAACATCGCCCAGGTGGCGATCGCCAGCTTCGTCAACCCGAACGGCCTGACCGCCGTGTCCGGCAACGTCTACCGCGTCAGCCGCGATTCCGGCGCCTATTCGCTCAAGACGCCGGGCCTGGGCGGCACCGGCTTCCTGAGCCCGTCGTCGCTGGAAGCCTCGAACGTCGACCTGTCGCAGGAATTCACCAGCCTGATCACCACCCAGCGCGCCTATTCGGCGGCGTCGAAGATCATCACGACTGCCGATCAGATGCTGCAGGAGCTGTTAAGCATAAAGCAATAATCACCCTCGTAGAAGTATTGCAAAGTCAGTTGCTTGATATTTGCAATATTTTTACGCCCGTTAAAAAGCGTTAATTCGAGAAGCAAAGCCTTAACCACACTAAACGAGACATTAACAAGCCTGTACCGCCGCCATTAGGGTTAAATTTACTATGGCAATTAAGCGGATATTAGAGCGGGCGCGTTATAGTCATCTCCAATGGTGATGGTAACAAAGGCAAAATGCCATGCTTCAAGAGCAACGCCGCGATAGCAAAGGCGAAAAATACGTGATTGGTCCTACTGGGGCAAAACTGACTCTGAACGATCTGCCGCCTCCGGGCACGGAACGTTGGGTCATTCGCCGTAAGGCGGAGGTCGTGGCAGCCGTACGCGGCGGTCTTTTGACCTTCGATGACGCCTGCGAGCGCTACAACATTACGTCCGAGGAATTCCTGGGCTGGCAAAAGGCCATTGAAAATCATGGCATGGCCGGCCTGCGCACGACGCGGATCCAGCAGTACCGCTAAGTCCTGACGGCTGCGACGCAGCCAGGGCTTCGGTAGGGCGAAATTATTGACGGGTTCTGGCCGCTAAGGCCGGAATCCGTCAAATGCCGTTCCGGCTTCTCTTCCTGTTCGAAGCGGAGAGAGTGGGAGGTAATTAATTATTGGCCGGCTTGCCTGGGCCACCCCTGCGAAGGAAGCTGTTAATAACTTTAACCATCCTTCAAAAAATGCCGATACTTCCGGCACTTATATTTCAGGGCTGAAAGCAAAAATCCGTTCACGTCCCCGTGAAAATTAAGCCCGCATTAACCCACCACTGGGAAATTACTGCCTAGTAGCGACCCGCGCATAAGGCGTGAGGTCTGCCGTGTCGGTCATGGGGACGTCTGTGGAGTCATTTCTCGCCGGGTTGCAAAGGTTTGGGATCGGTCGCCTGATCACCATTCTTGGCATCGCGATCGGTGTCGCCGGTGTGCTGGCCGCCATGGCGCTGCATGTCGCCGCCGAGCCGCAGGCTGTGCTGTGGTCCAATCTGGATCTTAAGGAAGCCTCCGAAATCACCACCAATCTCGATCAGGCGGGCATCAAATACGAAGCCAAGGGCGACGGATCGACCATCATGGTCCAGCGCGACCAGGTGGCCAAGGCGCGTATGCTGCTGGCTTCCAAGGGCCTGCCGACGGCCGGATCGGTCGGCTATGAACTTTTCGACAACGCTCCGGCCCTTGGCCAGACGGAGTTCGTGCAGAACCTCGATAACCAGCGGGCGCTCGAAGGCGAGCTGTCGCGCACCATCCGGACCCTGCGCGGCATTTCGTCGGCGCGCGTCCACCTGGTCATGCCCAAGCGCGACCTGTTCGAGGAGGAAGCCAGCCAGCCGACGGCGTCGGTGGTGCTGGGGCTTTCCGGCGCCGACCTGAACGGCGACCAGGTGCGCGCCATCCGCAACCTGATCGCGGGCGCCGTGCCGAACCTCAAGGCCGACAACGTCACCGTCGTTGACGACCGCAACCACCTGCTGGCGGCGGGCGGCGAGGACGACAGCTCGCTCAGCGGCGCCGGTCTTGCCCACAAGAACGAGGTCGAGGACGCGCTGCGCAAACGCGTGAAGGAAATCGTCGAGGGCGTGGTCGGTCCGGGCGCGGCCCGCGTGACCGTGACCGCCGATCTCGACCCGACCTCGACCACCCAGGAAAAGGTCGACTATAATCCGGACGGCCAGGTTGTCCGATCGACCCAGACGACCGAAAGCAACGACAAGTCCACCCAGCCTGACCCGAACGGCGTGACCACCGCCGCCGCCAATATTCCGGGCGGCGCCCAGGCGCCGGGCGTCACCGCTTCGGGCACGCAGTCGGGTTCGACGTCGGAAACCACCAATTACGAAATCTCCCAGACCAAGACGACCACCATCACCCAGCCAGGCGAAGTCAAGAAACTGGCCGTGTCGGTCGTGGTCGACGACCTGGAAGTGCCCTCGAAGGACGGCAAGACGCCGCCGACCTACACCAAGCGTTCGGCCGACGACATGGCCAAGATCAACGAACTGGTCGCGGCCGCCGTCGGCATCGATGCCCAGCGTGGTGACCAGCTCAAGGTCGTCAACCTGCGCTTCAACCACAATATCGGCGACACTTCGGCCGGCACCGCCGCCAAGAACGCGCTGTTTGACTTCGACAAGAACGACATCATGCGTGCCGCCGAAATCGGCGTGCTGGCCCTGGTCGCCATCCTGGTCATCTTCATGGTCGCCCGCCCGCTGCTGAAGGCGCTCGACAACCCGCCGACCTCGTACCTGGCCGCCGCCAATTCCGGCGGGCAGCTGTCCATGCCGGGCATGCCTGCCGGCATGGTCGCCGCCGCGCCCGGCATGCCGCAGGTCGCGGCCATGCCCGGACAGCCCGCCGTGGCCGGACCCGGCGGCGCCGTCGCCGCGGCTTCGACGCCTTATGTCGAGGTCGATCCGCGCATCGACATCGCCCGCATCGAAGGCCAGGTGAAGGCGTCGTCGGTCAAGAAGGTCTCTGAATTCGTCGAGCGTCACCCGGAAGAATCGGTCTCGATTCTCCGCTCGTGGCTGCACGACTCATAAGGACGATCGACGGTGCGCAAGAATATCATCGACGATCCGAAACGGCTCAGCGGCGTGGAAAAGGCCGCCGTGGTGCTGCTGGCGCTCGGCGAAGACCACGTAGCGCTGTGGCAGGCCATGGACGAGGAGGAGATCAAGGAAATCTCCCAGGCCATGTCGGCGCTCGGCACCGTGTCGTCGAACGTGGTCGAGGAACTGCTGGTCGAATTCGTGTCGGGTATGAGCAATTCCGGCACGATCATGGGCTCGTTCGAACAGACCCAGCGGCTGCTCGGCAACTTCCTGCCGCCGGAAAAAGTCGAAGCCCTCATGGAAGAAATCCGCGGCCCGGCCGGCCGGACCATGTGGGACAAGCTCGGCAACGTCAACGAGGCGGTGCTGGCCAATTATCTGAAGAACGAATATCCGCAGACCGTCGCGGTCGTGCTCAGCAAGATCAAGTCCGACCATGCCGCGCGCGTTCTGTCGTCGCTGCCGGAAGACTTCGCGCTGGAATGCGTGCAGCGGATGTTAAGAATGGAACCGGTGCAGCGGGAAATTCTCGACAAGATCGAGCAGACCTTGCGCGTCGAGTTCATGTCGAACCTGGCGCGGACCTCGAAGCGCGACAGCCACGAACTGATGGCGGAAATCTTCAACAATTTCGACCGCCAGACCGAAAGCCGCTTCGTCGCCGCGCTGGAAGAGCGCAACCGGGAATCGGCCGAGCGTATCCGCGCCCTGATGTTCGTGTTCGAGGACCTGTCGAAGCTCGATCCGGGCGGTGTGCAGACCTTGCTGCGGGCGGTCGAGAAGGACCAGCTGGCGCTGGCGCTCAAGGGCTCGTCGGACGGCCTGCGCGACATGTTCATGTCCAACATGTCGGAGCGGGCGGCCAAGATCATGCGCGACGACATGGAAAGCATGGGACCGGTGCGCCTCAAGGACGTCGACGCGGCCCAGATGGCGATGGTGCAGATCGCCAAGGACCTGGCGGCCAAGGGCGAGATCATGCTCGCCGGTCAGGGAGGCGACGATGAACTTATTTATTAAAGTCGCCGAGGCGGGATTTAAGAACCACCACCACCACATCTCGCCGTCCTACCCGTCTGAGCAGATTGCCGATACCGAATACGGCTTCGTGCGGTCCCCCTCCCCGACAAGTCGGGGAGGTATAAGGGGCGCGAAATTTCTATACCTCCCCAGCTTGCTGGGGAGGGGGACCGCGAGCCTTCTTCAGGCTCGTGGTGGTGGGGTCTCTTTCTTCATAGAAGGTGCCGCATGACCGAGGGCCACCGCAAGTTCGAATTCGGCACCGTCTTCGGCGACACTGGCGACGTCGTTGCCCGACCGGCCCGCGAAAAGCGCGCCTATACGCCTGAAGAAGTCGAAGTTCTGCGCAACAACGCCTATGCCGACGGCGAACAGTCCGCCCTGGCCCGCGCCCAGATGGCTCAGGCCGCCGCTATCCAGCAACTGGCCGATGCCGCCCAGATGGGCCTGAGCGGCCTGACGCTGGCTATCCACCAGCACAAGGAAGCTTCCGTCAAACTAGCGCTGCTTTGTGCCCAGAAGATCGGCGTCGAGGCTCTGGCGCGGTTCCCGGAAGCGCCGGTCGCCGCAGCTCTGGAAGCCCTGGGCCAGGAAATCGAAAAGGCCACCCGGCTGGTGCTGTTCGCCAACAACCCATCGGACGAGGTCAAGGCCGCCGCCGAGGATGCCGCTGCCTTAAGTGGCTTTGGCGGCGCCATCTCGTTCCGCGACAATCCGGCCCTGCCGCACGGCGCGTTCGAGATCGCCTGGAGCGATGGCCGGGCGGCCTTCGATCCGCAACAGGTTTACGACGCCCTCGACCACGCGCTGCAGGAAGCGCTCGACGCCGAGGCTTATCATCAATCCCGCACGCGCGCCGACAGCGCGCCGCATGAGTAAGGAGTAACACCATGTCCGAGGACGATCTGGGTCTGGAAGACTTTGGCGAAACGCCCGCCATCATGCCGGGCGGTGACGAGGATGGCGACAAATCGGCGGCCGATCTGGCGCCGGTCTTCGACGTTCCGGTCAATATCTCCGCCGTGCTCGGCAAGAGCTACATGTCGGTGTCGCAATTGTTGAAACTCGGCCAGGGCAGCGTGCTCGAGCTCGACCGCAAGGTCGGCGAAGCCATCGATATTTACGTCAACAACCGTCTGGTCGCCCGCGGCGAAGTCGTCGTGGTCGACGATCGCCTGGGGGTGACCATGACGGAAATCATCAAATCCGAAGATTCTGGAGTCTAACCATGAGATTGCTGGTAGTTGGAAAACTGAGCGGTCAGCTCTCCGTCGCCGTCAAGATGGCCATGGACTCAGGCGCCAAGGTGGCGCACGTCGAAACCATCGCGCAAGCCACCGAAGCCTTGCGCAAAGGGCAGGGCGCCGACCTGCTCATGGTCGATTACGAGCTGGATATCGCCGAACTGATCTCCGCCAATCAACGGGAGCGCATCTCGGTCAGCGTCGTCGCCTGCGGCGTCAATCCCGATCCGCGCAAGGCGGCATCGGCCATCACCGCCGGCGCGGTCGAGTTTATCCCGCTGCCGCCGGATGCCGAGCTGATCGCTGCCGTGCTGGCCGCCGTGTCCGACGATGCCCGGCCGCTGATCACCAATGATCCGGCCATGCAGCAGGTCATCAAGCTGGCCGACCAGGTCGCCGGCTCCGATGCCTCGATCCTGATCACCGGCGAAAGCGGCGTCGGTAAGGAAGTGATGGCGCGCTACCTGCACGAAAAGTCGCGCCGGGCGCAAAAGCCTTTCATCTCAGTGAACTGCGCCGCCATTCCGGACAACCTGCTGGAATCGGAGCTTTTCGGCCATGAGAAGGGCGCCTTCACCGGCGCCATGGCCCGCCGCATCGGCAAGTTCGAGGAGGCCGACGGCGGCACACTGCTGCTCGACGAAATCTCGGAAATGGATGCGCGCTTGCAGGCCAAGCTGCTGCGCGCGCTTCAGGAGCGGGTGATCGACCGTGTCGGCGGCGCCAAGCCTGTGCCGGTCAATATCCGCGTGCTGGCGACCTCCAACCGCAACCTGGCCCAGGCGGTGCGCGACGGCAGCTTCCGCGAGGATCTGCTGTACCGCCTGAACGTCATCAACCTGGCCATTCCGCCGCTGCGCGAACGCCCGGCCGATATTACGGCGCTGTCGGACTATTTCGCCAAGAAGTACTCCGAAGCCAATGCTATCGCGCTCAAGCCGATCGCGCTGGAGGCCAAGCGCCGCCTGCAAGCTCACAGCTGGCCGGGCAATGTGCGGGAACTGGAAAACGCCATGCACCGCGCGGTTCTGTTGTCGGCAGGCAGCGAGATCGACGCTGACGCCATCCGCCTGCCGGACGGTCAACCGTTGAATCCGGTGGCGCCGATCGGCATGGACTATATCAACCGCGCCGCCCAGGCCGCCGAAAGCGCCGCGCGCACCTTCGTCGGCTCGACGGTGGCCGAGGTCGAGCAAAAGCTGATCCTGGATACGCTGACGCACTGCCTGGGCAACCGGACGCACGCGGCGAATATTCTCGGCATCTCGATCCGGACGTTGCGCAACAAGCTGAATGAGTACTCGGCGGCCGGCGCGTCGATTCCTGCCCCGCAGTCCGGTGCCAGCGCGGCCTAAATTCACACCAATCAGCTATTAACGCGGGGGTTTATCTACTTTTAGGTGTTTTGTGAGTTTATTGTATCTATGGGCGTATTGGGGATTCAGCCTGGCCCTGTGGGAGATGTTCATATGGCACATGCTGCGCCTAATCCGGATACTGTTCGGGACGACCTTGAGAAGGCGAATCCTGGAATGAGTCCTCAAGATATCCAAACAGCACTCGATGATCTGATGAAGGCCTATAGAGAGAGGGAAGCCGCCGAAACGGCTGAAGAAGATCGGATCGATGAGATCCAGAAAGCACAGGCCGCCGGCCATAGGGGATCTATAACTGATGATACGCGCAGGCGTCGTCTGGGCGCATTGGCTGAGGCGGCTAATGATGAAGTCGGGAGGTTAGAGGACAAAAACGGAGTCGGTCCTTATTGGTGAACGGCCTCTGCAGTTTTGTGCAAATATAGTTTCGGATCTATATTTTTGTAACAATTTCAATTCGTTGCTTTTGTTCATAGCTGATCATGGCCGCCAGCAGGCAGGCGATCTGCGCGTAGCCGCCCCAGATGACCGTGCCGGTCAGATAGGCGTACTGGCTGATGCCGGGGTAGACCGCCTTGACGACGTGGCAGGCGATGGTGTCGAGCTCGAATGCCGCCATGCACAGAATCCATAGTTGACGAGTGCGCAGCGATATCAGGGTCATGGCCACCAGCGCCATGACGTCGACCGCCGTGCTGCCCAGGTTCGGGCTGCCATGATACTGGCGATGCAGGAGCGGCGTCAGGAACCAGAAGGTCATGAGCAGCGCCGACACCAGGCGCTCATTGCGCCCGCCGCGCCAGCTCGCCCAGGCCGAGACGAGCAAAGCCAGCGCCCCTGGAAAATAGATGGAAATATGACGCAACACGGGTCCCGGACTCAGTCGACTCAACTTTTACTGAATGTTGCACGGATTTCGCGTGCGTGCACCTGGCTTCGCCCGCCGGCGTGCAGGTGGCGGTTTGCGGCCCTCATCTCGTCCCCCCGGACTTTGAAGATGAGGGCCGCAGAAGGCCGCAACCTCCCCCCGGAAGTTCAGCCCCGCCGGTGCGACGCACCGGCAAGCTCTTGACGCTTCTACTGGCCGCGCCGGCTGATCAGCTGGATAGCTTCGAGCGTCCCCAGCGTTCCGGTCAGAAGCCCTCCCACCAACATCACCGCGACGGCGGCGACCGTAAAGATGAGGCCAAGCCACTGCAGGTTGCTGAGCGCGGCAAGTCTTCGTTCCAGCGCTGTCATCGGGACAGCCGTATCATCGGCAGTATGCGCAGATTGCAAGGATGACACAATGGCTTCGTTGCCGCCCATCGGCCGCGAAGGCCCTCCGCCTTCAAGGAGGAGGGGGGAAGCGGACTCGTAGGCCTGCAAAAGGCGCGCGGCCTCGCGGCTGGTGGCGACACCGAGACGCTGGCGCGCGGTCTCGGTATGGGTCTTGACCGTGCTTTCGCTGATGTCGAGCAGGCGGGCGATTTCCTTGGTCTGGTGGCCCTGGGTGATGAGGCGCAAAATCTCCTTCTGCCGCTGCGACAGCGTCCCCATATCCGGAATGTTTTTTGTCAACGCTTTCGTTCCCTGTGGCGCCGTTCTTTGTATGGGACGGCGGCCTGGCACCATTATAAGCTGAATACGCAGACAATATCAAAGGGAATACGGCCGCCGCGCGCCTGGATAAGACGCAGAAGTTAACGTCCGAGGGCGCGAAATTAACCACTCGTTCACCACCTGCCGGGTAGATTTTGCCTAGTTGTGCACACTGATGACTGGAGGCCCGCGTGGCTGACGCTGCGGCCGTTCCGTTTAAGATTTCCGAAGTTGGCGGCTGGCTGAAGCGCGGCGAAGTCATCATGGCGATCGGCGTCATCGCCATCGTCGTGATCCTGATTCTGCCGATGCCGAGCTTCGTGCTCGACATCCTGCTGTCGCTGTCGCTGACCTCGGCCCTGCTGATCCTGATGACCGGTCTGTTCATCAAGCGGCCGCTGGAATTCTCGTCCTTCCCCACCGTGCTGCTGGTGACCACCCTGTTCCGGCTGGCGCTCAACATCACCTCGATGCGCATCATCCTGACCCACGGCCAGGAAGGCGAGGCGGCGGCCGGCAACGTCATTCACGCCTTTGGGCAGTTGATGACCCAGGGCAACTACATCATCGGGGGCATCCTGTTCTCGATCCTGGTGCTGGTCAATTTCGTCGTCATCACCAAGGGTTCGGGCCGGATCGCCGAAGTGTCGGCGCGATTCACCCTCGACTCTATGCCCGGCAAGCAGATGGCCATCGACGCCGATCTGTCGTCCGGCCTGATCGACGCCGACGAAGCCAAGAAGCGCCGTAAGGAAGTCGAACAGGAATCGGGCTTCTTCGGCGCCATGGACGGTGCCTCGAAGTTCGTGCGCGGCGATGCCGTCGCCGGCATTGTCATCACCATTGTCAATATCGTCGGCGGCATGCTGATCGGCATCCTGCAGCACGGCATGGACCCGGCCCAGGCGGCGCAGACCTACATCCTGCTGACCATCGGCGACGGCCTGGTCACCCAGATCCCGGCGCTGATCATCTCGATCGCCGCCGGTTTCCTGGTGTCGAAAGCGGGTGTCGATGGTTCGGCCGACAAGGCGATCGTGCTGCAACTGGCCAAGAACCCGGTCGCTCTGGGCATGGTGTCGGCCGCCTCGGGCGTCATGGGTCTGATCCCGGGCATGCCGATCCTGTTCTTCGGCTTGATCTCGGTCGGTTCAGGCATGCTGGCCTGGCGTCTGGGGCGAAAGCCACCGCCCCCGACCGAGGCTGAACTCGCCGCCATGCAGCCGCCCGCCGAGCCCGTCGAGGAACCCATCTCGGCGGCTTTGGCGATTGATGACGTCAAGATCGAGCTGGGCCTGGGCCTGCTCGGTCTGATCAACGAGCTGGACGGCCGCAAGCTGACCGACCAGATCAAGGCGCTTAGGCGGACCCTGGCGCAGGAATACGGCTTCGTCATGCCGTCCGTGCGCATCCTCGACAATATGCGGCTGAACAACCAGGCCTACACGGTCCGCGTCAAGGAAATGGAAGCGGGTACCGGCGAGGTGCGCATCGGCATGCTGATGGCCATGGATCCGTCCGGCCGCCAGGTCGAGCTGCCCGGCGAGCATATGAAGGAACCGGCATTTGGCTTGCCGGCAACCTGGATTGATCAGGCGATGCGCGAGGAGGCGACCTTCCTGGGTTACACCATCGTCGATCCGGCGACCGTCATCACCACACACCTGACCGAGATTCTCAAGGACAACATGTCCGAGCTGCTCAGCTATGCCGAGCTGTCGAAGCTGCTGCGCGACCTGCCGTCCGACCAGAAGAAGCTGGCCGACGACCTGATCCCGAGCGTGGTGACGGTGGCGACGCTGCAGCGTGTTCTGCAAGCGCTGCTGAAAGAGCGCGTGAGCATCCGCGACCTGCCGGCCATTCTCGAGGCGCTGGGCGAAGCGGCGGCGCACACCAAGTCGATCACCAACATGGTCGAGCACGTGCGGTCGCGGCTGGCGCGTCAGCTGTGCTGGCAGAACCGCTCCGACGACGGAAGCCTGCCGATCGTTACGCTGTCGCACGACTGGGAAAACGCCTTTGCCGCGTCGCTGGTGGGGCAGGGCGAGGACCGGCAGTTGACCATGGCGCCGTCGGCCTTGCAGGAATTCATCCGCAGCGTCCGCGACGTCTTCGAGCGCGTGTCGATGACCGGTGAAGTGGCGGTGCTGCTGACGTCGCCGAATATCCGCCCGTTCGTACGTTCGATCATCGAACGCTTCCGGGCGAACACGGTGGTGATGAGCCAGAACGAAATCCACCCGAAGGTGAAGCTCAAGACGGTGGGACAAGTCTGAGGAAGTGCGTTAATCTGCCGTTATGAAGCGGCGGATTTTCGACAGGGAATACTGGTTCCAGATATCCCGCAATTATCGTTACAGCTGGCCTATTTCCTGGAAGGGATGGGCTTGCATGGCGTTGACCTTTCTGGGGCCGTTGGGCTGCGTGGCCCTGTCCGTATGGCTTGATAAAGCGGGATATCAAGGGCTGTCGACCGGAGTTTCGTTTGCTGGACTGGTCGTGATGTTCGGCGGGCTCGGGGTCGCGTGCTGGAAGACGGACAACCGCCCGCCGTTGTGAGTGCCCGCCTTAACCCCTTGACAATTCGATGACAAAGCCCCTTTTAGACGAGACGGGCGAGGACAAATTCGCCAATTGGGTTAGGGACTGATGAATCGCATTATCCGCCAGGTTTTCGGCACGACGCGCCCCAGGGACATCTTCGGGGACATGCTGACCTTCGACCGGATGCCCGTGCGGCCGGTGATTCATATCGTCTACTGGGCAGGACTTGGGCTGTTTGTCATTATTGGCTGCGGCATGGCGGGCGTGTCTATCGGGTCGGCGCTGCATGACCATGACATGATGGCGTGGTTCCTGGCAGTCGGCGTGACCATTGCCGGCTGGCTGGCGCTGCTGATCGGCGTGCTGGCCTGGCGGGCGTTCTGCCAGTTCTACATGGCGGTAATGAATATCGCCGATGACCTGCGTTACCTGCGCCAGTTCCAGGAGCGCCTGAGCCCGGACCTGACGTCGGCGCCCGCACCGGCACCTACTCCGACCCCGGCGCCGCAAGCTGTTGCTACCCCTGCGGCCCAACCCGTTGCGCCTGCGCCAGCACAAACCGCGCCCGTTCAGTCCGCGCCACAGCAGACGGCCGCCTCCCGATTGTTCAGCTCGGCGACGTCAACACCGGTCGAGAGCGCATCGCCAATGGAAGACGGCGAGGCGCCCAAGGAAACCGGCGACATCCTCGAAGACCCATTCTTCCGCCCGCGCTTTGGCAAGCAGGAGTAGGTCTTGGGCCGCGTGACGGACAGCCTGCCGCTGCGCGATTTCAAGCATCTCATCATTGGTGACTGGTACACGGTCGCGCGCGAATTCATCGACCATGACCGTGATGTGCATCCGGTCGGCGAGACCTGGCAATTCCTGGGGCATAACTTCGTGCCGTACCATGACGGGCTGTCGCTGTTCGTATCACCGGACGGCGAAGGCGAGCGGCACATCCGGATGCAGTGGCTGCCCGAAGAACAGGCCGCGATCATCGACAATCTGGAAAGCTATATCTCGCCTAGGCCCTGACCGCCGCGGCAAAGGCTTCGGCCAGCGGTTTGGCGCGGCCCTGGTCGTCGAACAGCAGCGGCGCGTCCGGGATGTGCAGGCCGTCTTGCCGGTTGCGCCAGGAATCGCCGTCGCGCACGCCCCAGAAGGTCATGCCGTAACGCTGGGCGGCCGGCACCTGCTGATAGGCGTCGACCAGCTCATCGAGCGCGCGGATCTGGGCTTTTTCACCGTTCAGGCCGGCGTGGCTTTCGCGGATCGAGATGTCGATTTCGGAAATATGCAGATTCAGGCCCAGCGACGCCAGGTCACGGATGCACGCCTTGATCATGCCCGGCGCGATGTCGGCAATCAGGTGGGTCTGCGAGCCGACGCCGTGCAGAGGTGCACCGTTCTTCAACAGGTTTTCGCACAGTCTCAGGAAGGTGGCGCGTTTCTTCGGTGCGTGTTCGAGATTGTAGTCGTTGACGAACAAAACCGCGCCCGGATCGGCTTCGTGGGCGGCGGTCAGGGCGATGCCGATATAGTCCTCACGGCCCAGCGCCCGGCTCCACAGGCAGTCGCGCAACTCGCTGCCCTCGTCGGTAATCGGCTCATTGACCACATCCCAGCTCGGCAGGCGACCTCTGTAATGGCCCATCACATCGTTGATGTAAGCCACGTAAGCATTTAGGAATTTGTCACCACTTAATTTCTCGAAGTATGGATTTGATTGGGCATACCAGATCAAGGTGTGGCCATGCACGGTCAGGCCATGGCGCGTGGCGAAGTCGACGATGGCGTCGGGGCGGTCGAAGCGCAGGCTGCCGTCGTCGCGCAGCATGTATTCCATCTTCATTTCCCACTCGGGCGTCAGCCGGGAGAAATGGCGCGTCGCCAGGGCCGACCATTCCGGGTCGTCGCACTGGGCCGCCATAACGCAGGTGCCGAGCGGAAAGGGGACCAGGGATTTCAACGGCGGCAAGGCGGGACTGGACCGCGCCTTGCAGCCGGTCGTCAGGAGGGCCGAGGCGCCTGCGAGCAGTACATTCCGTCGTGTGGTCATGGCGGTCAATTGTCCCAAAGCGCCTGCACTTTGGCAAGTCCGCCGATGCGAAGGGTTCAGGACGCCTTGCGCGACATCCGCAGCGACACTTCGTCGAGCATGGCGTCTTCGGCCTTGCGGGCGGCAGTGGCGCGCTTGATCTTGGCGATTTCCGCGACGTGTTCGAACTTCTTCAGGCCTTCGAAGGCGAGGCCGAGCTGATCGCGGATGCCGGCTTCTTCCTGGGCGATCAGGTCGAGATCGGCAACGACAGTGTCGCGGCGGTGCTTAAAGCCGCGCTTATAGGCGCCGAGGTGGTGGTTCAGCGACGGGTCTTCCGAGGCGCGGACGCATTCCAGCTCATATTCGGCATCGAGCGTGGCGATCTTCATTTCGCAGTGGGTGCGGCGGGTGACCACTTCGGCCAGGTGCTTCTGCAGGGTTTCGACTTCGAAGGTCGACAGGCGGATCAGCGATTTGGCCCATTTCGGCATGGAAAGGTGCTCCTAAACGTGGCCCGCCGGGCCACTAAGCAAAAACGTCAAATCCGGCGCAAAGCCGCCTTAAGCAAGGATTTGGCTATATTGATAACGTGATCAAAGTACACGAGGTGGGGCGCATAGCCCGCAGCCGAAGGACTTTGATCACGAACTACCCAGAATCTCGCCCAAAAGTGTAAAGGACTCGTCAAGAGGGGTGTATTCATCCTTACCCTGACGTAAAAAATCCTCGACGGCGGGATTGAGCTCGATGGCGCGGTCGACATCGGGGTCGGCGCCGGCGCGATAGGCGCCGATGCGGATCAGTTCTTCCATGTTGGTATAGCTCGACAGCACCTTGCGCGCCTGGCGGACGATCTCGCGTTCCGGGATGGTCTGGCAGTCCGGCATGGTCCGCGAAATCGATTTCAGCACGTCGATGGCCGGGAAGCGGCCACGTTCGGCAATGCCCCGGCTCATGACAATGTGGCCGTCGAGAATCCCGCGAACGGCGTCGGCGATCGGCTCGTTATGGTCATCGCCGTCGACCAGCACGGTGAACAGGCCGGTGATCGGACCGGTGCGCGTGCCGTCTTCCAGGACTGGCCCAGGTCCGGCGCGTTCCAGCAGCTTCGGCAGCTCGGCAAAGCAGGTCGGGGTATAGCCCTTGGTGGTCGGCGGCTCGCCCGTCGCTAGGCCGATCTCGCGCTGGGCCATGGCAAAGCGAGTCACCGAGTCCATCAGACACAGAACTTCAAGGCCCTGGTCGCGCAGAAACTCCGACAGGGCCAGGGTCATATAGGCGGCCTGGCGGCGTTTCAGGGCAGGTTCGTCTGAGGTGGCGACCACGACGATGGCGCGGCGCAGGCCTTCGGGCCCCAGGGTTTCTTCAATGAATTCGCGCACTTCACGACCGCGTTCGCCGATCAGGCCGACGACGACGGCGTCACAGGTGGCTTCGCGCGCCAGCATGGACAGCAGCACCGACTTACCGACGCCCGATCCGGCGAACACGCCGAGTCGCTGGCCGCGGCAACAGGTGGTGAAGACGTCCATGGCGCGGACGCCCAGGTTCAGACGCTCACCCACCCGTTGGCGGGCATGGGCCGCCGGCGGCGAGGCCTTGAGCAGGTAGCCTTCCGGGCCTTGCGGCAGCGGGCCGTGGCCATCGATCGGCTCGCCGAAGCTGTCGACGATGCGCCCCAGCCACGCCGTGGTCGGGTGGACCTTGGCGCCTTCGTCGGAAATGCGGATCTCGGCGCCGGGGGTGACGCCTTCGACCGGGCCGAACGGCATCATCAAGGCGCGGTCTTCGCGGAAGCCGACGACTTCGACCGGCAATGGATCGGCATTGCGGCGGATGATCTCACAGCGCGCGCCGACCTGCATGTAGCTGAGGCCGCCCTTGGCTTCGATGAGCAGGCCGTTGACGACGGCGACGCGGCCGTAGACGCGCATGGGCTCGATGGAACGGGCGATCTGGAGGAGGTCCTGCATGGGCGGAGATTATGGTGAATGACGGCTTAAGAAAGGTTAACGAACCCGTGAGAATCCCCGCCATGATTACGCCGCAAGGCCGGAACATCCTCGCCCGTGAGGGAAGGGGATTTCCATGCTTAAAGTCATTCGCACGACGGCGATCGTGCTTATCGGCATCGCTGTGGCGGTGGTCGCGTTTCTGTATATTTTTGCCGGTGGGTTCCTGCTGCATCGGGCGCTTGGCCGGCCGGGCTGGCCGGAGATGGCAGACAGCGATTTTCGCCTGTCGCACGCCATGCGGATGGCCTGGAAGGACCAGCCGCCGGCGGTTCATGCCGGGGCCTACAGTTGGCAGACAATCGCGCCCGGTTACGATATTGCCGAGCTGCCGGTGTTGACCGATCGCGAGGAAATCGACCGCATCTATCTCGTGCGGCTCGATCCGGCGCTGTACCGCTTTTCGGTGCACGTCAAGTCGCGCAAACCCAATAATATCGGCCAGTGGGAAAAGGCGCTGCCGGACGCGGCGCTGATCGTCAACGGTGCCTATTTCGACCCGAAGAACAGGGCGGCGACGCCGTTCATCGTCGGTGGCGAAGCGCAGGGACCGGGCGATTATGACGCCCAGGCTGGCGCATTTGTCGCCACGAACACCGGCACGACCGTGGTCGACCTGCGCGACGGCTCGGGCTGGCAGGCGGCTTTCACCGGCGCGCACGACGCCATGGTGTCCTATCCGCTGCTGGTCGGCAGCGACGGTCAGACCCATGTCAACCGCAAGAGCCGCTGGTTGGCCAATCGCACCTTTGTCGCCCAAGACGGGCAGGGGCGGATCGTCGTCGGCTCGACCAAGGAAGCCTTCTTTTCCCTCGATCGCGAAGCCGAATTCATCAAGACCGCCCTGCCGGAGCTGAAGGTCGTGCTCAATCTCGACGGCGGGCCGGTGGCCTGCCAGAGCGTCCGCGCCGGCAGTGTCCACCGGCTGCATGTGGCGCGCTGGGAGGCGCAGGAGGACCATCACCGGATCAAACTGATCAACCTGCCGGTTGGTCAGAGCGAAATGCCGGTCGCGCTGGTGGCGACACCCATTGCCAGACAAGGCAACGCACCGTAAGCTTACCCTCTTATGCAAAAGGGGCTGACGCTATGCTGCTGGTTCTGGTTACCTTTGTTGCGGGCCTGATCTATTTCGCGCCGGCCCTGCTGGCGACGGCCTGCCACCATCCGCGCCTGGTGCGCGTGTGGGCGATCAATATGCTCGGCTTTACCATTATTGGCTGGGTGATCGCACTTAAGGAAACCATCGACGGCGTGCACAATGTCTATGGCAAGCACTCGCCGGAAGGCAGCCTGTTGAAGCAGCGTTTCACCTTCAATCGCTATTTTGTCCTGGCGATTGTCGGCATCGGCCTAGTGGCGATCAGCATCAATCTGGGCCTGCGTCAGCTGCGCCCGGAACCGGGGGCGCCCGTGACGAACATCCCGGTCGCCGCCGGGGATTGCCTGACGTCGCAAGTCATGGTCCGCATGAACGGCCAGACGGTGTGCCTCAACCCGGCCACTGACCGCGTACGCGTGCGTTTCAACGACGCGCCGCGCACCTTGAGCTGGGATGAAGCCAACAGCCCGATCTATGCCGATCAATGGAAGACGGCCAACAAGGTCTCCGTCACGGTCGATATCGCGGCGCCGGCGGCCGCTCCGCAGCCGTCCCAATAAAAATCGTTCGGGATTTACGAAGGATTTCGCCGGGATTAGCCTCTCGGTATGACGGATCCATTCGCCACCGAATTCGAAGCCCTGTTTCGCGCCACCTATCTCAAGGCGGTGCGGCGCATCCGCGACAAGCGCGAGCGGTTGTCGCCGGAAACCGTGGCATTCCTTGACCATCTGGCGGCGGCCGGGCCGATGACGCTCGGCGAAATGGCCAAACATATTGGCCGGGCGGCTTCGACCTTGAGCGAGATGGTCGATCATCTCGTGGCCAAGGGATTGCTGACGCGTGATCGCGACGAAAGCGACGGCCGCCGCAGCCTGATCTGGCTGACCGAGGCCGGGCAGGCGGCTCTGATTGACGCGCGCAATGTGCTGGAGGTGGCGCAGGTGACGGCGGCGGGCGCGGCTCTGTCGGCGGAAGAACGTGCCGAATTTCTTGACCTTTACCGGCGGTTTGTCGCCGCCATCCCTTATCCGGACAAGGAGCCTGACCATGAGCCATAATTGCGAAAGCTGCGGCATGCCGATCGACAGCGGTCATTACTGCCAATACTGCGTCGATGAAAACGGCCAGCTGCAAGACTTCGACACGCGCTTCGAGCGGATGGTGCAGTGGCAGCAGCGCCGCGGCTCGCCGCGCGACAAGGCTGAAGCGGAAACCATTGTTTATATGTCGAAAATGCCCGCCTGGAAGGACAATCCACAGGTGCTGACGCGGTTGGGAGAATAGCGTTCGACTTGCCAATTGGTTGTGGCTGGCCTTAAGTGCGCGCATCGAGGGGAACGAATGCGCGCCTACTATACGGCTGATAAGTCGAAATTTTTCAGCGATTCCGAAGCGCATATCCTGGGTGAACTGACGCAGGGCCATGCCTTTGCGCTGGAGCTGGCGCAAAAAGGCGCCTGGCAGCAGCAGGTCGCCATTTTACGCGGCGCATTGAAGGATCTGCCTGAATTTACGCTGCATTTTGAGTTCGCCATTCCGCGCATGGGAAAGCGCGCCGATGCGGTTCTGGTGGTCGGTGACTGTATCTTTGTCATTGAGTTCAAGGTCGGCAGCGATGTCTTCGATCGCTATGCCATCGAGCAGGTCGAGGACTATGCGCTCGACCTGAAGAATTTCCACCAAGGTAGTCATAACCTGTCGCTGGTGCCGATCCTGGTGGCGACAAAGGCGGCGGCGTCGCGCGATGTGCAGCTTGAGCTGGCGCTGGATCAGGTCGCCAGACCGCTGTGCCTGGCGGTGCATGATCTGGGTGAGGTCATCCGGCTGATCGCAGCGCGGCACAAGGTGGCGTTCGATGCTGTTGCTTGGGCGGCTAGCGGCTACCGGCCAACGCCGACCATCGTCGAAGCGGCGCGGGCGCTCTATGCACGCCATGACGTCAAGGACATCGCCCGGTCGGATGCCGACGCGATCAACCTCGGGCGGACGCAGGACTTTATTTCCGGCGTCATCGACCGCGCTAAGGCTGAAAGCCGCAAGGCGATTTGTTTTGTCACCGGCGTGCCTGGCGCCGGCAAGACGCTGGCTGGTCTCAACATCGCCACCCAGCGCAGCGAGGCGCATGCCGATGAGCATGCGACCTTCCTGTCGGGCAACGGGCCTTTGGTCGACGTACTGCGTGAGGCCCTGGCGCGCGACCAAAGCCGCCGGTCCGGCCATTCCAAAGCGCATGCCGAACGCGAGGTGCGTGCTTTTATTCAGAACATCCATCACTTCCGCGATGAGTATGTGGCCGGGACGACCCCGAGCGAGCACGTCGTCGTCTTCGATGAGGCGCAACGTGCCTGGACCCGGGCGCAAGCGTCCAAGTTCATGCAGCAGAAGCGCAATGTCCCGGACTTTGATATGTCGGAGCCGGAGTTCCTGCTCAGCGTCATGGACCGCCACGCTGACTGGTGCACGGTGGTCTGCCTGATCGGCGGCGGGCAGGAGATCAATGTCGGTGAAGCCGGTATGTCGGAATGGCTGGCGGCCATTCGGGAGCGCTTTGGCCATTGGGATGTCTATGCGTCGGAGCAGATCCGCCAGCCGGACTATGATCTGAGCCACGAGGCGCGTGACTTTATCGCCCGCCCGCAGGTGACGCTCAGCGACGACCTGCATCTGGGTGTGTCGATGCGGTCGTTTCGGGCCGAGACCTTGTCGGACTTTATCTCTCACGTGCTGAATGGTGACGCCGAGGCGGCGCGGTCGGCCTATGCCCGCCTGAGCCGATATCCGATCTGGCTGACGCGTGATCTAGGCGCGGCGCGAACGTGGTTGCGGCAAACGGCGCGCGGTTCGGAACGCTACGGTCTTGTGGCGTCGTCGGGCGCGTTGCGCTTAAGGCCAGAAGGCGTGCATATTAAGGCCAGTATCGATCCGCCCAACTGGTTCCTCAATGATCGCGACGATGTGCGGTCCTCCTATTATCTGGAGGAGGTGGCCAGCGAGTTCGACGTGCAGGGCCTGGAACTGGACTGGACCGGCGTGTGCTGGGACGCGGACTTCCGCCGCGAAAATGACACGTGGGGGCATTACAACTTCAAGGGCACGCGGTGGCAGTCGGTCAATGACCGCTTCCGCAAGCTTTATTTAAAGAACGCCTACCGCGTTATTCTGACGCGCGCCCGGCAAGGCATGGTCATTTTCGTGCCCAAAGGCGATACGGCCGATCCAACGCGGCCACCAAGCTATTATGACGAAACCTATTCTTTTTTAATCGATTGCGGACTGAAGGCCCTGGGGGAGGGCACATAATGAAACTCAAATTTTTGGCCGCTTTGGCGGTTGTACTGCTCGTCGTCGCTGCGGGCGCTGGCTATGTCTGGCAGCGCAATGGTGCCTATGGTTTCGACGTGGTGGTGCGGCGAGGCGGGACCTTATGGATTGACGTCAAGGCCGACGATCCACGCCTGTCGCCGTCGATGCGGCTGGCTTTGCAGCCGGTCATTCCCGCCGTCACCGCCGGCCCTGTCAGTTGGCGCGAGGTTGAATCGGGCTTTGAGGTCGCTGAGATGCCGGTATTGGCCGATGGTCGCGAGGTCGACCGGCTG
Organism: Pseudomonadota bacterium; assembly: GCA_048497915.1. Taxonomy (GTDB): domain Bacteria; phylum Pseudomonadota; class Alphaproteobacteria; order Caulobacterales; family Caulobacteraceae; genus Asticcacaulis. The sequence continues at coordinate 73,188 of JBEHYZ010000019.1, forward strand.
CTGCTCAATCGCGTCGATCCGAAGCGCTTCAAGCTGGTGGCGCGCAATTATCCGGCCGGGCGCGATATCGACCAGTGGGAAAAGGCGCTGCCCAGGGCCGTGCTGATCGTCAATGGCAGCTATTTCGGGCTCAAGGGCGAGGCGGATACGCCGTTCATCAGCGAAGGGCAGGCGCTGGGGCCGAAGACCTATGACGCCAAAGCCGGGGCCATTGTTGCTGGTGCCGACACTGCCCGCGTGGTCGATCTACGCCAGCGAGATTGGCAAACGGCGCTAAACGGCGCGCAGAATGCCATGGTTTCCTACCCGCTACTGATTGGCGATGACGGCCAGACCCATGTGCCGGTGAAAAGCAACTGGCTGGCCAATCGTACCTTCGTTGCCGAGGACGGGCACGGACGCATTATAATAGGCTCGACGAAAGAGGCGTTCTTTTCGCTCGAGCGGCTGGCGGATTTCCTGAAAGCGGCGCCGCTGGATATAAAGACAGCGCTTAACCTCGACGGCGGGCCAATTGCTTGCCAGAGCGTGCGGCTTAACGGCTATGAGCGTAAACATTATGCGTTGTGGGAGTCACAGCTCGTGGATGGGCAGGTGAAGCTGCTGACCTGGCCGGTGAAGGCGCACTGGGCCATGCCGGTTGTGCTAACAGTAGAGCGTCCATAACAAATATTGTCGGTGCCGAAATTCAGTTCGCAAACATTCATCATTATTCGGTGGCCGGATATTCCCCTCAGGGGCGAAAAAATTTTATTTTTCAAGGTTTCTTTTCGCTACTGTGGAGTCTGCGGATTCACGCCGTTGTGTGCCATTCCTCACGCAACTGTGTGATTCAAAAGACTCATTGCCAAATTGTGGCCGTAAAAAAGCTGTGAATAATCGTTTTCCTTGACTCCGGACTCTTGCCCCCGATTCGCAAATCATCTTACGCCTCGAAACCTAGGTGTTAAGCTTAACGAATCTTAAGTGATTTCCAGTTTAGCATGAAGGTTAACAGGGGGGTCGCATGTCGCGGCCGCCCATGGGAACCCATTAAGCCGGGAGGGGCTTAGAACATATGCGCGTACTGCTGATTGAAGATGACAGCGCCACCGCCCAGAGCATCGAGCTGATGCTCAAGTCGGAAGGCTTCAATGTTTACACGACGGACCTCGGTGAAGAGGGCGTCGACCTGGGCAAGATCTACGATTACGATCTGATCCTGCTCGACCTGTCGCTCCCGGACATGTCCGGCCTTGAAGTGCTGCGCCAGCTGCGCGTCGGCAAGGTCAACACGCCGGTGATGATCCTCTCGGGTACCGCCGAAATCGAAACCAAGGTCAAGACGCTCGGCGGCGGCGCCGACGACTACATGACCAAGCCTTTCCACAAGGACGAGCTGATCGCGCGCATCCACGCCGTTGTCCGCCGCTCCAAGGGCCACGCCCAGTCGGTCATCAAGACTGGCGACATCATCGTCAACCTGGACGCCAAGACGGTCGAAGTCGCGGGCAACCGCGTGCACCTGACGGGCAAGGAATACGAAATGCTTGAGCTGCTGTCCCTGCGCAAGGGCACGACGCTCACCAAGGAAATGTTCCTCAACCACCTGTACGGTGGCATGGACGAGCCGGAACTGAAGATCATCGACGTGTTCATCTGTAAGCTCCGCAAGAAGCTGGCCGTGGCCGCCGATGGCAACCATTACATCGAAACCGTCTGGGGCCGTGGCTATGTGCTGCGTGATCCGTCCGACCAGGGTTCGACGGTCGCCGCCTAACACCGGCTTCAAGTTAAGTTCAGAAGCGCCTGCCGTCCTCTCACGGCAGGCGTTTTTGCGTTGCGGACCGGTCCGGCGGGTGGGTAGGGTCACGATCTGGCGGCAAAGAGAGCAACGCATGGCGAATGACAGAGGCACCCGAATTATTCCCAGAGGCACGCCGGAATCTGCGGCCATGTCGGCAAATGTCAGACGTGCGATGGGGATCACCGCCAGGCTCAATCGGCTGACCTTCGACGATGCGGCTGAGGTCCGGGCTGTGTTCAGCGAGCTTATCGGCAAGCCTGTGGATGAGAGCTTTTTCCTTATTCCGCCGTTCTATTCAGCCTGCGGCGTCGACATCCGCGTCGGCCGCAACGTTTTTGTCAATCAGAACTGCACGTTTTATGATCTTGGCGGGCTGGACATTGGCGATGATGTGATGATCGGGCCAAATGTCAGTCTTATCACGACTGGCCACCCGATCGATCCAGGCCGGCGCCGCGATGGGATCGTCGCCAAGCCGATTGTGATTGAGCGAAACGTCTGGATCGCAGCTGGCGTGACCATCATCGGCGGCGTGACTGTGGGCGAACATTCGGTGATTGCGGCGGGGGCTGTCGTCACCAGGGACGTTCCGCCGAACACATTGGTCGGAGGCAATCCGGCGCGGGTTATTCGTTTGATCGGCAACGCGGAGGAGATTGAAACATGACCCACATCGCCGCCTTTACCCTGGTCGTTCGCGACTATGACGAAGCCATCGCCTTCTATGTCGAGGCGCTGGGGTTCGAGCTGCTCGAAGACACCGATATGGGCGCGGGCAAGCGCTGGGTGACGGTGGCGCCGAAAGGCGGGCAGGTGCGGATGTTGCTGGCCAAAGCGTCGGGTGAGGCGCAGGCCGCGCGCATCGGCGACCAGACCGGCGGGCGGGTTGGCTTTTTCCTGCACACGGATGATTTCGAGCGCGACTATCAGCGCTTTGTCGAATGTGGCGTGCAGTTCCTCGAAGCGCCGCGCGCCGAAGCTTACGGCAAGGTCGTGGTGTTCGAGGATCTTTACGGCAACAAGTGGGATCTGATCGAGCCGGCGAAATAGCGGTTAATCCGCCGCTAACCCATTTCATAAATCTTGGAATAAACGGTTTGGGCGCATAGTAGGCACAGGCCGGGGACAACACCTGGCGAGTGTTCGGGTGGGTGCATGCAGTCAGAGTTTCGCTTGTTCAATGTCCTGTTCGTCAGCCAGCGCAATTCGGCGCGCTCGATCCTGGCTGAGGCGCTGCTGAACCGTCTGGGGGCGGGGCGGTTCGAAGCCTTTTCCGCCGGTTATGATCCAGCGGCGAACCTGAGCCCCTACGTGCTGGGATTGCTGCAAAGGATCAATTACCGCACCAGCCAGCTGGCGACGAAGCCGCTCGAAGTTATGACCAGCCGGTACGCACCGCAGTTCGATTTTGTCATCCGGTTGGCGCCGGGCGTGCCGTCAAGCGGACAATGGCCGGCGTTCAAGGGCCGTCCGCTGACCGTCGACTGGTATTTGCCCGACCCGCGCGAGCAGCTGACCACGCCGGCGATGATCGCTAACGCCTATTCGCATCTGTTCGACTGCTTGGCGGGGCGTATCGACAGCCTGACCAATCTGGCGGTGTCGCAGCTTAACGACGATGCCATCGGGGCGCGGCTGGAGCGACTGGGCGAAGGGCCTGTCCGGCTGGCGTCCTGAGGCGGCTTCGGGTTACCGCGCCGCAATAACAAAAAGTTTATGGCGTGAGCGTACCCCGTCCTTTATCCGGCCCAAATTTCGTAATAAACAGAAGCGGGGCTGGATGGTGTTTCCGACGAATGGATTTGTGATTTGCCCTCGTGGGGCAAAAACGTAAAAATTAGAGCGTGTTGTGCCTGAAGGCGATTCGTGGTGGCGTTTTTGGCTGCTGCTCCGCCGGAGAACGCAGCCCGTGGCCCGGCCCGAACATATTTCCGATAAGGTTGAATGATGACGAACGACGATGCGGTGGTAAATCTTTTCGCCCTGGCCCACCCGGGACGGCTGAACGTGTTCCGGACAATCGTCAAGGCGGGACCGGACGGCATCGCCGCGGGCAAGATCGCCGAAGCTGTCGCCATCCCGGCCAACACCGCGTCGACCCACCTGTCGATCCTGACTGGCGCCGGTCTGCTGTCGGCCTATCGTGACGGCCGTTCGATCATCTACCGCGCCAATTTCCCGCATTTTTCCGAGCTGGTGGGTTTCCTGGTCGAGGACTGCTGCGAAGGCGAGCCGGAAGCCGCCGAATCCCTGCGCAAGCATTTCAAGGGCAAGGCGGTGGTCGAAGCCGCCCCGGCGCGCGCTGCCAAGGCCAAGTAAGCCGCCTCAATCAAGTTGTGGATAAACGGGGCGCGGTCAGAAAGTGACCGCGCCTTTGTCATTTTATCGCCAAAATACAGCAAAAATGGCCAAGCGCTTTGAAAAAACCACATCGGATTCTTATTAAATCGCCTGGCTTCCCCGGTCCTATTCTTACAGTCGGGTCACATTGCGACCGTTTCGCCTGCCTATCCTTTTGTCGTGTTTCGGCGCTCCTCCCAAAAAATGCGCGAAATCGATTTAACCACAAAGGATACTGTTATGAAGACGACCCTTGCTTATAAAGTCGCCGGCACCCTGGCCGCCTGCCTTGCCGCCGTCTCTCTGAGCGCGGCCGCCCAAGATGCAGCCGCCCCTGTCAATCCCGATCCGACCGCGCCGGTCGCCGCCCAGGGCCAGTTGGCTCCGGCTGCGCCTGCCACGGCTCCGCAGGCCGCTCCGGCCGATGCCGCTGCCGGCAGCGCCGCGAAGGACTTCGTGCAACAAGCTTTCCTGAACAACGAGTTCGGCATCGCCGCCTCGCAGGTCGCCCTGCAGCAGGCCAGCTCGCCCGGCGCCAAGGCGGCCGCCCAGCAGGTGCTGGATGACGGCATGAAGACACGCAACGCCATGGTCACCGCCATCCAGGGCTCGACCAGCGACATGCACTTCAGCCAGGACTGGACGGACTCCTACAAGCAAAAGCTGGCTGAGCTGCAATCGACCGCCGGCCCGGCTTTTGACACCAAGTACCTGGCCACTCAGACCGAAGTGACCAAGCAAAGCCAGGGCATCTTCACCGACTATGCCCAGAACGGTACCGACGCTGCCGTGAAGACCTTCGCGGCCAACACGCTGCCGGTCCTGCAGGCGGACAGCGCCAAGCTTGATGCAGCGGTTGCCGCGGCGCCGAGCGACGAAGCCTCGACGACGACGAAGACCACCAAGGCGACCAAGAAGTCGAAGACCAGCAGGGGCACGCGCTAAGCCGCAACCTCTGTTGACCGAAAAGAGCCCCCGGTGAAAGCCGGGGGTTTTTTGTCGGGTTGACGATGACCCCGGCGATGGCCACATTCGCGCTGTTACATTTTAGCGCTGGAGAGGCCTATGCCGTTCGTCAATTTCAAGCTCACGCCCGATGGCCTGACGGCCGAGAAAAAGAAAATCCTGATCCAGCGCGTCACCGAGTTGCTGCAGACCGAGCTCGGCAAGAACCCGGAAACGACCGTGGTGATCATCGAGGAGGTGGCGACCGACAACTGGGGCATCGGTGGACGTACGGTGACGGAACGGCGGGCCCAGAAATGACCTCGTCAACCAGCCTGTATGGCCTGATGTTCGCCGCCGGGATCGGCATTCCGATCATGGCGGCGCTCAATTCCAAGCTGGGGCAGGGGTTGGGCAGCCCGACCGCGGCGACGGTGGTGCTGTTCGCTGTGGCCCTGGTCGTGGCGGTGGCGGCAGTATTGATCACCGGCCTTCCCGCCAGGCCAGCGCAACTGCCGGCGCTGCAGTATTGGCTGGGCGGCGCGCTGGTTGTGTTCTACGCGTTGTCGATCACCTTTGCGGCGCCCCGCATCGGCGTCGGCGCGGCGGTGTTCATGGTGCTGCTGGGGCAGATCGCGGCGGCGGCGGCCATCGATCAGTTCGGGCTGTTCGGCGCGGTGAAAAGTCCGCTGACCCCGATGCGGATGGTCGGGATTGCCGTGATGTGCGTCGGCGTGTTCCTGGCGAAGAAGCCGGGGTAGTCAACTGCCTGAGGCGGTTCAACCGGCACCCTCCCGCCCCGTTTACGCGGGTTTGGCGCCAGCGAAAGTATAGCTTTCGCCAGCCATGGGGACCATCAAGCGAAGCGAAGATGGTGGGAGGGGGAAGTCAAGGGCTCCAAAGCTTGCGCCTTGAACTTCGTCCGCTCCCCCTTCCGTCTTTTGATCGCTGGCGCGCTCAAAATCCATCTTCCCCGTAAACGGGGCAGGAGGGAGCGCGTTTAAACGCCTCAGGAAATTTTCTACCTATCCAACAACGCCATGCCGGTGGCGACGTAACGTTCGCCCGCAAAGCCGGTATCCGCAATCACATCCTCGATGTCGCGGATGTCAGCCGGCGTCAGCTCCACCTCCACGGCCGCGATGTTTTCCTTCAGCCGGTTGAGATGGCGCGTCCCCGGGATCGGCACGATCCACGGCTTCTGCGCCAGCAGCCAGCCCAGCGCCAGCTGTGCCGGGGTGACGTCCTTAGCCTTGGCGAGATCGGCCAAAGCCTCCACGACGGCCAGGTTCTTGTCCCGCGCTTCGCCGATAAAGCGCGGCGACTTGTGGCGATAATCGCTGGCGTCGAGGGTTTCGGTCTTCAAGGCTCCGGTCAGCATGCCGCGTCCCAACGGCGAATAGGGCACGAAGCCGATGCCCAGCTCTTCCAGGGTCGGCAGGATGTCGGCTTCCGGATCGCGGGTCCACAGCGAATATTCGCTCTGCAGCGCCGCGACGGGCTGGACGGCGTGGGCCTTGCGGATGGTGGTGGCGGAAGCTTCCGACAGGCCGAAATGCAGCACCTTGCCCGCCTGGATAAGGTCCTTGACCGTCCCGGCGACGTCCTCGATCGGCACGTTCGGATCGACGCGGTGTTGATAGAGCAGGTCGATATGGTCGGTCTTGAGGCGCTTCAGCGAAGCGTCGACCACTTCGCGGATGTGGCTGGGGCGGCTGTCGACGGCGGTCAGGCCGTTGGGCGCGGGGATCTGGAAGCCGAACTTGGTGGCAATGACGACCTTGTCGCGGATGGGTTTGAACGCTTCGCCGACCAGTTCCTCATTGACGAACGGGCCGTAGACTTCGGCGGTGTCGAAGAAGGTGATGCCGAGATCGACGGCGTCGCGCAACAGTTTCAGGCAGGCGTCGCGGTCGGACGGGCCATAGGCGAAGCTCATGCCCATGCACCCCAGGCCCAGGGCGGAAACTTCGAGGTTCTGACCGAGTGTACGCTTTTTCATGGGGGGAGGCTCCGTGGCTGAATGACCGGCTGCCGCTATATGGACCCGTGCCCGCCAACAGGAAAGGGCGACGGCCATAATTCACGGTCTTGTTTATGGTAAACTGATCCGGCGTGGCTGCGGCCCGCATTGTTAACCGCGTGTCTTGCCGACTATCACTGATGTCCCCGTCATCTGAATGGCAGCGCCATGCCCGACCCCTTGCCCCCGGCCGCTTCCCGGCCAGAGACCATCTCCTGCGTGGTCTGCGCCTATAACGAAGCGCTTCAGATCAGCCAGATTCTCCACGCCATCCACGGCCATCCGCTGCTCAGCGAGATCATCGTCGTCAATGACGGATCGACCGATGACACAGCCGCCCTGGCGGCGCAGTTTCCCGGCGTCAAGCTGATTTCCTACCCCGTCAACCGCGGCAAGACCTACGCTTTGAGCCAGGGTATCGCGGCGGCGAAGGGCGATTATCTGATGCTGCTCGACGCGGATCTGGACGGGCTGACGGCGGCGGATGTTCAGGCCCTGGCCGAGCCGGTGTTGCGCGGGCGGACGCAGGTCAGTTTGAGCCTGCGCGCCAACAGTTTGGCGCTTTACCGCACGCTCGGGGTGGATTTTGTCACCGGTGAGCGGGTGCTGCCGGCGGGGCTGATCAAGCCGCATGCGAAGACCATGGAAACCCTGCCGCGCTGGGGCGGGGAGGTGTTCATCAATAGGCTGATCACCGGGGCGGAACTGTCGATCGCCGTGGTCAGGTGGCGGCATGTCTTCAATATCCGGAAAGCCCGTAAGGTCGGCGCCTGGCGCGGCCTGCTGGCCGAGCTGTCGATGACGGCGGATGTGTTTCGCGTGCTGACGCCGGTTGAGGTGGTGCGGCAGAATTTAGCGCTCATGGCGCGGATCGAACGGCCGATGGTGGTGCGCTATTTCAAGCCGCACTATGCCGCGCAAAGGCTGCGGGATTACCGCGAAAAGCTGTTTGGCGGGCGCTGGACCGCCTGAATCTTGTCCAAAACCCGGCCATAATTTACCCGCAATCCGGGAGGAATCCTGTTACAGGACGCGACGGATGACGCGTCCTTTGAGGGAGGGATTTCCATGCGAATTTCGATGCTTATGGCTGCTGCCGCCATGGTGGTGGTGACGTGCCTGCCGTCCGGCTATGCGGTGGCTGCAACCGATGCGGCGGTTAAGGATTCGCCGGTGCTGTGTTCGGCGACGGCAACCGATGACGATATGTATCACACGGCGCTGAACGTGAAGCGCAGCGCGCCCCCGCCGATCCCTGCGCCGCCTGTTAAGGCCGAGGACCATCAGAGCTACAAAGAGCCGCCGGTGCAGATGAATACGGGGACACCGCCCCCGCCGCCACCAGGCCCGCCACCCCCACCGCCTCCCCCGCCGCCAGTGATGGCGGCACCGATGGCGCCGACCGGCGTGGTGGTGAGCGGCTATCGCGCCGCCCCGATGACGCAGCCCAACACCGAACAATACAAAGGCGAGGATGTCTCAGGCGTCATGCGCGTCGCGGAAACACCCGTTTCGACCTTTTCGGTCGATGTCGACACCGGCGCCTATGCCAATGTCCGCCATAAGCTGAACGAAGGCGTGCTGCCGCCTGCTGCGGCGGTGCGCACCGAGGAAATGCTCAACTATTTCCGCTACGATTATCCGCTGCCGAAGGACAAGTCGAAGCCGTTCTCGATCACCACCGACGTTGCCACGACGCCGTGGAACCCGAACACCCGGCTGATGCGCGTGGGCCTAAGGGCCTATGACGTGGCGCGCAATGAGCGTCCGGCGGCCAACCTGGTCTTTCTGGTCGATGTGTCGGGTTCCATGAGTTCTCAAGACAAGCTGCCGCTGGTCAAGACGGCGCTCGGCATGGTCGCCGACCAACTGCGGCCGCAGGATAAGGTGTCGATCGTCGTTTACGCCGGACGCGCGGGGATGGTGCTGGCGCCGACCAGCAACGGCGCCTACGTCAAACAGGCGCTGACCTGCCTGACGGCGGGCGGCTCAACAGCGGGCGGGGCGGGCATCGAGCTGGCCTATGCGACGGCCAAGGCCAACTTCATCAAGGGCGGCGTCAACCGCGTCATCCTGGCCACTGACGGTGATTTCAACGTCGGCACGCGCAGCCGCGAAGGCACCGAGGCGCTGGTCAAGCAGAACCGCGAAAGCGGCGTCACCCTGACGACGCTGGGCTTCGGCCAGGGCAACTACAACGAAGCCCTGATGGAGCACATGGCCGATGTCGGCAACGGCAACTACGCCTATATCGACAGCGCCATGGAAGCGCGCAAGGTGCTCGATGACGAGCTGTCGGCGACGCTGGTGACGGTGGCCAAGGACGTCAAGATCCAGGTCGAGTTCAATCCGGCTCAGGTGTCGCAATACCGGCTGATCGGCTATGAGAACCGGGCGCTGAAGGAAGAAGACTTCAACAATGACGCGATTGATGCCGGTGATATCGGCGCGGGGCATCAGGTGACGGCGATCTATGAGATTGTCCCGGCGGGGGCTTCGGGTTGGCTGCCGGAGCGGCATTTCGAGGCCAATAACGCGCCGGCGGGCGGATCGACAGGCAACCAGGCGGTGTGGCTGAAGCTGCGCTACAAGCTGCCGGGCGAGGATACCTCGCGGCTGATCGAACAGCCGGTGTCGGCGGGCGCGTTCAAGTCGGCCAAGACGCCGAAAGGCGACACGGCATTCGCGGCGGCAGTGGCGGCCTATGGCCAGATCCTGCGTGGGGATACGTATCTGGGCGCGTTCAAGATGTCTGATGTGCGCGCTTTGGCTGGCCCGCAAACGGACTATCGCCGCCAGGAGTTCCTCGAACTGACCAGGCTGGCGGAAAGCGCCAAGGCCGCGCCATAAAACAAAAGGCCTCCGGATCGCTCCGGAGGCCGTTTGTTTCCTGGGTGTTTTATATCAGGCTGTCTTGCGCAGGGGCGGGGCAGCGGGCTTGGCGATCGCCTGGTTCTTCACGTAAAGCCCGCGCATGCCGGTCATCGGCTTGAACACGTCCGTGATGCCCAGCACCGTCTCGGCGGCGCCGAGGAACAGATACCCGTCATCGGCCAGAAGCCCGGCGATCTGTTCCAGAACGCGCTTCTTGGTCTCCAGATCGAAGTAGATCAGCACGTTGCGGCAGTAGATGACGTCCTGCTTGCCGACAATGCGCAGATCGTCGAGCAGGTTCAGCTTCTTGAAGCGGATCGAAGAGCGCAGCTTCGGCGAGATGCGCCACATTTCGTCGACCTTCTCGAAGTTCTTGACCATCATGGTGATGGGCAGGCCGCGCTGGACCTCGAACTGGGTGTAGAGGCCGGACTGCGCCTTTTCGAGGCAGCGATCGGAGATGTCGGTGGCCAGGATGTCGAGATTGGTGCGCGGATAGCTCATGCGCATCTCGTCCATCATCATGGCCAGCGAGTAGGGCTCCTGGCCGGTCGAGCAGGCGGCGCACCAGATCTTCAGGTCGCTCTGGCGGGCCTTGGCCAGCGCCGGCAGGACGTCCGACTTGAACTGGTCGAACGGCACCTTGTCGCGGAAGAAGAAGGTTTCGTTGGTGGTCATGGCGTCGGTCACCGTCGCCATCAGTTTCTCGTCGCGCTTGGTGCGCAGGGCCGTCAGCAGGGCCGACGCGGTCGCGAAGCCTTCGCGGCGGGCGACGGGGGCCAGGCGGCTCTCGATCAGGTAGGTCTTGTCCGAGCCGAGGATCAGGCCCGAGCGCAGCTTCAGCGTCGCGGCAAGGTGGTCAATGTCTTCTGACGTCATAATCTTCAGCCCCAGCCTTCAAAAAACACGCACTTCAAAGAAGTGTACGCACCCATCGGGTTAAGAAGTGCGTAATAACTTTAAAATTAGCCCGGTGAGGTCCTTTTTTAGGACGCTCATGTTTATCCAAAAAGTGCGCGCGTATCAGTCAGGCACTTTTCGGCATGAGCTCTAATTAGGACGCTCCCCGCGCGCGAATGCCTTACACGCCGCCGACAGACCGTCGATCGGCTTGATGATTTCCGCCAGGCCGGCTTCGGCCACGGCGCCCGGCATGCCCCAGACGACGCTGGTGGCTTCGTCCTGGGCCATGACGCTGGCGCCGGCATTGACCAGGAACTGGGCGCCGTCGCGGCCGTCGTGGCCCATGCCGGTCAGCACGACGCCGAGCGCGTGCTTGCCGTAGACTTCCGAGCCGGATTTGAAGAGCGGATCGACCGCCGGGCGGCACCAGTTGACCTGCGGGCCCTGGTCGAGCTTGATCTGCTTGACGATCGGATCGTTCTTGATGGTCATGTGCCAGTCGCCGGGGGCGATGTAGACGTTGCGGCTTTCGATCAGCATGCCGTCCTTGGCTTCCTGCACCTTCTGCGGCAGCGCCTTGTCGAGGTGCTCGGCCAGGATGGTGGTGAAGGTGGCGGGCATGTGCTGGACGATCAGCACGGG
>JBEHYZ010000020.1:0-84611 GCA_048497915.1 Pseudomonadota bacterium
GACCCGTGTCGTCGTGCTCAACGGCCACGAGAATAACAAGGCCCGCGTCGAAGAATTTGACTTTGAATCCCTGAGCCGCAAACAGCTTCGCGGCAATATCTATCTCGCCAAGGTGACCCGGGTCGAACCGTCGCTGCAGGCGGCGTTTGTCGAATACGGCGGTAATCGTCACGGCTTCCTGGCCTTCAACGAAATCCATCCGGACTACTACCAGATCCCGGTCGCCGACCGCGAGAAGCTGATGGCCGAGCTGGCCCAGCAGGCCGCGCACAATAATAACCACGACGAAGACGGCGACGAGGACGAGGACGAAGACGATCACGGCGACGACCTGCCGGATGAAGAGCGCCGCCTGCGCCAGCACCTGATCCGTCGCTACAAGATCCAGGAAGTCATCAAGCGCCGCCAGATCCTGCTTGTGCAGGTCGTCAAGGAAGAGCGCGGCAACAAGGGCGCGGCCCTGACCACCTACCTGTCGCTGGCCGGCCGCTACTGCGTGCTGATGCCGAATACGGCGCGTGGCGGCGGCATCTCCCGCAAGATCACCAACGCCGCCGACCGCAAGCGCCTCAAGGCCGTGGCCGGTTCACTCGACGTTCCGCACGGTATGGGCCTGATCGTCCGCACCGCGGGCGCAAAGCGCACCAAGATCGAGATCAAGCGCGACTACGACTACCTGTTGCGCGTCTGGGAAACCATCCGCGAGACGACGCTGAAATCCAACGCGCCGGCGCTGATCTACGAAGAAGAAGACCTGGTCAAGCGCGCCATCCGCGACCTGTTCGACAAGGATTTCGACGGCGTGCTGGTCGAAGGCGAGGAAGGCTACCGCTCGGCGCGTGAGTTCATGCGCATGATCATGCCGTCCCAGGCCAAGAAGATTCAGCTGTACAAGGCCAATGCGCCCCTGTTCGCGCGCTATGGCGTCGAGGACCTGATCTCGAAAATCTATTCGCCGGTCGTGCCGCTGAAGTCCGGCGGCTATCTGGTCATCAACCAGACCGAAGCCCTGGTCGCCATCGACGTCAACTCGGGCAAGTCGACCAAGGAACGGAATATCGAGGCGACCGCCCTCAAAACCAACATGGAAGCCGCCGAGGAAGCCGCGCGCCAGATGCGCCTGCGCGACCTGGCCGGTCTGGTGGTCATCGACTTCATCGACATGGATGAAGCCAAGAACAACCGGTCCGTCGAAAAGAAGCTGAAAGACGCCCTGGCCGAAGATCGCGCCCGCATCCAGATGGGCAAGATTTCCGGCTTCGGCCTGATGGAAATCTCCCGCCAACGCCGCCGCACCGGCGTGCTGGAAGGCACGACCGTCGTCTGTCCGCACTGCGAAGGCATGGGCCGAATCCGCAGCGTCGATTCCGCCGCCCTGTCGGCCATGCGCACCATCGACCTGGAAGCCATGCAGAACGGCGCCGGCGCCATCACGGTCAAGCTGCCGATGGCCGTGGCGCTCTACATCCTCAATGAAAAGCAGGCCCACCTGGCGCGGCTGCGTACCGAATGGGGCCTGAAGGTCAATATCGAGATCGACACCGACCTCAGCCACACCGAACTGCAGATCGTACGGACGGTTCAGGCTTCCGAAGTCGACTTTACGCCCCCGGTGCGGCCGGAACCGATCGCCTTCGACACTTCGATCGACGACAACGTTGAGGAAGACGAAGAGGCCGACGAAGACGAAGCCGCCATCGAGCGCGAGGATACCGACGACGACGAAGCGTCCGAACGTCTGGAAAGCCGCGAGGGCCGTCAGGATCGCGAAGGTGGCCGTGGCCGTGGGCGCGGCCGCCGCCGCCGCCGGGGTGGCCGCGACCGTGATCGTGACTCGGAAACCGAAACGGCGGTTGCCGCCGGCGGTGAAGACGACGAAGACGGTGACGATGCTGGCGAAGGTGATGACGACAACGGCAATCGTGGCCGTGGCCGCCGCCGCCGCGGTCGCCGGGGCGGTCGCCGTTCGGGCTTCGAGAACCGTCCACGCGAGCCCTATAGCTGGGTGCGCGCCCGTACGCCGTCGCTGGAAGCGCCCTATGTCTGGATCGATCCGTTCGATGAACAGCAGCGCCGCTTCGAGCAGCGCCCGGCCGTGACCGACGCGCCCGCAGACTTCCGCGAATCGAGCGGCACCATCGCCGCCGCTTCGGCGCTGGGTGCCGAGCACACCCAGCCGACCTCGCTGGTACCGGAAGAACTGCGCAACCAGCCGGCGCCCAAGCGCCAGCGTCCGCCGCGCCGGGGCCGTAATGTCGTGACCGAAGCAGCGGAAACGACTGCCGAAGTCATTGCACCGATGCCCCAAAACGCTTCAGTGGCCGCTGATGTCGACGCCGACCCGGCTATCGTCGAAGCCCCTGCTGCAGACCTGCCGCCGGTGACCGTCCGAAAGACGCGGTCGCGCAAGACGGCCGCCGTTGCCGCCGAGGTTGCGCCGGAACCGGTCGCCGAAGCCGCTCCGGCCGAAACGCCGCCGGCCCGCAAGACTCGGTCGCGCAAGGCTGCCACGCCGTCGATCGTCGATGCCCAGGAAACGCTGGAAAACACCCAGTTCGAGACGCTCAAGCCGGTGATCGTCGCGCCTGAGCCCGTCGTCGAGCCCAAGGTGTTGGAACCGGTCGTTCCGGAAGTCGATCCCAACGAGATCGTCGGCGCGCCGGAAAAGCCCAAGCGCGGCTGGTGGCGCCGGTAACGAATACCAAGATCAATGCCGGGGCGTAACAATGCGCCCCGGCAAACGCCTTAGATTTGTCATGCTTGCCGCCTAGAAAAAATGCGCGCGGTCCGAAACCGCCGCCAGGGTCAGGATCACATGCTCGACGCTTCCAAAGCCGACACGCCGAAAATCGCCAAAGCCTTCCTGCGCAAGACCTTGCGTTCGGCCCTGGCGATGGTTTTAAGCGTCAGCCTGACCTTCGCTTTCGTTCCGCAAGCGGCCTCCGCCCAGGATGAAGGCGATACCCAAAGCGTCATCCGCGACACCGAAGTCGAGCTGTTCCTCAAGGATCAGACCAAGCCAGTCCTGACGGCCGCCGGCCTCGATCCGGACAAAGTACATTACTTGCTGATCGCAAGCAGCGACCTCAACGCCTTTTCGACGTTTCACCTGATCATCGGTCTGAATACTGGCCTGATCATGGAGGCCGACACCCCGAACCAGTTGTTCGGCGTCATCGCCCACGAAACCGGCCACCTGAGCGGCGGCCACATGATGCGTACCGAGGAAGTCGAACGCGCCGCCCGTGCGCCGATGGCGATTTCGCTCGGCCTCGGCATCATCGCCGCCATGGCCGGCGCCGGTGACGCCGGCATGGCGCTGGCGGCCAGCTCATCGCAGTTCGGCACGCTGGGCGCCCTGCGCTACATGCAGACCGAGGAATCCGCTGCCGACGCCGCCGGCGCCAAGGCCATGGAACGCGCCGGCATGTCGGGCAAAGGCCTGGTCGACTTCTTCTACAAGTTCCGCAACGTCGAAACCTTCAGCCACGCCGAACGCTACGAATTCTTCCGCACCCACCCATTGTCGCGCGAACGTATCCAGGCGCTGGACGGCATGGTGCGCAAGCAGCCGCATTACGGCCAGGTCGACAGCCCCGAAACCATCGCCAAGTTCGCCATTGTCAAGGCCAAGCTGTCGGGCTTCCTCAACGATCCGATCAAGACCTTCCAGCTCTATCCGGAAACCGACACCTCCTTCCCGGCCCGCTACGCCCGCGTTATCGCCACTTACAAGCAGGGCAAGTGGGACGACGCGCTCAAGCAACTCGACGCCCTGATCCAGGAGCAGCCGGACAATCCCTATCTGTGGGAGCTCAAGGGCCAGATCTATTTCGAAACGGCCCGTCCGGCCCTGGCCAAGCCTGCCCACGAAAAGTCGGTCGCCCTGATGCCGAACGCGCCCCTGCTGCGCGTCAACCTCGGCCAGACCCTGATCGCGCTCGGCGACAAGGAAGACGTCACCGAGGCGGTCATGCATCTCAACGAATCGCTCAAGTACGAGGACGACAACAGCTTCGCCTGGGCGCAGCTGGCCCAGGCCTACGACACGCTGAAACAGCCCGGCATGGCCCGGCTGGCCACCGCCGAAGCGCAGTTCTTCAATGGCGATTACAGTGCCGCCCGCACCTCTGCAGTGTGGTCGCAGAAATATCTCGACGCCTCGTCGCCGGAATTCCGCCGCGCCCGCGATATCGTCATGACGACATCGTCGGAACTGGGTGTCGCGCCCGTCAACGGCGAAACCAAGCGCCGCCGTCCCAACTAACTCCTCAGGCCTCCCGTGACCGATCCAGATACCCCCACCACCGAAACACCCGCGCCTGCGCCCGCCGGCCTGTTTGACCGCCTGCTCACCCAGGCCAATCTGACCACCGCCCTGGCGGTCGTCGCCGTCGTCCTGGCGGCCACCCCCTATGTTGTGCCCCAGGTCCAGGCTTGGCAGGTCCGGCGTGGCCTGCTGGAGCGGCCGACCATGCTGATGGACGCCGAGACCAGCCTGCAGCAGAAAAAGGAAAAAGCCGAGCTGGCTGGCCTCGCCGAAAGCGCCAAGAGCCACATGCAGTCGCTGTTCAGCGATCCGGCCGACCCGGTGCTGGGCAATCCCAACGCGCCGATCAAGATCGTCGAGTTCCTTGACTACAACTGCATCCACTGCCGGGCAGTCAATGCTGATCTGAAGGCCTATCTGGCTGCCAATCCAGACGTCGCCCTGATCGTCAAGGAATATCCGGTCATCTCGCAGAACTCGCCGACACTGGCGCTCTATGCGCTGGCCGCCGCCAAACAGGGCAAGTACCCGGACATGCATTACGCCCTGATGGACAGCGATATCCGCAGCCAGGGCGATCTTGAGGCCCTGGTCAGTAAGGTGGGCCTGGATGTCGCCGCGACCAAGGCACTGGTCGGCTCGGACGGCCTGCAGCAGCACCTGCAGAAGTCCTTCCAGCTCGGGCAGGACCTCGGCATCCGCGGCACGCCGACCTTTATCGTCGGCGATACCCCGGTCATCGGTGAGAAGATGAAGGATATCGAGGCTGTGGTGACTCGCCTGCGCGCCAAGAAGGCGGGCTGATCTAGATCAACCCCGCCAGCGGTGACGATGGATCGGCATAGAGCTTCTTCGGCATGCGCCCGGCCAGATAGGCTTCGCGGCCAGCGATGACAGCGTGCTTCATCGCCACAGCCATACGGATCGGATCCTTGGCTTCGGCAATCGCCGTGTTCATCAGGATGGCGTCGCAGCCCAGCTCCATGCCGACCGCCGCGTCCGAAGCCGTGCCGACACCGGCATCGACCAGCACCGGCACCTTGGCGTTCTCGATGATGATACGCAGCGTCACCCGGTTCTGGATGCCAAGTCCCGAACCGATCGGCGCGCCCAGCGGCATGATGGCGACGGCGCCGGCTTCTTCCAGCTTCTTGGCGTAGACCGGGTCATCGCTACAATAGACCATGACGTCGAAGCCTTCCTTGACCAGAAGCTTCAGCGACCGCAGGGTCTCTTCCATATCCGGATAAAGCGTCTTCGGATCGGACAGCACTTCCAGCTTGACCAGATCCCAGCCGCCGGCTTCGCGCGCCAGACGCAGCGTACGAACAGCGTCTTCACCCGTGTAACAACCCGCTGTGTTGGGCAGATAGGTAAAACGATCCGGCTTGACGAAATCCATCAGCATCGGCTGCTTCGGGTCGGTCAGGTTGACGCGGCGCACGGCGACCGTGACAATCTCCGCGCCCGAAGCCTCGGCGGCGGCGGCGTTCTGGGCATAATCCTTGTACTTGCCGGTGCCGACAATCAACCGCGACGAAAACGTCCGGCCCGCGACAGTCCAAGTATCGGCCGCCATTGTCTTTACGTCGTCCATGGCTCAACCGCCTCCCACAAAATGCACGATTTCCAGACGGTCGCCATCGCTCAGGTCCGTAGCGAGATACTGCGACTTCGGCACGATTTCGAGATTCCTCTCGACCGCCACCTTGCGCCCGTCGAGCCCGATCTCGTCGATCAGGGCCGTGACGGTGGAGGCCGTAACCTCCCTTTCCTCGCCGTTCAACACGATTTTTACCATTTGGGAACCAAATTTTTTCTAATACCAGATGGGCCAGGCACGGTTCGGCTTGTGACGTAAGGTCCAGGTTGATACAAGTGCCGCCCTGAAAACAAGACGTGAGCCGGATGCCTGCCAAGACCATATATGTCCTCAACGGTCCCAACCTCAACCTTTTGGGTGTGCGGGAACCGGAAATTTATGGCCGGACCACCCTGGCCGACATCGAGACCACCCTGCGTAAGCGTCTGAAAAACACCGGTAAGGACCTGGTTTTCCGCCAGAGCAATCACGAAGGCGAACTGATCGACTGGATTCACGAGGCGCGCGAACAGGGTTGCGCGCTCATCATTAATCCGGCCGGTTATGGGCACACCTCCGTGGCGCTGCTCGATGCGCTGAAAGCCCTGACGATCCCGGTCATCGAATGCCACCTGTCGAATCCGCAGACCCGCGAATCCTTCCGCCATCACTCTTATGTGTCACTGGCGGCAAAAGGGATTGTTGCAGGATTCGGCGCCCTTAGCTATGAACTGGCCCTTCAGGCCGCCCTCTCCCTGACCCAGTCGTAAAAAGACATAAGATCTTTCTGACTTTTAAGCCGGAACCCAAGGTTATTACATGACGACAGCCAAATCCTCGCCTGAGCCGATCGACCCCAAGCTGGTGCGTAAGCTCGCCGACATCCTCAAGGAAACCGAGCTGTCGGAAATCGAGGTCGAACAAGGCGATCTGAAGATTCGCGTGGCGCGGCAACTGACCGCCGCTCCCGCCGTGTCTTACGTTGCCGCTCCGCAGGTCGCTGCGGCACCGATGGCCGCTGCGGCTCCGGTTGCCACCGCTCCGGCACATGATTCGGCTCCGGCCGCTTCGTCTGCCCCCAAGGACGCCATCAAGTCGCCGATGGTCGGCACCGTCTACCTGGCGCCGAAGCCCGACGCCGACAATTTCATCAAGGTCGGCGACAAGGTCAAGCAAGGCCAGACCCTGCTGATCATCGAAGCCATGAAGACCATGAACCCCATCCCGTCGCCGCGCGACGGCGTGGTATCGCAAATCCTCGTCAGCAACGCCCAGCCGGTCGAATTCGGCGAAGCGCTCGTTGCGTTTGAGTAAGCATGAAGACCTTTGACAAGATCCTGATCGCCAACCGGGGCGAGATCGCGCTGCGTGTCATCCGCGCCGCGCGCGAGATGGGCATCGAAACCGTCGCCGTCCATTCGGAAGCCGACGCCTCGGCCATGCACGTCCACTTGGCCGACCACAGCGTCTGCATCGGGCCGGCGTCGGCGGCGAAGTCCTATCTGAACATCCCGTCGATCATCGCTGCCGCCGAAATCACCGGCGCTCAGGCCATTCACCCAGGCTACGGCTTTCTGTCGGAAAACGCCCGCTTTGCCGAGATCGTCGGCGCCCACGGCCTGACCTTCATCGGCCCCAAGCCGGAGCATATCCGGATGATGGGTGACAAGATCACCGCCAAGCAAGCGGCCAAGGATTCGGGCATTCCGGTCGTTCCGGGCTCGGACGGTGGCGTCGAAACCGTCGAGGAAGCCATGGCGGCGGCCGAACAGATCGGTTTCCCCGTGCTGATCAAGGCCGCTGCCGGCGGCGGCGGACGCGGCATGAAGGTCGCCAAGACCCGCGAAGAGCTGGCCGAAGCGGTGATGAACGCCCAGACCGAAGCGCAAGCTGCGTTCGGCGACGGCACGGTCTATATGGAGCGCTACCTCCAGAAGCCGCGCCACATCGAAATCCAGGTCATCGCCGACAGCCACGGCAATGTCGTGCATCTGGGCGAACGCGACTGCTCGCTTCAGCGCCGTCACCAGAAGGTGCTGGAAGAGGCCCCCTCGCCGGTCATCGACGCCGCGGCGCGCGACAAGATCGGCATGATCGTCGTCAACGCCATCAAGAAGATCGGCTATCTCGGCGTCGGCACCATCGAGTTCCTGTATGAAGACGGCGAGTTCTTCTTCATCGAAATGAACACCCGCCTTCAGGTCGAACACCCGGTTACCGAATACGTTACCGGCGTCGACCTGGTCCGTGAGCAAATTCGCATCGCCGAAGGCTATCCGCTGTCGTTCACGCAGGCGGATATCGAGCTTCAAGGCCATTCGATCGAAGTCCGCATCAACGCCGAAAACGCGCGTACCTTTGCGCCGTCGCCTGGCGCGGTCACCGACTTCCATGCCCCCGGTGGTTTGGGCGTGCGTCTCGATTCGGCGCTCTACAACGGCTATTCGGTGCCGCCCTATTACGACTCGCTGATCGGCAAGCTGATCGTGCACGGCCGCGACCGGCCGGAAGCCCTGGCCCGTCTCAAGCGCGCCCTGGGCGAAACGGTGGTCACCGGTATCGACACGACGATCCCGCTGTTCCTCGATCTGCTGAACGAGAAGGACATCCAGTCCGGTGATTACAACATTCACTGGCTGGAAAACTGGATCAAGTCGCAGGAAGCCGCGACAGCCTGAGCATGACCAACCGCCGCGCAGTCTATGGTCTGGCGGCGGTTGTAGTCTTCGTCATCGAAGTGCTGATCGCCCTGTTCACGCACGACGCCATTGTCCGTCCCTATGTCGGCGATATCCTGGCCGTCGTCCTGGTCTATCTGGCCCTGCGCGCTATCACGCCCTGGAAGATCAGTACCACTGTCATTATCACCTTAGTGATCGCCATCGCCATTGAGTTCGGCCAGTACTTCCACGTACTCGACCGGCTGGGCCTGAGCGGCAACCGTTTGGCGCGCGTTGTCTTCGGCATCGGCTTCGACCTCAAGGATTTCGCCTGCTATTTTGCCGGCGCCGGCCTCGTGCTGGCCGCCGAAGCGATTTGGCAGCGCACGCGGTAAGGTTGTCAAAAAAACGTCGATATTCCACGGCTATGGTGAGCCATCCGGTAGGGGGAACGACGGTGAATAATAATCCAAGCAGATTGTCTCGCCTGGCGGCGTTTGTTGCCGGGGCGGGCCTGCTCATCATGACGGTCCTGGCGGGCTACGCCAATTTCGCCATCCTTGAAAAGCTGGTCGACCAGCACAATCCGGCGCTTACGGCGCAGCACATCCGCAGCGCCCTGCCCCTGTTCCAGCAAGGCTATCAGGCCTTCTATGCTGTCGCCGGGCTCGACGCCCTTGTCGCCTGGGCACTGTTTGGCCTGTTCCGCCCGGCGGCGCCCTACATGTCGCTGCTGAGCGCCGTCCTGCGCAGCATCTATGCCGGCGGCTTGGCCTGCGCCACGTACCAACTTCAACTGGCCTACGAGCTTTATGCCGGAACCTCTGGCAGCGGCAATGCTTTTGCCTATATCCAGACCTTTTACGCCGTCTGGGAAATGGCTCTGATCCTGTTCGGCTTTCACCTTCTGGTGGTCGGCTGGCTGGTCTTCATCGACAAGCGCCTGTCCGGTACCGCGGCCACCATCCTCGGCAGCCTGCTGATCATCGCCGGCCTGGGCTACATCGTCGACGGCATCGCCTTCCTGTTCTATCCGGCCACCACCTTCGCCGTCACCAGCTACACCTTCGTCGGCGAAGTCGTCTTCATGGCCTGGCTTCTGTGGACCTGCGTCTCCGGCGGCCGCAAAGCCCGATAATTATTGCATTCCCGAGATCAGGCGCTATTCAAGGCCGTTCCTTTCAGGATTCGCGACCCGTGCCCGATTTCACCCTCGACGATCTGATCCAGTGCTACCGGACCGGCGTCTTTCCGATGTCGGACGCGCGCGACGACGAATACCTGTTCCTCGTCGATCCTCCCCTGCGTGGTATCCTGCCGCTCGAAGGGCTGCACGTGCCGTCGCGGTTGGCCCGCTCCGTGCGCCGCGACGACTATGTCGTGCGCGTCGACACGGCTTTCACCCAGATGATCGAGCTATGCGCCGAAGCCGCCAGTGACCGGCCGTCGACCTGGATTTCCCATTCGATTCAAGCCCTTTACCAGGCACTCTTCGCACGCGGCCTCGCCCACAGCGTCGAGGTCTGGCGCGACGATGAACTCATCGGCGGCCTCTATGGCGTGGCCATCGGCGGCGCCTTTTTTGGCGAAAGCATGGTATCACGGGCCACCGACGCTTCGAAAATCGCCCTGGTCCATCTGGTGGCGCGATTGAGAACCGGCGGCTTCGCCCTGCTCGACTGCCAGTTCCAGACCGAACACCTGCGGCAGTTTGGCGTGGTCGAGATCGACAAGCCCGAATATCTGATGCGCCTCAATCACGCGCTGGATCTCAAGGCGGACTTCTATGCCCTGCCCGGCGGCACGCCCGGCAAGACTGTCATGGACATTGTGAAGACTTAAGATCCCTGCGCCGTCCCCGACAGCGGCTTGCGACAGCCGATCACCCAGGCGTCATAGATCGGGTGCTGCAACGGATTGAGCCCGGGCGTCGACGCATAGGTCCAGCCGCGGAAGATTTCCTTCGACTTGACCTCAGGCACATTGCGCGTTTCCGGGATCGGATTGGTGCGCACCTGCATGTAGGCGATGACGTCCGGGAACGGTTCGTCGCCGGCAGTCGTCTCGCACGCCTTGACCGTATAGATCAGGCCCTTGTAGCGGATCGGCTGGCCGATCGGCGCCTCGAAACGCACGCTTTCCGAGGAAATCTTGTCGAGCGCCTCGATGATCGCTACGGCATAGCGTGGCCGCTTCAACGGCACCATCGGTTCCGGCGGAGCCGACGACGAGGAGGCAGTGGCCTGCTGCGACGGCCGCGATCCCGTTTCCGCCGGCTTCGAGGACGCCGAAGCCGACGACGACGGCACGTAAGGATGCAGGTCCGGCTGCGCGCCATCATCCGGTGTCACCGGTTGCGGTGCCGGTTTGACCGCATCGGCAGCGGGCTTGGCGCGCTTCTTGTCCGGCACGTAGGGCTTATATTCGACGCCATCGACATAATAAGGCTGACGATCGAAGTCGGCGCTGTCGACATAGCGCGGCGGACGGTTGCCGCTGTCGTCGCCGCGGCGTGGCGGCGGTACCTGGGCCGAGGCCGGAATGACCGAGCTCACCACCAACGCGCACAGCGCTGCCTTGACGCCAAGGGCAGTATGCGGACGTAGACGCGGCAGGGTCCCGGCCATTGGCTTACGGCTTCCAGGATTCGTAATCGCCGGTGGTCGGCGCGCGCTCGGCCTCGGCGCTCAGCGAGCCCTGCGGAAACTGGGCGAACGGCGTGCCACTGAAATTCGGCAGGTGCGGCTTTTCCCAGGCCTTGCGCGGCAGAGGCGTCTGCGAGGGTGGCTCATCGTAGGTGTAATGCATCCAGCCGTGCCAGTCCGGCGGAATCTTCGAGGCGTCGGCATAGCCCTTGTACAGCACCCAGCGGCGCTTCCGGCCCGGATCGTAGGCGTTCTTGGCCGTCCGATCCTCGAAATAGCGGTTGCCGAATTCGTCGGTGCCGACGTGGCGGCCGCGCTTGCCGATCGTAAAGATGGTGCCGATCGTGCCGCTGCCTGTCCACCAGGTAAAGATATTTGCCAGCAAAGCCTTGGTCCTCAAAGCGGAGCCAGCCGGCCCCGTACACATCCCCGTGACTATAAAGAGCGTCGCGGCGAAGGTAAAGCGCGGCCGTTTGACAGCCGAAAATTATTTGCGACGCGCTCCATCAACATATTGTGGATGACTGCGGATTTGCCCACCAGATTTATTGATAAGCCCCGCGAACGGCGATAGGCTCGTTGTCCGCTTGCGCGAATTTCGGAAAAAGCCATGGCCTTTATGTCACCCGCTCTCAGCCGCCTGATCCGTATGGACGACCTGGAATCACGGGTCATCGAACGCGCCGGCACCTTTACCGAAGTCATCTGCCCGCGCAGCCTGACTTCGGCCCAGGCGGAGGCGTGGTTAGATTGGGCTGATTCGCTGCCGCGCGACCTACCATCGGGCACCTGGCGGCGTGGCGGCGACGCCGATGTCGACGCGTTCGGCGGTGCCACCGCCGACTATGCGCATCGCCTGTCGCAATGGGGCCTGCGGCTGGGCCATTTCGCCAGCCCGGCCGAAGCCACGGAATTCGCCGAAGCGCTGGAGGCCATCCTGCTGGCCGGACTGGCCGCGCCCGCCATCGGTCTGGCGTCAGGCCACCGCGTCCACCCGACCGCCGGCGACGTCCTGATCCCGGCCGCCGAGCGCGCCCCGCTCTACCTCGACGACCACGGCGGCCGTCAGGCCTTGAACCAGTTGCTGCTCGATTCGCGCACCAAGGCCTTGCAAACCGCCACCACGCGACGGCTGGCCGACGCCCTGGACGAAATCAGCAGCGCCGTGCAGCGCGCCGAAGGCGAGCACCGCGCCAGCCCGCGCCACAACCCGGCCCTGGCCCGCGCCGCCGGCCGCGCCCGCCGGATGGGTGCCTCGGATGCCTTGATTTCCAAGCAGATCCAACTGAGCTTGACCGGCAGCGACGCCAACTGGAGCCGCGCTGCCGGTCCGGTGGCCGAGCCCGTTCGCCACCGCTCTGTCGTCGCCCCGCGCGACCTGGTGTCGGCCGGCGATCCTCTGACCGTGCTGTTCGCAGAAATGGCGCTCGAAACACCGGGCGTCCACCTGGTTTTCTCGCCCCAGGACGCCGAAGCCATCGAGGCCCAAGGCCTGGCCCCCAAGGCCGCCATCCAGATCGAGCGCTTCTTCGCCGCTGACGGCAGCTTCGACAATGACGCCTTCGTGCAATGCATCACGATTTGCCTTCATACCCTTGATATTGAAGCTTCAATCGGCTTTTCCTCAACCGACGCCGAAGCCCAGGCCCGCTCCACACAACGCCCGATCGGCCTGACCCTGGCAGGGGTCACCGAGACCATTATGAGCCAGGGCCTGTCGCTCAACGACGCCGGCGGCGCCGACCTGATGTGCCACCTGTTCGCCCTGTTCGACGCTGCCGCCGTCAGTGCCTCGGCGCACATGGCCGTGCGGCTGGGCGCCTATGACACCTTCGCCACTGACAAGGCCGACCGCATTGATCGCCTGAGCCAGCGCCTCTATCGCGTCACTGCCCTGAAAGCCCCAGAGGCTCTCGACCTGACGCCTCTGAAAAGCCATGCGCTCGACCTGCTGCAGACAGCGCTGAAACTGGCCAAGAAGACCGGCCTGCGTAACGCCAGCGTCACGGCGCTGTTCAGCGATCCGGAACTGACCCTGCGCCTCGGCGCCGGCCTGGGCGACCAGCCGGTCGATGACATCCTGACCGTGATGGAAAGCGATGACGGCCTGCTGCTGCCGACCTTGAAAGCCTGTGTTATCAATGGCCTGGAAGCGATTGATGCCGACCTGCATGAAGTCCGTGCCCATCGCCTGGGTCAGCGCGACCTGGGCGAAGCGCCGCACATCAACACCGCTTCCTTGAAATCCAGGGGCCTGAGCGATTTCGAGATCGGCCGCTTGCAATCGGCGCTGATGACCGCCGCAACCCTTGATGACGTGGTGTCCCCGCGCGTGCTGGACGCCAATTTCATCCGGGACATATGGGGCCTGAGCGAAAGCGATCTCTCCGATCCTGCGCTCAACCTGCTGAGTGTGATGGGCTTTTCCGAAGCCGAGATCGCTGAGGCAGAAGCGTACCTGTTCGGCACCACCGACCTCGACGGTCTGAAGGCGGTCAATGAAGCGAGCCATGCCCTGCTGGCGCCGCTGTCCGCGAAGACTCGCCTGACCATCCGGCAAAAGATCGAGGGCCTCATCGATTCGCCTTCGACGTCGCCGTTCAGCCTGCAATGGGACCAGGGTATTACCGAGGCGATGAAGCTCTATTCGCTGGCCGCCGGTATGGATCTGCGCGCCATAGCCGTCATCCGGCCGGAGCCGCCGCAGGATTTCTCGCTCGACATCCCGGAAGTCGAGGACGCGCCGAAGCGCACCTTCCCGATCAACGAACAGGCCCAGGCACCGGCGCCGCGCGTGGTCGAGAAGATCGTCGAACGCGACCGCTCACGCCAGAAGCTGCCCGATCGCCGCAAGGGCTATATCCAGAAGGCGGCGGTTGGTGGCCACAAGGTCTATATCCACACCGGCGAATATGGCGACGGCGCTCTGGGCGAAATCTTCATCGACATGCACAAGGAAGGCGCCGCCTTCCGGTCGCTGATGAACAATTTCGCCATCGCCATTTCGATCGGCCTGCAATACGGCGTGCCGCTCGATGAGTTTGTCGACGCCTATGTCTTCACCCGTTTCGAGCCCGCCGGGCCGGTGACCGGCAATGACCGGGTACGGTCGGCAACCTCGATCCTCGACTACATCTTCCGCGAGCTGGCCATTTCGTACCTCGACCGCGACGACCTGGCCAACGCCGATCCGGACGCTTTGAATGCCGATGGCCTGGGTACTGGTGAGGCTCCACGCGAGCCGGACGACGCCCTACCCGCCTCGCAGCTGATCTCTAAGGGTTTCGCGCGCGGTACCGCCACTGGCAATCTGGTCGTCGTGCCGTTCCGCAAGACCAAAGAGGCCAGCGCCGAGACCCTGGCGCAAGCCACTGAGGAAGACATCGAAAACGGCTGATCTTTTTTTTCCGCGCAATTTAACCGAAAACCGGCATCCACTTTTCGGATTGCGCGGGACGGCCCGGCTTTTGCTGTAAGTCTGGCGAATTCAGCGAAGGTGTCTTCCTATGAAACGAATCGTCCTGGCTCTGCTCGCCTTTTCGGCGCTTTCCACTCCGGTTATGGCGCAAAACGCCTCACAGGTGGCTCGCGCCCAGGCCGGCGCCAGCTGCCCCAAATGCAACCTCTTCCAGGCGGATTTCAATAACCGCGAACTGAAGGGCAAGAATTTTGCCGGCGCCCGCCTGCGTCAGTCGGACATGGGCCTGGGGGTCTTCAACGGCACGACGTTTGCCGGTGGCGACCTGCGCGACATCAACGGCTCGGCGGCCCTGTTTGGCCGCGTCAACTTCGCCGGCGCCAACCTGACCAATGCCAATTTCGTCGGGGCCTATCTCGAACACGCCAATTTCAAGGGCGCTATCCTGGAAGGCGTCAACTTCTCGGGCGCTGAAATGTCGAGCGCCGTTGGCCTGACGCAACGCCAGATGGACCGCACCTGCGGTGACCCGTCGACGCAGCTGCCGCGCGGCCTGCGTATCCCGGTCTGCGTCCAACACTAATGGGGTGTGGGGGCTGCGCCCCCACGTCTTCTTGTTTCAATAAAAAAGCCCCGCCCCCCTTTGGGCGAGGGCTTTTTTATTGAATTGAGGACGGGGCCGCAGACCTCACGTACTATTGGTGTTCGGGCCAGAACGCGAAACCGCTAGCCCTTTCGGGCAAATTGCCCTTGTATCGCTGCATGCCGGAGCCTGCTCAATTCAATCCCGAACCTACCGTCCGCGTGTTGCGCGTTGGTTTGGAACAATCGCCAGTCTTGGTGGTCGACCGGGCCCTGCTCAATCCGGAAGCGCTTGTTGCGCAGGCCTGCCGCGAGGTGTTCGCGCCACCAAAGAACACCTACTATCCTGGCCTAAATGCGGACCTAGACGACGGGATCATTCTCGGCACCGTGGACGTCCTGCGCACGGCCCTGGCGCAAGTGTTTGGACTTCCGACAGAGATGCGCCTGACCTGCACCGGCTATTACGGCCTGATGTGCACACCGGCGAGCGAATTGAATGCGGGACAAGTGGTGCCGCATACGGACACCTTGTTCGGCGACAATCTGGCTATCTTAATTTACCTGTGCCCGCTTGGTTTCGAAGGCACGGCCTTTTATCGGCACAAAGCAACCGGGTTCGAAACGCTCTCAGAAGATCGCAAGGCAGCCGTCGGCGCGGCCATCGAACGCGAACGGCCGGTGCTGGCGCAAATGCCGCCAGCCTATGCGGACAGCGGCGAACCATTCTTTGAACAGATCGGCCAAGTCGAAGCGGTGTTCAACAGGCTGGTGGTCTACCGTAGCAACCTGTTCCACTCGGCCCTGGCGGAGGGACCGCTGTCAGCCGATCCGGTGACAGGACGGCTGACAGCGAATATATTCGTCAGGCCGAAGCCTACACCTTAATCGGCAGGCTTGTCTTGATGTGCAGTTCTTTCAACTGCTTATCCAGAACATCTGATGGCGCGTTCATCATCACGTCCTGGCCCTGTTGGTTCAGCGGGAAGGCAATGACTTCGCGGATCGCCGTCTGGCCGGCCAGCAGCATGACGATGCGGTCGATGCCGGGCGCCAAGCCACCGTGCGGCGGGGCGCCGTATTTGAAGGCATTGAGCATGCCGCCGAACTGCGACTCGACGAACGCTTCGTCGTAGCCCGCGATCTCGAACGCCTTCAGCATGATGTCCTGCTTGTGGTTCCGGATGGCGCCGGAGCACAGTTCGTAACCGTTGCACACAATGTCATATTGATAGGCCAGGATGTCGAGCGGATCCTTGGTCAGCAAGGCCTCCATCTCGCCCTGCGGCATCGAGAACGGATTGTGCGAGAAGTCGACTTTCTTTTCTTCGTCGTTGAACTCGAACATCGGGAAGTCAACGATCCAGCAGAACTTGAACTGGTCTTCATCAACCAGGTTCAGGTCGGTACCGACCTTGGTGCGTGCCGAACCGGCGAACTTGTAGAACACCTTCGGATCGCCGGCGACGAAGAAGGCTGCGTCGCCTTTGCCCAGGCCCAGTTGGCCCATGACAGCATCGGTGCCTTCCTGACCCAGGTTCTTGGCGATTGGACCGCCCCAGGCACCCTGGTCTTCCGACCAGAAGATGTAGCCGAGACCCGGCTGGCCTTCGCCCTGCGCCCACGAGTTCATGCGGTCGCAGAAAGCGCGCGAGCCGCCCTTCGGCGCCGGGATGCCCCATACGGCATTGCCGGCGGTTTCCAGGATACGAGCGAACAGACCAAAGCCGCCGCCACGGAACTTGTCTGACACGTCCTGCATCTCGATCGGGTTGCGCAGGTCCGGCTTGTCCGAGCCGTACTTGGCGATCGATTCCTTGTACGGGATGCGCACGAACGGATAGGACGACACGCGCTTGCCTTCACCGAACTCGGTGAACAGGCCGTGCATCAGCGGCTCAATCGCAGCAAAAACATCCTCTTGCGTGACAAAGCTCATCTCAACATCGAGCTGGTAGAACTCCAGGCTCCGGTCGGCGCGCAAGTCTTCGTCGCGGAAACACGGCGCGATCTGGAAGTAGCGATCGAAGCCCGACACCATCAGCAGCTGCTTGAACTGCTGCGGCGCCTGCGGCAGCGCATAGAACTTGCCGGCATGCAGACGCGACGGCACCAGGAAGTCACGCGCGCCTTCTGGCGATGATGCCGTCAGGATCGGCGTCTGATATTCCAGGAACCCTTGCGCCACCATGCGTTGGCGGATCGACATGATGACCTGGGAACGCAGCACGATGTTCCTGTGCAGGGTGTCGCGGCGCAGGTCGAGGAAGCGGTTCTTCAGGCGGATTTCTTCGGGATATTCCGGCTCGCCGAACACCGGCAGCGGCAGCTCGGCGGCTTCCGACAGCACCTCGACCTCGGCCACCACCACTTCGATCTCACCGGTCGGCAGGTTGGCATTGACCACATCGGCGTCGCGCTTGACGACATTGCCGTCGACGCGGATAACGCTTTCAGCGCGCAGACGTTCAACCTTGGCAAAGCCCGGCGATGACGGATTGAACACCAGCTGCGTCAGGCCGTAGTGGTCGCGCAGGTCGATGAACAGCAGGCCGCCGTGGTCGCGCTTGCGGTGGACCCAGCCCGACAGGCGGACGCTCGCGCCGGCGTCTGACGCGCGCAACGCGCCGCAGGTATGGGAACGGTAGATGTGCATGTCGGGACTCATTATCTCTGGCAAAATGTGCGGCGTAGGGCACATGAAGCCCGCGCCCTGTCAAGAGGTTGCCGCTTTTTTTGCCCTCCGTGCCTTGCGGGTCTGACGCTTTCCGTGAAACAAAACCGCTTGCCCGGGAGCCCGCCATGTCGCCAACCATGCTAAACGTCACCGTCATCGACCATCCGCTGATCCAGCACAAACTGACCCTGATGCGGCGCAAGGACACTTCGACCGGCGGGTTCCGACGGCTGCTGCGCGAGATTTCCACCCTGCTGTGCTATGAGGTAACGCGCGATCTCGAACTGACCATGACCGACATCGAGACGCCGGTGGCGCCGATGCAGGCGCCTTTGCTGGAAGGCAAGAAGCTCGTCTTCGCCTCGATCCTGCGCGCCGGCAACGGCTTGCTGGAGGGCATGCTCGACCTGGTGCCGTCGGCACGCGTCTCGCACATCGGCGTCTATCGCGACCACGACACGCTTCAGCCCGTCGAATACTATTTCAAGGCACCGCAGGACATCGACGCCCGTCTGGTTATTGTGGTCGATCCGATGCTGGCCACCGGCAATTCCTCAATCGCCGCCGTGCATCAACTGAAAGCGCGCGGCGCTACCAATATCCGCTTCCTGTGCCTGCTGGCGGCACCCGAAGGCATCCGCAATTTCCACCTTGCCCACCCTGACGTGCCGGTCTTCACCGCCGCCGTCGATAGCCATCTGAATGAAAAGGGCTATATCGTTCCTGGCCTTGGCGACGCCGGCGACCGGATGTACGGCACAAAGTAATCCACATTAAGAAGTCTTAACGCCAACCCCCCGCCTTTTCAGCGTTTTTCTTTTCCACAACTTCGCCAAATATCGCCACAATTGATTTGTAGCGTCACATTGCCACCTCCCGGCCTCCAGCCTAAGGTATGCTCATGACGCTGCAATTGCCGCTTGATCTCAAGACTCCGGACCGCTTCAGTCGCGACCGTTTCGTCGCGGACACGGCCCTGCAAGGCGTGCTCGATACCCTGCTGGCCGATGAGTGGCTGAACCCGAACCTGATTCTGATCGGCCCAAAGGGCAGCGGCAAGACCCACCTCGGCCACATCTTCGCTGACGCCTTCGACGCCTGTTTCATCGAAGCCGACGCCACGCGCCACATGGACAGCGCTAGCCTGCCCGACGGCGACTTCGTCATCGACGACGCCGAACAGGCCCAGGAAGACATGCTCTTCCACATCTATAATCGCGTCCAGCGCACCGGCCACCGCCTTCTGCTGCTGGCCGGACACCATCCGCAGCTGTGGCATACCGAACTGCCCGACCTGCCATCGCGACTCGGCGCCATGCGGGTTGTCCCCTTACCGGAACCGGACGAGGAATTGCTGAGCGCCATCCTGCATAAGCTGTTCACTGAGCGCGCCATTTCGCCGTCTCCCGACAGTATTGCCTATATCGTGACGCGCATGGACCGCTCCGTGGACGCGGCACAAAAAATTGTCACAAAACTTGAGCATTATGCCAATGGCCGTCCGTTCAACCGCGCCCTGGCGCGCGCGTTTTTCGACCAGTCGGCCGACCTGTCTCCCGAAGGCCCCGAAACGGACGATTTTTGACCGATTTTAAGGCTTCCGCCGTAAAGTTGCGTTATAGTCCATTTCCGCCTCCTCCCCTTACAGCACTGGCGCTCCCATGACCGATGCCACTATCGCCCGCACCCCCGCCAATTCGGACGCGCCTGATCCGGCCGAACACGCCCTGGCCGAAGCGCATGCGGGCCTGAGCGAAGCGATGCCTGTGGAGCCGGTCGTTATCGACCTGAACGCCAGCGAGCGCCTGGGCGGCGCCTTCTACATCAATCGCGAGCTGTCGTGGCTGGCCTTCAACAAGCGCGTCGTCGAGGAAGCGGAAAACCCGCGCCACCCGCTGCTTGAGCGCCTGCGCTTCCTGTCGATCTCGGCCAACAACCTCGATGAATTTTACATGGTGCGCGTCGCCGGCCTGCAGGGCCAGGTCGAAGAAGGCGTGCGTGTCCTGTCCGAAGACGGCCATACCCCGGCCGAACAGCTGGAATCGGTCAACCGCGTCGCCAGCCAGCTCATGGTCAAGCAGCAGGACATCTGGCTGCAGATCCGCGAACAACTGGCCGATAATGGCCTGACCGTCATTGATCCGGCGGACATCAACAAGACCGACAAGACCTGGCTGGAAAAGCAGTTCGAAACTCAACTTTTCCCCATACTGACGCCGCTGGCCATCGACCCGGCCCACCCGTTCCCGTTCATTCCGAACCTGGGATTCTCCATCGTCCTGAAGCTGACGCGCCGCTTCGACAACAAGGCCATGTACGCCCTGGTGCCAATCCCGACCGGCGTGAAGCGCTTCTGGGAAATCGAAAGCACCACCCGCCGCGCTGCCGGCGGCGAAGCCAAGCGCAAGTTCATCTCGCTGGAAAACTTCGTCTCGCTGTTCCTGCCGCACTTGTTCCCAGGCTTTGACATCTCGTCGCGCGGCTTGTTCCGCGTCCTGCGCGACTCCGACATCGAGCTTGAGGAAGAGGCCGAAGACCTGGTGCGCGAGTTCGAGGCCCTGCTGAAGCAGCGCCGCCTGGGCTCGGTGGTGCGCGTCGAAATCGACGCCAACATGCCCGAAGACCTGCGCGCCTTCATCGTCGAGCAACTGCACGTCGCTCCGCAGGATCAGGTGCTGATCAACGGCATCCTCGGCATGACCGAGTTGTCCAAGCTGATCCCGGCCGACCGCAACGACCTGAAATTCAAGCCGTTCGAGCCGCGCTTCCCCGAACGCATCCGCGACAATGGTAACGACATGTTCAACGCCATCCGCGAAAAGGACATCCTGGTCCACCACCCGTTCGAAAGCTTCGACGCCGTGGTGCAATTCCTGCGTCAGGCTGCCCGCGACCCGAACGTCATCGCCATCAAGCAGACCCTTTACCGCACCTCCAAGGACTCGCCGATCGTCGCGGCGCTGATCGAGGCCGCCGAGCAAGGCAAGAACGTCACCGCCCTGATCGAAATCAAGGCGCGCTTTGACGAAGAAGCCAACCTGAAATGGGCGCGTGCCATGGAACGCGCCGGCGTCCACGTCGTTTACGGCTTCGTTGAGTACAAGACCCACGCCAAGCTGAGCGTCGTCGTCCGCCGCGAGGGCGAGACCCTGCGCACCTACTGCCACTTCGGCACCGGCAACTACCACCCGATCACCGCCAAGATCTACACCGACCTCAGCCTGTTCACCGCCAATCCAGAGATGGGCCGTGACGCCATGCGCATCTTCAACTTCATCACCGGCTATGCCCGGCCGGAGTTGATGGAGAAGCTGTACTTCTCGCCTGTCACCTTAAAACTTGGCATCATGCACCTGATCGATCAGGAAATTATCAATGCCAAAGCGGGCAAGCCGGCGCAGATCTGGGCCAAGCTGAACGCCCTGGTCGATCCGTCGGTGATCAAGAAGCTCTACCAGGCCAGCCAGGCCGGCGTGCAGATCGACCTCGTCATCCGTGGCATCTGCTGCCTGCGTCCGGGCGTGCCGGGCCTGTCGGAAAACATCCGCGTCAAGTCCATCGTCGGCCGTTATCTGGAGCATTCGCGCATCGTCTGCTTCGCCAACGGCCAGCCGATGCCGTCTGACCAAGCGCGTGTCTTTATTTCATCCGCCGACTGGATGGGCCGCAATCTGGACCGCCGCGTCGAAGCGCTTATCCCGGTCGAAAACCCGACCGTGCATCGTCAGGTCCTGGACCAGATCATGGTCGCCAACCTGAACGACGAAGCCCAGAGCTGGCAGCTCGGATCGGACGGTACCTATTCGCGTATCGATGTAAATAATCTCGATAAGCCATTCTCGGCACACGATTATTTCATGACCAACCCGTCGCTTTCGGGACGTGGTCGCGGTGTCAAGGACATGCCTCAGGCCTTCGACCACGTCGGTTCACGCAAGGGCATGCCCCGTCCCGACGGCCTGCCGGGCAGACCGTAACAACGCACTGCACAAATAAGTCTTGCACTTTTACGCGCGCTCAGGTCAAAGCGTGCACAGGATACGGGTCGCCTGCGCCTCAGAATCGTGGAAGTGTTGGGTGACGCGCCGGGCAGCGCTGGAGTATTCAGTGAATTACAATACCGCGGTCATTGATATCGGTTCGAACTCGGTTCGCCTGGTTATCTATCGCATCGAAGGCCGGTCGATCTGGCCGTTGTTCAACGAAAAAGTATTGGCCGGCCTGGGCCGCGACCTGAAGTCCACCGGTCTCCTGCACCCCGCCGGTGTCAAGGAAAGCCTGGTCGCTCTGCGCCGCTTCAAGGCCATTCTTGACTCCTATGAACTGACCAAGACGCACGTGGTTGCCACGGCGGCGGCGCGCGAAGCCAAGGATGGCAAGGCCTTCATCGACAGCGTCCTCGAACAGACCGGCCTTCAGGTCCGGGTGCTGAGCGGCGCCGAAGAGGCGCATTATTCCGCCATGGGCGTGCGCTGCGGGCATCTCGATGCGCGCGGCATTGTCGGCGACCTGGGAGGCTCCAGCCTGGAGCTGATCGACCTCGACGTCGACGATGGTGTCACCCTGCCGCTTGGGCCGTTTGCCCTGGGCGCGCCAGCGCCGATCGACTCGGCCCGTGTTGCCGAGCAGATCCGCAACCAGTTGGAACCGCTGAAAGCCCGCTTTACCGGCAAGCAGTTCCACGCCGTCGGCGGTGCCTGGCGGAACCTGGCACTGATCTGGATGCAAAAGCAGAACTATCCGCTGCAAGTTGTTCAACAATTTGAACTTCCGGCGCACGAAGCCATGTCAATCGCCAAGCTGATCGCCAGCCAGTCGCTGTCGTCGCTGGAAAAGGTGCCGGGCGTGTCGAAACGCCGGATGGAAAACATTTCCTATGCCGCCATGGTGCTGCAGGGCCTGATCGAGACGTTCGGCTTTGAAACCCTATGTTTCTCGGCGTTTGGCCTGCGTGAAGGCCTGCTGTTCGAGGCCCTGCAACCGCAATTGAAGGATGAGGATCCGCTGATCGCCGGCTGTGCCGCCCTGGGTAACCGGCTTGGCATCAACGAAGACCTCGGCCCGAAACTGGCGCAATGGGCCATCCGCTTCTACTCTGGCGCCGAAGGCTTGTTCGACAAGCCTGAAGAGAAGCTGATCCGCGCGGCGGCCAAGCTGGCGGATATCGGAGCCCGGCTGCATCCGGATCATCGCGCTGACCTGGCCTGCGATCAGGTGCTGCGCGCGCCGATCGCCGGGCAAACCCACGAAGAACGCGTCTTCCTGGCCTGCACCCTCTATTCGCGCTACAGCGGCGACGTCTATGACAAGGAACCCGTGCTGATCAACCGGGTGTTGGGTGAGGACAAGCTGCAAACGGCTTATCAGCTGGGCCTGCTGTTGCGGCTGGGCTGTGACCTGTCGGCCAAGTCGGGCAAGCTGCTGAGCCACGCCCGCATCCGCCAGGTGGAACGGAACCTGACCCTAACCGCCGAACCGGAATGGCAGGACCTGCTTCTGGGCGAACAAACCCGGCGGCGGGCGCGAGCCCTGGCGCAGGCGCTGAAGCTAAATTTCGTGCCGGACAAGCCCATCATGGCGGCCGCTCAGTAGGTTTCAGAACGCTACCGACTTGCTTTCCCTGCCGAATTAGCGTTCCCTGCTTAAAAGGTTAACGGGGATAACGTCATGAAGACCGTAAGCGTGCTCGTCCTCACCTTGGCCATGGCCGCGCCTTCACAGGCCGCGACACCTGCCAAACCGGCGCCAGCTGCAGCCACCGCCGCGCCCCTGCCAGAGCTCCTCCCCGACGGCCGCCCCAAGCTGGGCCTTGCCGAAGGCCAGCAAATGTTCGAAGCCGCCGGCTATCGCATCGGCAACGGCACGGCGCTCAACCTGTGCGGCCGTCCGGCCAAGCCACAGTTCACCTTCAAAGACCTCAACGGCGACAAGTTCCCCGAAGCCATCGGTGTCGACAATGACGCCGCCTGCTATGGCGGTCCGTTCGTCACCATCGTTTACCGCCAGCCGAACGGCGTCTGGGCCTGGCTGTTCCGTGAGCGCGGCACCGCGACCTTTGGCACCAAGACCACCCAGGGCTGGCTCGACATGACCCTGCAGGGCAAATGCGCCACGCCTTATGTCTACGACGGCACCACCTATGTCCAGAACGGCGCCTGCGCCGCAGCCGTGTACGCGCCCCTGCCCGCACCAGCTGATTTCGATCAGGCTTTCCAGGCCGCCGGCATGGTCAAGAAGAACGGCCATTGGACCGGCTGCGCCGACGACGAAAACGGCTCCGCCCAGATCGACAACGGCAACTACCGCGACATCAACCAGGACGGCACGAACGACCTGGTCATCACCGACAGCGGCACCTTCTGCTACGGCAATACCGGCCAGGGCTTCGTCATCATGACCCAGGGCCCGGACAAGCGCTGGCAACGGCTCTATTCAAGCCCCGGCATTCCGACCTTCGTGAAGACAGCGGTGAAGACGCCCGGCGGCTGGCCGGACCTGGAAGTCGGCGGCCCGGGCTTCTGTTTCCCGATCAATCGCTGGAACGGCAAGGACTACGTCTTCAACCGCAACCACGAATATGAAAAGGGCGCCTGCAAACGGCGCTGATGGCTAGAGCTTCGACCTGAACAGTTTGGCGATCAAAAAGCCGACGCCCATGAAGAACATCACCCAAAGCGTCAGCATCACGAACGACAGGACTGCGCCGAAAGCATACGCAATGGCAGAAAAGGTGTCCTGCAGTGGCACCGACCCGATCGTCTGAAGCGTGCCGATTACCGATTGGGCAGCGGCAAAAATCGCCGCCATCGCCCATCCCGTACCGTTTTGCTTGTCCGCCGGGACGCGCGAATAGACCCACCAGCCGAACAAGGGCGCCAGGACCGCCAGCAGGGCAAACAGGAACGGCAGGACGCTGACCATCAGCATCTGCGTGAGGGTCAGCACCAAATTCGGCAGTTGCGCACCGTAAAGCAGGGCTTCGATCTTCGGCGCCGCCAGTAAGCTCCACGCGCCACCGAAAATGAAAGCGCCGAAATATTCCAGCACGAGCAAGAGCAAGGCCCCGCGTACCGCCGGTCCGACCTTCGACTTCGCCGCGCCACCTTCGATGACCTTCAGATCCGCCATGTCCCTCTCCCTCTGATTTCAGGGAAGAAAGGTTAACAGGCGCATTCACGCCTGGGAAGCGAAAACCGTTACAGCTTTAAACGGAACAGCTTGGCGAGCAGGAAGCCGCAGCCCATCAGCAACATGATGAAGGTCAGCGAAATCAGGCAGCTCAGGCCCCACGAGATCGGGCCGAAATCGATCGGCATGGTGGCCATCATGATGGCGGAATCCGCCACGACATAAATCGCCGCCGCCGTCCAGCCGACGACGTTTTGCTTGCTGGGCTCGACGCGCGAATAGACCCACCAGCCAACCAGCGGCGCCAGCACGGTCAGGAGCGCGAAGTTCAGCGGCATGACCGACAGGCTGTAAATGCTGCCCAGGGCGCCACGATAGTCGTCGATGTGCCATTTGCCGATCAGTTCCAGCAGCGGCTGGATCGAAAAATTGCCCCAGAAGAAGAAGAAAACCGACTGCGCGAATTTCATCACAACGAGATAAAAGACGGCGACTTTCAATGCGGTAACAACGGCGGGACGGCTCCGCACCTTGGTGTGGGCGGACTCTGCACTCATCTCGGGCACTGGGGTACTCTCCCTGCTAAACAGCACTTTCTGCGTTGAGAAAATGGTTAACAGAGGCGGCGCGCCCCGCCACCAAAAAAGTGCAGGACGCATGTAGAAAATGCGTGATACCCCAATCAGGCGGCATTCGGCAACGCCGGGTATAATCGTCCGCAATCGGAAGAAGAGCTTACGCCCGGGTCAGTCCAGCTCAACGACCTCGACCTTGACGCCGTTGAGCACCAGGGCCAGTTCACCGCGCTTCAGCCGCAGGGCATCCTCGCCGAACACCTTGCGCCGCCAGCCATGCAGGGCTGGCACGTCGGCATCGTCATCCAGCGCGATCTTTTCCAGGTCAGCGACCGTGGCCAGAAGCTTCGGCGCCACGTTTTCCTCCTCGCAGCGGATGCGCAGCAACACCTTGAGCAGTTCAACGACCGAAGCCGGCACCTGCACCGGCGGCCCATTGCGTTCCACCTTGGGTGCGTAGGTCTCGGGGCTTTTCAGCGCTGCCTTGATGATGTCGGCCAGTTCCTGCCCGAACTTCGACGCGCCGAAACCTTTCGACGTCGAGCGCAGATGGTCGAAGGCCGCCGCGTCGGTCGGCATCTGGGTGGCGATCTCGTCGACGCCTTCGTCCTTGAGGATGCGGCCGCGCGGGCTGTCGCGCTCCTGCGCCGTCCGTTCGCGCCACGCCGCGACCTGGGCGAAGACGGCCATGTACTTGGTCGAGGTCTTGCGCGGCCGCAGCCGCTTCCAGGCGTCGTCCGGATTGGTCGAATACAGCGCAGGATCGACCAGCGCCTTCATTTCCTCGGACACCCATTCCAGCCGGCCTTCACGCCGCAGGCGGTCGGACAGCCGGACATAGACCTGCGCCAGATGGGTCACGTCGCCCAGGGCGTATTGCAGTTGCTGCTCGGACAGCGGCCGGCGCGCCCAGTCGGTAAAGCGCGACCCTTTGTCGATGTCGATCTTCAGCTTCTGCCGCACCAGCGAATCATAAGCGACCTGATCGCCATATCCCGCCGCCATCGCCGCCACCTGAGTGTCGAAGATCGGCTTGGGCAGCACGCCGAGATTATAGAAGATTTCCATATCCTGACGACAGGCATGGAACACCTTCACGATCGTCTCGTCGGCGAGAATATCGAGAAAAGGCTTTAGATCCAGATCCTTGGCGAGCGGATCGATAATACCGGCATGGTCAAGGCTTGCCGCCTGAATCAGGCAGAGCTTTGGCCAATAGGTCGTTTCGCGCATGAATTCCGTATCAACGGTGATAAACGGCGCGGTTTTTATCGACTCGCAAAAGGCGATAAGGTCTTTCGTGTTTGTAATAGGACTCATTTTTTCGCTATAGCAAACGCCCGACGCTTCCCATAGCCCACACCTCAGGAATTTTCTAGAATGCCCGAAGCCAAAAACGGCCTGACCTATGCACAATCCGGTGTCGACATCGACGCGGGCGAAGCCCTGGTTGACGCCATCAAGCCTTTGGCCAAGTCGACGCGCCGTCCGGGCGCAGAGGCCAGCCTCGGCGGATTCGGCGCTTTATTCGATCTGAAAGCAGCGGGCTATGACGATCCGCTGATCGTCACCACGACCGACGGCGTCGGCACCAAGCTCAAGATCGCCATCGAAACGCACCGCCACGACACCGTCGGCATCGACCTTGTCGCCATGTGCGTCAACGACCTGCTGGCGCAAGGCGCCGAGCCGCTGATGTTCCTCGACTATTATGCGACCTCGAAGCTCGATGTCGACACCGCCCGCCGCGTCGTTGCCGGCATCGCCGAAGGCTGCAAGCGCGCCGGCTGCGCGCTGGTCGGCGGTGAAACGGCGGAAATGCCAGGCATGTACGGCGACAGCGACTATGACCTGGCCGGTTTCTCCGTCGGCGCCGTCAATCGCGACAAGGTGTTGCCGCGCATGGATGATCAACGCGAAGGCGACGTTATTATCGGCCTGGCATCGTCCGGCCCGCACTCCAACGGTTATTCTTTGATTCGTAAGGTGGTCGAGGTCTCGGGCCTCACTTGGTCAAAGCCCGCGCCGTTTGCCACCGATCTGTCGCTGGCGCAGGCGCTGCTTGAGCCGACGCGCATCTATATCAAGAGCGTCCTGCCGCTGATGAAGGCCGGCCTGATCAAGGGCGGCGCCCATATCACCGGCGGCGGGCTGATCGAAAATCCCGACCGTGCCGTGCGTGAAGGCCTGACTGCGACCTTCGACTGGGACGCTTGGGAAATGCCGCCGGTCTTCCAGTGGCTGATGACGGCGGGTGGCATTGCCGAACACGAGATGCGCCGCACCTTCAACTGCGGCGTCGGCTTCGTGTTGTACGTCGCCCCGAAGGACGCCGACGCCGTGCTGGCGGCGCTGCTCAATGCCGGCGAAGACGCCTTCATCTGCGGCCAGTTGTCAGCAAAAGCCTAATTATGTCAAAGACCAAGGCGGCAATCTTCATCTCCGGACGCGGCTCCAACATGATGGCGCTGGTCGAAGCCGCAAAGGCGCCGGATTTCCCCGCCGAGTTCGTTCTGGTCGTTTCTAACGATCCGGCCGCTGCTGGCCTGGACTGGGCCGCTGGTCAGGGCATCAAGACCTTCGCGCTCGATCATAAGCCGTTCGGCAAGGACCGCGAAAGCCATGAACGCCAGCTTGACGTCGCCCTGCGCGCCGCAGGTGTCGAGTTCATCTGCCTGGCTGGCTACATGCGCGTGCTGACGCCGTGGCTGGTGGAACAGTGGCAAGGCAAAATGATCAATATTCACCCGGCCTTGCTGCCGGAATTTAAAGGTCTGCATACGCACGAACGCGCTCTCGAAGCCGCCGTCAAGGAACACGGCGCCAGCGTCCATTGGGTGACACCTGGTGTCGACGAAGGCGACATCATCCTGCAGGCGCGCATACCGGTCCTGGCCGATGACACCGCCGAAACTCTGGCGGCCCGCGTCCTGACCGAAGAGCATAAGCTTTACCCACAGGCGGTTAGGCACATTCTGTCCAAGAATTAACCTGCGCGTCGGAAATTAACGTTTCCAACGAAACCAATATCTGCCTAAGGTGCATCGGCAATCTGGAGAATTGTATCCCATGACCTTGAAAGCCGCCCTCGCCTCGGGCACCGCCGCCGTTTTTGCCATCGCTCTCGCCTCATCGGCCGCCGCCGAGGAAGGCATGTGGACCTTCGACAATGTCCCGCTGGCCAAGATCAACAAGACCTACAATCTGAATCTCAATCAGGCCTGGCTTGATCACGTGCAGGCCTCGGCCGTCCGCCTGAGCGTCGGTTGCTCGGCGTCGATGGTGTCGCCGCAAGGCCTGGTGTTTACCAACCACCATTGCGTCGCCGAATGCGCCCAGGACCTGTCGTCGGCGAGCAAGGACTTCCTGGCGGATGGCTTCATGGTCGCCACCAAGGAAGAGGAAAAGGCCTGCCCAGGTATGGTCGCCGAAGTCCTGTTGTCGATCACCGACTACACCAAGGACATCAATGCCGCGACCAAGGGCCTGAAGGGCGACGCCTTCATCGCGGCTCAGGACGCCAAGGGCGCGGCCATCGAAAAGTCGATCTGCGGCGACGACAAGACCCTGCGCTGCCAGATGATCACCCTCTATCAGGGTGGCCAGTACAAGCTCTACAAGTATCACAAATATTCCGACGTACGCCTTGTTTTTGCTACGGAATTTCAGGCTGCCTTCTTCGGTGGCGACCCGGACAACTTCAATTTCCCGCGCTATGCCCTCGATGCCGGTTTCCTGCGCGTGTATGAGAACGGCAAG
Organism: Pseudomonadota bacterium; assembly: GCA_048497915.1. Classification (GTDB taxonomy): domain Bacteria; phylum Pseudomonadota; class Alphaproteobacteria; order Caulobacterales; family Caulobacteraceae; genus Asticcacaulis. The sequence goes on from JBEHYZ010000020.1 coordinate 29,297, forward strand.
CCGGCCGCCACGCCGAGTTTCCTGAAGTGGAGCGCCACGGCCCCGAAGGAAGGCGAAGCCACCTTCGTCGCCGGCAATCCCGGCACCACTCAGCGCCTGATGACCGTGTCGCAGCTGGAGGCGTTCCGCGACATCACCCTGCCGACCACACAACCCATGCGCTCGGAACTGCGCGGCCGGCTGATCGCCTTCTCAGAGCAGAGTGACGAGAACCGCCGCATCGCCGCCGATCCTTTGTTCGGCTTGGAAAATTCGTTCAAGGCTTTCAACGGCCAGGCTTTGGCCTTGCGCGATCCGGCGCTGTTCGCCGCCAAGGCCAAGGAAGAAGCGACGCTTAAAGCCAGCCTTAAGGGCGCTTTCAAGACCGAAATCGGCGATCCGTGGGCCGACACCGCCAAGGCCCAGCAAGCCTATGCCGAACTGTACCTGCCCTACTATTTCCTGGAAACGGCGCCGAACAATTCGACCCTGTTCGCGATTGCCCGTCACCTGGTCCGATCGGCACAGGAACGCGCCAAGCCGTCCGACCAGCGCCTGCCGGAATATACCGACTCGCGCCTGCCGATCACGGAACGCACCGTCCTGTCGCCGGCGCCGATCGACAAGCCGCTGGAGGAAATCTACCTCGAGTTCCGCCTGTCGAAGGCACGCGAATATCTGACCGCCGACGCGCCGCAAACCAAGGTGCTGCTTGGCAAGGACTCACCGGAGCACCTGGCCCAGACCCTGGTCGACGGCACGCAGTTGCAAGACATCAAGGTTCGCAAGGCACTGTGGGACGGCGGCCTGGCAGCTATTCAGACGTCGAACGATCCGATGATCAAGTACGCGCTGGCCATCGATGATGCCGCCCGTTCCGCCCGCAAGGCTTATGAGGCGCGCGTCACCGGCCCGACGCGCATGGCCGCCGAAAAGATCGCCCGCGTCCGCTTCAAGGCCTACGGCACGACGACCTATCCGGACGCGACTTTCTCCCTGCGCCTAAGCTACGGCAAGGTGGCGGGCTGGACCTACAACGGTACGACCGTGACGCCCTATACCTACATGAAGGGCTTGTATGACCGCGCCACCGGCCAGCAGCCGTTCCTTCTGGCCAAGCATTTCGCCGACGCGCAAGGCAAGTTCGACGGCAACACGGTCTACGACTACGTGACGACCAATGATATCGTCGGCGGCAATTCCGGCTCGCCGGTGCTGAACGCCAAGGGCGAAGTCATCGGCGCGGCGTTCGATGGCAATATCCACTCGCTGGGTGGCGCGTTTGCCTATGATGGCAAGCTGAACCGGACGGTGGTGGTTTCGTCATCGGCGGTGACCGTAGCCCTGGACAAGGTCTATGGCGCACAGGCAGTGCTGAAGGAACTGACGGGACAAAACTAATGGGGTTTGGGGCCTGCGGCCCCACGTCTTTTCTTAAATCCAATAAAGGGCCCTCGCCCCTCTTCGGGCGGGGCTTTTTATTGGATACAAGGAAGTCTTGGGGCCGCAGGCCCCAAACCCCGTTAATTTGGTGCGTCAGACCCCAGCTTCCACCTTCGCCGTCTCATACACCTCGGCGGCTTCCATCCATTCCGCCTCAAGCGCCACCAGCTTTTCTTCCAGCCGCGCCTTGTCCCTACCGAGGGAAGCCGCGCCCGCCGGATCCTTGCTGTAGATCGCCGGATCGGCCAGTTTGTGGTCAAGCAGCTTGATCTGGTTTCCTGTCGTCTCGATCTGCCGCTCCAGGTCGTCGGCCTTCTTTTTCAAAGGTGCGATGGCGTTGCGCGCCGCCGCGGCTGCCTTGCGCGCATCCTTGGAATTGCCGCTGGGCGCCTTCTTTTCAGCCGCCGCTTCGGCCTCCGCGCGCGTTGCCGTCTTGGCGCGTTCGATGACCAGCCTGGCGTAATCGTCCAGCGTGCCGGTGTAGGGTTTCACCGTGCCGTCATTGACCAGCCACAGCTTGTCAGCCACCAGTTCGATCAGCGACCGGTCGTGGGTGATGATCAGCACCGCGCCTTCGTAGTCATTTAGCGCATCCAGCAAGGCACGTCGGCTGTCGATATCCAGGTGATTGGTCGGTTCGTCGAGGATCAGCAGGTGCGGCCCATCCATCGCCACCATGTTGAGCAGCAGGCGCGCGCGCTCACCACCCGACAGGTCCTTGACCTTGGTCTCGACCTTCTCGACCGTCATGCCGAATGAGCCGAGGCGGGCCCGGCGCTTGGCTTCGGTTTCATCAGGGCGGGCACGGCGGATCATCTCCAGCGGCGTGTCTTCCGGGTCCATCGCCTCGATCTGATGCTGGTGGAACCAGGCCACCTGCATCCGGCGGTCGCGCCACAGGTCGCCGCCCTTTTCCTTCAAAGCGCCAGCCAGTAGCTTGGCGAAGGTCGACTTACCGGCACCATTAACGCCCAAAACTCCAATGCGATCATCGGGATCGAGGCGAATGCTCACGTGGCGCAGGATCATCGGGCCGGTATCGTAACCAATGGCGACATCGTCCAGACGCAGGATCGGCGGCGCCAATTGCTTTTCCGGCGACGGCAGGATGAACGGCGCCACACGGTCCTGAATAGACGCAGCAATGGGCGGCAGTTTTTCCAGCTTCTTCAGGCGGGACTGAGCTTGTGACGCCTTTGACGCTTTGGCGCGGAAACGGTCAACGAACGCCTGTAAGTGCGCGCGTTCGGCTTCCTGCTTGGCGCTGTTGGCGGCATTGAGGCGCGCCTTTTCAGCCCGCATCCGCTCAAAATTGTCGTAATTTCCAGTATATAGATCGAGCTTCTGACCTACGACGTGAACGATGGCATCGACCGATTCATTGAGCAGGTCACGGTCGTGCGAAATCATCAGCGCCGCGTTCGGATAGCGCTTCAACCGCGCTTCCAGCCACAGGGCGCCTTCCAGATCGAGATAGTTGGTCGGTTCGTCAAGCAGCAGCAGGTCGGGCTCGGCCAGCAACGCGCCGGCCAAGGCCGCGCGCATCCGCCAGCCGCCGGAGAAATCCGAGATCGGCCGGGTCAGATCGGCATTGGAAAAGCCAAGCCCACTCAGGATTTCCGCCGCCCGCGACGGCGCCCGGTCGGCACCGATGGCATAAAGGTCGTGGTGAATTTCCGCCTGATGGATCGGATCGGCGGTTTCCAGCTCTTTCAACAGCTTTTCGCGGCGGGTGTCGATGGCCAGAACGGCATCTATAAGGTGTTGTGGCGACGCAGCGATTTCCTGATCGACGCTGGCGACGCGCCAGGCCTTGGGAGTGGTGATTTCGCCGCCCCCCGGCTGAGACTTGCCCAGAATCAACCCGAACAGGGTGGATTTGCCGACGCCATTAAGCCCCACCAGACCGGCCTTGGTTCCCGGCGGCAGCGAAAGATTGGCCCCGTCAAAGAAACGGCGCCCGTAGGCGTCGTAGGTCAGGTTGGTGATCTGCAGCATTAATAAAAACTTGAGAAATCAGGGGTTGGCGTTTGCGTCACGCATCGCTATAAGCCGCCACAACGCAAACGCAACATAAAACGGATTCCCTATGTCCCGCACCTTCTCGATCATCAAGCCCGACGCCACCCGCCGCAACATCACCGGCGAAGTCAACGCCGTCATCGAAAAGGCCGGCCTGCGCATCGTCGCTCAGCGCCGCATCCTGATGACAAAGGCTCAGGCCGAGCAGTTCTACGGTGTCCACAAGGAGCGTCCGTTCTTCGGTGAGCTGGTTGGCCAAATGACGGCTGCTCCGGTCGTCGTGCAGGTTCTCGAAGCCGACAACGCCGTGCCGAAGTACCGCGAAGTCATGGGGGCCACCAACCCGGAACAAGCCGCCGAAGGCACCCTGCGTAAGCTGTTCGCCCTGTCGATCGGTGAAAACTCGGTCCACGGTTCGGACTCGGACGAGAACGCCGCGATCGAAATCGCTCAGTTCTTCACGGAAGCCGACATCGTTGGCTAATTGACGGGGTGTGGGGTCCGTGACCCCACAAAACCTTTCTTTCTTCCATAAAAAGCCAACCCCTCTTCCGGGAGGGTTTTTTATTGAATTAGGGAAGCCTTGGGGGCACAGGCCCTTGCCCTCCGCATGGCTCCGGGCGTTCATCGCGGAAATCGAGACATTTAGTCTCGATTTCATCCGGTTTGCGTTCCGCAAACCGGCGCTCTTCACCCCGTTACTTACCCGGACGCTTTACCTTCGCGATCGTAAACACAACCGCCGCGCCGCCCGAAGGCGCCGCCTCGATGTGAATTCCGCCGCCGTGCTGCAGCACGATCTTGCGCGCCAGGCTCAAGCCCATGCCGACACCCGGATAGGCTTCATCGGTATGCAGCTTGCGCAGCGGCCGGAATACGTCGTCATAGAACATCGGGTCGATGCCGATGCCGTTGTCAGTGACGCAGAATTCCCAATAGTCCGGATGCTCTTCGACAAACACCCGGATGTCCGGCGGCGTGTCGTGGCGGCGGAACTTCACCGCGTTATCGAGCAGGAAATAGAACAGCGAATACATCCGCCCGTTGTCGGCGACGATTTCCGGCATGTGCGGATAGGTCAGCTGGCCCTTGGTGGTATCCAGCCGCCCCTGCAATTCCATGTGACAGCGCGCCAGGGTGATTTCGAGATCGACCAGTTCCGGCGCCCGCGGCACCGTATTCAGTCGTGAAAACGCCAGCAGCCCCTGAATCATCTCGTTCAGCTTCTGGCCGCTCTCGATGATCAGCTCCATGTGCAGCCGGTCTTCCTCCTTCGGCAAGGTATCGACCTTCTCGATCAGCATCTGCGAAAAGCCGACGATCGAACGCACTGGCCCTGCTAGGTCGTGCGAAACGATATAGGCAAAGTCGCGGAATTCATCTTCTGGGTCGACGACCGTGGTGACGGCGACATCTTCGACGCCCTGCTGCATGGGTTTCTCTCCGCTCATTCGCTGGTCCCGCTCCCGGCAGGTAGCACCGCAAGTATAAAGAAGAATTTCTCGATCAGCGAGATTGCCTCGCGGTATTTTGATATGTCGGACGGCTTGATCAGATAAGCAGCCGCGTGTTCCCGGTAGCAATCAAAGACCTTCGGCCCCGAACCAGAGCTCGACATGATGATCACGGGAATGTGCCTGAAACGCTGGTCATGCTTCAATACCTTGAGCACCTCCGTGCCATTCATGCGCGGCAAGGACAGGTCGAGCAGGATCAGGTCCGGCAGACGCCCCCCTTGGGCCTCGAACTTTCCCAGCAGATCCAATGCCGCTTCTCCGGTCTGCGCCACCGTCAGATTGGTCGCCACCGATGCCGCCTTGAACGCATGGCTGGCCAGTATGGCGTCGCCACGGTTGTCGTCGATCAGCAGGACTTCGGCAGGCCGGCCGTCGCTTAACTGCCGCTTAGTCATGGTCTCCAAGGCGCTTTCCAAAGCGTAACACCTCTTCCGAATCGTCCTGGTTACTAAACGCTGGGTAGTACGGTGGCACGACAGCGACCAAGGACGCAATTATATTTGCGCAGCCTTACCCGCAGGTTACCGATTTAATCAGTCCTGAATCGCTGTCGAACACGATGGTCTGGCGATCGGCGCGGAATTCCTGCGTCGCAATGCAGGTCGAACAGACGACACGGCGCGTACCCGGATTGAGCGGAACGGGAATTTCGGTGCGCGGCTTACCGATCAGATAACCCAGGGCATTGGCGCCGCAGGTGTCATTATTCATCGGCTTGTATTCGGGCTTCGACGGCTTGGCGACCGGCTTGGGCGTAATCGTCGCGGGTGGTGGACGGTTATAGGCGACCGGCGGCGGCCCTTTAACCGGCGGCGGTGGTGGCGCAGGTTCAGCACATGCCGACAAACTCATGATTACAATACCAAAAGCCAGAATCTTCTTCACTGAACCTTCTCCCATCGTCCTTGCGCGTTCTGCTTCCAGTAAGCCAAAACCAGACCTTCCGATTTCATCCGTTTCCATTGCACCCGCGCCCAATTGAGATGCGCTTCATCCGATCCCTCGAACACGATCAGGGCGCGCTCCAGGCCGCCGAGGTCCGGCAAATCCCCTGCGCCCGCTGAAACATAGACCTGCGGCGTGTTGGCCATACCGCCGGTACGGCCCAGCAGTACCGGCTGGCGCTCGGCGAAGACCTCGTCCTCGCGGCCGTGCGCCAGGAACGACGCCGGCGCATAGGACCACAGCTGGCTATCTAAAGCAGCAATCTTGTCATCCTCAAGGCTCTCCGTCTGCGGGCAGTGCACATAGGCATGCCATCCCCGCCCGGCGACCTTTTCCAGCAGGTCAGGCAAGGCCTGCGCTAGGGGCAGGGTCTCCAGGTGATAGAACCAGATTTCAGGCTGCGCCGAACTCATCTTAGCTCTTGAGCGGAATTGATTGGATGCATGGCAACATCTAGCCTGCTTCGCTCGTCACGCAGAAGCACTTTTTACATTTGTCCGCTCACATTCTCTTGGGCGCCGGCATAAACGTGCCGCTGGCCGTCCGAAGCGGTCGAACCTCTGCCAAATGGCTGGAAAACCAAAAAAGTCTGGCCGATATTTCGGGATACTCACTTGTAATTAACTGTGTATGCGGTCAAAAGGAGGGGTTCAAGCCGCGGGAGGGCGATCGTTCTCGCGCTCACGGAAATTTCGAGGCCCCGCCCCGCCCCATGCGCACACTGGAACGCTACATTTTCCGTCAGATGCTGATGCCGGTGTGCGGCGCCATCGCGGCCCTGACCGGCTTCGTCCTGTTCAGCCAATCCTTGAGCCAGTTCGACTTCGTCGTCCAGCATGGCCAGAGCGGCTGGACCTTCATCAAAGTCGCTCTTCTGTCGCTGCCGCCTCTGGCCGGCCTGATCCTGCCGTTCGGCCTGCTGATCGGCGCCACAGTCGCCCTGACCCGCCTGCAGGGCGAGCACGAATTCACCGTCATGTTTGCCGGCGGCGTGCCGCTGCGTCAGGTAATATCGCCGATGATCCATATCGGCATCTATGTCACCTTGCTCAGCCTGGCGTCCAATCTGTTCCTGCAGCCGGTGACGGCCCGCGCCATGCGCGAGGAACAGTACCGCATCAAGAACGACCTGATCTCGGCCCTGATCCGCGAAGGCGAGTTCTCGACCTCGGAATCAGGCCTCACCATTTACGTACAGCGCATTGATCAAAATGGTCTTTTGCGCCAGATCTTCATCCGCACGCCATCGGGCTCTGGAGAGGATCAGACCTACGCCGCAAAGGAAGGTCGCATCAAGTCGGCCAAGGGCTCATCCATCCTGATCATGCGCAACGGCTCAACCCAGCAGATGTCGGGCAAGCGCGTCCTGTCGCACACCACCTTCGATGAGACCAGCTTCGACGTCGCGCCCTATTTCAGCAGCGACAGCTATCTGACCTACAAGGAAGGCGACCGCTACATTCACGAGCTGCTGTCTCCCAACCTGACCCTGCCCTGGGAAAAAGACGACTTCCAGAAGAAGCAGATCGCCGAGGCGCACGCACGCTTTTCGTCGCCTCTGTATAACCTGGCCTTCCTGCTGCTGGCGATTACCGCTGTTCTGGGCGGTCGCTTCAGCCGTGGCGGGTACGCCGCACGCATTGCCACCGCTTTCGGCGTCGCAGCTGTGACGCGCATTATCGGCGTCGTCTTCGAAACCGCCAGCCAGGATATGGTGATCGCCAACATCCTGCAATATGTCGTGCCGCTGGTGCCGATCGCCCTCTGCCTGCTCAAAATTCGCAAGGCCGACAGTGTCAGCGCTGGCGTCACGGCCATCCACACGGGTCCACAACTGACGCCAATCGGCGGCACGGGGGCCGCATGAATTTCCTGAACTGGCTCAATCCGTGGCGTCGCAACCGGCTGGAAAGCTACGTGCTGCAAACCTGCGTCCTGATGTTCGGGTCTTCGCTGCTGATCCTGGCCTGCATCGTATGCCTGACGGATTATATCAATATTTCCAAGGCGTTTGCCAATCGAGTTGATGTGTCAGGTCTGACAGTTCTGGGGCTGATCGCCCAGAAGTCGCCCAGCCCAATCCTCGACGCCCTGCCCTTCGCCTTCCTGTTCGGCACTTTGGCCGCTTTCGTCAGCCTGAACCGCCGCAGCGAACTGATCGCCATGCGCGCAGCGGGTGTTTCGGCCTGGCGCTTCGTTACACCGGCCGCGACTGCGGCTTTCGCCTTCGGGCTTCTCACCATTACCGTGCTCAACCCGGTGGCTTCGGCGCTCAAGGACAATTACGACCGCGTTGCCGCCCAGCTCGACGCCGACACGCCACAGAAGAAGACGCCAGACACGGCCGTCTATCTGCGTCAGGGCGACGGCAAGAGCCAAACGGTTATCCGCGCGGCCCAGCGCGATCCTGCGACCGGCGCCCTCTACAACGCCACTTTCTGGGTCTACAACATCGATTCCAATGGTACGCCGAAGTTCGTCAAGCGGATCGATGCCCAGGAAGCGCGCCTCGCTCCCGGCCAATGGCGGTTGAAGAATGCCTGGGAAGCCCAGCCCGGTGAACCCACAAACCCGTATGACTTCCTGAGCATCCCGTCCACCGTCGACCCGCGGGACGCCTTCCGCAAGTATGTGTCAACCCAGTCGGTCTCGCTGTGGCAGCTACCGGGCCTGATCTACCACAATACAGTCTCCGGTGTGCCGACGACCCTCTATACGCTGAAGCTGCATCAGTTGCTGGCGACGCCGGTGATGTTCGCAGCGATGTCGATGCTGGGGGCTGTGTTCTCGTTGCGGCTGATGCGGCTGGGCGGCATGACCCGGCTGGTGGTTTCGGGCGTGAGCCTCGGATTTGTCATTTTCTTCGTGAATCAGTTATTCGGTAGTATGGGCAAGGCCGACCTCATCCCTTCCTTCCTGGCGGGGTGGACGCCGGCTGTGCTGGCCCTGCTGACGGCGATGACGCTTCTGGTTTATACAGAAGATGGCTAGGGGAACGGCGGCGGGGCATTCCGGGATTCACCGCCGGATAATTTGTGCTATACGAAACGGGTTCACGAACATTAGGGCCGTGATGAAGCGTTATACCCCCAAGCTTGGTACCGGCGTCGGCCTGGTTTCCCTCATGGCCCTGAATGCGGGGCTTGGTACGCCGGCCTATGCCCGCATCAGCGAAGACGGCCAGGCGTCCGATCGCGTCTTCGCACTGGCCATGCTGGCGGCAGCCGATGCGCCGCGCGACGACTACAAGACCCCTTCGGAGCCCGTCACCGCCCGCGACACCTTCACCAACCCAACCACGGCTCCGGCTGCGCCGCCGGCGGCGCCCGGCGATGACGGTCTGCCGGAAGGCGGCGCCTACGTCCAGGCAGACCAGATCGAGACGGCGAGCGACAGCAGCGACATGGTCGCCCGCGGCAATGTCGAGATGCGCTACAAGGACCGGCTGATCCGCGCCGACCAGGTCACCTATAATTCCGAGACCCGCACCACGGTCGCCGAAGGCCACACCCAGACCATCGCCGACGACGGCACGGTCCAGTTCTCCGACAAGATCACCTACGACGACAACATGCAGTCGGGCGTCAGCGAAAACTTCGCCGGCATGTCCAACGATGGCACCAAGGTGTTTGCCCGCCGGGTCGAGCATATTGACGAGAACACCACCCAGCTGACCAATGTGGTTTACACGCCCTGCGAACTCTGCGTGAAGGAGGGCGTGACGCGCTCTCCGTCCTGGTCGATCTCCGCCAGTGAGATCACCCAGCGCAAAGACAAGAAAATGGTGTTCTACCACAACGCCGCCTTCCAGCTGAACGGCGTGCCGGTGCTGTACATGCCCTATATGTGGACGCCTGACCCGGAGCTGGAGCGTGCCTCGGGCTTCCTGCAACCCAAGATCGGCTATACGAAAAAGCGCGGCGGCTTCACCTATGAGCAGCCTTATCTGTGGTCGATCTCGCGCTATTCCGACCTGATCATCAGTCCGCAGCTCAACGGCGGCATCAACCCACTGTTGAACCTGCAGTATCAGCGCCACTTCTATTCGGGCATGCTGAATCTGCGCTTCGGGTTCACCAACGAAACCTATTTCGACAACGACGGCAACCGCACGGGCACCGCGGATACGCGTGATTACCTGCTGGCTGACGGCGACTTCAAGATCGATGAGCGTTGGCGCTGGAGCTTCACGGCCCAGCACGTCAAGGACCTGTATATCGATCCGGTCACCCACCAGGAACTGCACAACGCCAACTTCTTCGAGCGCTACGCCATCGACGACCCGTTCCAGCGCGTCGGCGAATGGGTTTCGGACTCGCGCGAACTGGTCAACCAGATCCACCTGACGCGCCAGGACAGCAATGCCTACGTGTCATTGTCCTTCGCCAACTTCCAGAGCCTGGCGGTCGGCGGTTTCGCGGGCGCCGGCACTGATCACCCGCTGGCAATCGATTCCGACCTGTATCCGGTCATCGCGCCGATGCTGGAAGCCTACTGGTCGCCCAAGGCACGCATCCTCGGCGGCCAGGCAACCCTCTCGGCCAGCGGCCTGTACCTGACGCACAAGCTCTACAACAACGCCGGCGCGCCCGCCTTCTTCCAGCAACCGGGCATCGCCCCCTCGCCCTACGACACGGCGCGCTTCACCGTCGGCGCTTCGTGGTACGGTAACATGACGACGCGGAGCGGCGTGCGCTGGGGCCCGTTCGTCGACCTGCGCCACGACGAGTACCGCGAGAGCCAGCTCGACGTGAACGACCGCGAGGAGAAAGTATCGCGCGACCTCGGCACCGCCGGGATCAACATCAGCTATCCGCTGATGCGCAAGTTCAGCAAGTTCACTGCTATCGTCGAACCGGTCTTCCAGTATGCCGTGTCGTCCGACGCCCAGCAGAACCCGTACCTGCCGAGCGAGGACAGCCAGTCGCTCGAATTCGACGCCACGACACTGTTCGCCGTCAACAAGTCACCCGGCTTTGACATCTACGAAGCCGGCGCCCGCGCCAATATCGGCGTCCGCACCCAGCTGAATTTCGATTCGGGCCTGAAGGTCGCCGGCCTGGTCGGCCGCACCCTGCGTGACAAGCCTGAAACCCAGTTCCTGAGGACGATCACCTCGGGCGGTGTCACCTACACCTATGATCCGTCGGGCCTTGGCAACAAGAATTCCGACTGGATCGTCGACGCCAGCTTCGACACCACCAAGGGCCTCTACGGCTACACTCGCCTGCGCTTCGACAGCGAAACCACCCGTCTGGCCCAGGGCGAATGGGGTCTGAGCGCTTTCAGCCCGCGCACTGAAGCCACCGTCCGCTATATTTTCAACAATATCCTGACCACTCCCATCGTGGTCAACGGCCAGCTCAAGCGGTTCGGCGACAACTATCGCAACATGCAGCTGTATGCCCGTCACTTCATCACCCAGAACTGGGGCGTTTCGGCGCGCCTGGACCGTGACCTGGTCTCCAATACCTGGCGGCGCTCGACCGTCAGCGCCATTTACCGCAACGATTGCATCTGGTACGAGCTGGTCTATCAGCGTGACGAAAGCACCTTGTACAGTCATAACGGCAAGCCGCGTTCGTCGATACTTCTTCGCCTCAATTTCCCCACATTGAGCAAGTCTAACTCAGACTTCAACGATGTCCGCTAAGCCTGCTTCGCCCGCCCTCCCGAACATCCAGAATCATACAAAAAACGCACATAAAACCATGTCGATCACGCTCATCTCTTCCTCTCGCTCGGGCCTCATGCGTGCCGTTTCGGCCATGGGCCTCGTCTGCGCTCTTGTCGCCAGCGGCACCGCCCTGGCCCAAGGTGCGGGTCCGGACACCGGCGTCGCCGCCCAGGCTTCCGCGCCGGCCCTGACGCCCGATACCCAGGCGCCGCAACTGCCGTCGCTCGGCGAAGGCATCTTGGCGTCGGTCAATGACGACATGATCACCTCCTACGACCTCAAGCAGCGCATGCTGCTCCTGATCGTCACCTCGGGCGTCGAAGTTACCCAGGACAACTACCAGGCTTTCCAGCAGCAGGCGCTGAACAACCTGATCGATGAGCGCCTCAAGCAGCAGGAACTCAAGCACTGGAAGGTCAAGATCACCGATGCCGAAGTCGATGAGGAAATCGACCGCATGGCCCATCAGAGCAATCTGAACGCGGCGGGGCTGCTGGGTGAACTCAAGAAGGTCGGCATCGAGCCCCAGACCCTGCGCAACGAAATCTCCGCCGAACTGGGCTGGAACCAGCTGGTCGGCGGCCGCTACCACTCTAACGCTACGGTCGGCACGGCCCAGATCAACGCCGTCATGGATCGCCTGATCGCCGACGGCCAGAAGCCGCAATATCTCATCTCGTCGATCTTCCTGGACCCGCAGTCGGCCGGCGGCATGCAGGCCGCCCAGAACGGCGCCCAGCAGCTCTACACCCAGCTTCAACAAAAGGTCGCACCCTTCCAGGCCGTGGCCCGTCAGTTCTCGAAGCTGCCTTCGGCATCCCAGGGCGGCGACGAAGGCTGGGTCGTTTCCGGTAATATCTCTCCCGAAGTCGAGAGCGTCCTCAAGGCGTTGAACCCCGGGGAAATCAGCCAGCCCGTCACCACCAAGGACGGCGTCTATATCTTCCTGCTGCGCCAGAAGTCGGATGGTAACGCCGACATCGCCGTCCGTCTCAAGCAGGCCTCAATCCCCCTGCCCGCCAACGCCAGCGACGCCGATATCGCGGCAGCCCAGAACACCCTGGCCAGCCTGAAGGCGCGCGTGCGCTCCTGCGACGCGCTTGACGACGCCAAAGCATCCGGCGTTCAGGTCACCAATCTGGGCGAGGCCAAGCTGAGCGTGCTGCAACCGGCCTACGCCACGGCGCTCCGTCCGCTGCGGGAAAACCAGTCGACCAATCCGCTGCGCAACGCCCAGAACGTCAATGTGCTGTATGTCTGCGGCCGCCGTCTGGCCGGCGACAACGCGGTATCGCGTGACCAGCTCGAGCAGAACATGGTCAGCGAGCGCATCGCCATGCTTGGCAAGCGTTACCTGCGTGAAATCCGCGGCGCCGCCACCATCGAGAACCACTAAGCGCTTTCCGAAAAGTGTGACGCGGTTTTCGGATAAAAAGAGCGACAAGCAAAGCCAGGGCAAGCCCCTAGGACCGTTACGCGATGTCACGTGTGGCTACCACCGCAGGCTCACGTCGGGTTGTTGTCGAAAAAGCTTGACTTGAAGCGCGGGGATTCGCAAAGCCTCGCGGCATGAACACCCTGTCCCCGCCTCTCGTTATCAGCCTCGGCGATCCCTGCGGTATCGGCCCTGAGGTCGTGGCCAAGGCGTGGCAAGCCTTGCGCAGCGAACCCGGCCTGGCCTTCGCTGTCTTGGGTGATGCGAATACCCTGGCCGCCCAAGGCGTCGCCGTGGCACGCATAGCCGATCCGGCCGAGGCCTGCACGCACTTCGCTAATGCCCTGCCGGTCCTTGACCGGCCCTTGTCACAGCCGGCCATACCCGGTCAGCCCGACACTGCCCACGCCCCGCATATCATCGACTGGATCCGCGCAGGCGTCAGCTTGTGCCGACAAGGCAGCGCGCGCGGCCTGGTTACCGCCCCTATCGCCAAGTCGGTGTTGTACCAAACCGGCTTTGCCTTCCCCGGCCACACCGAGTTTCTGGCCGAACTGTGCCGCCCTGACAACGACGCTGAAGCGCCGCAGCCGGTCATGATGCTGACCGCACAAGATCTCCGCGTCGTTTTGGCGACCATTCACCTGCCGCTGGCCCAGGTTCCGGCAGCCCTGTCCGGAGGGCATCTGGCCCGGCTGGCGCACATCACGCGGGACGCGTTAATTCGCGATTTCTCCATCGATACGCCGCGCCTGGTGCTGTGCGGGCTCAATCCGCACGCCGGCGAGGACGGCACCATCGGCCGCGAGGAAGTCGATCTGCTGGCGCCGCTGGTGGCCGAATTGCAGGCCGAAGGCATGGACATCCGCGGCCCCTATCCGGCCGATACCCTGTTCCACGAAGAGGCCCGGCGCGGCTATGACGCCGCCGTCTGCCTGTATCACGACCAGGGCCTGATCCCGTTGAAGACGCTCGACTTCTGGGGCGGCGTTAATATCACGCTGGGCCTGCCGATCGTGCGCACTTCCCCCGATCATGGCACCGGCTTCAATATCGCCGGCAAGGGCGTGGCCCGGGCTGACAGCTTCATCAACGCCGTCCGCGCCGCCGACACCATCAGCCGCAACCGGATGCTGTCATGACCCCAAATCTTGCCTCGGCCAATACCTTGCCGAGCCTTCGCGAAAGCCTGGAACATCACGGCCTGATGGCTAAAAAATCCTTTGGCCAGCACTTCCTGCTCGATCTCAACATCACACGAAAGATCGTCCGTCTGGGCGGTCCGTTCGACGGCGAGGTGGTCATCGAGGTCGGCCCTGGCCCCGGCGGCCTGACACGTGCCTTGCTGGAAACAAGTGCAAGCCAGATACTTGCAATTGAAAAGGATTCCCGTTTTCTGGAATTGCTTGCGGAACTGAAGCCCGTTTATGGTGACCGGTTCGACGCGGTTGAGGCCGACGCCCTTAAAGTCGACGAGCAAAAATTGCTTGCGGAACGCAACTCAAATGCAAATCCACTTGCAGCCGACAACCGGGCGCACATTGTCTCCAACCTGCCCTACAATGTCGGTACGCCGTTGCTGGTGAAATGGCTGACCGGGCCGTGGCGTCCGGCATCGATGGTGCTGATGTTCCAGCTGGAAGTGGCCCTGCGCGTCGTCGCCCCGGTCGGCGATGATGACTATGGCCGCCTGAGCGTGTTGTCCCAGGTGCTGTGCGACTGCGAGAAGCTGATGGACCTGCCGGCGCGCGCCTTCACCCCGCCGCCCAAGGTCGACAGCGCCGTGGTCAAGCTGGTGCCCAAGGCCGACCGTCCGTCCGACACCATGGTGCGCAATCTGGAAAAAGTCACCGCTGCCGCCTTCGGCCAGCGCCGCAAGATGTTGCGCTCGTCGCTGAAAGCGCTGGGTGGCGAAGCGCTGCTGGAAAAAGCCGGGATCGAGCCTACCGAACGCGCCGAACAGGTGGCGCCGGAAGGATTCCTGAAGTTGGCCGCACTTATTTAAGCACCGGCGCATCTAGGCCGGGATGAAGCGGCGAAAATGAGTGGCTTTCGAGAGCCCGACGCGACGTGTGCTTTGGTACACGAGCTAAGGGCGTGCAGAAAGACGCTTATTTGCAGCCCTTCGGCACGAGTCTAGATTTTTTCGACCATCAATTCATCGACAAATGGGCTGATCCAAAGCCCACGCGACCGGCGCGAGATTTCGGCATGGTAGATGTGCACCAGTTCGGCATAGGACCGGTCGAAATCGTCATTGAGGATGACATAATCATATTCCGCCCAGTGCGAGATCTCGCTCTTGGCGCGGCTGATCCGCTTGGCGATAACATCCTCGTCGTCCTGGGCGCGAGCATTGAGGCGGCGGTTCAGCTCGGCAATCGACGGCGGCAGGATGAACACCCGCACCACGTCCGAAGGCGCCTTGGCCGAGATACGCTGGGCGCCTTGCCAGTCGATGTCGAACAGGACGTTCTTGCCGTGGCTGAGCGCCCGCTCGACCGGTTCGCGCAGCGAGCCGTAGCGGGCATCATGCACACCGGCATATTCCAGGAACGCCTTTTCCGCGATCAGTTCGTCCATGTGGACGTCGTCGATGAAGTGGTATTCGCGGCCGTCCTTTTCGCCCGGCCTCGGCTTGCGCGTCGTCACCGAAATCGACAGGTCGAGGTCGGGATGGTCGGCCACAAGCCGGCGGCACAGCGACGTCTTGCCTGCCCCTGAAGGCGCAGCAACGATCAGCATCAAACCACGGCGCAATCTGTCGGTACTCGGCGGCACAGCCATTCATCTCACTCCACGTTTTGAACCTGTTCGCGGAACTGGTCGATGAGGGCCTTAAGCTCCAGACCGGTTTGCGTCAATTCGATAAAGGCCGATTTCGAGCACAAGGTATTGGCTTCACGCATGAATTCCTGCGACAGGAAATCCAGTTTCCGCCCCGGCGCCGGCTCCTTGTCGATCAGAACATGCGCCTGCTCCAGGTGCGAGCCCAGCCGGTCCAGTTCCTCTCGCACGTCGGCCTTGGTGGCCAGCAGCGCCGCTTCCTGGACGATACGCTCCTCGAAAGTTTGGGTGTCGGCGGACAGTTCGGCCAACCGCCGGACAAAGCGTTCGCGCACCAGCTCGACCTGTTGCGCCGCCAGCGTCCGCGCCTTGTCGACGGCGGCCGCCATGCCTGTCAGGTGGCCTTTCAGGATGGCTTCCAGCGCCCGCCCTTCGGCGTCGCGCGCTTCCTTCAGCCGCTCGAACAGCGTCGCCAGATCGCCGGCCAGCGCCGCCTCGCCGTCCTCGCCCAATTCGGTACGCTCATCGCCCGACGCCTCGATTACGCCGCGCAGCGACAACAGGCCATCGACGCTCGGCATGACCGCATGGCCTGCCTGCATAAGCTTTTGCGCTTCTTCGAGGTACAGCCCCAGCACATCATGATTGACGCTGACGCCGGTCGCTGCCGCCGTATTGGCGACATTGAGCGTCAGGTTCATCTGGCCGCGCTGAAACCGCGCCTTGGCCAGGTCGCGCCCCAAACGCTCGGCAGCTTCAAAACCCTGCGGATAGCGATATTTGATATCGAGGCTGCGGCCGTTGACGCTCTTGATCTCAAGCACCCAGGCCGTACCGCCGAAGGCGCCTTCACAACGGGCAAAACCGGTCATGCTGGAAAGGGGCATGCGAATATCCCGGAAAAGCAAAGAAACGACTGATGCACCCTGAACGATGCCCAATCAAGCAAATAAGCCAGACTTTACAGCTTGCCCTTGAGCTTAACCGCTTTGGCCTGAGCCACCACCGGCTGAGCGACCGCCGTGGCCGACGCGCTCATCGACGCCATAACATTGGCGTCCGGTTGGGTGGTGTACTGGCTGACCTGGCCTTCGATCTGCCGCCAGTGCGCGACATTGGCCAGATGCTCTTCATAAGTGGCGGCAAAGACGTGCCCGCCCGTGCCATCGGCGACAAAGAACAGGTCCTCCGTCGGCGCCGGATGCAGCACGGCGGCGATCGACGCCCGGCCGGGATTGCCGATCGGCGTCACTGGCAGGCCGGCAATCAGATAGGTGTTCCATGGCGTTTTGGTCTCGAGCTCGCTCTTCAGCAGGCCACGGCCCAGCGGTTCGCCGTGTGATACGCCATAGATCACGGTCGGATCGGATTCGAGCCGCATGCCCTTGCGCAGGCGGTTGACAAAGACGGCAGCAACGCGCGGCCGCTCCGACGCCTTGCCGGTTTCGCGCTCGACCACCGACGCCATGATCAGCGCCTCTTCCTTGGTCTTGAACGGCAGGCCCGGCGCCCGCGTCTTCCACAGCTCGCCCAGCGTCTTGCGTCCGTCTTCCAGCATGCGGTCAAGCACGGCCTGGCGCTGTTCGCCGCGCTGATACATGTAGGTTTCCGGCAGCAGCGAGCCTTCCGGCGGCACGTCGACATCGCCGCTCAGATCCGACACCGCCATCAGGATGCGCACGGCCTGGGCCGAGGTCTTGCCTTCCGGGATGGTGACAAAGGCGCGGATGACCTTGCCCTCCTCGATCTGCTTGACGATGGCCAGCATGTTGGCATTGGCCGGGAAGGCATAGGTCCCCGCCTTAATCGCCTTGCCGTGGCCGCTCAGCTTGATCAGCACGCGGAAGATCGTCGGCGAACCGATGACGCGATGTTCCTTAAGCGACTTGCCCATGGCCTTTACGCTCATGCCGCGGGTGAAGGTCACCTCGGTCGGCGCCTTGGGGCCGCTGGTGAATATCTGCGTGTAGAGATAAAGCCCGCTCGCGAACGCCAGCAGGATCACGCCAGCCATCAGGGCCGACAACGGCCCAACCAGCCGCGCCATCAGTCTCGGTTGGTGCGGCTGGTCGGCTGAGTTCACGATGTCACCTTGCCAAGAATGAGCGCTGCGTTGGTGCCGCCGAAGCCGAAGGAGTTCGACATCACCTTGTCGATCTTCATTTTCTTGGCTTTGTGCGGAACGAGATCGATCGGCGTTTCGACATCCGGATTGTCGAGATTGATGGTCGGCGGCGCCACCTGGTCGCGGATGGCCAGGGCGCAGAAGATAGCCTCCACCGCGCCGGCCCCGCCCAGCAGATGGCCGATGGCCGACTTGGTCGACGACACGGTGCCGGTCTGAGCCCGTTCCCCGAGGAACTTCTCGATGGCCTTCAGCTCGATGCCGTCGGCCATGGTCGAGGTACCGTGCGAATTGACGTAATCGATGTCCTTCGGATCGACACCGGCGTCCCTGGCCGCCGCCACCATGGCGCGGTAACCGCCGTCGCCGTCTTCCGACGGCGCAGTGATGTGGTAGGCGTCGCCCGACAGGGCATAGCCGAGGACTTCGGCATAGATCTTGGCGCCGCGCGCCTTGGCGTGCTCGTATTCTTCCAGGACGACGACACCGGCGCCTTCGCCCATGACGAAACCGTCGCGGTCCTTGTCATACGGGCGCGATGCCTTGGTCGGGTCGTCGTTGAAGCTGGTGCACAGGGCACGGCAGGCGATGAAGCCCGCGATCCCGATCGGCACAATGGCCGATTCTGCGCCGCCCGCCAGCATGACGTCAGCGTCGCCGTGCTGGATCAGCCGGGCCGCATCGCCGATGGCGTGAGCGCCGGTGGCGCAGGCCGTCACCACCGCGTGGTTCGGGCCCTTGAGGCCGTGGCGGATCGACACTTGGCCCGAGGCCAGGTTGATCAGCGACGACGGAATGAAGAAGGGCGAGATCCGCTTCGGGCCCTTGTCGCGCAGTTCCAGCGCGGTTTCAGCAATGATGCCGAGCCCGCCGATACCGGAACCAATCATGACGCCGGTGCGAACCTGATCCTCTTCGCTTTCCGGATGCCAGTTGGCGTCGTTCAGCGCTTCGTCCGAAGCGGCAATGGCGTAGAGGATGAAATCATCGACCTTGCGACGTTCTTTGTTGCTGAGCACCGCCGCGGGATCAAACGAGCCTTCGATGTCCGGCCCGCCGCCACCACGGCCTTCCACGGTCGGCACTTCGCAGGCGACGGTACAGGCATAGTCGGTCGTGTCGAATGCTGTGATCTTGCCCGCGCCGGACTGGCCGTCCAGCAGCCGCTTCCAGCTGATATCGACACCTGCGCCCAGCGGTGAAATCAAACCCAGACCGGTGATGACTACGCGACGACCCATGAACTCTTCTCACCCCTGCAGAGCGATCCACGGTGATTTTATAACGTGGTGAATCGCACTTATCTCAAATCTTGGCGCATCTGGCCAGCCAGTACACGCCGAATACGACGAAGCGCGGCCAGACCCCTGAAAACTCAAGGGCCCACGAGCCGCGCTTCGGATCAAATCGCGAGCAAGCCTTAGGCCGCCAGCTTTTCCTGGATGTAGTTGACGGCATCGCCAACGGTCAGGATGTGTTCAGCCGAGTCATCGGGGATTTCGATATCGAATTCCTCTTCGAACGCCATGACCAGCTCGACGATATCGAGGCTGTCGGCTTCCAGATCGTCGATAAAGCTCGCCTTTTCCGTGACCTTGTCCGGATCAGCGTCCAGGTGGTCGATCACAATCTTGCGAACACGTTCAAGAACTTCAGACATTTATAGTCCCTTCAGAGGTTTAGACTTTCAGATCCCTGGTCGGGCCGGGAAAGTCCAGCCGGGGTATTCAGAATCCGGATTTGACTTGTATTCACACATCCGTTGCGTTTCAAGCCATTTTCGCGCCGCAATCCGTGCGGTTTCGCAGCCGCACAGTCAAACCGCTACGCCTGATCAGCGAAGCGATAGCGCGAAAAGACTCCTATATCATGGCCATGCCGCCATTGATGTGCAAGGTCTGGCCGGTCATGTATCCCGCCTCATTGCTCGACAAATAAACGGCAGCAGCAGCGACGTCCGAACCCTTACCGAGATCGCCGACCGGAATCCGGCCCAGGATCGTGGCGCGCTGGGCTTCGTTCAGCTCGTCGGTCATCGGCGAAGCGATGAAACCGGGCGCGATACAATTGACCGTGATGCCGCGCGACGCGACTTCCTGCGCCAGCGCCTTGGAAAAGCCGATCATGCCGGCCTTGGATGCCGCATAGTTGGTCTGGCCGGGATTGCCGGTGACGCCGACGACCGAGGTAATGCCGATGATGCGGCCATGACGGCGCTTCATCATGCCCTTGGTGGCGGCGCGCGCCAGGCGGAAATAGGCCTCGAGATTGACCTTGATGACCGTGTCCCAGTCCTCGTCCTTCATGCGCAGGATCAGGCCATCGCGGGTAATGCCGGCATTGGCGACAAGGATGTCGAGGCCCGAACCGGCCACTTCCTCGGCCTTGGCGACCAGACCATCGACCGAAGCGGCATCCGACAGGTTGGCCGAAGCGACGAACACGTTGTCGCCCAGTTCCTTGGCGAGATCGGCCAGCACGTTTTCGCGCGTGCCGGACAGCACGACCTTGGCGCCCTGGGCATGCAGGGCGCGGGCGATTTCGGCCCCCAGGCCGCCGGTCGCGCCGGTCACCAGGGCAGTCTTGCCGGTCAGTTCAAACATGGGCTCTCTCATTTAAGTTAATTGCGCGGCGCTTTAAGATAAGTCGCCGTCTGGATCAAGCCTTGAGGCTTTCAGCAAACGCCTCGAAGTCGGCCGCGCCATTAAGCGCCACCGAATTGGCGTCGGGCGCCATGCGCTTCGCCATGCCGGTCAGCACCTTGCCCGCACCCAGCTCGGCAAAGGTGGTGACGCCCCCCTCACCCGCCAGCCACATGACGCTTTCGCGCCAGCGCACCCGGCCGGTCACCTGCTGCACCAGCAGGTCGGCGAATTGATCGGTTGAGGCCGGACGAGCGGTGACATTAGCCACCAGCGTCGCTACCGGCGTGTTGATCGTCGCCTTGGCCAAAGCGGCACGCATTTCCTCAGCCGCCGGCTCCATCAGCGGCGAGTGAAACGGAGCTGATACATTAAGAAGCATCGCCTTGGCCCCGAGTTCCTTGGCTTTTTCAGCGGCCAACTCAACAGCTTGTTTCATTCCGGAGATGACCACCTGGCCGGCGTTGTTGTCGTTGGCCACCACGACCACGCCCGCCGCCGAACCGGCCTCGCAAGCCTTTTCCGCCAGCTCCAGGTCAGCCTTGCCGATCAAAGCCGCCATGGCGCCGACACCGACCGGCGTGGCACGCTGCATGGCCTGGCCGCGCAGCTTCAGCAGCCGCGCCGTGTCGGCCAGGCTGAACGTGCCCGCCGCCGCATGCGCCGAATATTCGCCAAGGCTGTGGCCCGCAACGAACTTCGCCTTCGAACACGGGATGCCGAAATCGCCTTCCAGCACCCGCGCCACCGCAAGCGACACCGCCATGATGGCTGGCTGCGCGTTCTCGGTCAGGGTCAGTTGATCCTCCGGCCCTTCGCGCATCAGTTGGAACAGCTTCTGGCCCAGCGCTTCGTCGATCTCGTTGAACACCTCGCGCGCCTTCGGGAAGGTGTCGTACAGCTCAGCGCCCATGCCGACGCTTTGCGAGCCCTGGCCGGGAAAAACAAAGGCGATGGTCATGCGGAACTCTCCCGAAGCGATTGATAATGTGGGCGTCTCCTAGGCCAAACCGAAATCGAGAGCAAGCCGCTTGTCCGTTTGGCGGAACAGGCTTATCTTCCGCCGCGAGCCGGGAAAGCTCCAGGAGATACCGCCATGAAGTTCGTCGTTCTTGCCGCTTCCGCTCTTTTAAGTTCTTTGGCCCTCGCCCTGGCCAGTCCGGCCTTTGCCGCGCTCAAGGTCGGCGACGCTGCGCCCGACTTCAAGCTGGCGGCCGCCACCGACGGCAACGTCAAGAACTTCACGCTCAAGGCCGCGCTCAAGAAGGGCCCTGTGGTCGTTTACTTCTATCCGAAAGCCTTCACGCAAGGCTGCTCGCTCGAAGCCCACGAATTCTCGGTCGCTATGCCGAAGTTCAAGGCCAAGCATGTCACTGTCGTCGGTATCTCGGCCGACAATATTGACGTCCTGAAGGACTTCTCCAAGAAGACCTGCGCCGGCCAGTTCCCGGTTGCCGCCGACACCGACACCGCCGTCGCCACCTCCTATGACGCCAAGATACCGGACAAGCCGATGGCCAGCCGTGTCTCCTACGTGGTCGGCAAGGACGGCAAGATCGCCTTCGTGCATGACGATCGCGACGCCGCCACGCATGTCTCGTCGCTGCTGGCGGCTGTCGGCGCCGGCTAAAACACGCCGGAATCAAAGCCCCTCTTGCCTTTTCAGCGGCTTTCGGTTAGATGCCCGCTCCCCTGAGGCGTGGTCAGCCGCATTCGCGGACCTCCTGAACCATCGTTTCCTTGAGACTTCCGCTCAAGGATGCGCCGCGCTTCTCTTCGGAAGAGGATAAAATGGCTTTTTACGAACACGTCGTGATCGCACGACAAGACATTTCGCCACAACAGGCGGAAGCCCTCAACGACCAGCTCAAGCACCTGATCGAAGACAACGGCGGTCACATCGCCAAGATCGAATACTGGGGCCTGCGCAACCTCACCTACCGCGTCAAGAAGAACCGCAAGGGTCACTACTCCCTTCTGGCCATCGACGCCCCGGCCGCGGCCGTGAAGGAAATGGAACGCCAGCTGTCGATCAACGAAGACGTCATCCGTTATGTGACCTTCCGCGTCGAAGAGCTTGACCTGGAACTGTCGCCGATCCTGGCCCGCCGCGACCGCCCTGAGCGTTCCGAGCGTGGCGATCGCCCCGACAGCAACTTTGCCGAATAAGCGAGGGATATAGAAATGTCAGAAGATACCGCCGCCGCTTCGGCTTCGGGCACCATTGGCTCGCCCGTCGGTTCCGGCCCGGCCCGCCGCCCGTTCTTCCGCCGCCGCAAGGTGTGCCCGTTCTCGGGCGCCAACGCGCCGAAGATCGATTACAAGGACGTCAAGCTCCTGCAGCGTTACATCTCGGAACGCGGCAAGATCGTGCCGTCGCGCATCACGGCCGTGAGCCAGAAGAAGCAACGCGAGCTGGCCAAGGCCATCAAGCGCGCCCGCTTCCTGGCCCTGCTGCCTTACGTCGTGAAGTAAGGAGTAGCGATCATGAAAGTTGTTCTGCTTGAACGCGTTGAAAACCTGGGCTCGATCGGCGATGTCGTCGGCGTGAAGGACGGCTTTGCCCGTAACTTCCTGCTGCCGCGCCACAAGGCCCTGCGCGCCACCGCCGCCAACCTGAAGGTCTTCGAGGCCCAGAAGGAACAGATCGTTGCCCGCAACGCCGCCGCCAAGTCCGCGGCTGAAAAGCAGGCCGAGGATCTCGACGGCACCACCTACGTCATCATCCGTCAGGCCGGTGACTCGGGTCAGCTCTACGGCTCGGTCAACGCCCGCGATGTCGCCGAAGCGGTCACTGAAGCCGGCGGCAAGGTCGAGCGCAACCAGATCGTTCTGGATACGCCGATCAAGACCCTGGGCATCCATGCCCTGAAGGTCCGTCTGCACGCCGAAGTGTCGATCACCCTGTCGGTCAACGTGGCCCGTTCGCAAGACGAAGCCGAGCGTCAGGCCGCCGGTGAAAACGTCATCGCTTCGCAATTCGAGGAAGACCGTTTGGCGGACGAACAGGCCGCTGCCGACCTGCTCGAAGGCGGCGCCGGTCAGGCTATCGCCGAAGCTGGTTACGACGAAGTCTAAGTCTCTTCTGGGCCTTGCAGGCTTGAAAGATCAAACCCCTGGGGCTTCGGCGCCGGGGGTTTTTTCTTGCCAACAGGCAGATTTCACGTAAGGTGCGCGCATTCGAGACCCGGTACTGACTTGAACGACTGCCCTCCGGGCTTCTTCCAAGACATCGACTTTCGGATCCGGCAGGCGCAATTCCGCGTCAGCCACACTGCACGAAGGTGCGATATCTTTCTAGGAGGCCAATAATGGCAACAGGTACGGTTAAGTGGTTCAATTCCACCAAGGGCTATGGTTTCATTCAGCCGGAAAACGGCGGCAGCGACGTG
The DNA here is from genome assembly GCA_048497915.1 of Pseudomonadota bacterium. Taxonomy (GTDB): domain Bacteria; phylum Pseudomonadota; class Alphaproteobacteria; order Caulobacterales; family Caulobacteraceae; genus Asticcacaulis. Next base: position 53,261 of record JBEHYZ010000020.1, read on the forward strand.
TTCGTGCACATCAGCGCCGTTGAAAAGGCGGGCCTGCGCGGCCTGAACGAAAACCAAAAGGTCAATTACGAGCTGGCGACCGAAAAGGGCAAGACCTCGGCGGTTAACCTCCAAGCGCTCTAAGCTTCGACTCATTTCTGAGTTAAACGAACCCTCGCGGATAACCGCGAGGGTTTTGTTTTGACCGGTTTCGGGATGCCGTTCATCGAGCTTATCGGTTTTTTGCAAGGCCGCATTAGAATAGCTGTCACAAAAACGCCACACGGGCGCCATGAAAACCAGGCTCGAATTCCCGCGAAGCGTTAGTATCCGCATCTCGGGGCTTGCATTTCCGCAGGGGAAACATAGCTTGGCCACCGCCTGACATCATATTGTTTTCAAACATCAATTCGCGCTAAGCGATAATTCGCTCCTAGTATGCCATTTCCCTAGAATAGAAAATCTAATCATTTCTTTGAATTTTTTGCTGCGGCGCACCCCTTTCCAACTGACCCGTTTGCGCCACATTTAGGGCCTCGCATCTGCACACGACCACCCAAAGCCTGCACCTTGCGACGCGTTTCCATGCCCCTCCCGACCGGCGGATCAACCGCCCTGGCCTGGTAGTCAACAAAAGGTCCTCTTTTCCATGTCCCAATCCTCCACGTTCCGCGGTGTTCTGAAAGCCGGCACCGCCATCAGCCTGGCCGTATCCTTCGCCGCCGCCTTCGGAGCCCCCGCCGCTTCGGCCCAGGATGCCTCCGCCGCGCCCGCCGAAGGCACCGAAATCGTCGTTACCGGCCAGCGCGCCCAGCACCGCACCCGCCTCAACACCCTGGCGCCCGTCGATGTCATCTCCAAGGATTCACTGAGCGCGCTCGGCAATACCGAACTGGCCCAGGGCCTGTCGCGCGTCGCCCCGTCGCTAAACTTCCCGCGCCCGTCGGCCGTCGATGGTACCGACACTATTCGCCCGGCCTCGCTGCGCGGCCTGTCGCCGGACCAGACCCTCGTCCTGGTCAACGGCAAGCGCCAGCACGCCTCGGGTTTGGTCAATATCAACGGTTCGGCTGGCCGTGGCTCGTCGGCGGTCGACCTGAACGCCATTCCCGAATCCGCCATCGACCGCGCCGAAGTGCTGCGTGACGGCGCCTCCTCGCAGTATGGCTCCGACGCCATCGCCGGCGTCATCAACCTGCACCTGCGTGAGGCCAATCACGGCGGCAATGTCGAGGCCTCTTTCGGCCAGTACGACACCAACATCAAGGCGGCCAGCTCCGAGCGCAAGGCCCATGACGGCGAAACGACCGACATCAATGGCTGGATCGGCCTGCCGCTCGGCACGGACGGTTTCCTGACCCTGTCGGCCGATGCTAAAAAGCGCAAACCGACCAGCCGCGGCGACATCGACGCCACCGTGACCCCGGCCACCGTCACCTCGCGCTACGGCGATCCGGAGCAGAGCATCGTGTCGGTCTACGCCAATGCCGGCATTCCGCTCAACGGCGACTGGAAGCTGTATGGCAACGCTGGCTACACCGACAACAACTCCAAGAGCGCGGCCTTCTTCCGCCATGCCTACAACACCACCGGCACCCTGACCGCGCTCTATCCCAACGGTTTCCTGCCGATCATCAACGCCAAGTCGAAGGATTATTCGGCTACCGGCGGCGTCAAAGGCACCTTGGCCGGCTGGGCCTCGGACATTAGCCTGTCCTACGGCGGCAACCAGTTGCACTACTACACGCTGAACAGCAACAACGCGTCCTACGGCGCAGCGTCGAAGACCTCATTCGATGACGGCAAGCTCGAATACGACCAGGCCGTATTCAACGCCGACTTCAGCCGTGCGTTCGAAACCGGCCTGGCCTCACCGTTGACCTTCGCCTGGGGGCTTGAAGCCCGCCACGAGACCTACAAGATCTCGGCTGGAGAGCTGCAGTCCTATTCGCTCGGTCCGGTGACGGCCAATCAGGCCGGCGCCCAGGCCTTCGGCGGCTTCCAGCCGAGCAATGTCGTCGACAAGAGCCGTGACAATGTCGGCGTCTATGTCGACGCGGCCGTCAGCTTCACCGAAAAGTTGAGCGTCGATGTCGCCGCCCGCGCCGAAAACTACTCGGATTTCGGCGGCACGCTGAACGCCAAACTGGCCGCCCGCTATGACTTTACGCCGAACTTCGCCATCCGCGGCGCGGTCGAGTCGGGCTTCCGCGCTCCGTCGCTGCAGCAGCAGTACTTCACCTCGACCGCCAGCGTCGTCAGCGGCGGCGTGGTCGTCGAGACCGGCACATTCCCGTCGAACAGCAGCGTCGGCCGGGCCCTGGGCGGTGCCGACCTGAACCCCGAACAGTCGACCAGCCAGTCGCTCGGCGTCGTTTACCATAAGGGTCCGTTCGAAGTGACGCTCGACGGCTATCGCATCCGTATTGACGACCGTATCGTCCTGTCGGAAAACCTGTCGGGCGGGGCCATCACACCCCTGCTCCAGCCTTACGGCGTGACCTCGGCGCGCTTCTTCATGAACGGCATCACCAGCACCACGACCGGTGCCGACCTGGTCGCCGCCTATCGCATCCCGACCGACAACTACGGCCGCTTCAACCTGTCGTTGGCGTTCAATACCAACAACACCGTCATCAACAAGCTGCCGGTCGATAACGCGCTGTCGACCGTCACACCGACGCCGGTCCTGTTCGCCCGTATCCGCCAGTACATCCTGACTAACGCCGCGCCGGAAAACAAAGGCTCGTTCGCGGTCGACTGGCAGAAGGGCGCCTGGAGCGTCTCGGGCCGCGCCACATACTACGGCGACGTCATCGATCCGGCTTCCCTGGCCACTGGCGCCGACGACATCCACACCGGCGACAAGACCCTGGTCGACCTGTCGGGCAGCTATCGCTTCGGCAAGGGTACGCGCGTGACCATCGGCGCCGACAACCTGTTCGACGTCTATCCGGACAAGACGCCAGCCCGCCTGAACTCGACCACGTCGTTGGGTAACGGGACGGCCGCCCTGGCCTTCACCCGGTTCTCACCGTTCGGCTTCAATGGCCGCTACCTCTACGCCAAGGTCAGCCAAAGCTGGTAAGCTTCTGATCTGCAAAGCCTTAGGCCCCGGCGGTTCATCCGCCGGGGCATTTTTGTTTATCCCCAGAATTCACAAGGTGTGAATTGGCCCTATGTGGAAACTGTGTATGAACGGGCGACTCGCGCTAGCCTTAAGCGTTTAACCCTGTTTATTGACCCCATGCTCGATACGCCGCTCCTTTCCGCCGAAGCCGATTCCCCCGCCGCCATTCCGCACAATCTCGAAGCGGAGCAGGCCCTGCTCGGCTGCCTGCTGTTCGACAACGGCGCCTATGAGCGCCTGTACGACGGCCTGCAGGCGCGCCATTTTTACGAGCCCTTCCATCAGCGTCTGTTCGCCGTCATCGAAGAACAGATCCGCGTCGGCCACCTGGCCGAACCGATCGTGCTGGTCGACAAGTTCAAGGCCGACCAGGCGTTCAACGACCTGGGCGGCATCCGCTACTTCGCCGACCTGGTCGACCGCGCCCCGCCGGCGGCGGCGGCCAACGACTATGCCCGCGTCATCTACGACCTGGCCCTGCGCCGCGAACTGATCCGGCTGGGCGGCGAAATCGCCCATACCGCGCAAGGCCTGTCGGGCAGCGACGTCGACGCCCGTACCCAGATCGAAACCGCCGAAGCCCAGCTGTTCGAGCTGGCCGAAAAGGGCACCTCCTCGACCGGCTTCGTGCCGTTTTCCGACGCCGTCAACGGCGCCCTGACCGTGGCCGAGGAAGCCTATCACCGCGACGGCCACCTGGCAGGGATTTCGACCGGCCTGGCCGACCTCGACAAGCAGATCGGTGGCCTGCACAAGTCCGACCTGATCATCCTGGCCGGCCGGCCGTCGATGGGTAAAACCGCGCTGGCGACCAACATCGCCATGAACATCGCCAAGCACTATGCCTATGAGCCGCAAGCCGACGGCACGCGCAAGACGGTGCGCGGCGGCGTGGTCGCCTTCTATTCGCTCGAAATGTCGGCTGATCAGCTGGCGGCGCGTCTGCTTGCCGACGCCTCGAGCGTGTCTTCTGACAAGATGCGTAAGGGCGAAATCAATGCCGAGGAGTTCGTCCGTCTGAAAGAAGGCGCGATGGAGATCAGCGCTTCGCCGTTGTTCATCGACGACACCGGCGGCATCACCCTGGCCAAGCTGACCGCCCGCGCCCGCCGCCTGAAGCGCACCGCCGGCCTCGACTGTCTTGTCGTCGACTACCTGCAGCTGATCACGCTTGGCGACTCCACCAGCGCCCAGAACCGGGTCCAGGAGGTCTCGACCATCACCATGGGCCTGAAGTCGCTGGCCAAGGAACTGGCCATTCCCGTCATCGCCCTGTCGCAGTTGTCGCGTCAGGTCGAACAGCGCGATGACAAGCGCCCGCAGCTGTCCGACCTGCGCGAATCCGGCTCGATCGAGCAGGACGCCGATATCGTCATGTTCGTCTATCGCGAAAGCTACTACCTGGGCCGTGCCGAGCCCCGCGAGGGCAGCGAAGAACACCTGAAATGGCAGGAAGACATGGACCGGTGTCAGGGTACGGCTGAAGTCATTATCGGCAAGCAGCGTCACGGTCCGATCGGCACGGTGCGCGTGGCTTTCGACGCCAACTACACCCGCTTCGGCAACCTGGCCCAATCCGACCGGTATGAAGACCACAACCGCGAATAATGACCCACGCCACCGCTCGCCTCGACATTGATCTGGCCGCACTTCTGCACAATTACCGCGTGCTGCAGGGCCGTGCGAATGGCGCCGAGGTCGCCCCGGTGGTCAAGGCCAATGCCTATGGTCTGGGCGCGGACATCATCGCCACTTATCTGGCCCACCATGGCGCCCGCACCTTTTTTGTCGCCCGTCTGGATGAGGGCATCGCCCTGCGTAAAGCACTGGGCGTCGAGCCGGCCATCTACGTGTTCGACGGCCTGACCGGCGACCTATCTGCTTTTTCCAACAATGACTTACGCCCGGTGCTTAATAGCCTGGACCAGGTTCATCTCTGGCAGGCTTCGACGCTCAAGGCCGCCCTGCACATCGATACTGGAATGAACCGGTTGGGCATTCGTCCGGAAGACATCGCCTCCGTGCCGACGGAGGGCCTGTCGCTGGTGATGAGCCATCTGGCTTGCGCCGATGAGCCGGACCACGCCATGAATGGCAAACAATTGAAGGCCTTCCGGCAAGCAACAGAACGCTTTCCTGAAGTGCAGCACTCGATGGCCAACAGTGCCGGGCATTTCCTCGGCCACGACTACGCCTTCGATATTACCCGGCCCGGCATCAGCCTCTACGGTGGCGGGCCGCAAGGCAGGCCGCACCCGAACCTCAAACCGGTGGCCCATCTTACCGCCCAGATCCTGCAGATCCGCGACCTGAAGGCCGGTGAAAGCGTCGGATACAGCGCCACCTTCACGGCGCCGCGCGACATGAAACTGGCCACCATTGGTATCGGCTATGCTGACGGGCTGTTACGCCGTTTCGCTGGCCACGTCACCGTCGCCGGTCACAGCCGCCCCGTCGTCGGCCGTGTTTCCATGGATGTCATCAGCATCGACATCACCGGCCTCGACGCCGCTCCCGGCGACTGGGTAGAAGTCCTTGGCAGCCAACAATTCCTCGATGACGCCGCCGCCGCCGCCGGAACCGTAAGCTACGAGATGCTCACCGGCCTTGGCGCCCGCATTCCGCGCTTCTATCGCTAAGGCTGCTTGACAGCGCCGCCCAATCAGAACATATCAAGAACATAATTTCTGATTCGAGGAACTCATGGCGCGCGATCATGCCATCTATGTCTGCCAATCCTGCGGCACCGTCCACAATAAATGGGCCGGGCAATGCAATGGCTGCGCCGCGTGGAACACGCTGGTGCAGGAAGCCTTTTCCGCGCCACCGGGCGCGTTGAAACCAGAAACTTCGAAAATTTCCAGACTTTCCAAACTGCAATTCGAGACGCTTGACAGCCAGGATGAAACCCCTGCCCGGCTGATCACCGGCGTCGGTGAATTCGACCGGGTATGCGGCGGCGGCGTGGTGCCGGGCTCCGCCATTCTGATCGCCGGTGACCCCGGCGTCGGCAAGTCGACCCTGCTGCTACAAGTTACGGCAAATGCTGCGCTCAAGGGTTTGAAAATAGCCTACATTTCCGGCGAAGAGGCTGTTGAACAAATCCGCGGCCGTGCCGCTCGCATGGGCCTGTCCAAGGCGCCAGTCGACCTCGCCGCTGAAACCGCCCTGCGCCACATCCTCGAAGCCCTGAAGCGCGATTCCTATGACCTTGTCGTCATCGACTCGATCCAGACCCTGTGGTCGGACGCCATCGAAGCCGCGCAAGGTTCGGTGTCACAGGTCCGTGCCTGCGCTGGCGAACTGGTCCGGTTGGCGAAGAAAAAGGGCATGAGCGTTATTTTGGTCGGCCACGTCACCAAAGAAGGCCAGATCGCCGGCCCGCGCGTCGTCGAGCATATGGTCGACGCCGTCCTGTCGTTCGAAGGCGAGCGTGGCTATCCGTTCCGAATTCTGCGCGGCACCAAGAACCGTTTCGGCGCCACCGACGAAATTGGCGTCTTCGAGATGGGCGATTCCGGCCTACGCGAGGTCCCTAACCCGTCCGCGCTATTCCTCGGCGACCGTAACGAACGCGCTTCGGGCTCGGCGGTATTCGCCGGCATTGAAGGCTCGCGGCCAGTCTTGGTCGAGGTCCAGGCCCTTGTGGCGCCGTCGGCCTATGGCACGCCGCGCCGGGCGGTAGTCGGCTGGGATTCGGGCCGCCTGGCCATGATCCTGGCGGTACTGGAGGCGCGGTGCGGCGTCGCTTTCGGCCAGAAGGACGTGTACCTCAACGTCGCCGGCGGCATGCGTGTGTCCGAGCCTGCCGCCGACCTGTGCGCAGCCCTGGCCCTGGTGTCGGCCCTGACCGACACGCCGCTGCCACGTGATTGCGTCGTCTTCGGCGAAATCAGCCTGTCCGGCGATATCCGGCCCGTCAGCCGAAGCGAGTCCCGCCTGAAAGAAGCGCTGAAACTGGGTTTCTCCAGTGCGCTGACAGCGCCCAACGCCCTGGAAAATCCTCCCTTGCCTGTGCGTGGGTATGCCACCCTCGCTTCGGCCCTGGAGGCGCTTTTACCTGCCGGATGAGCGGAAACAGGCTTAACGCATATTGTTAATGGCGGTGTCAGATGGTATCTCTGAAGACAACGAAGGGCGCAGTCTGGGGGCTTGGCGATGCAGTTTTACGACCTGATTTTTCTGGCCGTTCTGATGGTCTGTTGTTTTACCGGCTTCATGAATGGCGCCATTCGCTCGCTGGTCAACTTCCTGTCGCTGATTCTGGGCCTGGTCATCGCCCTGTTCAGCCGCGGATTTATGGCCCGCTCCTTCCATCTCGACAACCTGACCAGCTGGATCGCCGCTGTCGTGGTGTTCGGGCTTGTCTATCTGGGCTTGCGTTATCTTGGAAACGCCCTATCTGACAAGGTGCACAAGGAGAAGACCTACGGCAATATCGACCGCTTCGCCGGGCTGGGCATCGGAATCGTCAGTACACTGGTATTTGTCGGCGCATTCCATTTGCTTTTTTCCCTGGTCACGCCTATTGAGCGCCAGGGTTCCTGGTTCCGCGAAGCCAAGGTTTATCCGCTGGGTGCCAAGTGCGCCAAGATTATCCAGGCTTTCATCCCGAAAGGCGCGGGAGCGACCAACAAGATGGTCGAAGCCAACGAGGAGTAACCGGTCCTCCGGCGCCTTCCGGCAGTGGCCACAAGCGTTGAAAGAGACGGCGTTTTGAAAAGAGAAGCCATGTTGCCGCCCCAGTCCTCGGCGTCCCAGTTTTCGGAAAGAAAGCATTCGGACCTGTCCGACCTGACCGACACAGGCGCCCGCGCCCGCGAATCCGATGACGACCGGCCCCGCCTCGAATGCGGGGTCTTTGGCATTTACGGCATGGCAGATGCCAGCGCTGTGGCGGTGTTGGGCATGCACGCCCTGCAGCACCGCGGCCAGGAAGCCTGCGGTGTCGCGTCCTGCGATGGCCGCCGGTTTTACATCGAACGTGAGCACGGCCTGGTCGGCGACGTCTTCACCGGTGCGGACCTGACCAAGAAGCTGCAAGGCCACGCCGCCATCGGCCACACGCGCTATTCGACAGCCGGCGGCTCGTTCATCCGTAACGTCCAGCCGATGTTCGCCGACCTTGACCAAGGCGGTATCGCCATTGCGCACAACGGCAATCTCACCAATTTCATGCACCTTCGCACCAAGCTGGTCGCCGAAGGGTCTATCTTCCAGTCGACCTCCGATTCGGAGGTCATTTTGCATCTGATCGCCCGGTCGCGGGCGCTGAAGATTATCGACCGTTTCATCGAGACGCTGCGCCATCTCGAAGGCGGCTTCGCCCTCGTCGCCCTGACCCGCAAGCAGCTGATCGGTGCGCGCGATCCACTCGGCATTCGGCCGCTGGTCATTGGCCGGCTCGGCAATTCCTACGTGCTGGCGTCGGAAACCTGCGCACTCGACATGATTGGCGCAGTCTTTGTCCGCGACGTCGAACACGGCGAAGTGGTGCAGATCGACGAACACGGCCTGAAGTCCTACAAGCCGTTCGACGCCAAGCCCGCCCGCCCCTGCCTGTTCGAATATGTCTATTTCGCGCGCCCCGACAGCGTCGTGAATGGCAAGTCGGTCTACGAAGTCCGCAAGGCCATGGGCCGTCAGCTTGCCCTTGAACATCCGGCCGACGCCGATATCGTTGTGCCAGTGCCTGATTCCGGCGTGCCGGCGTCGCTGGGCTTCTCTGAGCAATCCAGCCTGCCGTTCGAACTCGGCATTATCCGCAATCACTATGTCGGCCGTACCTTCATCCAGCCGACCCAGAACATCCGCGACCTGGGTGTGCGCAAGAAGCACTCCCCGAACCGCGTCGTTCTGGAAGGCAAGAAGGTCATCCTGATCGACGATTCGATCGTGCGCGGCACGACCTCGGTGAAGATCGTGCGCATGGTTCGCGAGGCAGGCGCCAAGGAAGTCCACCTGCGTTCGGCGTCGCCGCCGATCATGTGGCCGGATTTCTACGGCATCGACATGCCGGACCGTGACAAGCTGATGGCCGCCAACCACAGCCTCGAGGAAATGCGCCAGATGCTGGAATGCGACAGCCTCGGCTTCCTGTCGGTCGAGGGCCTGTACAAGGCCATGGGCCACAATCGTCGCGATCCGGAATGCCCGCAATTCACTGACCACTATTTCACCGGCGACTATCCGACTCGTCTGACCGATCGTGAAAATGCGATGGACGAAGCGGAATCGCCGGGCGGCTATCAGTTGTCGCTGCTGGCTAACACTCACTAAATCAAGAGCTTATCGATGATTTCTCAGGACTTGTCGCAACAAGGCCGGATCGCCTTTGTCACCGGCGCCTCGCGCGGCATCGGTAAGGCGGCGGCGCTGGGCTTGGCCAAGGCCGGCGCGCAGGTGATTGCCGCTGCCCGCTCGAAGGCGGCGCTTGAGGAGTTGGACGACGAGATTTTCGCCGCCACCGGCAATCACGCCACGCTTATCCCGTTCGACATAACCGATGCGGATTCGCTTGAACGCCTGACGGCCGCATTGTTTGAGCGTTTCGGGCGCCTCGATGTGGTTGTGCACGCCGCGGCCATTCTCGGCACGCTGACGCCGGTGACGCAGCACTCACCCAAGGACTTCAAGAAGATCATTGACGTCAATCTGGTGGCGACCTGGAACCTGATGCGTGCGGTCGAACCGCTGCTGCGTCAGTCGGCGGCAGGCCGGGCGATTTTCCTGACGACGGGCGCTGGCATCACCGGCGGCCGCGCCTTCTGGGGGCCTTACGCCGCTACCAAGTCGGCGTTGGAGACATTGGTCAAGACCTGGGCGGATGAGCTTGAAATCACAACGATTCGTACGGCGTTGTTGAGCCCCGGCGGCATCCGGACCCGCATGCGCGCCTCGGCCTTTCCGGGTGAAGATCCCATGAGCCTGCCACATCCGGACGAACTGGTGCCGCTGTTCCTAGAACTGGCCGATCCGGGACGTGAACCGCAACGCGAGGTGCTGGACTTCCGGGACTGGAAACGGGCGCAGACGGAAGCCGTAGCCGCGGCAAACTAACGGGGTTTGGGGCCTGCGGCCCCAAGACTTTCCTTAAATCCAATAAAAGAGCCTCATCCCTCTTCGGGATGGGGCTTTTTTATTGGATTTAAGATAAGGTTTTGTGGGTGTGCCGTGGCGAAAGTATAGCTTTCGTCCGCCACTCGGACCCCACACCCCATTCGTTTTACGTGCGCTTCGGTTTCGACCGCCCGCCCGGTCCCGCCGCCCCCGGCTTGGTACTCGGGCGCGCCGCTGCCTTGAACGCCTTGGCCTTGACCGCTTCGGCGCGTGGCTTGGCCACGACCTTAGGTTTCGCAACCGTGGGCGCAGCCCCCTTGGGCTTTTGCCGGACCCGTCCCGGGTGCGCCGGCTTTTCACCAGGCTTCGGCTTTGCTTTCGGGCGAACTCGCGGCGGCCCGGACACTTGCGCTCCACCGCCTTCATCGAACGGATTGACGCCGGCATTGGCCTTGACGGTCAGCCGGATCGGCACGCCCGGCATATCAAAAGATTCGCGCAAGCTATTGATAAGATAGCGCCGGTAGGTATCCGGCATGGCGTAGGCCCGCGACGCGAACAGCACGAACGTCGGCGGCCGCCCCTTTGTCTGAGCCATGTATTTCGGCTTGATGCGCTTGCCATCGACGGCGGGCGGCGGATGGCGCTGGATCGCCAAAGCCAGCCAGTCGTTGAGATCGCGCGTTTTCACCTTGGCCGACCAGTTGCGATAGCACTTCAACACCGCCGGCATCAGCCGCTCCAGCCCGCGACCGGTCGCCCCCGACAAGGTCACCAACGGCGTGCCGCGCAATTGCGGTAACATGCGTTCCGCCACCTCGCTGATTTCGGCCAGCCGTGCCTGCGGTTCCTCGACCAGATCCCACTTCGACACCGCATAGACCAGGCCCCGGCCCTCGCGTTCGACCAGGTCGGCGATCTGCAGGTCCTGCACCTCGAACGCATTGGCTTCATCCATCACTAGCACCACGACTTCGGCGAAAGTGATGGCGCGGATGGTGTCGGCGGTCGACAGCTTCTCGAGCTTCTCCTGCACGCGCGCCTTCTTGCGCAAGCCAGCCGTATCGACCAACCGGATGGTCCGGCCTTCATATTGCCAGTCGACCGAGATCGAGTCGCGCGTGATCCCCGCTTCCGGCCCAACCAGCAACCGGTCCTCGCCCAGAAGTTTGTTGATCAGGGTCGACTTTCCGGCGTTGGGACGGCCGATGATGGCGATGCGGATCGGCTTGGACTCGTCGTCCACCTCATCCTCTTCGGCTTCGAACTCGCCCTCGAACAGGAAGCGGAATTTTTCGACAGCTTCATAAAGCTCGCTCAGCCCTTCGCCATGCTCAGCCGACAGGTGCAGCGGCTCACCGAAACCGAGCACGCGCGCCTCTTCGGCGGTGGCGGCGGCCTGGTGGCCCTCCGCCTTGTTGGCGATCAGCAAGACCGGTTTGTCCTTCCTGCGCAGGGTCTCGGCAAAGATGCGATCCAGCGGCGTCACCCCTTCGCGGGCATCGACCACGAAGAAAGCGACGTCGGCCTCATCGATCGCCTTTTCCGTCTGCAGGCGCATGCGTGCCTCGAGGCTGAGATCGGCTAGGTCTTCGAAACCGGCGGTGTCGATCAACTCAAGCGGAATGTCACCGATATTGCCGGTGGCATAGCGGCGGTCGCGTGTCACGCCCGGCCGGTCATCGACGATGGCCAGCTTCTTACCTACAAGGCGGTTAAACAGGGTCGATTTACCGACATTAGGCCGGCCGACAATGGCTACTTTTAAAGGCATGGCGTGCCCTTTAAGCGAAAAGCGGCCAAATGGCCACGAAAAAAGGCGCCGGTTCGCACCGGCGCCTTTTCCATAGCTCTGAAATCCTTAGCGGATCGCCACCAGCTTGGCGTCGTCGGTGACAACGAACAGCTTGTCGCCCACAGCGATCGGCGCGATGAAGGCCGGTCCGCCCAGGTTCAGCGACTGGGTGACGTTGCCGGTCTTCGGATCGAGCGCCACAGCCTGGCCCTTCGATGTCACCATGACCAGCCGGTCGGACGCCATGAACGGCCCCGCCCAGGACGGCGCTTCATCCTTGCCGATCTTCGGCGCGCCGATGCCCAAGAAGCCCTTGCTGACCTTGGCGGTTTTGACGCCTTCGTTCAGGTCCTTCAGCCAGTAGATCTGGCCGCTTTCGAGGCTGACGCAGATCAGCTCACCCTTGACGCTGACCAGGAAGGCCACGTCGCCCGATACCCATGGCGTGTTGACGCTGTCGGCCGATACCGACCACGCTGGCTCACCGGTCTTGGCATTCATCGCCTGGAAGACGCCCGAATGGCTGGCGGCCAACACCTTGTCCTTGTAGATGACCGGATGGCCGGAGATGTCGCGGATTTCCGACAGGGCGTTGACGCGGTTGGACTGCGCCAGCACCTGTTCCCACAGGGTCTGGCCGCTGTCGCTGCCGATCGCCACCAGTTCGCCCGAAGAGAACGGCGCGTAGACCACGCCGTCGGACACCACCGGCGAAGCGGCCTTCATGATGCGCGCCGGCTCGGCGATCGCCTGATAGGTCCAGGCCATTTCGCCATTTTCCAGGTCGAAGGCGAAGATCTGGTTCTGCACGTCGGTGGCGATGACGTACTTGTCGCTGACCGTCGGCGCCGAATGCAGCGGCGTGTCGACCGCCTTCTGCCACAGGGTCTTGCCGGTCGCCGGATCGAGCGCCGCCAGGAAGCGGAAGCCCGAGGTGACAAACAGCTTGCCGCCGGAAACGGCCAGACCGCCACCGAAGGCCACCTTGTCGCGCTTGTTGTGCGGATTGAGGTCGATGCTCCAAGCCTGACGGCCGGTATTGACGTCAAACGCCGAAACCCGCGCTTCGCCATCGAGCGTGTAGATCAGGTTACCGTCGGATACCGGCTGGGCCATGACCTCGGTCTTGCCCTTGCTGCCGACGCCGATCGAGCGGGACCACGCCACCTGGAACGCCTTGCCGGCGGCGGCGTTCTGCACCATCTGGTCCTGCGGACCGGCGGCCAGCGGCCAGGCCGCGACCGGTGCCGCGGGCGGCAGGTAGTAACCGACGCCCTTCAGGCTGCGCGACGGCTCCAGCTTCTGGTCGAAGGCGACAATCGACAGGCGCTGGCCTTGCGACGCCACGGCCTTGTCGTCCGCCGTATCCTTCTTGTTCAGCAGCGGAATATGCGAACAGGCCGCCAGGCTCATGGCCCCTGCCAGCCCGAGCGCCGCCAGCGCCGTTTTGCTCTTCAAACCTGTCATTCGGGCTTATCCATCACTCAATAAAGGAGGTCGTATCGGAAACTATTGCGGCTGACCTTGCGGCGGCATCATGCCGGCGGGCAGGCCCGGCATCTGCGGAGCCGCCTTGGCTTCGGGCAGCTTCATCGCCGCCTTGGCGGTGTCATAGGCGCCGGAATCGATGGCGGCGACCATGGCCTGAGCGCGGCTCTTGACGCCGTCGGGCGTGCCGAGCGTCAGCGACAGAACGTTAAGGTCGCTGCGCGCGCCCTTGGCGTCGCCGGATTGCAGCTTGGCCAGGGCCAGGGCTTCCCTGGCCAGCGCCGCATTCGGGCGGCCTTCCTTGGTCAGAGGCTCCAGGCGCTTCTGGACCTCGGCAAACGATTCGCTGTCCATGGCCAGCAGGGCGGCCTTGTAGGCGGCCAGATCGTGCAGCATCGGCTCGGAGGACGCCTTGGCCGCGTCATCGAAATCCTTCAGCGCGGTCTTGGCGTCACCGTCATCGAGCGCCATGCCGCCGAGTTGCATCAGGGCCAGCGCCTTGTACGACGCGCTTCCAGCCTTGGTGGCTTCCTCGAACTTGGCCTTGGCGGTCGTCTTTTCGCCCTTGGCGCCGGCGTCGACAGCCGCCTCATAGGCTTCCGACGCGCCGTCACCGATGTGCTTCTGAAACGCGCCCCAGCCCCAGACGGCTACGGCGCCCACCAGCAGCGCCCCCAGACCACCGACGACCCACGGCAGACCGGCCTTGACGATGGCCGCCCATTTGTCGGCCCGCAGGTTCTCTTCTGTTTCGTCAAATAGATCGCTCACGGCGTTTCCCTAAAGCAGTATTAAGTCACGGTCTTGTTGAAGAGTCGGATTGAAAGCGCCGCGCCCCTTCGGATCGGCGGGAACCTAGCCGCTGCGCACGTCTTGCGCAACCGAATCCGCTGCCTCCCCCGAGAAACCTAATACAAACCATATATTGGCGGGCATTTATTTCGAAAAATATGTCTCTTCTGGGGCGGGAAAGCTGCGCTCCCTGACATCTTTGGCATAGGCTTCAACCGCCGCGCCGATCTGGTGGCGCAGTTCGGCATAATGACGCACGAACTTCGGCGTCCAGTCGAACAGGCCCAGCATGTCGTCAGACACCAGCACCTGGCCGTCGCAGTCCTTCGAGGCGCCGATGCCGATGGTCGGCGCGCTGACCTTGTGCGTGATTTCGGCGGCCAGATCGGCGGCCACGCCTTCGATGACGATGGCGAAGGCGCCGGCTTCGTCACTGGCGACGGCTTCGGCGATCACCTTGTCGCGCTCGGACTGGGTGCGGCCCTTCGCCTTGAAGCCGCCTTCGACATTGACCGCCTGCGGCCGCAGGCCGACATGGCCCATGACCGCAATGCCGCGCTGGGTCAGGTAGCGGATGGTTTCGGCCACGGTCGGGCCGCTTTCGACCTTAACGGCTTGCGCACCGGTTTCCTTGAGGAGGCGCACGGCGTTTTCAAACGCCTGCTCCGGCCCGGCTTCGTACGAGCCGAACGGCATGTCGACCACGACGAAGGCCTTTTGCGCGCCGCGCATCACCGCGCTGCCGTGCAGGCTCATCATCTCCAGGGTCACGCCGATCGTGTTGGGCAGCCCGTGCATCACCATGCCGACGCTGTCGCCGACCAGAAGGATGTCGACATGCTCATCCATGATGCGCGCCAGCGGCGTCGTGTAGCAGGTCAGCACGACCAGCGGATTCTGGCCCTTGCGGGCGCGGATTTCGGGGGCGGTCAGGCGCTTGACGCCGTTGGTATGGCTGCTCACGCAGGTCTCTTTCTATATCAGGTCCCTCTGCGCCTCATATGGGAGGCGCGAACCCGCACCGCCAGTGACGTCAGAGAGTCTCCTCTTGCGAGTAGGCGTAATACAGCCCCAGCAAGGTCAGGCAAAGCGCAAAACTCACCCAGAAGAACATCGGCGTCTGCAAGAAGGTCAGATAGTGCATCGACTGGCCGGTCAGGTTGACCAGGTCGCCCTGGACCTGATCGATCAGTTCCGCTCCGGCGCGCAGTGTATCCGGAGTCCCCGCCGGCGCGGGGCCGGTCCAACCCGGCAGGCGCACGAATTGCGCCAGCGCGTAGACACCACCGATCGCACCGGCCAGCACCACCAGCCATTGCCGCAGCCACAGCTTCAGATGCAGGCGGCGCATCACCCGGCCTTCGAAGACCGGCGCGTCGTCGAAGCTGTGCGGCGCCGCGAACAGCCCGGCGATATCGGCGTCGTTTAGCGGCTCCGTCGCTCCGGAGGGCGTTTCAGGGGTCTTATTCATGAGCCTGGCTCCTGAGCAGACAGGGGGTGGTTGGGCGTCAGAATGGTCTTCAACTGATCGAGCGCGCGCTTGATATGGCTCTTGACCGTGCCGAGTGGAAGGCCCGTCTCGTCGGCAATTTCCTGATGGGACAGGCCGCCGCTGAAGTTGAGAGTCACGCACAGACGTTCGGCGGATTTGAGGCGGCCCAGCGCGGCGTCGAGATTATGCGCCTTGAAATCGTTGACCGGCTCGTCCGCAGATGCGTCATAGGCAGTCATATCGTCGGTCAGCAGGTACTTGGCGCTGGCCTTGGCCTTTTTCAGGTAGCGCCGCGAAGCGATGCGCTTCAGCCACGCGATCAGCGGCCCTTCGAAGCGGTATTCGTCCATGCGCTCATAGGCGACCAGGAAGGCCTCCTGCGCCATGTCGTCGGCGTCGGCCGCCTGCGCCCCCATACGGCGCAAGTGTGTTCGCAAGGTGCCGCCATGACGGCGCACCAGTTCGGCGAACACGGCCCGGTCGCCGGTCAGGCTAAGCCTGGCCAGATCGACATCCGACTGCCGCGATATATCCAGTTTTGTGCTGGAAACGCCCATGAGGGAGAGAGCCTTGGGAAGTTAGGTTGGAACTTACGTTAATATTTACGTTAGTTTTTACGGGTCATGCTGCCGATGATCCCCAGGATGAGCAGCGCCACGCCGATCAGGCCCGGAACAGCTGCAATGCCGCCCAGATCGCCACCAATCTTGCCATTGTCGATGTAGCTCCAGGCCATCAATCCACCCGCCACGGCCATCAGGATAATGCCGGCGCGAATGTCGCTCATCGGCGTGCGCTGCTTCTTGCGCGGCCGCAGGTTGTCGAGCAGATCCGGCGGCAAGGTCTCTCCACGCTCGATCGCCATGCGTATGGTCTTCTGCATGTCCGCCTTGTCCTTGGAACGGAAGAAGAAGATGATGGTAATGATAATGATCGGCATTCCGAGGCTCAGAACGACGGCCAGTAATTTCGCAATGTCATCCATTTTGGTGAACTCCTTGAGCTTGAGCGAGCACGCCCTCTTGTGACCTAGAGGCCTCCGCCATGCCTTTTGGATGCACGGAGTCGCATTAAGTTTTGGTAATTTTCGCAACCATCGCCGAATAGTCCTTGCAATCGATCTATTTCAGATATATCTAAATTGCATCGGATGGAACGCGTCCAGAGTCGGACGCACCTTCAAATTCGATATATCTAAATATACTCTAGTAAGAAAGGAAGAATGCCATGCATGGCTTTTTCTTCACTCGCGGTGATTGTCGCCGCGGACAACATTATATGGCCCACGGTTTTGGCCGTGGCCGCGGCTTCGGCGGCTTTGGTGGCATGGGCGACCGGGGCGGTCCGTTTGGCGGCAACCGATTTGACGGCCGGGAACGGGGCCGCGGCGGCTTCGGCCATGGCGGCCTGCGTCTCGTCGTCCTCAAACTGATCGAGGAAAAGCCGAGCCATGGCTACGAACTGATCAAGGAGATCGAGGAGCGCTTCAAGGGCGCCTACAGCCCCTCCCCCGGCGTCGTCTATCCGACCCTGAGCTGGCTTGAGGACGAAGGCTTCATCACCGTCACGCCCGGCGAAGACGGCCGCAAGCAGGCCCAGATCACCGACGCCGGTCGCGCCTTCCTGGCCGAAAAGGCCGATGAGGTGGCCCGTCTGTTCGACTTGATGAACGAGGAACGCTCGGAACACGGCGACTACGCCCCGCTGTTTCGCGCCATGCACAATCTCAAAGGCGCCCTGCGTTCACGCGGTATGAAGCCGCTCAACCAGACCGAAATCAACGCCATTGTCGATCTGATCGACGACCTGGCCAAGAAGATCGAAAGATCCTGAGGTCAGGCCGGTCTGAGACTGGTGCCAGAAATTGACGTTACTATATACGATAGTTGAAGCATGAGGCGACAGAGAGGGACCCATCATGTGCGGGGGTATCTTACAGACGGCGGGCGCGTGGTTGCTGATCGGCGACGACGCAGCCCTGCCCTTTATCCAGCAACTTATCAATCGCTTGACGGGCAGCCGCGTCATCGTTCTGGCCGAAGCCACACCAGGTGAACGGCCGGCTTTCGGACCGGACGTGACCGTGCATTGGGTCAACCGCGAAGCCGATGCCGGGCCGCGCACACTCAATGATGCCCTGAAAGCCCTTTTCCTGCCACAGAACGCGCTGCGGGCCTGGGTGTCGTGCGAAGCGCGTCAGGCGGCCTTGATCCGCGAACAGCTGATCGACGACCACGGCGTCCACCCGACGCGCATCGAGGCGTTTGCCTGGTGATCAGCCCAGCAGCGTCTTTTCCAGCGCTGTCCGGTCCGGACTGTTCGGCTTGAAGCCGGCAAATAGCTGACCATCGGCATCCCAGATCGGCCGCCGGATCATCGACGGCTGCGCCACCATCAGCTTGATTGCCTTGGCCTCGGTCAGCCCGTCCTTGTCCGACTGCGGTAGGGCCTGGTAGGTCGTGCTGCCCTTGTTCAGCACCTTCTCCCAGCCCAGGCTTTTCGCCCAGCTTTTCAGGCGCGCCGCATCGATACCGTCGGTCTTGTAATTGTGGAATTCGTACCCGATCTTATGGCCCTCAAGCCAGTCGCGCGCCTTCTTGACCGTGTCGCAATTCGGAATTCCGTAAAGGGTAAGAGCCATGTCGAATAAGGTATCCATCAAACGGGTTTATGAGCCGGCTGCCGACAGCGACGGCCAACGTATCCTGGTCGATCGCGTCTGGCCGCGTGGCCTGACGAAAGACAAGGCCGTCGTGACTCAGTGGCTGAAGGACATAGCCCCAAGCACCGAACTGCGCAAATGGTTCGGCCACGATCCGGACAAATGGCAGGGTTTCCGGGCGCGTTACCTTGAGGAACTCAAAACACACGCCGAAACCCTGGAAACTCTGAAGGCGGCGGTCAAAAAGCACCACACCACCCTGCTCTATGCCGCCAGAGACGAGGCCCATAACAATGCCGTCGTTTTGGCCGAAGTGCTGGCGGAGGCATAGGCATGGCCCATTACGCCATCTTTGACACTGCCGCCGGTCATTGCGGCATCGCCTGGACTGCCCACGGCATCACGCGTTTCCAGCTGCCGGGCCAGAGCCGCGACGAAACCGAACGGCTGCTGAAGCGCAGGCTGACACACGCTGAGCCCGGTAACCTGCCACAGGAAATCCAGTCAGTTATCGACTCCGTGGTGCGTTATTTCGCTGGCGAGGCCGTCGACTTTTCCGCCGTTGCGGTCGATCTCGACGGGCACGAGGCGTTCTTCAAGGACATCTACGCCGCCCTGCGCCATGTCGGCTGGGGCCAGACCACGACCTATGGCGCCCTGGCCAAACAGCTCGGCGCTGGTCCGGAAGCTGCCCGCGATGTCGGCGTCGCCATGGCCCGCAATCCAGTGGCCCTGATCATCCCGTGCCACCGCTGCCTGGCCGCCGGCGGTAAGCTCGGCGGCTTCTCCGCACCGGGCGGCTCGGATACCAAACTGAAAATGCTGGAGTTGGAAGGCGTCAACCTGGCGCCACCACCGCCCGCACAGCAAGCGTTCGATTTTTAATTGCCCGGATGGAGGCCAGGCGCTTCCTGACCCGTGCGGGCGACATATTCGGTATAGCCGCCCTCGTAGCGATGCACGCCCTCAGGCGTCAGTTCCAGCACGCGGTTCGACAGCGCCGCCAGGAAATGCCGGTCGTGCGAAACGAACAACATGGTTCCTTCGAAATCGGCCAGCGCCGCAACCAGCATTTCCTTGGTGGCCATATCGAGGTGGTTGGTCGGTTCGTCGAGCACCAGAAGATTTGGCGGATCGAACAGCATCTTGGCCATGACCAAACGCGCCTTCTCGCCGCCGGACAACACGCGGCAAGGTTTCTCGACATCGTCGCCGGAGAAGCCGAAGCACCCGGCAAGCGTGCGCAACGCCCCTTGGCCCGCCTGCGGGAAGGAGCCGTCCAGCGACTCGAAGATCGTCTCTTCGCCGTCGAGCAGATCCATGGAGTGCTGCGCGAAATAGCCCATCTTCACGCTGGCGCCGACGTTGACCGTCCCTTTGTCGGGCGCCGTAGCGCCGGCCACCAGCTTCAGCAGCGTCGATTTGCCGGCGCCGTTGGCGCCCAGGACGCACCAGCGTTCCTTGCGGCGCACCAGAAAATCCAGCCCATCATAGATTGTTTGGCTGCCGTAGGCCTTATGGACTTTGCGCAGGTTCAACACGTCGTCACCAGAACGCGGCGGTGAGCGGAACTCGAACTGTACGGACTGACGCCGCCGGGGTGCCTCGACCTTTTCGATCTTATCGAGTTTCTTGACCCGGCTCTGGACCTGGGCAGCGTGCGAGGCCCGCGCCTTGAAGCGCTCGATGAACTTGATTTCCTTGGCCAGCATAGCCTGCTGGCGTTCGAATTGCGCCTGCCGCTGCTTTTCGCTGAGCGCCCGTTGTTGTTCATAGAAATCGAGATCGCCCGAATAGGTGATAAGCGAGCCGCCGTCGATCTCCACGACCTTGCCGATGATCCGGTTCATGAAGGCGCGGTCGTGCGACGTCATCAGCAGCGCGCCATCGTAGTCTTTAAGGAAGGCTTCCAGCCAGATCAGGCTTTCGAGATCCAGGTGGTTCGAAGGTTCGTCCAGCAGCATGCCATCGGGCCGCATCAACAGGATACGGGCCAGGGCCACGCGCATCTTCCAGCCGCCAGAGAGAAGACCGACATCCCCATCCATGCGTTCCTGGCTGAAACTCAGGCCCGCCAATACCTCGCGCGCCCGCGCTTCCATGGAGTAACCGTCAAGCTCTTCGAAACGCCCTTGTACGTCGCCATAGCGCTCGATGATAGCGTCCAATTCGTCAGCCTGCTCCGGATCGACCATAGCCGCCTCCAGCTGCGCCATTTCGGCGGCCAGCGCGCTCACCGGTCCTACGCCGTCCATCACCGCCGCGACGGCGCTCTGGCCAGACATCTCGCCGACCTCCTGGCTGAAATAGCCGATCGTCATGCCGGGATCGATGGCGACCTGGCCGTCGTCGGGCTGCTCCTGGCCGGTGATCATCCGGAAAAGCGTCGTCTTGCCGGCGCCGTTCGGCCCAACAAGACCGACCTTCTCGCCCTTCTGAATGCCCATCGACGCGTCGATGAACAGGATCTGGTGGCCGTTCTGCTTGCTGATATTATCGAGACGGATCATGTGTGCGGTTTGTACTGACTAAAAAAACGGTAACGACGGCTATAATAGTGATTTACTCCCACTCAATGGTGCCGGGAGGTTTTGAAGTGACGTCGTAAACGACGCGGTTAACTCCTCTGACTTCATTGACGATTCGCGTTGCGCAACGCCCCAGAACGGCCCATGGGAATTCGAAGAAATCAGCCGTCATGCCGTCCGAAGACGTCACCGCGCGCAGCGCCAGCACGTCCTCATAGGTCCGGGCATCGCCCATCACCCCGACCGTCTTGACCGGCAGCAGCACCGCGAACGCCTGCCAGATTTGGTCGTAGAGGCCGGCCTTGCGGATTTCGTCGAGGTAGATGGCGTCGGCGTCCTGAAGCGTCTTGACCTTTTCCGGCGTGACCTCGCCGGGAATGCGGATGGCCAGGCCCGGTCCGGGGAATGGATGGCGTCCGACGAACTGCTCGCTTAGGCCTAACTCACGGCCCAGCGCCCGCACTTCGTCCTTAAACAGCTCCCGCAGCGGCTCGACCAGTTTCAGCTTCATGTAGTCCGGCAAACCACCAACATTGTGGTGCGACTTGATGACGGCCGAAGGTCCACCCGACGGCGATACGCTTTCAACCACGTCCGGGTAAAGCGTGCCTTGCGCAAGGAAGCTGGCGCCGTCAATCTTGGCAGACTCTTCGTCGAACACTTCGATGAACAGCCGGCCAATGGTCTTGCGTTTGGTCTCTGGGTCGCTGATCCCTTTCAGCTCGCCAAGGAATTTATCTTTCGCATCAACATGTATCAGCGGGATGTTATAGTGATCTCGGAACAGCGACACCACCTGCGTGGCCTCGTCCTTGCGCAACAGGCCGGTATCGACAAACACGCAGGTCAGTTGCTCACCAATGGCTTCGTGGATCAGCACCGCGGCGACCGACGAATCGACCCCGCCCGACAGGCCGCAGATGACCTTTTCCGAACCGACTTGCGCCTTGATCTTGGCGATCTGCTCGTCGCGGAACGACGCCATCGACCAGTCGCCCTTGAAGCCGGAAATCTCGAACAGGAAGTTGCGGATCATGTCGGTGCCGCGCACCGTGTGAACCACTTCCGGATGGAACTGGACAGCGTAAAATTTGCGGCTTTCATCAGCGATGGCGGCGAATGGTGCCCCTTCCGAAACGGCAATAACATCAAAGCCTTCGGGGATAGAAGTCACCCGGTCACCATGACTCATCCACACGGTTTCCTTGGCATCCAATCCTTTGAAGATGGGCGACGGTTTGACGACGTTGATCTCGGCGCGGCCGAATTCGCGGTGATGACCGCTCTCGACCTTGCCACCAAGCAGTTCGCACATAAGCTGTTCGCCGTAACATATTCCAAACACAGGCAAATTCATCTTGAACAGCCCGGCATCGACCCGCGGGCCTTCGTCTATGACGCTATGCGGCGAACCTGACAGAATGACCGCTTTGGGCTTCAATGTCGCCAGCGCCTCAGAGGCTTTAGTGAAGGGATGGATTTCGCAATAGACCCCGCATTCACGAACGCGCCGGGCGATCAGCTGCGTCACCTGAGAGCCGAAATCGATGATCAGCAGTTTTTCATGATGCGCCATAGCTCAGGCGGTCCTTTCATAAAGCGAAACGAAGAAGCCATCGGTGTGGCTGGTGGCGGGGCTCAGCCGCAGGCGGTGGCCGTCAGCCACTTCCCCCAGCGCCTTAGCCCCTTCCGATGTGATTTGCGAGACCTTTGCCGCTTCGGCGACGGCGCGCGGCTTGAACCAGGGATGATCGGCCTCGAAGCGCGCCGCGGTTTCCTCATTCTCGTCGGGCAGGATCGAGCACGTGGCATACGCCAGCAGGCCGCCCGGCTTCACCAACCGCGACGCCCGGTGCAGGATCGCCGTCTGCAGCTTATGCAGGCGACGTACTTCCGTCTCCTCAAGCTTGTGCGCTGTTTCCGGCCGCCGGCGCCACACGCCGGAACCCGAGCAAGGCGCATCGACCAGAACGACATCCGCCTGCCCTTCCAGATCCTCCATGCCTTCGCCGCTGGCCCCCAGCTGGCGCAAATCCGCTTCCAAACCGGCCCGAATCAGCCGAGGCTTAATATTATTCAGGCGCGTCTTTTCGACGTCCGAGGCGATCAGTCGCCCCTTGCCTTCCATCATCTGAAGTAGGCCCAAAGTCTTACCGCCGCCCCCGGCGCAGTAGTCCACGACGGTCATACCCGGTAGTGCCCCCGCCAAAAACGCCACCAGTTGCGAGCCTTCGTCCTGAATTTCGATCAGGCCCTGGCGGAACGCCGGAAGTGCGCGAACATTGGGCGGCGGATCGGCCGGCAGGCGCAAACCAAATGCTGAATACGGCGTCAGTTCCGGCTTGTAGCCCAAGACCTCAAGCCCAGACGCCAGCCGTTCCCGGTCGCCATTGACGCGCAAATCGATCGGCGCACGTGGCAACATCAGCGCTTCGGCCTCTTCCAACCAGCGGTCGCCATAGACATCCTTCAAACGTTCGGAGGCGAACGCCGGCAACCCGGCCTCAAGCCACTGCGGCGCCTCACCAGCATCAGCCGTCAGACGCGTCCGTTCGGCGGCGGTCAACGCCTGCGGCGCATAGCCTTCACCCGTATAGAGCTGATCGATATCGGCCACCGACAGGCCGTCGAGCATATGCAGCGCGCCTAGGACCAGCGCCCGGCCGCTAGATGCGTCCATGGCGAAGGCCAGCCGTTCACGCGCCCGCAGCGCCTGATAGACCTTATCGGCGATGGCGCGGCGGTCCTTCGACCCGGCGTAGCGGTTGGCACGGCCCCAGTCCTTCAACACCACTTCGGCGGGCGCACGTCGGCTGCTGATCTGGTCGAGCACCTCGGCGGCGGCTTGCAATCGGGCGGCAGGGGTCAAGTCTTTTCCTTAAATAAACAACGTGATAGCGCAGGCAGCTATGCCCGCCAGTGAAATCGCCCATACCAGGGATCGAATGCCCGTCACACCGAAAATGTACAGTGGGATATAGACGATCCGCGCTACGAGATAGGCCCATGCGCCATAGACCGAAAGGTCGGACGATTTGTGCGCAAAAGCCAGAGCGATAACAATTACAATAAAAGAAACAAAGGTTTCCATGAAATTGCTGAACGCACGTTTCAGCCGCTCGGCATGGGGACCAATGTCGAACGGCTTATCGCGCGGACTGGCATTCCACTGGAAATAACGCTTACCACCTTTGGCGGCGGCAAAGGCAGGCGCCAGCAGGACATTAACGATCCCGAGTATCGCCGCGTAGACCGCGATCCACAGTTCCTGCGTCATCCTGTTCTATTGCCTGTAGTTGGGCGCTTCCCGTGTGATCATGACGTCGTGCACATGGCTTTCGCGCAGGCCCGCGCCGGTGATGCGAACGAAGCGCGCCCGCTTCTGAAATTCCTCGACGGTCGGTGCGCCGACATAGCCCATGGCAGCCCGCAAACCGCCAACGAGTTGATGCACCACCGGCGCGATCGGCCCCTTGTACGGCACCTGCCCCTCGATCCCTTCCGGAACCAGCTTCATTGAATCGCGCACTTCCTTCTGGAAATAGCGGTCCGCTGAACCCGACGTCATGGCGCCGACGCTTCCCATGCCGCGATAAGACTTGTAACTACGGCCTTGATAAAGAATAACTTCTCCGGGCGCCTCTTCGGTGCCGGCGAACATTGACCCCAGCATGGCAGTTGAAGCCCCGGCGGCGATCGCCTTGGCCAGATCACCCGACAGCTTGATGCCGCCGTCGGCAATCACCGGCACGCCGGAATCGCGCGCCGCGCGGACGCTGTCGATGATGGCGGTCAGTTGCGGCACGCCAACACCAGCGACCATGCGCGTGGTACAGATCGAACCCGGCCCGATGCCGACCTTGACCGCATCGGCGCCCGCATCGATCAGCGAACGCGTCGCGTCGTAGGTGGCGACGTTACCAGCGACGATCTGAACGTGGTTGAACTCCTTGCGCAGCCGCATGACGGCCTGCGACACCAGCGACGAGTGGCCGTGCGCCGTGTCGATGACCACCACATCCGCCCCTGCGTCGATCAACGCCGCGGAACGTTCATAACCGGCATCGCCAACCGTCGACGCGCCCCCAACCAACAACCGCCCAGCGGCATCCTTGGCGGCATTGGGATAGGCCTGGGCCTTCTCGATGTCCTTGACGGTGATCAGACCAACCGCGCGATAGGCGTCGTCAACGACGATGATGCGCTCGATACGATGCAGCGCCATCAGCTCGCGCGCCTTTTGCTGATCGACGCCGTCGTTGACGGTGATCAGGCCTTCACGTGTCATCAATTCAGCGGCGGTCTTGCTGCCGTCGCCTTCGAAGCGGATGTCGCGGTTGGTCAGCACACCGACCAGCTTACGCGTATCGCGCTCGACCACCGGAAAACCGGAAATCGACCGGTGCTGGATGATGGCGCGGATTTCGTTGAGCGGCGTGTCCGGGTGGATGGTGATCGGGTTGATGACCATGCCGGATTCGAAGCGCTTCACGGCGCGGATTTCATCGGCCTGCTGTTCGTTGGTCAGGTTGCGGTGCACGATCCCCAGGCCACCGGCCTGCGCCATCGCCACAGCCAGGCGCGCCTCGGTAACCGTGTCCATCGCCGAGGACACCAGCGGTATATTGAGCGTGAGGTTGCGCGTGAATTTCGTCCGCGTGTCGACCTGGGTCGGCATGACATCCGACGGACCGGGTTCGAGCAAAACGTCGTCGAAGGTAAGGCCTTCGCGTATATCCATAAGGACTCTCCATTTTGCGAGCCGTTCCTATGTGAATCCGCAGGGTCCGTAAAGGGGGCTGGGTCAAATTATTGTTTCAGCCGGTTGCGCAGCGGCCCGTCGGCGTGAACGGCCTATTGATCTTTTGCCGGGCTTGCGCGCAGGTTCAAAGCTCAACAGAACGGAGCGAATCGTGGGCTGGCGAGGCACATTGCGATCGATCGGCGCGGCAACCAAGCGCATGGCCAGGGAAGCCGCCAAGGAAGCGTCGCGCATCGAAAAGCTGAACGCGCAAAAGCTGGCCGCCATGGAGGCGCGCAACGCGATCCAGACGTTTGAGCGCTATGTGTCCGAAATCACCAGTCTGCATCGCGACATCGATTGCGAGCTTATCGACTGGCAGGCCGCTGCCGCCGTGGAAATCCCGGAACCGCCGGCGCTCGGTCACGAATACGAGGACGCCGCGCGCCAACGTTTCGAGACGTTCAAGCCAGGCCTGGTCGAAAACATGTTCGGCACGTCCGACAAGCGCCGCAAGGAACTCCAGGCTGACATTGCCCGCGCGGCTGAAAAAGACCAGGCCGTCCACGCCGAAACCCTGGCCAATTTCGAGCGCGACAATGCCGACCTGATCCAGACCCGCGAGATGGGCCAGCGCCTGCTCAGCGGCAACGCCGACAGCTATCTCGATGTCGTAGCCGAGGTGAAGCCGTTCTCCGACATCGAACATCTGGGGACCAATCTCAACCTGCACGTCTACGCCAATGGCGACCTGCGCATCGACCTGAGGGTTCACGGCGAAGAGATTGTTCCGAAAGACAAATATAGCCTGCGCGCCAACGGTTCTTTGCAAACCAAGGCCATGCCGAAGGGCGAGTTTTACGAGCTCTATCAGGACTATGTCTGCAGTTGCGTGCTGCGCGTCGTCGTCGAAATCTTCGCAATCCTGCCGCTGGAGCGCGTGCTGATCAACGCCACCGACGCCCTGCTCAATCCGCGCACCGGCCATGTCGAAGAACTACCGCTGCTGTCGGTGATCGTCAGCCGCTACACCTTGGAAAACCTCAATCTCGATCGCGTCGATCCGTCCGACGCCATGGGTAACTTCATCCATAACATGAAGTTCCGCAAGACCGCAGGCTTCGCGCCCGTGCAGGAAGTGAAGTTTCCTTAAGCCTTGGCGTAGGCGGCTTTGAGCCAATCCACCAGTTCACCGTCGATCTGCGCGGCATCGACGACGCGAACACGATGCGTCACCATGGTGTTCCACGATCCAGCTGTTTCCAGTCGCCCGGTGGGGTCAATGCCCTTCAGCTTGATGCCGACGTCGAGCCGGTCAGCGGTCACCGCCAGGATGCCGAACTTCTTTCCGGCCTTGTTGAGATTGATGTAAGAATCGGCCGCAGCCACCTCAACATCCGGCCCAAACAATTTGATCTGGTTCAACAAACCGTCGGCAGGCGCCTGCCAGACCGCCTTTTTGCCAGCGAAATGCTTGGCAAACTTTTCCGCTGTTGGAACTGGTGCGCCCCCTTGCTTCAACACAGCTGCAATCGCGTTGGCGTGACCGTGCCCCAATCCGAGGTCGCCCTTGGCCCAGGCGATGATGTCGGCATGCTTGCTTAAGCCCTTTTCGGCGGCGATGCGGCGGAAATCGTCAGGCCCGAGGCCGGTCTTTTCCCTGATGGTGTCGAGATAGGCCTGGAACGACATCTATTCGAGCTTCTCCGCCTTGGTGATATTCTTGTACAGCGACAGCACCGGTACGCGAAAACCGTAATAGCTGATCCGGAAGCGGCCCTTCTGGGCCAGCTTGCCCTGGATATCCGAGGAATTGTACTTGAAATAATAGAGGCTGTCGGTGTTACGGTAAGTGCCATCGGTCGTGAACACCAGATAGACGTCCTCGCGCTGGCCGTGCCGGTCCATCAGCTTGCTTTGCACGTCAGTGACGGTCACTTCGGACGTACCATGCGTCCAATAGGGCGATGTAACGACACCAAGCAGCAGGACCAGGATAAGCCCGCCGACGGTCAGAACGATTTTCTTCATGACATACCCCTCTGTTCCAACAGACCTAACGCCGAAACGAAAGCGCCGTCAATCAGTGGGCTCATTAGTTATAGGATAAACAAACGGTACGATGTCTCGCCGTATCCGCTCTTCCCCCCGAATGAATGACGCCCCTGCTGCGATTTCTTCAGGAGTCCAGCTGATAGTGTCACTTCTCTCGGCGCCGTAGGCAGTAAGAAGGTCAAAATAAGCCTGATCCGGCGGTGCGGACGACGTTACTACCGCTTCAACAAAAACATCTGGTGGCCTGTAACCGTGAGTAACCACATAATGATAAACGAGGTTTGGCGCGGCAAAGACAACTCCATCTTTTGCAAAAACGCGTATTTCAGCACTCCCCAACATAAGGCGTTCGTTCTTATGCTCCGCGTGTACTGCAACGTCATTGTGAGACGCGCACAAGTCGCAGACATGATAGCCGCGCATTTGAGGTACTGAAATCGTACAGAACTGCCACAGCCGATCGATCCACGCTTCTGGCAACCGCCCAGTCACGAACGGCTGCGTCACCTCTAACCATCCGATATTTAACACACGGGAATGCAGTTCTTCCGGGAAATAGCCGTAGCTATAAGGCGTCAGGTCGCGGAAATAGCTCACGTGCCGCCCTTATAACCCAGCGCCACAATATAAAGTTCCGATGAGTCGGCGCGACTGGCTTTCGGCTTGAAGTGCTTGACCTGGGCGAAGTTCAGCTTCAACCGCAACAACAGGTGCTCCGTTTCGCCGCCCTGGAACGCCTTGGCGACGAACGCGCCGCCCGGCTTCAGATTATCGAGCGCGAAATCGCCCGCCAATTCCAGCAAGCCCATGATCTTCAGGTGGTCAGTCTGCCGGTGGCCGACCGTATTGTGCGCCAGATCGGACAGCACCACGTCGGGCTTGCCGTGCATCAGCTCCATCAGCCGCCCGCTCATGGCCGGGTCGGTGAAATCGGCCTCGATCAGCTCGGCGCCAGGGATTGGATCGACCGGCAGCAGGTCGATGCCCGCGACAAAGCTGGCGCCGCGCTTCAGCGCCACCTGCACCCAGCCGCCCGGCGCGCAGCCGAGGTCAACCACGCGCGCGCCCTTTTTCAGGATATGGAACCGGTCATCGATTTCCATCAGCTTGAAGGCCGCGCGCGACCGCCAGCCCTCGGCCTTGGCCTGGGCGACGAACGGATCGTTGAGCTGCCGCTCCAGCCACTTGGCCGAGGATTGCGTGCGCTGCTTGGCGGTCTTTACGGCGGTGTGGCCCTTGGCGCGGCCGCGCATGTCGCCGCCCGTCGGCGGCTTGACCATGCGGCGGCGCTCGGGCTGGTCGGGGGTATCGTTCATGCGGCTGTCTATACGCTCATGCGGCCGCGGAATGAAAGGATTTTGCCGCGAGACCAGCCTCGGCTTGCGCATTCGCCCGAACGACCCTACTTCAAAGGCCATGGTGGACATCCTTTCCGTTCAGGTCGGTTCCATCGCGCCCCTGGGACCCGAGGGCGTGCCGAGCGGCTTCGTGAAACGCCCGACCACCGCGCGGGTCAAAGTCGCGCCTTTGGGATTGACCGGCGACGCGCAGGCCGACCTTAAGGTGCACGGCGGACTTGAAAAGGCGGTTTACGGCTATGCCGCCGGCCACTACGCGTCCTGGTGCGCCGAATTTCCCCAACATGAGGCCTTGCTGACGCCCGGTGGCTTTGGCGAGAACCTGACGATCGCCGGTCTCTACGAAAGCGACATCTGCGTCGGCGACGTCCACCGCATCGGCACCGCCGTCCTGCAGGTGTGCCAGCCACGCCAGCCCTGTTTCAAGCTCGCCCTCTATTTCGGTGAGAACCGGATGCCCAGGGCCATGGTCCGGTCGGGCCGCGCCGGCTGGTACTATCGCGTTTTGGAACCCGGTGAAATCGGCGCCGGCGATGCCGTCGAACGGATCGACCGCCCGCATCCGGACTTTGCCTTCGAGCGCCTTATCGCAATCGTCAACTACGGCCACGCCACAGTGGGCGAAATCGAGCGGATGGCGACCATGCCCGAACTGGCCTCCCGATTGCGGCTGGCCGCGCAGGAGATGATGTCGGGTTAGCCTTCCGGCCCGGTTTGCCACTTTCTTATTTGAAACCCCGGGACACATGTCCTATGTCAGGGGCCAAATCAGCCCAGAGCGGAGAGCCCAATGGCCGAAGATCCCGAAAACACCCTCATCCTGACGCTCGACACCGGTCCCGTCACCATCCGTCTGCGTCCTGACCTGGCGCCCGGCCACGTCGCTCGCATCAAGGAGCTGGCGCGCGAAAAGTTCTACGACGGCATCGTGTTCCACCGTGTCATCCCGGGCTTCATGGCTCAGGGCGGCGACCCGCAGGGTCAGGGCTTTGGCGGTTCGGGCAAAAAGCTGAAGGCCGAGTTCAACGACGAGCCGCACGTGCGCGGCGTCTGCTCGATGGCTCGTTCGCAGAACCCGGACTCGGCCGACAGCCAGTTCTTCATCTGCTTTGACGACGCCCGCTTCCTCGATAAGCAATACACCGTCTGGGGCGAAGTGGTCGAAGGCATGGAAAATGTCGACGCCCTGCCCAAGGGTGAGCCGCCACGCAATCCGGGCAAGATCGTCACCATGCGCGTCGCCGCCGACGTCTAAGTCTCCAGAAGAAATGCGCGTTAAGATATTCTAAATTACTATAACACGCATAAGTATGTTTTTAACCGTACGGGACTACTTTGGGCTGAAAGTTCAGTAAGCCTAGAGTATCCCGTGCGTAGTTTGTCCCGTATCAGCGTCACCGTCGACCGCCCCAATCGTATTTTGCTGGTCCGGCTTTTCAGTCAGCGCGCGGTGGGGACCGGTCCTGGCTTGATGGACCATCTGAACGCCATCGCCAATCCCTGGCTCTACGATGCCATTTTTGATTTCCGCCGCTATGAAGCCGACCTGACTGATGCCTATGTCGGCAAGATGGCCGAAGCCTGGGCCAACATAGAAGGCGGCAGAGACCTCCGGAAACGCCTGGCAATAGTAACATCCGACCCGCTCCTCAGGGCCCATCTGGCGCCGCTGAAATACGCCCTGCCCGGCCGGTCCGCCACGTTTTTCGATACCTTCGACGAAGGTTTCGACTGGATCCACGACAGCCGCCGTGCTGACGCTGCCTGACGCCATCAACCAAGCCTTAAGGGCTTTGGTTTACTTATTGGTCTGAGTTTATCACCACTCGGATTGTCTTATGCGCGCCCGCCTCACCTTGTCGGCCGATCATGAACTGAAGATCTTCTTTGTCCGCTACATTGGCGGCATCGACGGCGGCGACATCAATGACAGCATGATCGAGCAAGTCGCGAAGATCGATCGTGCCTGGGAATATGACTGCGTCATCGACATGCGCCGTCATGACGGGACGGTCCTTGCCTCCGACATCGACGCATTGGCCGCGCGCTGGGGGCAACTGGCGCAAGGCCGCGATCGCGGCCGGCGGACGGCGGTGGTCAGCGAAGACCCGCTGGTCCGGGCGCGCATGCCGATTACCCAGAGCCTGTTCCCGCAGCGGGTCATGATGCATTTCGAGAATTATGAAGAAGGCCTGGAATGGTTGAAAGCCAGCCGTGGGCCGACAGCGGTGGCCGTGTAATGAACATGTAACGGGGTGTGGGGCCTATGGCC
>JBEHYZ010000021.1:0-83072 GCA_048497915.1 Pseudomonadota bacterium
CAACCCGGCGGGCACGGCGACGCCGCAAGGGCATCGTCTATGTCATCAACAAGACGGACCCGCGCTTCAAGGCGAAGCAAGGCTAAGCCTTAAAGGTCTTGATCGATTCATCTGAAAACGCTTAAAGCGGCTTCGCTTTAAGCGTTTTTTCGTGTCCGGAGGTTTGTCGTGACCAAGATCAATGCCGTCCTGTTCGATGTCGGCAACGTCATCATCCCGTGGAGCCAGGCCAATCTCTTCCGTAAGATCTTTTCCGATCCGGATCAACTTAACCACTTCCTGACCGAAGTCGTGCCGTTTTCCTGGCACGACCGCCACGACGCCGGCGTTACCTTCGCCGACAACCGCGCCGAACGGCTCAAGCTTTTCCCGCAATTCGCCGACGAACTCCTGGCCTATGATACCCGTTTTGACGAGATGCTGGGAGAGGTCGTGCCCGAAACCATCGCCGTCATCGAGGAACTGCACGCCAGTGGCATGCCGCTCTACGCCCTGACCAACATGCCGGCCGAAAAGGCAGACCTGGTCTTTTCCAGGATTCCGGTGTTCAGCTATTTCCGCGATGCCATTATCTCGGCGCACGAAAAGCTGATCAAGCCTGATCCGCGTCTTTACGACGTGACCCTGCAACGCATCGGCCTGCCCGCCAGCGAGATTTTCTTCACCGACGACAGCCCGAAGAATATCGCAGCCGCACAGGCCAAGGGCTTTGTGACGCACCTGTTCGATGACCCCGCCACCCTGCGCCCGGCCCTGGTGGCCGCCGGCGCGCTTTAACACCGAAAGAAGCCTTGCATGACGTCGTTTGTCATCGTCAGCGCCACGCGATTGTCGGAAAACGACTTTTTCGACAAATCCGCCCTGGGCAGCTCATTGCGGCACAGCTACGGCAACTATCCCTTGAAACTTGAGCTGTTCAGCAACAACAGCAAAGGCTTGGGTGAGTGCTACAATGCGGCGATCGATCGCGCGTCCGATGACGACATCCTGATATTCGTTCATGACGATGTCTTTCTGATCGACTTCTTCTGGCGGGAAACCCTGATGCAGGGCTTTTCGCTTTACGACCTGCTCGGCGTGGCGGGAAATACGCACCGCGCTCCGCGTCAGCCGGCCTGGGCGTTCATCAACGACACCTTCCAATGGGATATTCCGGATCACCTGAGCGGTGTGGTCGGCCATGGCCAGGGCTTTCCCTGCCAGTTGTCGACCTTTGGCCATCCGTTCAAGAAGTGCAAGCTGCTGGACGGCCTGTTTCTCGCCGCCAGGAAAAAGACTTTCAAGGACAATGGCATCCGCTTCGATGAGGCCTTCAAGTTCCATTTCTACGACATGGATATCTGCCGGCAATTCGAAAGCAAGGGCCTCTCGGCCGGGACAATTTCCCTGGCGCTGATCCACGAAAGCGGCGGCGCCTTCGGCACGCCGACCTGGCGCGAAAATTACGAAAAATATCTCGCCAAGTGGGGCGAGTAATCCATCCACAGGCAATCCCGGCTTATCCTCAGGGCGGCGATTGAGACGCTGCACACGATTGGCTATGGTTAAAGGCTTATCTGTTCGCTGTTTCCCAGGATGTTCGCCATGGCCGATGACGCCCCCTCCTTCTCTTCCGACGATGTCATCACCGGCGCGGCCCAGGGCCGTCTGCGCACCATCATCGAGCGCATCGAGCGCCTGGAAGAAGACAAAGCCGTTGTCAGTAACGACCTGAAGGAAGTCTATGCCGAAGCCAAGGGCGAAGGCTTCGACGTCAAGATCTTGCGCAAGGTCGTGCGCCTGCGCAAGCAGGACAAGGTCAAGCGCTCCGAAGAAGAGGCGCTGATTGACCTCTACCTGTCAGCCATCGAAAGCTGACCGAGTTGACGCCGGTGCGTCGTCCCACCATTCTTTGAATGAGATGGATTGATGGAACCGGCGCAGTGACCTTCAAATCGAAATCCCCCAAAGGACTGTCGCGCGCCACGCCCCTCCGCAGCAAGTCGCCGATGAAGGCTGGCCAGGGGTTCGCGAAAGCGCCGCCCTCCCCGGCCGAACAACGCAAGGCCCAGCAAAAGGCGCTTCAGAAAACGACCCTGCGCCTGCTGGAGAAAGCTCGCCAGGACGCTGACGCACAGAATGTCGACCTGTCCGAATGGGAAAGTGAATTTATCGACAGCGTTTCCGAGCGCGTGAAAACCTACGGCCGGGCCTTCGCCGATCCGGACAAGGGCGCAGCAGGCGGCACTTTATCGATGCGTCAAGGCGTCAAGCTCAAGGAAATCCGCCGAAAAGTCCGCGACCGTGGCGCGCAAAACACCAAATTGCCTAAAGACGAATAGGCCAACCTCCCGAATAGCCTACAGAAGGAGGAAATGCTTTTTATTTCAATGCATTTCAGCATTTTCTGGAAGCAATTCCTTATCGCCAGATTGAAAACCTGCGCCACGCCCGGTTTGCGGCTGGATTAGACAGGGCCGCGCCATTTTGGAGGCTCATATTGGCGGATGGCCCATACGTTTCCACCGTGATCTTGACCCAGATATTGATCACAGAACGGATTAAACAAACCACTATATAGTCAATATTGATTTACCTGTATTTGATGGCTTGAGCTGGCCTTTGGCTGACACCGGAACCAATACAAATTATTGATAATATGAAATTTTTTGCAACCACCACTCATAATCAACGAGCACGGCTATCTCGATAGCCCCACGGCCATTCGAACGCCAATTCCTTTAAATTCAATGATTGATTTACACCTCCAGCTTTCGCGCAACAAAAAGCCCCGGTCATGGCTGACCGGGGCTTTCAATGTGTGTTCAGTTTCTGCGTTTAGGCCATCAACTGGCCGATAAAGACCGCGTCCGGCACTTTGGCCAATTTGGTCTCGACCTGCGTCAGGGTGCCATCCAGATGGAAGCGGAAAACCGTCAGGTCGCCGCTGTTCTGGTTGGCGACGATGATGCGATCGACGCTGTCAGCGATATGGAAGTGACGTGGCCAATCGCCGCCCGTCGAAATGGTCTGCATCGGCGCCAGACGGCCGCTCGGGTCAAGACCAAACACGGCCAGGCTGTTGTGACCGCGGTTGGAAACATAAAGCCGGTCGCCACGCTTGTTCAGTGCAATATGCGCTGCCTGGCTCTTGCCGGTGAAGTCCTGCGGCAGGGTGCTGGTCCACTGCGAACCGACGAAAGTACCATCAGCTTGCGGCCGTAAGGTAATGACAGCATTGGACAATTCGCCCAGCAGATAAGCCACCTGACCGGCCGGATGCGGAAGCAGATGGCGCGGACCGAAGCCCGGGTCGGTCTTGAAGGCAACGAAGGAGTCGCCTACCTGGCCATTCGCCGCATTGAACGAATAGCCGAGGATTTGGTCGGTCCCAAGATCGACGCTGTAGATAAACTTCTGATCCTTCGAGAACTGCACCCAGTGAGCGTGCGGACCAGCCTGACGGTCAGGAATGTAGCCTGCGCCGGTGTTCTGCTTGATCGTGGCTGGCTCCAGCGGGATGCCCGTCTTCGGATCCAGAGCGTAAACCGCAATGTTGCCCGTGTTGTAATTGGCGACGGCCAGATAGGATTCCGTGGCGTCCAGCGAAACATAGCAGGGATTAGAGCCGTGGCTTGACGCCTGCCCCTTGAGGGTCATCTTACCGCTGCTGTTGGCCTGATAAACACCAATGCTGCCGTTATCCTGCTCATTCAGGATATAATGGCGCTTGAAACGCGGGCTGTAGGCGCCAAACGCGGCGTTGGGCGCGATGCCGGCCAGCGGCTTGCCCAGGGTCCAGGTGTCATAGGCCGACGAATAGGTCAAAGGCATAAGGCCGGTTGCATTCATCGAACCGACGTAGAACATAAGATCGCCGGGAGCGGCGTTGGCCACGGCGGGCGCGCCCAGAACGGCCGCCGCTCCAGCCATGAACAGGCGGCGGTCGATACCTGGCAGATCGCGTTTCGTGGTGCGTGACATGAGTTTCCCCTGGGAGGTGCTTTTATTACAATAACGACAAACTAGCCAAAAGCCGTCGGCTTAGCCAGTTCTTTTGGCAATCCCATATGGCGAAATAACGGCACAACCTGCTCGAGCAAGGTTATACAAACAGACACACAAAGAATGGCAGCGTTATACGATTAATATAACGCCGCCAAATATTTGAATTTGTGGAGATTTGAGAAGCTGTTTAGCCGGCTTCCTTGACGAGGCCTTCCAGGCCACAATCGCGCACCTTGCGGTAAAGGGTGGACCGGCCAATGCCGAGACGGCGCGCAACTTCCGACATATGACCGGCATAAACACCGATCGCATGCTCGATCAGGTCACGTTCGATGTCTTCGAGTTTACGCAGATGGCCCGCTTCATCAAGAATCCGCACCGGCGCTTCATGCAGCGAAGCCATTGCATTCATATGGTCTTCAACCACCTGAGCAACCGGATGAGCTGCCGGCGCCGGAGCCGGAGAAACAGACGACAATGGCGCCGAAAGACCGCTGATCGCCGGGAAATCAAATGCCTGCAGGTGCGGGCTGTCGGCCAGAACAATCGCGCGATAGACGGTATTTTCGAGTTGGCGGACATTGCCCGGCCAATCATAGGCACTTAGCATCTGCATGGCATCGCCTGATACGCCACTGACACGCTTGCCTTCCTCAACATTGAATCGGCGGATGAAGTGCTCAACCAGAGCCGGAATATCCTCGCGGCGATCACGCAGCGACGGCGCCTCGACCGGGAACACATTCAAGCGATAGAACAGGTCTTCGCGGAAGGCCCCCGCCTTAACCTGGTCAGCCAGATTACGATTGGTTGCCGAAATGATGCGGACGTCAACCTTGACCGACCGCTTCGAGCCGACCGGATCGATCTCACCTTCCTGCAGCGCGCGCAGCAGCTTGACCTGCATGTCGAGTGGCAGCTCGCCGATTTCGTCGAGGAACAGCGTGCCGCCATTGGCTTCCTGGAACTTGCCGAGGTGCTTGTCCGAAGCGCCCGTAAACGAGCCCTTTTCGTGACCAAACAATATTGATTCCACCAGATTTTCCGGCAAGGCGCCGCAGTTGACCGCGACGAACGGCTTGCCGGCGCGTTCCGATGAACCCTGGATGGCGCGGGCTATCAGTTCCTTACCGACACCGCTTTCACCAAGGATCAGCACGGGAATGGACGACTTAGCGGCGCGTTCCCCCAGGCGGCGGACCATGGTCATGGCCGGCCCGGAGCCGATCAGGTCGTCGAACGACGTGCGGTTGGCGGTGTGCTTCTTCAAGCGCGCGACCTCAGCCGACAGATCGCCCATCTGCAGGGCATTGCGTACGCTGACCAGGATGCGTTCCGGCGACGCCGGCTTGATGAAGAAGTCCTGGGCGCCGGCCTGCATGGCCTTCACCACGGTGTCGATACCGCCTGAAGCGGTCAACACCACCACCGGCGTGCGGATGCCCGAAGCACGCACTTCCTTGAGTGTATCGATGCCTGACTGCCCTGGCATGACCAGGTCGAGAATGACCGCATCAATGCCTGTCGTGGTGGTCAGGCGCTCAATCGCCTGGGCGCCGTTTTCGGCATGCAGGACAGCGAAACCTTCGCGTTCCAGCACAGCCTGGATCAGGCGGCGTTGGGTCGGATCGTCGTCACAGATCAGGATCGTCTTGGCCATTCTAGCACCCTAAATTGTCATCACCTGTGCCGCGCCTCTTTTGAGACATCGGCTTATTTTGGGACAAAGCTAAGCGATCGAGGTGAAAAAGCCGTTTACGCAGCCGCAAAATGTCTCGATTTTTTAGGCGGCCATGCTTATGTGGCCCGGACAAGGACACCCGTCCGAAACAACCTTAGGACAAGCGCCTCAATATGACAGCCCTGCCTCTCGACATGACTACCGGTTTGCCTATCTGGGACCTGAGCGACCTTTATGACGGTCCGGAAGATCCCAAGATCGAACAGGCGATGTCGCGGGGCGCTGTGCATGTGAAGGAACTGGCCAAGCTCCAGGGTGCCTTTTTGTCGGCCCGCGGCAATGCCGAACGGCTGGGTTTGCTGATCGACCAGGCGGCCTCTCTTTATGAGAAGGCGATGGACGAGATGGGTGGCGCCCTCGCCTATGCGACCCTGGCATCAACGATTGATCGCGATGACATGCGCATTGCCAAGCTCGACTCCGACCTGCGCGCGCAGGCCGCGATGATTTCGGCCGACAGCCTGTTCCTCAGCCTCGAGCTCAACAAGCTCGAAGATTGGGAAATCGAAAATGCGCTCAAGGTCGTCGACAAGGCCCAGCGCTGGCGGCCGTGGCTACGGCGCATTCGCGCCTCACGCCCACACGAACTGAGCCCGGAACTCGAGCGCTTGATGCTGGAACGCATGCCGGCGGTCAGCCAATGGACGCGTTTGTTCGATGAAACCTTGACCCGTCTGCGCGCCAAGGTCGGCAAGGAAGAGTTGACGCTCAACGAAGCCCTCACCCGCCTGTCGGCACCGGAAGGCTCTGTGCGCAAGGCGACGGCGCTTGGCCTGACCGAAGCGCTCAGGGAGAATGCCCCCGTCCTGGCGCTAAGCCTGAACACGCTGGCCTTTGAAAAACAGGTTGAAGATCGTTGGCGCAAGTATGACGATTCCGCCGCCTCACGCCATCTGGCCAATGAAGTCGATAAAGACGCGGTAGACGCAATGGCAAACGCCGTCAGCGAATCGTACAGCGCGTTATCACACAGGTACTACACCCTTAAGGCCAAGGTGATGGGCAAGGCAAAGCTCGATTTTTGGGACCGCAATGCGCCTCTGACTCAGGACGTGCAGAAGACCTACGACTGGACTCAAGCCCGGACGATCGTGCTCGACAGCTTCGGCCAGATGGGTCCGGAATTCGCCGAACGCGCCCAGGTCTTCTTCGATAAGCCCTGGATTGATGCCGCCCCTCGCGCCGGTAAGTCGTCCGGCGCCTATGCCCACCCGGTGACCGCCAACCGCCACCCCTACGTTATGCTGAATTTTACCGGCGACCGCCGCGAAGTCCTGACGCTGGCGCACGAGCTGGGCCACGCCGTCCACCAGACCTTGTGCCAGCCGCTGGGCTCGATCCTGGCTGATACGCCTTTGACATTGGCTGAAACCGCCTCGATCTTCGCCGAGGGCCTGGTGTTCGAACATCTGGTCGCGACGGCCTCCAAAGACGAAAAGAAGGCCTTGCTTGCCGGCAAGATCGAGGACGGCCTCAACAGCGTCATTCGCCAGATCGCCTTCCACCGCTTCGAGGAGCGCTTCCACGCCGCCCGCCAGCAGGGCGAAGTCGCCATCGACCAGATCAACGCCATCTGGCTCGAGATCATGGGCGAGTCGCTCGGGCCGGCAATCAAGCTCAACGAGGGCTATGAATACTGGTGGGCCTATATCAGCCACTTCGTGCACGCGCCGTTCTACGTCTATGCCTACAGCTTCGGCGACCTCCTGGTGTCGGCTCTGATGGAAAAGCGCCGCGAAAATCCGGAAGCCTTCACGCCGCTTTATAAGACTCTCCTGTCGGGCGGCGGGACAAAAACCTATGTCGAGGCGCTGCAACCATTTGGCATGAACCCGCGCGACAAGGCGTTCTGGGCGATGGGATGCTCCCGGTTGGAAAAGCTCATTCAGCAATTTGAAGAACTGCTCTGACGAACGCTTTTCCAACATTAAAGCAAAAATGCCCTGGAAGGATTGATCAGCCAGTTCGAAGCCCTGCTATAGGCCGTTGACCAAATCGTAGCCGTTTTGTAAGAGCCTGAAGAGACTTCATTTCGCGGGCACGACTCGGCCTGCTCGTTGCATTTCGGGGCTAAGCATGGCTGATCATCATTCCTCCCACGGCGAATACAAGCACGGCGAAATGGATATTTCGCAGCATCAGCACAGCTACGCGCTGTTCGCCAACATGACGAAGTGGGGCAGCCTGCTTCTCGCGATCCTGCTGGTGTTCATCGTCGTCCTGACCTGCACGCAGATGGGCTTCATCACCGCCGCCATTTCGGCTGTTGTCGTCGCCGTGGTTGGCTGGCTGCTGCTCAAGAAGAAGGCCGATCCGGCGCACTAGGTCGCCCTGATCCTTGCCGTTCAAGCATCTGTCAGGCGCCGTCTTCATCGACGGCGCCTGTTTTCGTAAGCGTCAGGATTGTCAGGCAAAAAGCGCCGGGAACGGACTTTATGTCTTTACTCAGCCCCCGTTTACCAATAATCAGGCGGCCTGACCAAAACGGCGCTAACGCCGTTACGCTTGTTCCAAGCGTCCAGAATAAATGCCATCCTCATAAAAGGATTCGGGATCGTGAGTTTAACCCTTGCCATCACCAAGGAAACGGTGCCGGGCGAAGCGCGGGTCGCCGCCTCGCCGGAAACCGTCAAGAAATGGGCTTCCTCTGGCCTGACCGTGCGCGTCGAAAGCGGCGCCGGTCTGGGCGCGTCGATTACAGATGCCGCGTTTGAAGCGGCCGGCGCCACCATCGCCAAAACCGCGGCCGACACGCTGAAAGACGCCGACATCGTGCTCAAG
This sequence comes from Pseudomonadota bacterium, assembly GCA_048497915.1. Lineage (GTDB taxonomy): Bacteria > Pseudomonadota > Alphaproteobacteria > Caulobacterales > Caulobacteraceae > Asticcacaulis. The sequence continues at coordinate 8,510 of JBEHYZ010000021.1, forward strand.
GTGCGCGGGCCGTCTGCCGACGAGATCAAGGCGTTGAAAAAAGGCGCGACCATCGTCGCCCTGCTCGATGCCCATCGCGAGAAAGATACGCTGAAGGCTCTGGCCGAAGCCGGTGCGTCCGCCTATGCCATGGAATTCGTTCCGCGCATCACCCGCGCCCAGGTCATGGACGCCCTGTCGTCGCAGGCGAACCTGGCCGGCTATCGCGCCGTCATCGAAGCCGCCGAAGCCTTTGGCAAGGCCTTCCCGATGATGATGACTGCCGCCGGCACCGTCGCCCCGGCCAAGGCCTTCATCATGGGTGTCGGTGTCGCCGGTCTTCAGGCCATCGCCACCGCCCGCCGCCTCGGCGCGGTTGTGTCGGCCACCGACGTCCGTCCGGCCACCAAGGAACAGGTCGAATCGCTCGGCGCCAAGTTCCTGGCCGTCGAGGACGAAGAGTTCAAGAACGCCCAGACCGCTGGCGGCTATGCCAAGGAAATGTCGGCGGAATACAAGGCCAAGCAAGCCGAGCTGACCTCTTCGCACATCGCCAAGCAGGACATCGTCATCACAACCGCCCTGATCCCTGGCCGCGCCGCGCCGATCCTGGTCACCATGGACCAAGTCAAGAGCATGAAGCCCGGTTCGGTGCTGATCGACCTGGCCGCGCCGCAAGGCGGCAATGTCGAAGGCTGCAAGGCCGACGAAATCGTCGACATCAACGGCGTCAAGATCATCGGCTATTCGAACATTGTCGGCCGTATCGCTGCCGACGCCTCCGCCCTCTATGCCAAGAACCTGCAAGCCTTTGTCGGCCTGCTGGTCGACAAGGAAGGCAAGCTGGCCCCCGACATGGAGGACGAGATCCTGAAGGCGGCCCTGGTCACGCATGGCGGCGCGGTCGTCCATCCGGCATTGCAGGCGTAAGGAATTACAGACATGGAACTCGTCGATCCCACCATCTTCCGCCTGGCCATCTTCGTGTTGGCCATCTTCGTCGGCTACTACGTCGTCTGGAGCGTCACACCGGCCCTGCACACCCCGCTGATGGCCGTCACCAACGCCATCTCGTCGGTGATCATCGTCGGCGCGCTTCTGGCCGCTGCCGCAAGTGCCGAAGGCGGCACGATTTCCGCCTGGCTGTCCAAGGGCGCCGGCGGCATTGCCTCGGCCCTGGCCGCCGTCAACATCTTCGGCGGCTTCATGGTCACGCGCCGCATGCTGGCCATGTACAAGAAAAAAGACAAGCCCGCCGGCAAGAAGGAAGGGGGCCACTAAATGGCATTCGCAAACATTTCCGCCCTCGCCTATCTCGTTTCAGGCGTCCTGTTCATCCTGGCCCTGCGCGGCCTGTCGTCGCCGGAAACCAGCCGTCAAGGCAACCTCTACGGCATGGTCGGCATGGCGATTGCCATCGGCGTGACGCTGCTGAGCCTGCAATTCAAAGGCACGCTCGACGCCACCACCATTGTCATCATTCTGTGCGGCATCGCTGTCGGCGGCATTGTCGGCATGACCATCGCGCAGAAGGTCTCCATGACCTCTATGCCGCAGCTGGTCGCCGCCTTCCACAGCCTGGTCGGCATGGCCGCGTGCATGGTCGCCATCGGCGCCCTGTTCTCGCCCATGGCCTTTCACATCGACGACGGCGCTGGTGCTATTCGCACGCAGTCGCTGATCGAACTGTCGCTGGGCTGCGCCATCGGCGCCATCACCTTCACCGGCTCGGTCATCGCCTTCGCCAAGCTCAACGGCAACATGTCGGGTGCTCCGATCATCCTGCCGGCGCGTCACCTGCTCAACATCGTCATGGGTGCGGCCATTGTCGTCCTGATCGGTGTTCTGATCACCACGCATGGCGACGCCAAGTGGGCCTTCTGGGGCATCTTTGCCCTGTCGCTGATCCTCGGCATCACCCTGATCATCCCGATCGGCGGCGCCGACATGCCGGTCGTCGTCTCGATGCTCAACTCCTATTCGGGTTGGGCCGCGGCCGCACTTGGCTTCACGCTGGAAAACATCGCGCTGATTATCACCGGCGCCCTGGTCGGCTCGTCGGGTGCGATCCTGTCCTACATCATGTGTAAGGGCATGAACCGTAACTTCTTCAGCGTCATCATGGGCGGCTTCGGCGGCGACACCGCGGCAGCCGCCGGCGGCAAGGTCGAAACCCGCCCGGTGAAACAGGGCTCGGCCGACGACGCCGCCTTCATCATGAAGAACGCCTCGAAGGTCATCATCGTTCCTGGCTACGGCATGGCCGTCGCCCAGGCGCAGCACGCTCTGCGTGAAATGGCCGACAAGCTCAAGGAAGAAGGCGTCGAAGTCAAATACGCCATCCACCCGGTGGCGGGCCGCATGCCGGGCCACATGAACGTGCTGCTGGCGGAAGCAAATGTGCCCTATGATGAAGTCTTCGAACTGGAAGACATCAACAGCGAGTTCGCCACGGCCGACGTCGCGTTCGTCATCGGCGCCAACGACGTCACCAACCCGGCGGCCAAGACCGACCCGACCTCGGCGATCTTCGGCATGCCGATCCTCGACGTCGAAAAGGCCCGCACCGTGCTGTTCGTCAAGCGCGGCATGGCGGCCGGTTACGCCGGCGTCGAAAACGAACTGTTCTTCCGCGACAACACCATGATGCTGTTTGCCGACGCGAAGAAGATGGTCGAAGGCATCGTCAAGGGACTGTAACAGTCCCTTGACCTAGCTCTTCCCCAGAAGCCCACCGAGAATACCGCCGAGCGGCCCCGATTCCATCGCCTGGGACAGCATACCGCTAACACCGTCCGTCGGCAGTTGGCCGTTCGGAGTCAGGTGATCAATCAGGCCCGGCAAGGCACTGGCCACTTGCGCCGGATCAATCCCGAGCGATCCGGCCAGTTTGGTCACTGCCTCCGAGCCCAGCACGGCATGCAGCTGCTCGGTTGAAATCGGCAGGTTTGCGCCCGTCGAAATCCACGATTGCGCCACGGCGCCCAGGCCACCCTGTTCAAATTGGGTGACGATGGCCTGAATGCCGGGACCACCGAATTGTCCGGCCAACGCCTCGATATCGGCGGCGCCCTTGCCGCCCATCGCGTCCATAACTCCGTCAAGCAATCCCATGGCCCTTGTCCTTCTGCTGGCTGAAACCCGCCGCCAGCAAGTTCACGACAAAAAGGCGAAACCATGTCCGGATCTTCTCCTAGATTCGCCGAAGGGGAGAAAAGCCTGCTGGACCGCTGAATTGCGGTCGTTCCGCGCCGTTCACGCCGCATTCAGACACAATTTTGCACAATGCCGTCTCTATGATACAGCCGTTCCGCTGTTCCGAGGTATTGAAGCGTTATGTTGATGAAGCGAAAATCCGTTGCGGCCCTGCTGGCCTTGGGCCTGACTGCTGCCGCGCCTGCGCTGGCGGCCAATCTGCCGCCAGCGACCACGGTGAACGGTGTCACCACCCAGACCGCCTCCGCCAATGACCTGTTTCAGGGCCTGCAGAAGTTCCTGAACATGCCGGCCGCCGACCGCAGCCAGGTCAATATCTTCTACCGCCTGCGCATCAAGCGCTGCGACGCCTCGCAGGTCAGCCTGTCCATGAATGCTGGCGGCCAGACCATTCCTCTGAATATCGCCGCTGACGGCCGGGTCTCTCCGCTGCCAACGCGCGATCAGCTCAATGCGGGCGCCAATGTCACGATCAGCGGCCCGGAAGGCTGCTCGGTCAATCCGAAAATCGCCGTCTACTCGCCGCAGCCGGCGGGCCGCAGCTATGATGCCGCTGGCCTGGCCACGGGCGTCAGGCAGGGCAATGCCGCCATGGGCAAGATCGCCGGCGTATTGGCCATGGGCCTGCCCAAGCTGGACCGCGTGTACTTCGTCGGTGGAGGCTCGGGCACCGTGACAATCGGTGGCCAGTCAAAGGCCTTGCCACGCACGGCTGGTGTTGGTGAATATCCGGCGGGCACGCCCTACTTCGTCCCGTCTGACATGGCCGGGGCCACCACCATCAGCCTGACGGCCACGCCGTCTATCGTGCTGTTCGACACGCCCCCGAAATGAGAAAAGCGCGCCATCCGGCGCGCTTTTTTGTTCTTGTGATTGTCCAAGGCGCTCAGGCGTCTTCCGGAGCAATCGCCTGGGCACCGCTTTTCATCTGCTTGCGCACCGTGACGTACATCCCCAGCCATCCGCCGCCATAAGCGCAGATCCCGACCAGGATCGGGCACAGGATGAACTGCGGCAGGTTGTGCGGCTGGAACAGCAGGTCGATCCAGTAATAGGCGGTCAGCAGCACGCCCGTGATCCACGCCGGGAAACGGCCCATCTTGGCGACCCGGGTGGCGCAGTAACACCCGCCGATCGTCCCCACCACCCAGGCAAGGGCGGTGCAGACATAAACCTGCATGGCCACCGTCTTGAGCAGGGCTTGCCGTTGTTCCTCGTCGGCCAGGCCGTAGAGGCCCGGCGGATAGGACCAGACATCGTTGATGATCGCCTTGGAGATCGTATAGACGACCATCCCGGCCAGGAGCCCCATCAGAACCGCCAGAACAACGACCAGAACCTGACGGGTCTTGAGTTCGTTCCATTCGTTCAGCCACTCCTGAAAGCGGCCCATAAACGATCTCTCCATTGGGTAACCCTTGTTTTTGTTCTGTTACGCTGTCTGTTCAGCCTTACCGTTACGCCCTTGAAGGCGTCCCGGCCCGCAGCCGCATTATTAACATAATTTGAACGGCTGCAAAGCGGCTTATGGCCTGGCCGGGCGCGGACGGCCCATTTCGTCGATGGCGACGAAGGTGAACATACCTTCGGTCACGCGCGTCTTTTCCATGCTTTCGCGCGGCCGCCGGTAGGCATGCACCTTGAGCTTCATCGAGGTTCGCCCAACGCTTTCCAGGCGCGCATAGACGCTGACCTCGTCACCGACCTGAACCGGCGTCAGGAAGACCATGCCGTCGACGGCGATGGTCGCCACCCGGCCGCGTGACACCCGCGCCGCCACGTTGCTGGCCGCCAGGTCCATCATCGACATCAGCCAGCCGCCGAAGATATCGCCGGCCGGATTGGTGTCGGCCGGCATGGCGATAGCGAGAATGGCGAGATCCTGCGGATCGGGCAGGCCTTCGGGCGATGAGCTTTTCACCATGGATATTGGTCCCAGACGCAAAAAAGGATGTCCGCTCACGCCGACATCCTTTTATAGACAGGGTTTGCCGCGTTACAACGCCGAAAACCCGTATTTTAAGACTTTGTCGAAAGACTTAGGCCTTGGCAGGGCGACCGGTGCTCATGCCGCCTTCGCGCTGGATGCGCTTGCGGGCCAGCTTGCGGGCGCGGCGCACGGCTTCCGCCTGCTGGCGGGCGCGCTTTTCGGACGGCTTTTCGTAATGTACGTGACGCTTCATTTCGCGGAACGAACCTTCGCGCTGCATCTTCTTCTTCAAGGCCTTCAGGGCCTGATCGACATTGTTGTCACGGACAAAAATCTGTACCAGAGGACTCTCTCCATTCGGGCTGGGGTAAGGTTCTCAAAAGGCGCTCGGCCCACCCAACCCGTAAAAGTGAAAAAGCCAATCGCCCCGCAAATCGTTATTTGCGGGCCTTTCGGCCGAAAAACTGCAGTGCCCTTACATCACCGTAGGCTGTCTGTCCAGACAAACCCCACCCGAAAAGGGATTTTCACGCCGCTTTTTTACTTTCTCTGCGGCATTTTGCACGGGACGCGCCTGAGCCCTTGGCGTGGCCAAAGGATGAGACTAAATTAGCCTCATGAGCCAGTCTGCCCCGTTTTCCGACCTCACCGAAGCCGAATCCCGCCTTGCCGCTGCGGTGGCCGGGTTCGTGCCACAACTGGGCCTGAACCGCATGAGCGTCGAGGCCGGCGCCAAAGCGGCCGGCATGAGTGCCGGCGAACGCGACCTGATTGCACCGAACGGCGCAGCCGACATCGCCGCCCTTCTGTGGCGCAGCCATGACGAGGTGCTGACCAAGCCGGAAATGGCCAACACCATCTCCAACATGAAGATTCGCGATAAGATTGGCCACCTGCTCAACGCCCGCATCGACGCCTTTGCCCGCGATGAGAAGCTGGCTCAGCGTATGGCCGGCTTTTTCGCCCTGCCCCACCATTTCGACCTGCATCGCCGCCTGATGTGGGAAACCGCCGACATCATCTGGCGGCTGGCTGGCGACAAGGCCCTGGACGAAAACCATTACAGCAAGCGCCTGATCGTCTCCGGCATCCTGACCACCGCCGCGGTGACTCGCCTGACGCGCGGCGCCGAAGCCCAGTCCGAGCAGATTCGCCGCAATATCGAAGCGGTAATGGAATATGAGAAGTTCAAGGCGAAGCTGCCCAGCCCGACCGAACATATGCTCAACCTGGCCGCCAGTCTCGGCAAGCTGCGGTTTGGTCACAGCGAAACACCCGCGGACTCGGCGTCGTGAAGGCGGTCCGGACCGTTCTGGCCTGTCTGTGGCTACTGTTCGGGCTGACCGCCACGGCCCACGCGGGAAATGCACCCCAGGCTGAACCGCCTTGTCATATGGCGCAAGCCGCCATGTCGCATTCACATATGCCTGCGCCACACGACGACCAGACCGTCATGCCGTGCTGCAGCCAGCCGGTGCTGATCGCTCCGGCTGAAATTACCGTTCCGCAGGCTGCGCGCCTGCAACCCGTCCGGCTCAAACCAGCCGTTACGCCGGTCCTGGCCAGCCATATCCCCGCCTTTGAGCCACGTCCTCCGAAAGCCGCCTGATCGCCCTTTTCGATCAACCGTTTTCAGGAGACCTCAATGTCCTTCAAATCCGCAGCCGCGACGGCCGCGCTTCTTGCCTTGGCCACATCGCCTGCCCTGGCACAATCCGACATGTCCGGCATGGATATGTCCCATATGCACATGAATCACGCCGATATGGCGGAGCCTACATCCGCCTGGCAAATCCACAAACACGCCACCCTCACCTTCGCGTCGGACAACCAGGAAGGCCCGCGCGGCGACTACAAGAATTTCGTCGCCGGCATGGCCATGATAACCGCAACCCGTCCGCTCAGCGGCAACCGGTCGCTGCAACTCGAAGCCATGCTGTCGCCGGACGCCTTCATGGGCAAGAGCGGCTATCCGCTGCTGCTGCAGACCGGGGAGACTGCCGACGGCCAGCACCACTTGGTCGACCGCCAGCACCCGCACGACCTGTTCATGGGCCTGAGCGCCACCCTGACCCAGACATTTGACGGCGGCAGTGCCTTCATTTCGGCCGGCTATCCCGGCGAATTTGCCTTCGGGCCAACTGCCTTCATGCACCGGCGATCGGGCGGGACTTTTCCGACCGCACCGCTCACCCACCATTGGCTGGACAGCGGGCATATCACCATGGGCGTCGTCACGGCGGGCATTTCAAAAAATTCCTTAAAGCTAGAAGTATCGCAATTCACCGGCCGCGAGCCGGATGAGAAGCGCTTCAATCTCGATCCCGCGCATCTCGATTCCACAGCTATCCGCGCCACCTGGAGCGTCACGCCGAACCTTGACTTGCAAGCCTCCTGGGCGCGACAGGCCAGCCCGGAAGCGTTGCACCCGAACACCGACCTGATCAAGCAATCGCTCAGCGCCGAATATGTCCAAAAATTAGGAAGTAACGCGACACTCTATTCCACCCTCGCTTTCGGCCGCAAACAGGCAACGCACGGTCAAGACAAGCCAGGCGACGGCTGGCTGTTCGAAAATACCTTGGCCTTCAATGACAGATGGAGCGGCCTGCTGCGCGGCGAACGGGTGCGGAATGACGAGCTGGCGCCCGATGGTCCGTGGGTCGGCAAGACCGAAATCGGCGCCGTCCGCACCTTCGTCCTCAACCATCAGACCAGCCTCGGCCTGGGTGTGGTCCGGCAGTTCAATGACGTGCCTGCGTCACTGCAGCCGTCCTATGGCGCCCATCCCGACGGCACGGTCGCCTTCATGACATTGAAGTTCCACGCCATGCCGCACGGTATGGAGATGTAAGGCAACCCGGAGGGGTTCAGGCCTTGAGCCCCTCCAACCCCGCGGCGGTCATGGTGATGTCGACCTCGACAAAATCGTAGTTCGACAAGCCGTGCAAGGCAAACGGATCGGTGGCGGCCCAGGCCTCGATGCTCTCACGGCTGCCACGCGCGATGAATAATCCACCGGTGCGCGGTACCTTGCGGCCAGCCGCCAGCAGGATACCTTCGTCTGCAGCGGCTTTGAGCCAGGCACGGTGTGCTTCCAACTGCGCATCTAGGGCTTCGATCGGCGCCGTATAGCTCAATAAAACAAGGATCATGATCTTATCCGGTTGATATGGCCCATCTTGCGGCCAGGTCTTGGATCATCCTTGCCGTAGACATAGAGCCGCGCCTTGGGCTCGGCCGCCAGTTCCGGCCATTTCAGGATGTCCGGCCCGAGCAGGTTGGTCATCTCGACCGTATAGCGCGCCTCGGTATCGCCCAGCGGCCAGCCGGCGACGGCCCGGATATGCTGCTCGAACTGGTCGCACAGACAGCCGTCCTGGGTCCAATGGCCGGAATTATGGACGCGCGGCGCGATCTCGTTGAGCAGCAGATGATTGCCGGGCAGGACAAACAGCTCAACCGCCAGGACGCCGACAAATTCCAGTCCTTCCAGGACCTTGCGGGCGATATCACGCGCCTCTGTCTCTACGGTCAGCGGCACCTCCGCCGGCGCCAGCGTGGTAGACAGGATGCCGTGGACATGGCGATTTTCGCCGATCGGGAAGGTCTTGACGCTGCCGTCCCAACCGCGCGCCGCCACCACCGAAATCTCGCGGACAAAGTCGGCCTTGGCCTCAAGGATCGCCGGACGGCCGCCGCCCAGGCTTTCATAGGCGCTTTTCACGTCGTCCTCGGAGCGAACCCACACCTGGCCCTTGCCGTCATAGCCTTCGCGGCGAGTCTTGAGCAGCGCCTCACGCGTCGGACTTTGTTTATAGGCGGCAACCAGGTCGTCGAGGCTGTTGATCTCGAAGAAATCGACCGTGCCGATGCCGTGCTCACGACCGAAGCGCTTTTCCAGCACCCGGTCCTGAGTGATGCGCAGCGCCTTGGATGACGGCGCGACAATGGCGCCGCGCGACGTCAGGAAATCGAGGCTGGCCGCCGGCACGTTCTCGAACTCGAACGTCACCACGTCGCAGCCTTCGCTGAACTTGGCCAGCGCGTCTTCGTCGGAATAGGCCGCGACCTTGGAGGCCAGCGATACCTGCGCGGCTGGCGAGCCCTGGTCGGGCCCGAACGTCACTACCTTGAAGCCTAACCTTGACGCCGCCTGGCTCAGCATCCGCCCCAGTTGACCGTCACCCAGGATACCAATGGTCGCCCCTAGCTTTAAAGCGTCCATCAGTCTTCCACCGTCTCGGGCACGCCATCGGTCTGCGACTGGCGCAAAGTCTCCACCCGCTCAGCCAGGGCCGGATCGGAGAGGGCCAGGATCTGCGCCGCCAGCAGACCGGCGTTCTTGGCGCCTGCCTCGCCGGTCGCCAGCGTGCCGACCGGAATACCGCCCGGCATCTGCACGATCGACAACAGCGAATCGATGCCCTTCAGGCCCTCCTTCAACGGCACCGGCACGCCCAGCACCGGCAAAGTCGTCAGCGACGCGGTCATGCCCGGCAGGTGCGCCGCACCACCGGCACCGGCGATGATCACCTTGAAACCCGCCGCCTTGGCGCCCATGGCGAAGTCGTACATCCGCTTGGGAGTCCGGTGCGCCGACACCACCTTGGCTTCATATTTCACCGCCAAGGCATCCAGCATGGCGGCAGCCGCCTTCATCACACCCCAGTCGGAACGCGATCCCATGATGATGGCTACCGGCGGTGTTTCAGCCATAACAACTCCTGGTCAGGCAGAGGGTTTTAAAAAGAGCGCGGAGTATAGTCACGAGCCCTTCGACTGCAAGCGCTCATTTCCCAGCGTCCCCGGCCGGGCGTCTGTCACAAAAACTTGGGCCAGATAAAGGGTTAACGCCGGTTTGGCGGATTGCCTATCGGCCTGTCCTGTGCTTTCATCTTCTGGACGGGCCGGGCGGGCGAAACAGGCCCTCGCCGCATTGAAGACCTCCGGGATAATGGCTGCAGATACCAAACCCACTTTGACGGGCGCCGCAGAGTCGAGCGCTTCTTTGGCGAATCCGGATTTACCGCAGATGCCAGATCTGCTGCCGATTTCCGCGCGCCAGGCGACGACCGCCTCCATGCAAAGCCTGCTGGCCGAGTATTTCGAGACCCAGCACTTCGAGGCGTCGCGCGCCCCTACCCATGCCCCCGAAGTCAATCGCATCCACGCCCTGATGGGCGGCCAGAGCGAAACGCGTCACTGTGCGCCAGGCAAGCCGATCGCTTCGCTGGCGCCGGCGATCGAGGCCGCCTTTGTTCCGACCGTGACCGCGCCGCAAACGCCTGCTCCGGTACCTGCCGCACCCGCGCCGCAGGAAAGCTGGCCGGCATCGGCGCAGGCGCTGATCGACTCGCTGATGGCGGAGAATGAACGCTTGCGCATGGAATTACAGGCTCAAAACCTCGCCACGCAATTTGCCGAGGCTCAGGCCGATTCCGACGTTCTGACGCCGACCCTCAACCGCCGCGCTTTCCTGCGCGAAATGCAGCGCGCCATGGCCGACTGCAAGCGTTACGGCGAGGAAGCCTGCCTGATTTTCCTGGATATGGACGGCTTCAAGGGCATCAACGACACCTATGGCCATTCGGCGGGTGACGCCGCTTTGATCTATGTCGCCGAAACCCTGCGCGCCAGCGTCCGCGAAGGCGACAGTGTCAGCCGCATTGGCGGCGACGAATTCGCTATTCTGCTGCGCCGCGCCGACCTTAATTCATCCCGGATCAAGGCTTTGAAGCTGGAAGCGGAACTGGCGCTTGGCACGTTCGAGCACCAGGGCCTTTACCTGAAGACCGGCGGCTCATTCGGCGTGCGCGCCTATGCCAATCAGCCAAACGCCGAGGCCTGGCTGTCCGAGGCTGACGCGGCCATGTTCCTGGTCAAGAAGTCGAGCCGCTAGGCAAGCGCTTTCCGAAAAGCGTGATGCGGTTTTCGGATCAAAAGCGCGTCTGAAAATGCCCGCGGCTCTATCCTTTTCCTTACATTGATGAACTGCTGCTGGTGACCGTGGTGCTGGTCGAACCGTCCGGTGCCACAGAACTGCTGACCGTGGTTTGGGAAACGCCGGTCACGGCGCCGTCCTGAGTGCTGACGGAAGTGGTGGTTTCGGTTCCGGAATGGCCCATATCCGCGCAGGCGGTGACAAGGGCGCCCAAGGCGGCAATTGCGACAGGAAGAGCTTTGTTGATGCGCATGGGAGGGGTTCCTTCAAAAGGTTAACGCCCACCAATGATGCGCGAGGCCACGTAAGGAAGCGCCGCCTTTGCGCGATAAGCCGCGTAAAGTTTGTAAAAACAACGGCGCCAGGTTACCGGCGCCGTTGTTGTCTCACATCGATGTCGAAGAACTTGCCGAACTGGACGACGCTGACGAACTGCTCGCCGTCGCGTCGCTGTCCATCATGGAGTGCCACCACGAGCAGCCGGAAACCGAAACCGCCAGGGCTGAGATCGCCGCCAGGGACAAGATGAGTGAAGAACGCTTACGCATGATCGAACTCCTTAGGGTTGGGTGGGAACGATGGCTCCAAGGAGGTCCGAACAGCCGGGCATTAACCTCCGTAAGCCCGGCCACCATGCGGGCGCGGCCGTAAATAAGCGGCGCGTTTACCCTGCATTAAGAATAAAAATCAGATCAAGGCGCGCCTAGAACGAGAACAAACGCCGGTGCTCATCGATCGCGTAAGCATCGGTCATGCCCGCAATATAGTCGCAGATCACCCGGGCCCGCGCCGTCTCCGAATCCTTCGAACAGACCAGTTGGAACCATTCGGTCGGCAGCGTATCCGGCTCGTGCATGAACAGGTTGAACATCTCGTTCAGCGTCCGCTTGGCGTAGGAACGCGTGCGGTTAAGCTTGTAGTGCTTGTACATCCGCTCATACAGAAAGCCGCGCAGCCGCGACAGGTCGTCAAACACGCCCTTGGAAAACGCCACCATCTGGCGCTTGGCCGTGCGAACATCCTCGGGGGTGCGGATATCGTCCTCAGCCAGGCGACGCAGGGTCTCGGACAGCACGTCGGCGATCATCACGCCGATCATCCGCCGCACCCCTTCCAGCCGCCACAGCCGGTTGTTGATGGTCGGCCAGTCCTTTTGCACCGACTTGAGCGCCGGGCCGATCATCGGCACTTCGAGCAGGTCGGCAATAGTGAACAGTTCTGCACGCAGGCCGTCGTCGACGTCATGATTGTTATAGGCGATGTCGTCGGCAATCGCGGCCACCTGGGCTTCCAGTGAGGCAAAAGTCTCGGGCCGCAGGGCCCATTGCTCGTTGAAATCGGCGATGGCCTTCCACGACGGCTCGGCCATGTGCTGCGACACCGGCCCGTTGTGTTTGATGATGCCTTCCAGCGTTTCCCAGGTCAGGTTCAGGCCATCCCAGGCCGGGTAGCGGACCTCGAGCTTGGTGATGACACGGAAGGTTTGGACGTTGTGATCGAACCCGCCCCACGGCATCATGCAGCGGTGCAGCTCGTCTTCGCCGGCATGGCCGAACGGTGGATGGCCCAGATCATGCGACAGGGCGATAGTTTCGGCCAGGTCGACATCCAGCTCCAGCGAATGGGCCAGCGACCGGGCAATCTGCGCCACTTCCAGGCTGTGGGTCAGCCGGGTGCGGAAATAGTCGCCTTCATTGGCGACGAACACCTGGGTCTTGCCTTTGAGCCGGCGGAAGGCGGTTGAATGGATGATGCGATCGCGGTCGCGGGCGAACGCCGTGCGCGTCGGACTGTCAGGCTCAGGGTGCAGGCGCCCCAGGCTGTTGGCGACGTTTTCGGCGTAAGGGGCCAGGGTCATGCGCAATCCGGATTTAACGCCAAAAAATGGCGACGAGTGCGGCGTGTCTATACTACAATTCGTAACCATCGCCTAAAAAATCACCGCGTTTTCATGCCAAGGGCCTGATTTTCACGGCGAAAACCTCTATATTGCCGATATGAGCCACAATATTACCCTGACCGCTAATGCCGCCCGCCACCTCAACGCCCTCAGCAATGAGGCCGGACATCCGATGATGCTGCGTGTCCTGGTCGAAGGCGGCGGCTGCTCGGGCTTCCAGTACAAGCTCGACCTGGTTGACCATGCCGAGCCTGACGAAAGCGAAATCCGCTTCGACGGCGCCGTCGCCCTGATCGACGAAGTCTCGGCGCCGTTGATGGCCGGGTCGATCATCGACTATGTCGAAGAGCTGGTCGGCTCGCAGTTCAAGATTCTCAACCCGCTGGCCACCTCGTCGTGCGGCTGCGGAACCAGTTTCTCATTATAATCTTCAATGGAGACGCGAATGCCCGCGCCCGCTTCGGTCGTTGCCCGCCCGTTTTTGCCGGCAAAGGACTTCGCGCTCAGCAAGGTATTTTACGAAGCGCTCGGCTTCACGAAGCTTCTTGACGCCGACGTGGCGATCTTTTCCTGCGGCGGTTCGGGCGGCTTTATCCTGCAGAACTACTACGTCAAGGAATGGGCCGAAAACTTCATGATGCAGTTGATGGTCGAAGACCTCGACGCCTGGTGGACGCACATCGAAAGCCTCGACCTGGCGGGCCGGTTTGGCGTCCAGCCGCCAAAAGCGCCGAAGGTTCAGCCCTGGGGATTGCGCCTCGCCTATGTTTACGATCCAGCCGGCGTTCTCTGGCACGTCTGTCAGGTCCGGCCCGATAAGCCGCATGACCGCGCATAGACCTTGCTCGAATCCGGCGGGCAGCCTAAAACCCTGCGCATGAAACTCGCCACCTGGAACGTCAACTCCGTCAATGCCCGGCTGCCGCTGATCCGCGAGTGGTTCGCCGAAGCCCAGCCCGATGTCTGCGCCCTGCAGGAAATCAAGTGCATCGACGAGAAGTTTCCTTATGAGGCCTTCGAGTCGCTCGGCTACAACTGCGCTGTCCACGGCCAGAAGACGTGGAACGGCGTCGCCATCCTGTCGAAATTCCCGCTGAGCGATGTCACGCGTGGTTTGGGCGGCGATCCGGCGGACGAGCATTCGCGCTATATCGAAGCCATTGTCGAAGCGCCGAAACCGGTGCGCTTCGTCGGCATCTATCTGCCCAACGGCAACCCGCTCGGCACCGACAAATATGCCTATAAGCTGCGCTGGCTGGAGCGCCTGCACGCCCGCGCCGCCGAGATGATCAGGCTCGAGGAAGCCACCGTCATCACCGGCGACTTCAATATCATCCCGACCCGGGACGATTGCTGGAAGGAAAGCGTCTGGCTGGACGACGCTCTTTATCAACCGGCCGTCCGCCAGGCCTACCAGGGCCTGAAGAACCTCGGCTACACCGACGCCTTCGAAGCCGTGCCGCCCGAAGGAAACCGTTACACCTTCTGGGATTACCAGGCCGGCGCATGGCAGAAGAACGAAGGCATCCGCATCGACCACCACCTGCTGTCTCCACAGGCTGCCGACAGACTTGTCAACATGGTCATCCACAAGGATACCCGCGGTCGCACCCACGATGAAGCCAAGCCTTCGGACCATGTGCCGGTGGTTATTGAAATTCAGGATTGAGGCTTAGCCGAATCTTAACCGCTGGGGCGCACACTTAAAGCTTTATTAGCCATATCCGGCCCCGGTACTGCCATGGCCCACGCCGTTCGCATTCTTCTCTATTTCTTTTTTGCTGGCATCGGCCTGACCCTGATCGCCTCCGGACTGATGTGGTGGTTCGAAGCCTCGCGTCGCCTGGGCCGCACCCTGCACGCCTCGCTCGGCAAGACCCCCGATGCCACCGTCTTCGATCTTGACGGCAAGAAAGCCGCCGGCCTCGACTTCACCGCCGGCGACCTGGCCGTGCTGTGGGACACGGGCAGCAAGGGCCTCGTGTTCTCGTTCGAGGAAATCGAAGGCGCCGAACTGATCGTCGATGAACGCGTGGTCGCCCGGGCCCAGAAAGGCGAACCCCGCCGCGTCCTCAACGAAACCCATGCCAATGCCGGGCGCGTCACCTTGCGGCTGATCTTCGACGACGTGGAGATGCCGGAATTCGAGCTCAATCTCTATGGCGAGGTCAGCCAGAACCCGGTCCACGCCAAGACCGCCGCCGACGCCGTTCGCCTGGGCCGCAAGTGGTTGTCGCACGTCGACGCCGTCATCAAGCGCATGCCTCAGGCTCAGGCGAAAACGCCCGCCAGGGAAGAGCCCGCCGCCTACCCGGCCGCCGAAGTCGCCTCTCCCCCGCTTCATCCGCCCGCCGCCAACCCGGCACCGCGCATCCAATCCGCGCCGCCGTGGGAAAACGCACCCCCCTGGGAAGACGACGACAACGGCGAAATAGCCGACGACGACGCCTATGACGATCACCCTTTGTCGCGTTAGGTTGCGGCAAACAAACCACAAAGCGCCGGAAAAAATTCGTCTCTTCCGACCTTTTTGACGTCGCGTGCCTTATTCCGGTTGTGCCCTCTTAACCTGCGGCTCAAATCGTGGTTAATATGGTCGCGGCGTCCGTCATCGCATTGGGGCGTCGTCTTTTCCGGGTTTCCATCTTGCCGACATTCCTGCCTGCTCTGGTCATCCTGTCCGCCGCGCTGCTGTCCATTCTGTTCATTCTGTACAGGATCTATGAGACGCGCGTCGAAGAACCCAAGAAGCTGGAAGACGAAGTCAAGGAAGCCCTGGCCGGCGCCAAGGCCGAGGTCGAATCGATCGAGCCGGTGCGCAAGGCCGCCGCCGCCCTGTCCTACGCCGGCAACAAGGTCATCATCGTTCGCAATTTCGGCAAGGCGCCGACGCGCATCTACCCCATCTCCGAACTGTTCGGCATGGAACTGTTCGTCGATGGCAAGGTGTTCGCCCGTGTCGTTCGCGGCGGCTCGGCCAAGCCGCTCGATGCCGGCGCCTACAAACCGATTGACGAAATTTCACCGGCCGTGCAGACGGTTGTCATGCGCCTGATCTTCGACGATCCGGTGCATCCGTTTTATGAACTGGTTATCTGGGATCCTAACGACGCCCTGACCGCGCGCGCCGAAGGGCCACGCGCCGCCTTCGCCAAGGCGCGTGACTGGTTCTACCACATCGAAACCGTTCTTCGCCGCCCGTCCCCGCGGGACATCGACAATATCCCGCCGATCGCGCCCATTCCCGAACCTGCCAGAACCGCTCCGCCGGCTAGGTTGCTCGCATCGGAAAACACACCTGCCCCCGCGCCGAAGCCAGATGGCGACGTGCTGAACGCCCCGCTCATTCCTTATCTTTAAAGCCTTTCCTGCATGTTGACCCTCGCGCTTGCCTGCGCCTTCTTCCTGTCCATCCACGTGATGATCAGCGGAACGGCGTTCAAGGATCAGATCATCAGCGGCATCGGCAAAATGGCCTATTATGCGCTGTTCTGCCTGTTTTCCGTCATCGGGCTTGTGTGGATGTGCGTCGCCTTCGCTGTCGCCGTTGGCGATCAGGATGGCCTGAACCACATCTTCTGGACGGCGCCGACCTGGCTGCGCGTCATCGCGCTCGTCGCCAATTTTGTCGCCTTCCTGTTGATTACGCTGGGTGTGTTCAGTCCGTCACCGACCAATCTGCTGGCCCTGCGCAAGCTCCCGGACAAGACTGTCTACGGCGTCATCCGCATTTCGCGCCATCCGGTCCTGGCCGGGATCGGCCTGTGGGCCTTCACGCACCTGATCTGCAATGGCAACCTGGCCAGCTGGCTGTTCTTCGGCTCGCTGCTGGCGCTGTGTGCCCTGGGCGCCAACAACATCGACCGCAAACGCCTGAGCATGATGGGTGAGACCTACAACTCCATCAAGAAGCGCACCTCGATCGTGCCGTTCGTAGCGATTATCGAAGGGCGCACGGCCTTTGTGCCGGAAGAGCTGGGCTACGCCAAGATGCTGTTGGCCGCTTCGGCCTTTTCAGTGTTTGCCGTTCTTCACGAGTTTCTGTTTGGCTTGCGGGCGCTGTGATTGGACGCTGCCTCGCCTCGTGCGGTAATTTTGCATAACCGGTTCAGGCTAAGGCCCCGTTACCGATATTTTCGTTGAAATTATCACAAATCTTTGAATTAGTGGCTCTATAGCTCTGAAAAAATCAGATGGGTGGGTACGCGTAGAATCATGAAGCTGTCAGCGTTGACTCTGTTGCTGTTCTTTGTGTCGGTGGCGCTGATCGCCGGCAGCCTGATCGGCTATTTCCACCCCACGCCCTATTTAACGGAATACCGTTACTGGCTGGCCATCAGCGGTTACGCCGTGCTGGCCTTTGGCATCATCTTCAAAGGCCATTCCAGTTAAGCTGACCTAGGCCACATCTTCATCTATGGCCAGCGCGACCTTCAATGCCTGCAACGCTTCATCGCCCGTGCACAGCGGACGCACGCGCTTTCCCAAAACGGTTTCCAGGAACCGGAAGACGCTGGTCCCCAGCGGGTCCTTGGCGATGGCCGCTTCGGCGAAATCGGCATTGAGCGCAAATGGCGTCGTATTGGCAAAGCTGCGGGTAAGGAAGTCGATTGCCACCTCGCCGCTCGGGTAAACCAGCCGCATGGTGCGTTTGCGTTCGGCCGCCATGCGCGACGCCTCAAATGACGCAGTCATGCCGTTTTCGAAGTCGATATCGGCCGTCACTTCATCGGCGCCTGCGGCCTTGTAACCTTCGTCCGTGCGGCGCTTGCCCGACGCCTTAAGCCCACCCGCGGCGCTGTCTGCCAGGCTGAGCGCCAGGTCGAGATCGTGCACCATCAGGTCAAGCACAACCGACACATCCAGGTTCCGCGTCGAGGCTGTGCCATTGCGCACCGCCTCCAGACGCAGCGGCTTCTCCGGCACGTCGTACAGGCCCATGGCCTCGAAGACGCTGCGCTCCTGGTGACCGCAGGCCAGCACCAGACCCTTCTGCGCCGCCAGTTCGACCATGTCCTCGCCATCTTCGACCGTCGTGGCCAGCGGCTTTTCGCTGTAGACATGCACGCCCGCCGCCAGCGCCTTCCTGGCAACTCCGGCATGGGCAAAAGCCGGCGTGGCGATGGTGATGACATCAAGCTGCGCCAGGAAGGCGTCCAGCTCATCGCCGCCGAACGCGGCAACGCCATGGGTCGCCGCCAGGGTCTCGGCGCGGCTCTTGTCGAGGTCGTAGATGCCAACGAATTCGACGGCGATCCCGGCGTCCGGTGCCTGCTTGTACTTATTGGCGTGATAGCCCCCGAACACACCTGCCCCAGCAACGCCTACACGCAAAACTTTCGTCATCTCAGCATCCCTTTACCGCAGCGATTGTCGGCTGCGGTTGTAAACAGGTTTGCTGCAGAGCGAAACGGCCAAAAACGATTATTTTGCTGTGCACACCGGCGTGATTGGCCGCGAAAAGGGCTTTGTTTGCCCCCATCTTCGGGCTAAACACCCGGCTTTACGCCCAGGCGTTCACCGCGCCTTTGCCCCCTACTGGAGATTGCGACGTGAACCGTCTGTTCGGCGCCTATGTGATGGTCGATTATAGCGCCGCCGAAGGCAAGAAAACCGGCGAATCCTCAGTATGGATTGGCGTGATGAAACGCGACGTACGTTTCCGCCTGTCCTATGAGGCGTTCAACCCGGCAACGCGCGCCGAAGCCCTGACCCAGCTGAAAAACCTGTTCGCCGACCTGCGCAAGCGTGGCGACCGCATCCTGCTGGGGGTCAATTTCGCGCTCGGTTTTCCGCGGGGCACGGCCGACCGGCTGCAGCTCAAGGGTACGCCTTGGGAAGCCATGTGGGACTTCATGGCCAAGAACGTTGTCGACAAGCCGGACAACAGCAACAACCGCTTCCAGGTCGCCGCCAAGATGAACCGGCTGATGACCGACGAGGCCTATCCGTTCTGGGGCTGCCCCAAGTCGGCGGCGCAGAAGTGGTTGTCCAGCCTGAAGCCGGACTCATTCGGTGATTTCCCGGAATTCCGCCTGACCGAAGACGCGGTGCGCGCCCTGAAAAACAAGGCCGCCCAACCCAAGAGCCTGTGGCAGATGCACGGCGCCGGCGTGGTCGGCGGCCAGGCCATGCTCGGCATCGCCGCGACCCGGGCCCTGGCTGAAACGCTCAACGGCAAGGCCCGGCTGTGGCCGTTCCAAACCGGGTTCGGCGCTCTGGATGAGGCGGCGCTTGACGGCATCGACACTGTGATCGCCGAGATCTTCCCCCCGATCTTCGAAGGCCCGGCCGAACCCGGCGAGGTCAAGGACGCCGCCGCCGTCCGCCTGGCCGCGCAGGCCTTTGCCGACAAGGACGACAAGGGCGAACTGGGCGCCCTGTTCGCTGCGCCTAAGGGCCTGAATGAAGCCGATGCCACCATTGCCGCCAGCGAAGAAGGCTGGATTTTGGGCGCCTGAACGTTGCCTTTTGCCGCAACGCCCGGCAAGCTCAGACGATGAAACCCATCCTCGTCTATGTCCTGGCCGCGCTGTGTGAGATCGGCGGCTGTTACAGCCTGTGGGCCGTGCTCAAGTTGGGCAAGTCTCCAGCCTGGCTGATACCCGGCGCGATCTGCCTTGGCCTGTTCGCTTGGCTTCTGACCCTGATCGACACGCCCGCCGCCGGCCGAGCCTATGCGGCCTACGGCGCCATTTACATTGCCTCCTCACTGGCCTGGATGGCCTTGGTCGAGCGGCAAAAGCCGGACCTGTGGGACCTGGGCGGGCTGGTGCTGTGCCTCGGCGGGTCGGCCGTTATCCTGCTGGCGCCGCGCGGTTCCTGATCTGCCGGTCCAGCCACAGATAGCGGCCAGTCTGGAATGGCCCGGAAATCGCTGAGGCCACCACCACCGCCCAGACTAGTCCAGCGACACCCCAACCGAAGGTCAGGCAGAACAGAAAGCCTAACGGCAACATGATCGCGCCGTACGACAGGTAGTGGATGATGGTCGGGGCCACTACGTCTTTGCGGGCACGCAAGGCCTGGGCGGCGACCACCTGCAAGCCATCGGGGATGAAGAAAAGACAAGACAGCAGCAATCCTTCCCGTGCCGCCGGGATAAGCAGCGGGTCGTGCGTGTACAAGCGTGTGATGGCGTCGACGGCCAGCAACACTGCAATCACCACGCCGGTCATGAACAGTCCCGCCGACACGAAGCTGACCCAGCCGACCCGCGCCACCTCGGCCCAATCACCTGCGCCATAGGCCTTGCCGACCAGCACCGAACAGCCGGCGGAAATCCCCATCGGCACCATGAACACCACGCTGGCGAAGTTCAGCACGATCGCCCAGCTGGCCACGGCTTCGTCGCTGATGCGGCCGGCAAACAGGGTCATGGCTGCGAACGCCGCCGTCTCGATGAAATAGGCCGCACCCGTCGCATAACCGACGTGGCGCTGCTCCACCGCGCCGGCGTGATCGGGTTCGGCCTGGCCGAACAGGTTGAACGCCCTCGCCTCCTTCAGGATGAGCACGTAGATGAGCAGCATGACAGCCAGGCTGCTACGCGCGATAGCGGTCGCGGTCGCTGCCCCAAGTGCCCCACTGAAATTTATTCCGAATAACGAGAAATGTCCAGGAACCAGCAGAAACAGCAGGCCAACATTGAGCCCATTGCTGAGCAGCGTGAAGATGAATACCTCGCGCGTCCGGCTTAACGCTTCCAGAAACTGAGAAGTGGCAATCGACACCAGAAACAGGGGCATCGACGCGGCGAAAATCGCCAGGGGCACGCGCGACGCGTCGGCCAACTCCGGCCGGACGACGACCTTCAAGGCGCTGACACCGATAACAAGCAGCACCGCCATGAAACCCAAGCCCAGCATCAAGGCATAACCGATGCCCCGCCGGAACACCGCGCCGACCCGATGCGGTTCGTTGCTGCCGAGGAAATGCGCCGCCTTGACTTGCACGCCCATCAACAGGCCCATACTGCTGACCGCCGGCACCCAGAACAGCGACTGCGACACCATCAGCAGGCTGAGCTGCGCCGATGAATATTGCCCGACTACGATGGTATCGAGCAGCCCCATCAGCATGACGCCGACGCGTGAGCCGATCACCGGCCACGACAGGCGAAAAAGGGCGGCAAACGCCGCCCTTGTTTCCGGAGCCAATTGTGATCTCAAATGCAACATGCGGTGTCCGTAGCCGAATTCAGCCGAGGGAGCAATCCGGGCCTGTTCACGGTTTCCGGATATAGACGGCGACGCTCTCGAAGGACTGAAGCTCCGCCGTGCAATCGGTCGTAGGGTCATAACACCGGTGCGGCACCGTCGCCGCGTCGAGGTTGAAGATAACACCTCTCCCCGTGTCGAAATTGGCCACCAGGCCTTCGCCGATGATGAAATTCAGCTTCCCTTGGGGATACAACCGCGTGAGTTCGGCAACGGTCATGCCAGCATGTGCCCCCTTCCCTGTCAGGAAAAGCGGCG
Source organism: Pseudomonadota bacterium (assembly GCA_048497915.1). GTDB lineage: Bacteria > Pseudomonadota > Alphaproteobacteria > Caulobacterales > Caulobacteraceae > Asticcacaulis. The sequence continues at coordinate 29,956 of JBEHYZ010000021.1, forward strand.
ACGCCGTACTGAGCATGGATACGATAGTGCGCTTGCCGTCCGTCGTCGCGACGACCTTTGCGCCCTGACACAAGACAACCGAACGGGCGATCTCACCGTTGCCATCGTCTTCGCGGGCCATCACCGAGGTATCATAGTGCGCCATCACAGCCGACATCGGCTCACCCAACGCCAACGGCCCCATGCTGGCCGGGGTTACGTCCAGGTCGCCCGCGCAAGCGGCTGGCACGCCCGACAGGCTCAGATATATCGCGGCAATGGCCAGCATAAAAAACCTCCCCCTTTTTCGAGGGGGAGGTTACGCGTTTATCGGCAAGGCGAAAAGTGGTTTATGCCGCCTTCGACGCCTTGTCTTTCAGACTGTGCAGGCGCTCGGCGACCAGGAAGCTGAGCTCCAGCGCCTGGTCGGCGTTGAGACGCGGATCGCAGTGCGTGTGGTAACGATCGCCCAGGTCTTCATCCGACAAGGCAAACGCACCACCGGTGCATTCGGTCACATTCTGACCGGTCATTTCCAGGTGCATCCCGCCGGGATGCACGCCCTCGCTGGCGGCGATGTCAACAAAGGAGCGGACTTCCGACAGAATGCGATCGAACGGCCGCGTCTTGTAGCCATTCGAAGCCTTGACCACATTGCCGTGCATCGGATCGATCGACCACACCACCGGCACGCCGTGTGCCTTGGTCGCCGCCATCAGGCGCGGCAGACGTTCCGCGACCTTATCGGAGCCGAAGCGGCCGATCAGGGTCAGACGTCCAGGAATGGCCTCCGGGTTCAACGCGTCGATAATGCCCAGCAGATCGTCCGGCTCCATGGTCGGACCGCACTTCACGCCGATCGGGTTCTTGATGCCCTTCATATAGTTGACATGCGCGCCGTCGAGTTGACGTGTGCGTTCGCCGATCCATACCATATGCGCGGACGTATCGTACCAATCGCCGCTGGTCGAATCGACGCGGGTCATGGCCTGCTCATAATTGAGCAGCAAGGCTTCGTGCGAGGTAAAGAAATCGACCTGGCGAATCTGTGGGTGGCTTTCCGGCGTCACGCCGATCGCCGACATGAACGACAGCGTTTCGGAGATCTTCTCGGCCAGTTCCTTGTAGCGCTCGCCCTGCGGCGAACCCGACACGAAGCCCAACGTCCACTTGTGGATGTTGTACAGGTCGGCATAGCCACCATTCGCGAACGCGCGCAGCAGGTTCAACGTCGCCGACGACTGATGATAAGCCTTAAGCAGACGCTGCGGATCGGGCAGACGCGCTTCCGGCGTGAATTCCATGCCGTTGATATTGTCGCCGCGATAGCTCGGCAAGGTGACATCACCGATGGTTTCGACGGCCGACGAGCGCGGCTTGCCGAACTGCCCGGCGATACGGCCGACCTTGACCACCGGCTTGCCGCCGGCAAAGGTCAGGACGACTGCCATCTGCAGGATCAGGCGGAAGGTATCGCGGATGTTGTCCGCCGAAAATTCCTTGAAGCTTTCGGCGCAATCACCGCCCTGCAGCAGGAAGGCGTTGCCCTTGGCGACTTCGCCCAGGGCAGAGGTCAGACGGCGCGCCTCACCGGCGAAGACCAGCGGCGGCAGGTGCGACAGTTCGTCTTCGACGGAGGCAAGGGCCTGCGCATCCGGGTAATCGCTCGGAATATGCAGGGCTGGCAGGGAGCGCCAGTCTTTGGGGGACCATATCTTGTTCATCCTCGGTATTTAGTCGCTCACGCGGCCAAACTCAACCCGGATTGTCGGACAAAGTGTTGTCCGTCTTTATTTCAAACCTTATGGCTTTAATGGCCAGGATGGCAATGATCAGCATCATGGCGGCAATGCAGTGCAACCATTGCTTCCACATGCCGTAACTGATGGCGTTCAACAGGAAGTAATTGGCCGCCGCCGCCAGCATGTACGGCCGGGCGCGCTGTTCGACCGACAGCTCCGGAGAAGCATCCGCCGCAGGCTGTTCATCCAACGCGCGCAGTCCGTTGCCGGCCGGCGCGACGACCGTCTCCGATCCGCGCGGCACCATGAACCAGAAGATGCAGAACCATAGCGCGGCCAGCAAAACCAGGCCCGGAATGCCCAGTTCCAGCCAGGCCTGAAGCGACAGGTTGTGCGGATGGTCGGGAATATAGGGATCGAACAGCCGGGCCGATTCGTACCCCCAGCCAAACCATGGCTTTTCCAGCGACCGGCTGACGGCATAGGTCCAGATGTCGATGCGCGCCGCCCAGGACGCCGGCAGATGATCGTGCAACGTCTTGGCATAACCCGTCCGGATCAGCCCCACGACGACCAACGGGAACACCAGCACCCAAAGCATGGCCAACCCGGCCAGGACGCGCTCCGGCAACAGGCCGCGCCGCGCCCAGACCGACGGCCAGGCGCGCGCCACGAAAAACACCACCGCCGAGCCGATCAGCGTAACGGCCTGCGCGTTGGTATCCACGATCACCGATGCCCACAATATGGCGACAACCATCAGGATGAGCGCCGCCGGCTGGCTTTTCCAGTTGAACCAGAATGCCAGCGGCCAGAACAGCATCAACAGGTAGGTATTGAGGTTGGAAGCATCGACGATGACCATTTCCGGCCGCTCATGGCCGAACCAGTGCACGTTCATCCAGTTGCGCAATCCGATGTTGCCGAGCGCGTCCAGTAAGTCGATGCCGAACAGAGCAAGCGTCATCCAGCCCATCCAGGTCAGCGTCCGCCGGGCGCGCATCCCATTCAGGCTGCAGACGGCAAAGATCAGGGCCCAGGTGGTCACCCACATGATCATCGGCGCCCGGAAATAACGAGTGGACAAATGCCACGCCTCGCTCATCGCCTTGCCCGACATGATCATGGCGACAAAATCCGAGCGCAGGAAGGCGTAGATCATCAGCGCGCCAGTGACACCAATAATCGGCCAGAAGGCCCGCGACACCCGGCCGATCGGGTTGAAACAACCGATGCACAATACACCCGCCAGGAACATCAGCGGCGGCAGGTTGGTGGTCGTACCGAAGTAAATCGTGACCGACAGGACCGTCAGGAACAGCAGCAGCGCCGCTTCGGTGTATCCAGCCCGTATCCGGGTCCATATCCCCCCTATCGCGCTCACAGCCGCTTGTCCTTGAGGGTTACCAATTCCTCGGCCGCCGTTGGATGCACGGCACAGGTCGAATCCCATTGCGCCTTGGTCAGCCTCGCCTTGACGGCGACGCCAGCCAGCTGGATCAGCTCGCCGGCCTCGCCACCAACTATATGCACGCCCAACAGCACGTCAGTCTCGGCGTCGACCACCAGCTTCATGAACATCCGGCTTTCCCCACCTGTGAACGCCGTCTTCATCATGCGGAATTTGGTCGAATAGATGTCGATCTTGATACCTTTTTCGAGGGCCTGGTCTTCAGTCAGGCCAACCGTGCCGACCTGAGGCTGCGAAAACACGGCAGTGGCCACATTCTCGCGGTCATAGGCCGTCGGATTGTCCTTGAACGCCGTCTCGACAAAGGCCACGGCCTCGCGGATGGCCACCGGCGTCAGGTTGAGCCGGTTGGTGACATCACCGATGGCGTAGATATGCGGGTGCTGGGTGCGCGAAAAGGCGTCGACCGGAATGGCGCCATGCACATCCGGGGTAATGCCGATGGCATCGAGATTGAGCCCTTCGGTCTTTGGCTTGCGGCCGGACGCGTAGAGGATCTGCTCGGTACGGAAGGTCTCGCCGTTGTTCAGCGAAATGACCAGTTCGTCGCCTTCCTTGTGCAGCTTGAGCGGCTCGACCTGGGTCATGATCTTCAGGCCGCGCAGCTTCATTTCGCCGGTCAGGTGATCGCGGATTTCGCTGTCGAAGCCGCGCAGGATTTTCTCACCGCGGTACATCAGCGTCACGTCGACGCCCAGCCCATGCAGGATGCCGGCGAATTCGACCGCAATATAGCCGCCGCCGACGATGACCATCCGCTTCGGCAGCTTTTCCAGCTTGAACATGTCGTTGGACGTCAGGGCGTGTTCCAGCACGCCCGGACAATGTTGTGGCAGGAATGGCCAGCCGCCGACCGCGATCAGGATGGTCTTCGCCGTCACTTCGCGAACCGTGCCATTCGACGTCAGGGTCAGCGTATGCTCATCCTTGAACGCCGCCGTGCACGCGATCAATTCGGCGCCCGCGCGGGTCAGATTGCTACCATAAATGCCGGCCAGCCGCGTCAGTTCGGCGTCCTGCTTGTTCTTGAAGGTGTGCCAGTCGAAGTCGCCGCTGCGGGCATCATGCCAGCCGAAACCGCGCGCATAGTCGATCTGCTCCGGCACTTCGGAAGCCATGACCATGAACTTCTTCGGCACGCAGCCGCGCAGCACGCAGGTGCCGCCCGGCCGGTCTTCCTCGGCGACGCCGACCTTGAGGCCGAGATTGGCCGCCAGCCGCGCGGCGCGCACGCCCGCCGAACCGGCGCCGATGACAAACAGATCGTAGTCGTACTCAGCCATAGAACTTCCTTACGGGTAAACCGTTTTGACACCCTGCGCCGTGCCGATCAGCGCCACTTCGGCCAGGTCGAGGAACAGGCCGTGATCGACCACCCCGGTCACCGACTTGAGCGCATTGGCCAGCCCCGACGGCTCGCTGATCGTGCCGCAGGCGATGTCGAAGATAAGATTGCTGCCGTCGCTAATGAAGGGGCCGTCACCGCGTTTGCGCATCACCGGCACCTTTTCGATGTCGAATTCCAGCAGCACGTCGCAGATCCGGTTGACCGTGCCCTTGTAGGCGAACGGCTCGACCTCGACCGGCAGCGGAAACTTGCCCAGTACGTCGACATGTTTGGCGGCGTCGGCGATGACGACGCAGGTCTTGGCCTGTTCCCAGATCAGCTTTTCGCGCAGCAATGCCCCACCGCCGCCCTTGATCAGGGCCAGCCCCTCGCCGACCTCATCGGCGCCATCGACACACAGATCGAGCGCGCCGACATCGTTGATATCCTTGATGGTCAGGCCCAGGCTTTCCGCCAGTTGCGTCGTCTGCACCGAGGTCGACACCAGGGTCAGTTTCAGGCCGGATTTGACGCCCGCCGCAATCGCCTTGACGAAATAGGCCGCCGTCGAGCCGGTCCCCAGCCCGACCTTCATGCCATCCTTGACATAGGCCATGGCGGCCTCACCGACCGCCTGTTTCAGTTCATCGGCCGTCATTTTTTCGATGCTTTCTCGGCTGATTTGCGCTCTCGGAACGCCTTGGCCCAGCCGGCTTTGTCGGTCTGCGGATTGCGCTCGAACGCCAGCGCATCGGCCGGCACATCGCGCGTAATCACCGACCCTGAACCGGTCATGGCGCCGTCACCTACTGTTACAGGTGCGACCAAGGAGGTGTTCGAACCGATGAATGCGCGCTCGCCGATCACCGTCTGATATTTGAAATAGCCGTCATAGTTACAGAAGATCGTTCCCGCGCCGATATTGCTGCCCGCGCCGACGCTGCCGTCGCCGAGATAAGACAGATGATTGGCCTTAGCGCCCTCACCGATCTTGACGTTCTTAACCTCGACGAAGTTGCCGATATGGGCGTCCTTGCCGATATCTGCGCCGGGCCGGAGCCGGGCATAGGGCCCGATCAGCGCGCCCTGACCGACATGCGCGCCTTCGAGATAGGAAAAGGCCCGGATGACCGCGCCGGTGGCGACGCTGACACCTTCGCCGAACACCACATTCGGTTCGATGGTCACGCCCGGCGCGATCTCGGTGTCGTAAGAAAAGAAGACCGTTTCCGGCGCCGGCATATGCACGCCATTGTCCTGGAAATCCTTGCGCACGCCGTCCTGCCAGACTCTTTCGGCAATCGCCAGTTCCACCTGGCTGTTGGCGCCCAGCACATCCTGCTCGCTGGCCATGCAGACGCGCGGCTGCAGGCCCCGGCCCTTGGCCAGGCCGACCACGTCGGTCAGGTAATATTCGCCCTTGGAATTCTCGTTCTTCACTTCGGCCAGCAACTCGAACAGCAGCTTGCCGCCGCAGGCAATGACGCCGGAATTGCAAGCCTTGATCTTCTTCTGGGCGTCGGTCGCCTCACGCGCCTCAACGATGGCGTTGAGCTTGTCGCCGTTCAGGATCAACCGCCCATAGGCGCCCGGATCAGCGGCTTCGAAGCCCATAACCGCCATATCCGACGCTTCGGCCAGCTCGAATACCTGCATCAAGACCTGGGCCGAAACCAACGGCGTATCCGCGTAGGAGACGATCACCGTGCCGTCGAAGCCTTTCAGCACTTCACGTGCCGCGTTGACCGCATGGCCCGTGCCCATCGGCGGGTCCTGCACGGCTATATTGTCCTCGCCCACCCGTTTTACGGCCTGAACCCGCACCTGCGGGCTGTGCGTGCCGACCACCACGACCACGCGGTCACAGCCGGCCAGCTCGGCGGCATCGATGGCTCGGTCGAGCATCGAACGCCCCCCGACCTTGTGCAGCACCTTCGGCAGCGGCGACTTCATGCGCGTACCTTGACCGGCAGCCAGGATGACGGCGGCGCGGGAACGATTTTCAGACATGGCGACTCGTTTTTTGCAGGTTTGGCGTTGCAGGCGCAGCCGATTTAGCCCAAAGCCACGGCAAGTAAAATTGATTTCTCGAGGCGCGCGGAATTATGGACATGACCGGCTACATCCTGGCTTTCGATCTCGACGGCACCCTGGTCGATACCGCCCCCGATATTATCGGCGCGCTCAATGTCGTGCTGCATGAGGAAGGCGTCACGCCCTATCACGTCGACGATGCCCGCCCGCTGATCGGACGCGGCGCGCTGGAGCTGATGCGGCGCGGGTTCGCGCTTGCCGGTTCGCCGATTACACCCGAGCAGGAAAAGCGGCTGCTCGACCGCATGCTCAAATATTATGAGGAAAACATCGACACCTATAGCCGCCCGTTCGAAGGCCTGATCGAAGCGCTCGATGCGCTTGAGGCCCGGGGCGCGCGCTTCGCTGTCTGCACCAACAAGCACACCTATCTGTCGGTCGAACTGATCAGGCGCCTGGGCTGGACCGAGCGCTTCGGTTCCAACCGCGGTGCCGATTCCGTGCCGGCCAAGAAGCCCGACGCCGGCCACCTCAAGGCCTGCATCAACGACATGGGCGGCGACATGTCAAAGGTCGTCATGATCGGCGATTCCGAGACCGACTTCCTGACCGCCCGCAACGCCGGCGTGCCATCCATCCTGGTCAGCTTCGGCTATTCCGACCGGCCGATCCAGGAACTGGATTGCGACGTTTTGATCGACCACTACAGCGATCTCGTCGCCGCGGTAGAGAAGGTCACAAAATAAGCGAACGCCTCTTGCGCCTGGCAGGCGGTCAGGCTAATAGCCCTGCCCTCCGCACGTTGGTTCGGACGCGTAGCTCAGCGGGAGAGCATTCGCTTCACACGCGAAGGGTCGCAGGTTCAATCCCTGCCGCGTCCACCACCACCTTCTCCGACATTATAACCCGCCGCAACAAAGGCGCCGCTTGCACGCGTGTCGCCGTCAGGCTTCGGCCCCAGGAAATGCAGGGCGGCAATCAACGCGGCCAGAAGCGCTACGGCGCCGATCGTTGCCTTTGCCGACGTCTCCTTTCCGGTTTCGACAAGATTGGTTTCCAGGTCGTTCAGCCATTTATGCGCTGCGCCAAGAACCAGCCGCGAACGCTCAACGCCGACGACGGAAACGACATCCAGCTCATAGAATTTTGCCAGCTTCGCCTGGTATAGCTGCGTCATCAGCGCTGGGCCGTAGCTGCGGATCAATCCGTCGGCCAGCTCCCGGTTGGTCAGGGCCGGTGCGAATTTTCCCTGTTCGTGCGCCCACTGCCCGAAAGGACCACGCCCATTTGTCGTATAGTCGCCGAGCAGCCGCCGAAGGTCTGATTTGAAATGCCTGTCCATGGCAAAACCCTTTCGCCGGTTACGCGGCAGCCTGTTTCAAGGGGGGATTTACCGGTAAAACCTTGCCAGTTTCATGCCAAAAATCAGGCGGCGTCTTCACCCTGCCGGTCTTCGCGCAGGATGCCTTCCAGTTCCTCGCGGCTCAACTTGGCGAAGCTGATCAGGTCTGGTTCGCTTTCGAAGAATTCGAACGACTTGCGCAGGGTCTGCATGTCATGCGCTAGGAACTTAGCCGCCTTGCGCTCCATATCGGCCGGCTTGAAACCGAGCGCCACCATGGCGTCGCGCGCCAGAGCCAGCGACGCATCCAGCATCTCGCGGTGATAATTGTCGACGCCCGCCTTGTGCAGGTCATAAGCATGGCGCCGGTTACGCGCCCGGGCAAAGACCAGCAGTTTCGGATAGTGCTTCTTGGCCTGCCGGACGATGTCAACCGCGGCTTCGGCGTCATCAATGGCCACAACCAGCATCCGAGCCTCTTCGATCCCCGCGCTGCGTAGCAGATCCATCCGCGTGGCGTCGCCGAAATAGGGTTTGAACCCGAAACGGCCGACCGCCTCGACCTGATCCGGGCTCTTTTCCAGGACGGTCACCTTGATGCCCTGCGACATCATAAACCGGCCGACGACCTGACCGAAGCGGCCAAAGCCGGCAATGATCACCGGATTGTGCTCGTCAATGGCGTCATAGTCGCGCGCAGGCAACTGGCTCATGAATTTCGGCAGGATAAACCGGCCGTAGGCTGCCACCAGCACCGGCGTCAGCGCGATCGACAGCGCCACCAGCAGGACGAGAAACTTCTGCGTTTCGGCATCGATGATCTTCAGGCCACCGATCAGTTGCAGCAGCACGAAGGCGAATTCACCGCCCTGTGACAGCCCGAGCGCCAGGCCCAGCCCCTGCGGTCCGTCGACGCCGAACCGGCTGGCCAGGGCATAGAGAACCAGGCCCTTGACCACCATCAGCACCACCACCGACCCGATCAGGCCCAGCGGATGTGCCACCAGCACGCCGAAATCCATCCCCATGCCGACGCTGATGAAGAACAGCCCCAGCAGCAGCCCCTTGAACGGCTCGATGTCGCTTTCGATGGTCCGACGATATTCCGAATTGGCCAGAACTACCCCGGCGATAAAAGCGCCCAGCGCCGGCGACACGCCGACCATTTCCATCAGGACCGTGACACCGATGACGATCGCCAGCGAGGTCGCGGTGAAAATTTCGCGCAGATTTGCCTTGGCGATGATCAGGAAGACGTAGCGCGACAGGTACCGCCCTGCCAGAATCACACCGGCGATGACCGCGATGACCGCGATTGGCTGCAACCAGACCGGCCAATCGGCGATCAGGCTGTCGCCATGGCTCGCGGCATCCGCCGCGCCATTGCCCAGGGTGCCAGCCAGCAAGGGAATGATAATCAGGATCGGGATGACCGCGATGTCCTGAAACAAGAGTACGGCAAACGACGTTTCGCCGACCAGCGAATGGGTCAGGTTACGCTCACGCAACATCTGCAGGACTAGCGCTGTAGACGACATGGCCAATGCCATGCCGACCGCCAGCGACGCCTGCCAGGTGTGGCCCAACAAGGCCCCCACCGCCAGCAATGCCACCGATGTCACCGTTACCTGCAGCCCGCCCAGCCCGAGGATCGACTTCCGCAACCGCCACAGGATCGCCGGCTCCAGTTCCATGCCGATCAGGAACATCATCATGATGACGCCGAATTCGGCGAAATGACGCACCTTGTCGGGATCGTCGATCAGCGCCGCACCACGCGCGTTCGCCACCACCTGAATAAGCAAGGGCACGCCGAACGGCCCGATGATGATTCCGGCGATCAGGTAGCCCAGCACCGAGCCCAGCTTGAATCGCTGCGCCAGCGGCACAACCGCCAGGCCTGCCACCAGAAACACGAACACATTGATCAGAAGTTTTAAGTCCATGCCGGCCTGTTTTTTCGAATCTCCGAACGCAATTTAGGCTGTGGCGCCCGCAGGACAAGGTTTTAATTACGGATGCCGGGCCTTGACAGGCACGGGCAGAATGCGTCTCAATGGTTATTATGCAGGCAAATCCTCAGATCACGGACGAAATGCCGCTTTTCGACACGCACGAAGGGCAAGGCCCCCTCGTCGTCGCCGCGCCGCACGTCGGCACTCATCTGCCGTCCGATATCGCCGCTCGCATGAACGCCACGGGCCTGAGCGTCGGCGAGACCGACTACCACGTCCACCGCCTGTTCGATTTCGCCCCGGAGCTTGGCGGCAGCACCCTGTTCGCCACCCATTCGCGCTATGTAGCCGACCTAAATCGCGCCCCGGACGGAGGTTTCCTCTATCCCGGAAAATTCGAAACGCCGATGTGTCCGGATAGCGATTTCGACCGCAACCCGATTTATTGCGAAGCAACGCCTCTGTCCGTGGACGATGTCGCCAGGCGGCGTGATGCCTATTGGCTCCCCTATCACAACCAGTTGCGTACCTTGCTCGATCGCGCCGTCGACCGTCATGGCTTTGCCCTGTTGATCGACGCCCATTCGATCCGGCCGTCGATTCCCAATCTGTTCGAAGGCCGCCTGCCCGATCTCAATTTCGGTCTGAATGACGGTCAATCCGCAGCTCCCGGCGTGGCCGATGTCATTCGCAGCTGGGCTGAGCACCAGAGCCGGTTCAGCTACATCATCGACGGTCGCTTCAAGGGCGGCTACACCACCCGCCATTACGGCCAGCCCGAGCGGCGTATTCACGCCCTGCAAATCGAAATTGTTCAGGACACCTACTTGAACATGACTACGCCGCACCTGTATGACGCAGGCCTCGCAGCCCCTTTGAGTCTGGCCCTGCGGCCGCTGGTCGAAGCCCTGCTCGAAGCCCTGCCTCGCCTCTAGTTCAGGAGAAGGGCCCGCATGTCTGCTCTTTCCCAGGCCCTGCACAATCGCGGCCATATCATCGATGGCGCCGGTTACGCCGCCCGCCTGCGCGAACGCCTCGCTGCCCACGTGGCGCACCTGAAAAACCAGCACGAAACGCCGCCCTGCCTGGTTGTCGTTATCGTCGGCGAAGACCCCGCCAGCCAGATCTACGTAAAGAACAAGGGCGAGCAGACCCTGGCCATCGGCATGGAATCGCGCACTATCCGCCTGCCCGATACGACATCGGAATCGGAGCTTCTCGGCGTTATCGACAGCCTGAACCGCGACCCGATCGTCAACGGCATCCTGGTGCAACTCCCCCTGCCTCCGCACATGTCGTCTCTCAAGGTCATTGACGCTATCGATCCGCTGAAAGACGTTGACGGCTTCCACGTCTCCAATGCCGGCAAGCTGGCCGTCGGTCTGGACGGGATCGTTCCCTGCACGCCCCTCGGTTCGCTGATGCTTCTTAAGGACGCAATGCAGACCTATGGCGACACCTTTGCGGGCAAGAATGCCGTCATCGTCGGCCGCTCCAACATCGTCGGCAAGCCGATGGCGCAACTGCTGCTCAATCAGGATTGCACCGTCACCATCGCCCATTCGAAAACACGCGATCTCGCTGACCTGTGTGCCACAGCCGATATCCTGGTAGCTGCTGTCGGCCGTCCGCACTTCGTCAAAGGCGACTGGGTCAAGGATGGCGCCTATGTCATCGACGTCGGCATCAACCGCATTACAGTTGAGACAGCTGGTGGCCCCAAATCGAAGGTCGTCGGCGATGTCGATTTCGAAGCCGCCAAGGAACGCGCCCTGGCCATCACACCGGTGCCGAAAGGCGTTGGCCCGATGACCATTGCTTGCCTGCTCAACAACACCTTGAAAGCCTTCTGCTTGCAGAACCACCTGCCGGTGCCGGAAGGCGTCTGACATGGCAGGTGTGGTGATTATCGGTGCAGGCCATGCCGGCGGCGCGGCAGCCGGCTTCTTGCGCCAATACGGTTACGACGGCGATATAACGCTTGTAGGTTCAGAGCCGTACCTGCCCTATCAGCGGCCGCCCCTGTCCAAAGCCTGGCTTAAAGGCGAAGCTGCCTTAGACGATTTGTACTTACGATCGGAAAATTTTTATCCGGATCAACGGATTAGTGCTCTAATAAACAGTAGTTGTAACGCCATTGTGCCGACCGAAAAAACAATTGTCTTAACGGATGGCAAGCACCTTACGTATGAACATTTGATCCTCGCCACCGGGTCAAAGGCGCGGCCGTTTGATGTTAAAGGCGCTGGCCACGTCCCGCACCATCTCCTGCGCACCATCGACGACGCCGAACGCCTGAAGGCCGTTCTGACGCCGGGTCACCGCGTCGGCCTGATCGGCGCGGGTTATATCGGCCTCGAAGTCGCCGCCACGGCCCGTCACTATGGTTGCGAAGTGACGTTGTTTGAACGCGAACCGCGCATCCTGGCGCGCGTAGCGTCACAAGACCTGTCGGCTTTTTTCACACAGATGCACGGCGATCGTGGCGCCCGCCTGATTACCAGCGCCAATGTCGTTGAACTCAGCCTGGGGTCAGATGATGCCAAGATTGTTCACCTGGCTGACGGCAGTCAGTATGAATTCGACATCTTGTTGGTCGGCATCGGCGCTTTAGCCAATGATGACCTGGCCCATGTTATCGGGTTAAAAACCGCCAACGGTATTATTGTCAACGAACAGGCACGCACGTCCGATGCCAACATCTTCGCCATCGGCGACGTTACTTCGCGTACCCTTCCTATGTACAAAGGCCGTTTTCGATTGGAAAGCGTGCCCAATGCCCTGGAACAGGCCAAGCAGGCCGCCGCCGCTATCACGGGCTTCAAACCGCCCGTAGTGGAAACACCCTGGTTCTGGTCGGATCAGTATGAATTCAAGCTGCAAATCGCCGGCTTGTTGGTCCCCGGCCTGCGGCCGCTGCTGCGGGGTAACCCGGCGTCTGGCGCGTTCAGCGTCTTCCATCTCGACGGCGAAAACCGCCTGAAAACCGCCGAGTGCATCAGTCGCCCGGCCGATTTCATGGCCGCGAAGCTGCTGATCGCCAAGGGCGCAGCCAGTCTCGACGAAGCCATTCTCAGCGATCCGACCGCCCCGCTGAAACCGCTGTTGCAATAGCTCATCTGTGATCTTGCGCCGCAGCAATTAGCGCGTGACAAACCGGCGCAAATTCGCTTAAACCGCTAATATCTCCCGGCCGCCGGAGCGCGCACATGAGTCCTTCCACCAAAGTTTTTCAAGATGCCAAAACGGCCCTCGACGGGCTGGTGTTCGACAATATGACCGTGATGTCCGGCGGCTTCGGCCTGTGCGGCATTCCGGAAAACCTGATCGCCGCTTTGCGAGATTCTGGTGTCAAGGGTTTGACGGTCATCTCCAACAACGCGGGCGTCGATGGTTTCGGCCTCGGGCAATTACTGGAAACCCGGCAAATCAAGAAGATGATCAGTTCTTACGTCGGTGAGAACAAGGAGTTCGAACGCCAGTTCCTGGCTGGCGAACTGGAGCTTGAGTTCAATCCGCAAGGCACCCTGGCGGAACGCATCCGCGCCGGCGGCGCTGGCATTCCGGGCTTCTACACCGCCACAGGCGTGGGTACGGTGGTAGCCGAAGGCAAGGACATCAAGCGCTTCGGCGACCGCGACTATGTGCTGGAAACCGGCCTGATTGCTGACCTCAGTATCGTCAAGGCCTGGAAGGGCGACGCCCGCGGCAATCTCGTCTTCCGCAAGACAGCCCGCAATTTCAACCCGATGATGGCTACGGCCGGCAAGGTCTGCGTCGCCGAAGTCGAAGAAATCGTTCCCGTCGGCAGCCTCGATCCCGACAACATCCACACGCCGGGCATCTATGTCGACCGTATCGTGCAGGGCACGTTCGAAAAACGCATCGAGCAGCGCACCGTGCGCCAGCGCGAAGGAGCTTAAAGCATGGCCTGGACTCGCGACGATCTCGCTAAACGCGCCTCGCACGAATTGCAGGATGGCTTCTACGTCAATCTTGGCATCGGCATCCCGACCCTGGTGGCCAACTATATCCCCGAAGGCATGACCGTCACCTTCCAGTCGGAAAACGGCATGCTGGGCATGGGCCCCTTTCCTTATGACAACGAAGTCGACCCCGATCTGATCAATGCCGGCAAGCAGACGGTCACCGCCTTGCCGGAAACGGCCTTCTTCTCGTCGTCGGACAGCTTCGCCATGATTCGCGGCGGCCATATCGACCTGACCATCCTGGGCGCCATGGAAGTGGCCGAAAACGGCGACATCGCCAACTGGATGATCCCGGGCAAGCTGGTCAAGGGCATGGGCGGCGCCATGGACCTGGTGGCCGGCGTCAAGCGCGTCGTCGTCGTCATGGAACACGCCAACAAGCACGGCGAATCCAAGGTGCTCAAGGCCTGCACCCTGCCGCTGACCGGCACGCACGTCGTTGACCTGATCATCTCGACGCTCGGCGTATTCGAGGTCAAGGCCGACGGTTCCGGCCTCGTCCTGATCGAACTCGCACCGGGTGTCACGCTGGAAGAAGTGGCCTCGCTGACCGAGGCCACTTACGAAGTGCAGTTGAAAACCTAGTCGATATTCAGTTCCGCTTTGATTTTGCGGGATTTCTTATCGATGTAGCAGGCCGCCAGATCCTTGTTGGAACCGATCGACGACTGGCAATCCAGGAAATCCTGGTCCGCCAGATGGTCGGATGGCTTTTTGCGAAGGTGGAAATAGGCGTAGCCGATGACCGCACCGATCGCGAGCAGCATCAGTGATCCAATAAGTCCCATGGCCGTAATCCTTGTGCTGGAGGAAGGCGGACCCACGTGTGGGACCTACCGGGCACAGGGTTAATCATACCGGCATAAGTTTCCAATATGAACGCCGCAGCGGGCGCCGGATCAGGGCTTGGCGGGAGGCGGCGGCGGCAAGACCACAGTCTGGTCGGGCAGCGGATTGGCTGCCACGGTTTCCTGCGTGAACGCCACCATTGCTGAAACCGCCTGGGTTGTCGCCTCGTCATAGGCGTCGGCCATCATCGACATGTCGTTGCGCCGCACGCCGACATCGGCGGTGATGAAGCGCTGGCCCACCACCGCGCGATCCGACAGCCGGATCAGCTGCGCATCGAGCGCGATCGACACGGTTGGCCGGCCGCGCTTATAGGCGCTTTCGAAATGGTGGACATTCAGATCGAGGCGATACACGGCCTGTGCCGGCCCGCGCGGATCGAGCCGCACCGTCGTTGCCGACCGCGCGAAACCTTCCGACACCGCCTGCGTGAACAGCTGCCGCGCCGGCGCCGCCCAGCGTGAGCCGGCGACGTAGGAAATCTCGTTGCCTTCGGTGGTCATCACCCGGTCGCTCTCGGCTTCCTGCGGGAACTGCACCAGGCCGAAATTGACCGCCGTCAGCTTGCCATCGGTCGGCCGCGACGCCAGGGCCGGCACCACCTTCTCCTGATCAAGCTTTTCCGGCGCGTAGGCGAAACGGTACAGCTGAATCGGCTGGGTCTTCGGCAGCACATTGACGCAGCCGCTCAAGGCCGCAGCCGCCACAAGGGCTACAGTCAAAACGGAGAGGCGTTTCATTGGGCGACCTTTCTTTCCTTGGCCTGGGGCTTGGCGAGCATGGCGCGCGGATCGGAATGAACCTCGTCAACCAGTTGCTTGAGCGACAAAGACGCTTCATTGAGATTGTGCATCGACTCCTGCAATTCCGGCAGGGTCGTCTTCTGCACCGTATCGAACGGCGCCTGGATCGAAGCCGTCGTCTTGCTGAAATTATCCGCGGCCACCGCCATCTTGTCGGCTGCGATGTTGATCTTTTCAAGCGACTTCGGGACATCGGTGCCAATGGCGCCGTTGGTGGTGTTCGCCAATTGCGTCACGGCATCAGCCGCCTGGCTGGCGCTGACGATGGCTTCGTGGGCGTCGTCGAGGATCTGCTTGCGGCTGCGCAGATCGGCGGTGATGGCCTGCAGGTTGTCGAGGCTTTTGCTGAACGTCTGGATATTGTCATCGGACAACAGCCGGTTGACGCGGTTCAGGCTTTCATAGGTGTTCTCAATCACCGAGCCTGACCCTTGCAGCAGCTTGGACAGCGCGCTTTCTTCCGAATGGATGATCGGCGGCGGCTGATCCGGATTGTGCTTGAGCAGTGGCGCCTTGGCCGAGCCCGGCGAGATCTGCATGTAATAAAGACCAGTCACGCCCTGCGGCTCCAGTGACGCGATCGAGTCCGTCCGCACTGGCGTGTCGGCGCCCAGTTGGACGCGGGCAAACACCTGGTGCGTATTGGCGTTGCCGAGGCGCAGGTCGATAACTTCACCGACCTTGATGCCGTTGAAGTGCACTTCCGCGCCCTTGGTCAGGCCGTCGACCGGCGTGTTGAACTCGACATCGTAGATGCCGTAGCTCTCATTGAAGTCGAACTTGATGAACCAGAAGGTGAACACCAGCAGGCAGATGAACAACACGAATGTCACCAACCCGACAACGGCGTAATGGGCTTGACGTTCCATGGTCTATTCCTTGCTCCGGGGGGCGTCTTTTACGCGACCGCGTGGCCCGTGGAAGTAATCGTGAATCCAGGGGTGCTCGGATTTTTCCAGCACCTCGATACGGTCCTTGGCCACCACATGCCGGTCGGCCAGCACCGCGATTTCGTCACAGATAGCATACAGGCTATCGAGATCGTGCGTAATCATGAACACCGTCAGATTGAGGCTTTGCGCCAGGTCCTTGATAAGCGTGTCGAAAGCGGCCGCCCCGATCGGGTCAAGGCCCGCTGTCGGTTCGTCCAGAAACAGCAGTTGCGCGTCGAGCGCCAAAGCCCGCGCCAGGGCCGTGCGCTTGACCATGCCGCCCGACAGCTCCGACGGACTAAGGTCGGCAGAGCGCGGCGGCAGCCCGACCAGCGCCAGCTTCATTAGGGCGATCTCACGCGCTTCCTTGCGGCTCAGGCGAGTGAACTCCAGGATTGGTGACATGACGTTTTCCACCACGGACAGCGCCGAAAACAGCGCACCGCTCTGGAACAGCACGCCGGTGCGCGCCTGAATCTGGCGACGCAGCTTCTCATCGGCGGCTTCGAGTTTATGCCCGAACAGCAGGATGTTGCCGGCGGATGGCTTTTGCAGGCCGAGGATCGAGCGTAGCAGCACCGTCTTGCCGGAACCCGAACCGCCGACCACGCCCAGAATTTCGCCCGACTTGACGGTCAGGTCGAGATTTTCATGGATGACATGCTCGCCAAAGCGGTTGCCGAGGCCGGTGATCACGATCGGATCGGCCTTGTCGGCATCTTTCAGCGGGGGAAGGTTCGGGGCGCGCATCAGAAGTTCAGATTGTTGAAAAGAATGGCGAACAACGCGTTGAACATGAAGATGATGAAGATCGAATGCACCACCGCCGTCGTCACCTGACGACCGAGCGAAATGACGTCTTCCTTCACGGTCAGGCCGCGGCGGCAGCCAATCAGCGCGATAATCGCCGCATAAACCGGTGTCTTGATCATGCCGACGAAGAAGTTGACGAACGGCACATAGTCGGAAATGCGCTGGACGAAATAGGTCGGGCCGAAATGCAGGACCGACCACACCACGACCGCGCCGCCGCACAGGCCGGCGATCGCGCCGATGAAACTGACCAGCGGCATCATTATAATCATGGCCAGCAAGCGCGGCAGGACAAGGGCCTCATAGGGGTCAATGCTCATGACCTCCATGGCGTCGATTTCCTGGTTCATCTTCATCGATCCGATTTCGGCGGCGAACGAGGACGCGCTGCGGCCCGACAGAAGGACGGCGGCAATCAGCGGCGCGAACTCACGGAAAACGGCGATGCCGACCAGCTCGACGGCAAATACCGACACACCGAACTGGCGCAACTGTACGATACCGAGAAAAGCGATGACGCCGCCAACGAAGAAATTGGTCAGCACAACAATGGGGATGGCGTCGACGCCGGCACGCTGCATCAGGCTGAACAATGCCGCCCAGCGAATGCGCGACGGCCGCAGGACCGAGCGCAGAATGAGCGTGATGACATGGCCCATGAAGATCGACTGAGCGATGAATTCGCGCCAGAAACCGATGACCAGCTCGCCGAGATGGCTGAGCGAGGTGAAGACGGGATGGTGAAAGAACGGCGACGCCCAGAAGCTCAGGCGGCCGGGCTTTTCCTGGCCCTCGCCCGCTTCTATGGCCTCCTCGGCCGGCGCGCTGACCAGCGCGTAGAGCCGGGCATAGCTTTCCTGGTCCGGAAAAACCTCGCCATCAGCGCGGTCATCCAGGCTCAGGCGCAGCAGATAGGCGCCGGCCGTATCCAGGCTTTCCAGTTCGCCGGTATCGACCTTGACCTTGTCATGGCCTTGCAGCGCCTGGTCCAGACGCGCAGACAGACCCTGCAGTTGGGTGATGACCCACTGTCCCTTGAGCCGCAGCACGGCGGCACCAGAGTCCGGCGACTCGATCTTGAAATCAGCCTTGGACATCTTTGCTTTGGGAGGAACCAGCGGTCATGCGGGGGAGAAACTCTTGGGATTAGGCCTTACGCAACAAGCTTATACACGACGGAAATTGATAAATCGGCAAGAAGACGGCAAAAAAATGAACCATACCGTACAGTTTTGCATTTTATTCCTAAAAAAGCCGTTGGATTCCCGCAAAAGGCGAAATTCAATCCTGGGAGATGAGCCGGATCCGGTAAATGCCCTTCAGCCCCTCGAACTCCACTGGCTTGCCCTTGCGCAGCACTTCGATCCGCCCCTGCCGGACTAGGTCGAGGATAACCGCGCGAACCTTGGGCAACTGGCGCTGCCAGTTTTCAGGGTTCAGGGCCTTGGCGACATCGTTCGGGCTTATGGACTCAGGACTTTTCACCTGCGATAAGAGCGCCAGCAGGGTCTCTTCGACCTGTGAAGACATACCGTTTCTCCGGAGGATATGATGGTTGATATCAAGACCGAGACCGTCACGGACGGCGCGTTCGCCGGCTGGGTGCTGGCTGATATCAACGACAATTTCAATGCGTTGGTCGGGCCCTATTACTACCAGGCGCCAAAAGACTCAAATGATCCCGCAAAGGTCAAGGTCGGCTTCCAGGCGGAAAAACGCCATCTGAACGGCGGCGGCAGCGTGCATGGCGGCTGTCTGCTGACCCTGGCCGATACTTCGCTGTTCGTTTTCGCCATCCCGCATCTCGAAGGCGGCGGCGCGGTGACGGTGCAACTGGATGCGCAGTTCCAGGCGCCCGGCCGCGAAGGCGACATCATCATCTGCACCGGCGAAATCACACGGGCGGGCAAGACACTGATTTTCGGCCGCGGCGAACTGCGCACGCAGGACCGTTTGCTGATGAGCTTTACCGGTATCCTGGCGCGCAAGGGCGCCACCGGTAGCCGCGACGGCTGATTACAGGCCGTAAACCGCGTTCGGCAATGCGCCGACCACGGCCGCCGACAGGCAGGTCGCCAGGAAACCGGCGATCAGTGCCTTCCACACCAGCCCGAAAATTTCCGGACGACGCGCCGGCATCAGCGCACCGAACCCGGCCGCCGAAATACCGACCGAACCGATATTGGCGAAGCCGCACGTCGCATAGGTCAGGATGATGCGCGTGCGCGGCGACATCTCGGCCACCGGAATAGCCGCCAGTTTCAGGAAAGCAACGAACTCGGTCAGCACCATCTTGACGCCCAGGATCCAGCCGCCGGTCGCGGCTTCCTTCCACGGAATGCCGATCAGCCACGCCAGCGGTGTAAAGATCAGTCCCAGAATACGCTCGATCGTCACCGGCTTGCCGTCGATATAGAAGCCGCCCAGGCACATGTTGACCAGCGCCACCAGCGACACCATCACGATCAGGATGGCGGCGATGTTCATGGCGACCATCATGCCGTCCTGCGTGCCTTTGGACACGGCATCGACCGCGCTGTCGTACTTCAGGGAGCTGTTGTAGTCGACCTTCTCATTGGCGCGTTCGGCCAGCTCCGGCACGATGATCCGGGCCAGCAACACGCCCGCCGGCGCCGAGACGATGGCCGCCGCCAGGATGTGCCCGGCCGCATTGGGCAGCACGTCGTGCAGGATCAGCACATAGGCGACCATGGTCGATCCGGCGACATTGGCCATACCGACGACGAGCATGACGAACACTTCCGACCGCGTCAGCTTGTCGAGATAGGCGCGGATGATGATCAGGCTCTCGACATTGCCGACAAAGATATTAGACGCGACGCCAAGCGACGCCGCACCGCCCAGACCGATGGTCTTCTCGAAAATGACGCCGAAGAAGCGGATGATGAGTTTCAGGATGCCGATGTGCCACAACAGCGCCGACAGCGCCGCGATCACCAGGATCAGCGGCAGCACGCGCAGGGCAAACACGAACAGAGCGCCTTGATTGACCACCTGATAGGGCTGATCGCCGCCCCCCATGTAGCCGAAGACGAACTGCATGCCGTGGCCGGTCGCGTCGGACAGGGCCGTCATACCGGCGCCAATACCATCAAGGACGACGCGCGACTGCGGAAAGGCAAACAGGACGAGGATCAGCACCACCTGAACGGCGATTGCCCCGAGGGTCAGGAAAAAGGGAAAGCGCTTCTTGTTTTCCGACAACAACCAGCAGGCACTCAGGATCACGACGATGCCCAGCAGGCTTTGCAGGTTTTCAGCCCCGTAATGCAGCGGCATCACCGCCTCCCCTCATTTTACTTAGATGCGCGACTATTCCCTTTCGCCTGAAACGAAAGCAAGGCCTATTTTCTTTCGTAACGACCCAAAGCGGCGTGAAAGCGCCGTAATTAACCGTGAAAAGCTTGTGACAAGGCCGGTTTGACGCTTTACATTGGCCCGAATCGCGCCGAATGGCCGCCCTGCGAAAGACCTCTATCGTGAGCACGCCCCCCGCCAGCAACGACGTCACCGCCCGCCACCTGCTCGTGGTCGATGACGACGACCGCATCCGCAACCTGCTCAAGGAATTTCTGTCGCGTCAGGGCTTCCGCGTCACCGCCGCCGCCCACGCCGACGCCGCCAAGCGGATGCTGCAGTTGCTCGACTTCGACCTGCTGATCCTCGACGTCATGATGCCGGGTGAAGACGGCTTCTCGCTGTCGAAGTGGGTGCGGGCCAACTCCAACGTGCCGATCCTGATCCTGACCGCGCGCGGCCTGCCTGACGACCGCATCATGGGGCTGTCGCTCGGCGCTGACGACTACCTGTCCAAGCCGTTCGAGCCGCAGGAACTGCTGCTGCGTATCGAAGCCATCCTGCGCCGCACCGGCACCAAGCCGGCCCTGCCCAAGTCGGTGACCATGGGCAATTTCATCTTCGACCTGGAACGCGCCGAACTGAGCAAGAGCGGCTCGCCTGTGCGCCTGACCGAGGCAGAATCGCAATTGCTGAAATACCTGGCCGAGCGCGCCAACGTGCCGGTCGACCGCATGGACCTGGCCAAGGACAGCGTCGACACCACCGGCCGGGCGGTCGACGTTCAGGTGACGCGCCTGCGCCGCAAGATCGAGACGGACCCGAAGAACCCGCGTTACCTGCAAACCGTGCGCGGCAAGGGCTATATGCTGGCTCCCGACTGATCATGGCGACTGCCGGCAAATCCCGCATCAAGCTGCCGAAACTCCGCTTCTGGCCACGGGTTCTGAAACGTAACTTCCCGCGGACCCTGCGGGCGCGTGTGCTGTTGATCATCCTGCTGCCGATCGTCATCATGCAGATCGTCATTCTGTCGGTCTTCTTCAATCTGTACTGGGAAAGCACCACTGCCCGCCTGTCGGAAGGGCTGGTCGGCGATATCGCCTGGGCCGTCAGCGCCTACGAGCAGGACCCGTCGAAACGCAATCTCGACCGCATCGCCGCCCAGGCGCAGAAATCTATGCAGCTTTCGGTGTCGTTGCGCGAAGATCAGCCCCTGCCGAAAGGGCGCAAGGACTCGCTGCTTGCCGCGTTGGATCGCTCTCTGAACCGGGCGCTCGACTCTCAGCTCGACGAGCCCTACTGGTTCGACGCCGGCCTCTATACCGCCTTCATCGACATTCGCGTCAAGGTCAAGGAAGGCACGCTGCGCTTCATCGCCCCCAAGGACCGCGCCACGGCGTCCAAGGGGTTCGCCTTCTTTTACTGGATCCTGGGCACGACGGCGTTCCTGACCACGGTCGCCACCCTGTTCATCCGCAACCAGGTACGCGCCATTGAGCGGTTGGCCGAAGCCGCGGAAAAGTTCGGCAAGGGCGAGGACGACCCCGGCTTCAAACCCTATGGTGCGACCGAAGTCCGCTCCGCCGCCCGCGCCTTCCTGGAAATGAAAGCGCGCATCCAGCGGCAAATCGAGCAGCGAACCACCCTGCTGGCCTCGGTCAGCCACGACCTGCGCACGCCGCTGACCCGCCTGAAGCTCGAACTGGCCATGTCCGCCCAGGACGATGCCACCGAGCGCATGAAGCAGGACGTGTCGGAAATGGCCTATATGATCGATGAATATCTTGCCTTCGCACGTGGCGAGATGGCCGAAAACAGCGAACCGACCAGCGTTCGCAACCTGATGGAAACCATCGCCGAAAGCACCCGCCGCGCCGGCCACACGCTCGAAGTCGAGCACCTGCCTGAGGACGTGGTCGTGACGATCCGCGTCCAGTCGATCCAGCGCGCCCTGACCAACCTGGTCATGAACGGCTTCCACTATGGTAAGCACGTCCGCCTGACCGCCGACGCCGCCGTCAACGCCATCGGCGGCAGCCACCAGCTCAACCTGTTCATCGATGACGATGGCCCCGGGATAGCGCCGGAAAAGCGCGAGGAAGCCTTCAAGCCGTTCTCCCGCTTGGATGAAGCGCGCAATCAGAACATCAAGGGTGTGGGCCTGGGTCTGGCCATCGCCCGCGACATCGTCCGCGGCCATGGCGGCGAACTGGCGCTCGATCAAAGCCCGCTGGGCGGCCTGCGCGCGGCGATTACGCTTCCACTGGATTAAGCTCTATGGCTTCGACGGCCGCGCCAATCCACGATTCATCGTCAAACGCGTTGACGTAGACTGTCGTCGCCCCTTCTAGCAGCGCCCGGAACACCGCTTCGTCACTCATGGTCGAATGAATTGAAGCCGTCGCGATGAACACGCACTTGAGGTACGACACTCCGGCGATCAGGTCGTCAATCTGCGACGGGGCGAAGCTGCGGCCGTCGCTGACCTTGTAGATGCGGCGGTCGAAGATACCGATGCGCGCGCCCCAGTCGGCAAACACGTCGAAACCAACGTCACTGGCCGTGCTCCACGGATCGAACGACACGACATAGGTATGCCGCCCCTTCAGCCGGCCGGCGATATCGGCGGCCAGTTCGTCGCGCGACTCCAGTTGCGAGGCTACGCCGCCGGCGTTGACGCCTTCCATCAGGTCGTCCATGGCGACGCGCTCGTCCATGAAAGTCCAGGTACGGCTGACGATCAGGGTGCGGATGACGCCGCCGAAAATGCCGCGTTCGTCCACCAGCCGGTTGCTGCTGCTGATGCGGCCGTCGCGCGTGCCGATCAGGGTGTCGAGAAGGAAGGTCTTGCCAAAGTCGGGAAGGAAGCGTGCGGACATGACGCCTTTGGCTCCTTACCCCAGTTCCTTGGACCGCTTGTGCGCCGCCATGACCGAGGCCAGGACCAGCTCGTCCAGGCCCTCGCCCGGCTTGCACAGGACCTTGAGCGCCGCTTCGGTGGTGCCGCCCGGCGAAGCCACCTTGGCGATCAGGGCGTCGGGCTCCTCTCCCGTCGCGTCCAGTAGCCGCGCCGCCGAGATCAGCGTGCCACGCGCCAGGTCGCGCGCATGGCTTGACGACAGGCCGGTTTCACGGCCGGCCCGCTCCAGTGCCCGCACAAAGGCGTAGACATAGGCCGGCCCCGACCCGGACACCGCGGTGGCCGAATTCATCTGGTCTTCTTCTTTCAGAAGCACCGTCGCGGCCATCGGCTCGAACAGGCTGCGCGCCGCGTCCTGAGCTTGCGGATGATCAGAGAAGATGCTGGCCACGCCCTTGCCCGTCGCCACGCCGGTCGTCGGCATGACGCGCGCCACGGGATGGCCGCTAAAGGCCTGACGCAGGTTCTGCACCTGCACCCCGGCCATGACCGACACGATCACGGCGTCCGGCGAAAGATTGCCCTGCAGGATCTGGGCGACCGCATGCCAGCCCTGTGGTTTGACGGCCAGGATCACCGTTTTGGCCTCGCGCCAGTCCTCGGGCGGCGGATTAAGGCGGGCCCCGTCACGCATATAGGCCTGAGCCTCGTCGCCGGGCAGCAGGTCGAGGATCATCACCTCGTCGGGTGTAGCGTGGCCTTGGGCGCGGAACCCTTTCAGGATCGAGGAGCCGAGCGCTCCGGCGCCGATGAGCAGGATCGGTTTGGGCAGTTGGGCGGACATGGAACGTTACGCCTCGCCCTGGGTTTCGAACAGGCAGGCGGCAAAGGCATCCTGCGGCGTCGCCACCCCCTTGAACCAGAAATCGAAGGCCGGATAGAAGCGATCGACCGCTTCGGCGGCGCTGTTGATCATGTGCGCCGACGCCGTCACCGAGGCGCGTTCCAGCGGGCTGACCGCCAGGGTGTGCCGGAAGACGATGTCGTACATGCCCATATTGGTCTTGGCGGCGTCAGGGTCGCGGAACACTTCGAAATGGCCGAACCAGACGTGCTGATTGACCATGGCCAGCAACTCATAAAGCCCCGCCAGCCGGTCGAGCGCCAGCGGCTTGCCCGCCCCGCTTTCGACGTCAAGCGAGCAGCACAGTTGCAGGCATTCACCCTCAGGCCGCCACGAGAACCACATTTCATAGGTCCGCCAGTCGCCGGTCAGAGCAAAACCAAGATCGCCTTCCGGCGTGCGTTCAAATTCCAGCCCTTCCTCGGTGAGGATGGATTCCACCATGTCGAGCGGGTCGAAGGTGGTATCGCTGTCGTAGGCCTGGGGGGTATTCATTTAAGTCTCTGAGTCAAAGGTTTATGCGTCGGCGGCGGGCTTGGCCTTGCTGCCTTTTAGTGCGGCGATTTCCTCACGCAGGGCAGATATCTCGGCTTTCAGGGCGTCGAGTTCTTCGCGACGCACCAGGTCCATTTCGGCAACGAACCGGTCGGCCTGGGCACGCATGGCCGCCTTGGCCTCATCGCCCGCCGTCTGGGCCAGCCCCATGGCGGAGGTGGTCAGCTTTGCCAGTTCGTCAAGGAAGGGATTCTGGCTCTGCATGGGACTACGCTCCGCTTTGAAGGATAAGGCAAATCACGAAGCCTCCTTATAGGACATATCGCCTTCGCCACAAAGTTTTTCATGATTCTGGCGATGTCTGCCTCTCTTTTGTCGCGACGGCGACAAATGAAGTTGATAAATCGAGTCTTCAAGGCGCTCAGAGGCCGCGCAGGCTCGTCGCATCAGCGACGGCGTGCGGCTGCACGCTGGAAGACGCTGACAGACATGTTTGTCAGCGTCCGGGATTCATTCTGAGGAGAAACCATGCACCTGCCGGATATCGACCCCGTCCTCCTGCACTTAGGCCCCATCCAGGTGCACTGGTACGCGCTGGCCTACATCGCCGGTATCGTGTTCGGCTGGCTCTACGCCCGGTACCTGCTGCGGCAGACGGCCCTGTGGTCACCACGCCAGCCGCCGCTGACCGCCGAGCAGTTGGACGACCTGATCCTGTGGCTGATCATCGGCATCATCCTGGGCGGCCGGATTGGCTACCTGCTGGCCTATAACGCCTCGATCATCTGGAAACACCCGCTGGAAGCGCTCAAGATCTGGGAAGGCGGCATGTCCTTCCACGGCGGCTTCACCGGCGTGCTGATCGCCACGCTGATCTTCTGCCGCCGCAACAAGTTTACCTTGCCGCAGATGCTCAATCTTGGCGACCTGCTGTCCTCGGTGGCGCCGCTGGGCCTGTTTTTCGGCCGCATCGCCAACTTCGTCAACGGCGAGCTCTGGGGCCGTGCTACCGATCTGCCCTGGGGCATGGTGTTCTGCAACAAGTACCTTCTGATGCAATATCAAGGCGTCTGTCCCGCCAACTATGATGCGGCGACCGGCACCTATCACGACATCGTCCGCCACCCGAGCCAGCTGTACGAAGCCCTGGGCGAAGGCGTCATCCTGTTCGCCGTCATGTGGTTCCTGGGCGTTAATCGCCACAAGCTGAAAAAGCCGGGCCTGGTCTTCGGCATCTTCGCGCTGGGGTACGGGCTGATCCGCATCCTGCTCGAAAACGTCCGCACGCCGGACGAGCAGATGCTGCCCTTCTTCAAGAACGTCATCACCATGGGCGAGTTGCTGTCCCTGCCGATGGTCATCGGCGGCGCCTGGCTGATCTGGCGCGCGATGAAGACCCCGGATGAACCCGTCGCTCCCGCGGTTGAGGAAAAGCCCGCCACGGACACCCCGGAAACGGCGGCGTGAGCCTCAAAACCCGCTTGATCGAACAGATCACCCTTGAAGGTCCGATCAGCGTCGCCGACTACATGACGCAGTGCCTGCTCGATCCGATCGACGGCTATTATATGAAACGTCCAGCGCTTGGGCCGGACGGCGATTTCATCACCGCGCCGATGGTGTCGCAGATGTTCGGCGAAATGCTCGGCGTCTGGGTGGCGCAGGTCTGGCAGAACCTCGGCAGTCCCGACCGCCTCCGGCTGGTCGAAGTCGGCGGCGGCGACGGCACCCTGATGAGTGACATCCTGCGTGTCGCTGACCGCGTGCCCGGCCTGCGTGATGCCGCCGAAGTGGTGATGATCGAGCCGTCGCCGGTGCTGCGCAATCTGCAATCCCAGAAAGCGCCCGGTGCTATTTTTCTGCCGTCGCTCGATGCTCTGCCGCAGACGGCGCCGGTCATTCTGATCGCGAATGAGGTGCTCGACTGCCTGCCAGCGCGCCAGTTCGTCATGACCGACAAAGGCTGGCATGAACGCCGCATCGGCTTGCAAGATGGCGAACTGATGTTCGGCCTTGCCGAGACCGAATTCACGCCATCGTTTCAGGCCGGGCCCGGCGACATCATCGAAGCCTCCGCGCCGCAGATCCATTTTGCGCGGCAAATCGCCCTCATCCTGAAAGCCGCCACCGGCGCCGCCCTGCTGATCGACTACGGCCGCGCAACCCGCGAACCCGGCGACACCCTGCAGGCGCTTCATCGTCACCTGAAGCAGTCTCCGCTGGCCGCCCCGGGTGAACACGACCTGACCGTCTGGGCCGATTTTCCGGCTGTCGCCGACGCCGCTCAGCGAACCAGCATCAAGGTGAGCGCCGTCACACCACAGGCGCACTTCCTCCGTGCCCTGGGCATCGATGCCCGCCTGGCCGCCCTTCAGGCGCGCAACCCGGATCAGCATGACAAACTGCAACGCCAGTACGACCGCCTGACCGCCCCCGACCAGATGGGGGAGTTGTTCAAGGCCGTTGCCTTCGCCTCGCCGGAGACAATTGACCTGCCGGGCCTTGAAGCGGCAAGCGGCGCGGCTTAAAGCAGGACCATGTCTCCCCTGCCCCCTAGAATTCTGCACCCACTGCTTGACCTTCCCGGCATTCAGCACGGCTTTTTCACCCGTCATGGCGGCGTGTCGACCGCCCCCTATGACAGTCTGAACATCGGCCTGGGCTCGAAAGACGATCAGGACGCCGTGCGCGAAAACCGCCGCCGCGTCGCCGCCGCGTTTGACCGGCAACCGGAGGAATTGCTCAGCCTCTACCAGATCCACTCCAACATCGCCTTCGATGTCTCAGGTCCCTGGACGCAGGACAAACCCGAAGCCGATGGCCTGGTCACGACCACGCCCGGCCTGATCCTGTCGGCCCTGTCGGCCGACTGCGCGCCGCTGCTGTTCGCCGATCCGGACAACAAGGTGATCGGCTCCTGCCATGCCGGCTGGAAGGGCGCGCTCTACGGCGTCATCGAAAACACCCTGAAATTGATGCAGGAAAAAGGCGCCAAATTATCCAATATCCGCTGCGTCATCGGCCCATGCATCGCGCAGAAATCCTACGAAGTCGGCGCCGACTATGCCGAAACCTTCGCCACGGAAGACCCGGACAGTCCGCCGTTCTTTATCGCCGGCGGCGCAGCGGACAAACGGATGTTCGACCTGCCCGGCTACTGCCTGATGCGCCTGAAGCGCGCCGGCCTGACCCAGGTAGCCACCACCGGCCATGATACCTGCGCCGAAGCCTCGCTGTTCTTCTCCAACCGCCGCAGTTTCAAGACCGGCGAAAGCGACTACGGCCGCCTGATCGCCTGCATCATGCTGCGCGCCTGATTTTTTACAGATTTACGACGTTTAGCCCTTGAACGCCACGCGGCCCCTGCTAAAAGCCGCCACAAGTCTTAACGCCCTCATTCAGGACGGATTCGCCATGAAGCTCCTCGCCGCCAACTCCAACCGGACCTTGGCCCAGGCCATTGGCGACTACCTCGACATGCCCCTGACCAAGGCCCGCGTCCAACGCTTCGCCGACAATGAGATCTTCGTCACCATCGACGAAAACGTGCGCGGCGAAGACGTCTTCGTCATCCAGTCGACCAGCTTCCCGGCCAACGACAACCTGATGGAACTGCTGATCTGCATCGATGCGCTGACCCGCGCCTCGGCCAAGCGCATCACCGCCGTCATCCCCTATTTCGGCTATGCCCGCCAGGACCGCAAGACCGGCGGCCGCACGCCGATTTCCGCCAAACTGGTCGCCAATATCATCACGCGCGCCGGCGCTCATCGCGTCCTGACCATGGATTTGCACGCCGGGCAGATCCAGGGCTTCTTCGATATCCCGACTGACAACCTGATTGCTATTCCCTTTATCGCCAAGGATATTCAAGCCAATTACAAGGGCGCCGACAAGCTGATGATCGTGTCACCCGACGTCGGCGGCGTGGTCCGCGCCCGCACCCTGGCCGACCGCCTGGGGACCGACCTGGCCATCGTCGACAAGCGCCGCTCGCGGCCGGGCGAAAGCGAAGTCATGAATATCATCGGTGATGTCAGCGGCCGCGACTGCGTCCTGTTCGATGACATCGTGGACTCCGCCGGCACCCTGTGCAACGCCGCCAAGGCCCTGATGGATCGTGGCGCCGGCTCCGTTTCGGCCTATGTCAGCCACGGCGTCCTGTCGGGCGAAGCCGCCAACCGCGTCGACAAGTCGGTCCTCAAGGAACTGGTCATCACCGACTCCATCGAGGCGCCCGAAGTCATCCGCAACCACCCGAAAATCCGCATCATTGGCTGCGCGCCCCTGATTGGTGAAGCCATACGCCGCATCGCCAACGAAGAATCCGTATCAAAACTTTTTGATTGAGCGTGATCAGGCCGCCTCTTGCAAAAAGCGGCAGGTTTTTATTCTGTGCGTGCTTGGCTGGGCGTGGGGCGTCCTTCTTTTTCTAAGCTTCCTCGCAGGCGAAAACGCCTTAATTTGGGCGCTTTTGTTGGGCTTGACTGCCCGCGAAAGTTCCAAAAAAAATGTGCGTGAAGCCGCCTGCCTTCAAACGGCGGTCATGCCGATATGATGAAGCCCTTCCGGGGGCCGGGAAATGCTAACGCCGCAGGGCTTAAAAGATAAGGATTTGCGTATGAAGTTGTCCGCCGCCAAGGGCATTGCCCTTAGCCTGTTCGCTCTCAGCCTGGCCAGTTGCGCGACCGACGCTCCCGCACCGCCTCCCCCGCCACCGCCGGCACCGGCGGGCCCGCCGGTGGCCCTGGCGCCGGAAATCTCCGATGCGGCCTCGGTTTATGTCGATTACATCCAGCAGGCCCGCGCCCTGCGTGCCGACTTCGCGGACGGCCAGACGGTTCAGACCTCTTTGCAGACCGGCGCATCTTATGAGCCGGCCCAGTTGTCGCGTGGCGCCGTTGCCTATGGCGCTATCGTCGCCATGCAGGAGCCGGCGTTCCGCAGCGCCCTGCGCGCCTACGCCACCGACAACGCCACCCGGGCCGACATGGTCAACAGGCTGCTGAGCGATCCGACCTATGCCGCCGGTCTGCCGTCGGCCAATGTCGCCGCCCGCCGCATTATCCTGGCCATGTCCACCGATGGCCAGTCGGTCTATAAAGCCGGCGCCCGCGTCAAGCAGGCCGCCTATGATGTCCAGCGTCAGGCCTGGTCGAAGGAATTCATTCCCGGCCGTGACGAGCGGCTGGCCATGGCCAAGCAGAACTCGGTCACACTGAAAAGCGTGCAGTCGGACGAGAGCGCCAAGTTGCTGGCGGCGGCCCTCACGGGCCAGGGCCTGGTCACGCGCGCCCGGACCGGTGAAGCGACCGGCGATGCCGCTATCGGCGGCAGCCCGACCGTCGCCGATCAGGCGGCCAACCCGGCCGCCGCAGAGGCCTCGTTGATGCCAGCCGTCAACAATGAGCCACCGATCGACTTCGGCCGCCCGGACCTGTTCAACGCGCCCTATACCAACGCCGTCAACCGCGCGCTTACCATCGCGGCCGTCGCCATTCTTGGCGAGGGTGGCCCGACCGCCCACGCCGAAAGTTTGGTCGCCTTGATGGACGAGGCCGACGGCCAGCGCTGCTTCAGCATGTCGAAGCTGAACCTCTATCAGTGCCTGGCCGTTGCCAAGCCGTACTATGAAGACGTCTTCTGCCTGGGTCAGCACGTCCTGATGGATACCGGCCAGTGCCTCGGCAAGATGTCGAGCAACGCCCTGAGCCTGGCCCCTGCTCTGAAGATGAAAGGCATCAACGAGGATGGTACCACGTCGAAGACGGCCGTGGCCTACCTGCAGCCCGCCAAGCCGGTGAAGTGCAAGAAGGGCAAGAAGTGCCCGGCCACCACGACCTCGGCCAAGGCGTCGACGTCCAAGGCATCGGCGACATCAACCGCCAAGAAGCCAGCCGCCAAGGCCGCTCCGGCGCCGGCGAAGAAAAAGACCTGATCTGAAAGGTCCCTGGACTGAGAAAAGGACGCAATCGGCCCGGTGCCGGTTGCGTCTTTTGTTTTTGTCGTGTATCGAGGCCGCCTCCAGAAATTCGGACCGCCGGGCCATTGTGGTACCGGCGTATTTCTATTGAGGTTTATGGCTATGGCCGATATCGTTCTAGACGTTGAGGTGCGTGATCGCACCGGTACGGGTGGCGCGCGCGCTACCCGCAATGCCGGCAAGGTGCCGGGCATTCTTTATGGTGGTAATCTGGCGCCCGTGCCGATCGCCGTCAGCCTGAATGAATTCCGCAAGTCACTCTACACCGGCAAGCTGGCCGGCCACCTGGTGACGCTGAAGTACGGCCAGGAAACCCAGAAGGTCATCGTGAAGTCGATCGACTTCCATCCGGTCACCGACGTGCCGCAGCACTTCGACCTGTACCGCGTTGACGAGCATGCCAAGATCCGCATCAGCGTTCCGGTTCACTTCAAGAACCATGAAGCCTCGCCGGGCCTGAAGCGCGGCGGCGCCCTGAACATCGCCGTGCACGAGCTGGAAATCTTCGTCCCGGCCGACCACATTCCGGAAGACATCATCATCGACCTGACCGGCCTCGAAATCGGCGCCTCGGTACACGTGTCGGACCTGAAGCTGCCGTCGGACGTCCAGGCTGTGCTGAAGGGCGAAGCTGTCGTGGCGTCGGTCACCGCTTCGAGCGCCAGCAAGAGCGACGACGCGGCCGAAGAGGCTGCGCCGGAAGCTTAAGAAAACGAATGGGGTGTGGGGCCCGTGGCCCCACGTCTTTAATTCTTCCAATAAAAAAGCCTCGCCTTTTAGGCGGGGCTTTTTTATTGGAAAAAGAAAAGATTTTGTGGGGCCACGGGCCCCACACCCCATTCGTTTTTCCTGGAGCTTTCCGTTTGCACCTCATCGTCGGCCTCGGCAATCCCGGCACACAATATGCCAAGAACCGCCACAATATCGGCTTCATGCTGATCGACGAACTGGCGCGCGCGCCCGGCTTTGGTCCGGAAAAGAAGCAGTTCGACGGCCTGACCCACGAAGGTACCATCGAAACCCCGAAGGGCGTCGAGAAGCTCCTCCTGCTCAAGCCTCAGACCTATATGAACAATTCGGGCCTGAGCGTCGCCAAGGCCCTGCAGTTCTACAAGCTCAAGCCTGAGCAGATCATTGTCTTTCACGACGAGCTCGACCTCGCTCCGGGCCGCCTACGCATGAAGCGAGGCGGCGGCCACGCCGGCCACAACGGCCTGCGCTCGATCATGCAGCATCTCGGTCCCAACTTCATGCGCGGCCGCATGGGCATCGGGCATCCGGGCGTCAAGGAAATGGTCATGCCCTGGGTGCTGGGCGACTTCGCCAAGTCGGAGATGACCTGGGTCAACACGCTTGATGACGCCTGCGCTCGCGCCCTGCCGATGCTGTTCTCCGGCGCCCCTGACGCCGCTGACCGCTATCAGGCCGAGGTCATGCGCCTGGCGCCCGCCCCCAAGTTCGACATGCGACAACTGGCCAACAAAGCTTCAGAACTGTAATAAAATACCGAGAGATATCACCGCTGTCGGCGTGATGTCCCAGTTTCGCCCCAATCTCGTGACACGGCTTTAACCGCCGGGGCGATTGGGGACTTAAAACCTGTGACCACACCTCGGATGCGCAAAATCGTCATGGCCACCCATGGCTCGCTTGGCGATCTCCACCCATTTCTCGCACTGGGCCGCGCCCTGAAGGACCAGGGTTGCGCTGTCACCCTCGCCTCGCATCCGGATTACCAGCAGAAGATCGAAACCAGCGGCCTGGACTTCGTGCCCTTTGGCGCCAGCCGTGAAGCCTATGTCCGCGACCTGCGCCTGAACCCGGCTGAGATCATTCGCCGCCTGTCCAGCGACCATGGCTTCATGATCAGGCGCCTGATCGCGCCCTATCTCGAAGGCTCGATCCACGACATCATGCCCGCCGTCGCCGAAGCCGATCTGGTGCTCGGCTCCTCCTTCTCCTACGGCGCCCACATCGCCGCCCTGCTGAGCCATAAGCCGTTCACCACCGTGGCCCTGCAGCCGACCGTGATGATGTCGAGCTACGATCCACCAAGGGTCAAGAAGGCGCCGTTCATCTTCACACCCAATACCGAACTGGGCGTCGCCTACAATCGCCTGGTGATGCGGGCCGGCGAACAATTTATGGCCGCTACCCAGGCCCAGGTGCGCGCCATCTACAAACGCCATGGCCTGAAACCGCGCATCAGCCTGGGCGGCATCATCTCGCCACACCAGACCGTGGCGCTTTATTCGAAACTGCTCGGCGACCAACAGCCTGACTTTCCTCCCAATACCGAAATCGTCGGCTTTCCCTTCTACGACAGCGAAACCGGCGCCGAACCAAGTCTGCCGCCGAAACTCGCCACCTTCCTCGACACCGGCCCGGCGCCACTGGTCTTCAGCCTAGGCACCGCGGTCGTCTATGGCGGCGAGATGTTCTACCGCCACGCCATCGACGTCGCCAAAGCGCTGAATGAGCGCTGCGTCATCCTGGCCGGGCCGGAAAGCCCGCTGTTGACCGAGGATTTCGGCGCGGAGGTGTGTGTGGTCGCCTACGCTCCGCATTCACTGCTCTTCCCGCGCTGCAAAGCCATTACTCATCATGGCGGCATCGGCTCCACCGCCCAGGCCCTGCGCGCCGGCCGGCCGCAACTGGTCACGCCGGTGTTCGGCGATCAGTTCGACAATGCCCGCCGCCTCACCCGTATCGGCACCGGCCTGACGCTTAACTACGACCGCTGGGACATTCGGAGAGCCGTTTCCGCTTTGAAACGTCTGCTCACCGATCCCACCCTGTCGGTCCAGGCCACCGCCTGCGCCGTCATGCTGGCCAACGAAGACGGCGCCCGCACCGCCGCCGATGCCGTCCTCAACGCCATCGCATAAATCGTTTCTCTTTGCGGCCTTGGGATGTTAGGGAGGCGCCAATTGTTCCCTCCCGAGACCCTGATTTCTCATGGCCCTTAAAGTCGCTATCGTCGGCCTGCCCAATGTCGGCAAGTCCACCCTGTTCAACGCCCTGACGCAGACCGCCGCCGCCCAGGCCGCCAACTACCCGTTCTGCACTATCGAGCCGAACACCGGCGACGTTGCCGTGCCCGAACCGCGCCTGGCCGTGCTGGCTGAAATCGCCGGCTCCAAGGAAATCATCCCGGCGCGCATCAACTTCGTCGACATCGCCGGCCTGGTGCGCGGCGCCTCGAAAGGCGAAGGCCTGGGCAACCAGTTCCTGGCCAATATCCGCGACTGCGACGCCATCACCTATGTCGCCCGCTGCTTCGTCGACACCGACATCACTCACGTCGAAGGTCGCATCGATCCGATCAGCGACCTGGAAATCATCGAGACCGAGCTGATGCTGGCCGACCTCGAATCGCTGGAAAAGCGCCTGCCGCAGCTCGAAAAGCGCGCCAAGACGGGCGGCGACAAGGAAGCCGCCATCACAGTCAACCTGATCAACGCCGCCCTGGCCGAACTGCGCGATGGCCGCCCGGCCCGCATCGCCTACGAAAAGGGCAAGGTCAGCAAGGAAGACACCAAGGCCTGGGAGATGCTGCAACTGCTGACCAGCAAACCCGCACTTTACGTCTGTAACGTCGAGGAAGCCGCTGCCGACAAGGGTAACGAATTGTCCGCCAAGGTCGCGGAACGCGCCAAGACCGACCATGCCAACAGCGTCGTCATTTCCGCCCAGATCGAATCGGAAATCGCCATGCTTGACGCCGAGGAACGTTCCGAATTTCTGGAAACGCTGGGACTTGCCGAGCCAGGCCTGAACCGCCTGATCCGCGAGGCCTACAAGCTGCTCGGCCTGCAATCCTATTTCACGGTCGGCCCCAAGGAAGCCCGCGCCTGGACGATCCACGTCGGCGACACTGCGCCTCAGGCTGCCGGCGTCATCCACACCGACTTCGAGAAGGGGTTCATCCGCGCTGAGACCATGGCCTATGACGATTACGTCAAGTTCAAGGGTGAAGCCGGCGCTCGCGAAGCCGGCAAGTTCCGCCAGGAAGGCAAGGAATATGTCGTCAAGGACGGCGACATTATGAACTTCAGGTTCAACGTCTAAAGCTACAACCTCGCACAAAGACAAAAACCCGCCGAAGTGATTCGGCGGGTTTCTTTTTTCTTGGTGCCACACGGTGCGAGGGTGGCCTGACGCAGCGAAAACCGTTAGCTCACGAGAAACGAAGCGGAGCGTACTTCAGTACGTGAGCATCGTATCGCAGTGAGATGACGGTTTGCAGCCCGTCGGGGCGTTCCCGCCTTAATGCTTGCCTTTCCAGACCTGACGATAAGCCAGATAGACCACCCCGGCCAGCAACAGCAGGTAGATGATCACGGCAAAGCCGGTCTGCTTGCGCTCGATGGCGTGCGGATCGGAGGCCCACTCCAGGAACGCCGCGACATCAGCCGCTTCGTTGCTGAGCGTCGACTTGCGGCCGTCGTCAAACGTGACGCGGTCAGCCGTCAGCGGAGGCGCCATGGCCAGCACGCCGCCTTCCGGCACCTTGTGCGGGTCGCCGCTCCATTGGGTCGCCAGGCTGCCGTGGACGCACGGGTTGTAGTGCTGGCCCGGCGCGATGGTCAGGCCCTTCGGCGGCTCGCGGAAGCTGGTCAGAACACAGTAGACATAGGCTGCCCCGCCTTCACGCGCTTTGGTGATGACCGACAGGTCAGGCGGGATGGCGCCGGCATTCGACGCCTTGGCGGCTTCGTCGTTCTTGAACGGCGACGGGAAATGGTCGGCCGGCGTCCCCTTGCGGGTGACATCGTCACCGGTGTCCGGGTCGATATCGGCGATGTCGAATTCCGACGCGATCTGCTTCACGTACGGATTGTCGTTCGGCTTCTTGAATTCCTTATCGTAGAACGGTCCGTCCTTCTGGCCCAGGTTGCGGAACGACAGCAGCTTCATCGAGTGACAGGCCGAACAGACCTCACGATAAACCTTGTAGCCGCGTTGCAGCTGCGCCTGGTCAAAGGTGCCGAACGGCCCTTCGAAGCTGAAACCCTCGCTCGGGGCGACCGGCTCCTTGTGGTGGCTTTCCGCCAGGGCGGGGCCCGCCAGAAGCGACCCGGCCAAGGCCATACCGGCCAGCACCTTGAGGCTTTTTGTCAAAAACGAAGACATATGACTTAGCCCTTCTTGGAATGTGCGGCGAGAACGGCTTCGGAGATCGAAGCAGGCACAGGCAGCGGATCTTCCTTCAGGCCGATCCACGGCAGGATGACGAGGAAGAAGGCGAAGTAGTAGATCGCCAGGATTTGCGACAGTTGGACCACCTTCAGGCCGAAGGCATCGCCATGGGCGTCCACGCCGATCGTGATGACCAGGTCGTCGGGCAGCTGACCGCCGCACCAGCCGAGGCCGATACAGGCGATGACAAACAACACGAAGAACCAGCGCATCACCGGACGATAGCGCATCGACTTCACCTTGGACGTATCGAGCCATGGCAGCAGGAAGATGACCGCGATGGCGGCGAACATCAGGATGACGCCGAGCAGCTTGGCCGGGATCGGGCCGATGTCGAAGGTGATGGCGCGCAGGATGGCGTAGAACGGCAGCATGTACCACTCAGGCACGATGTGGTTCGGCGTCACCAGCGGGTTGGCCTTGACGTAGTTGTCGGCGTGGCCCAGCGCGTCCGGCGCGAAGAACACGAACACCGCGAACATGATCAGGAAGATGACCATGGCCAGTCCGTCTTTGACGGTGGCGTAAGGCGTGAACGCAACCGTGTCTTCCTTCGACTTGATCTCGACGCCGGTCGGGTTGTTTTGACCGACGACGTGCAGCGCCCAGACGTGCAGGACGACAACGCCGGCGATGACGAACGGCAGCAGGTAGTGCAGCGAGAAGAAGCGGTTGAGTGTCGGATTGTCGACCGAGAAGCCACCTTGCAGCCAGGTCAGGATCGACGGACCGACCACAGGGATCGCCCCGATCAGGTTTGTGATGACGACCGCGCCGTAGTAGGACATCTGGCCCCACGGCAGGACGTAACCCATGAAGGCGGTGGCGATCATCAGAAAGTAGATGACGCAGCCCAGCAGCCAGAGCACTTCGCGCGGCGCCTTGTATGATCCGTAGTACAGGCCGCGGAACATGTGGATGTAGACGGCGAAGAAGAACATCGACGCGCCGTTGGCGTGCGTGTAGCGGATCAGCCAGCCGTAGTTGACGTCGCGCATGATGTGTTCGACCGAGTCGAAGGCCAGCGCGGCGTTGGCCGTGTAGTGCATGGCCAGGATGATGCCGGTAATGATCTGGATGCCAAGGCACATGGCGAGGATGCCGCCGAAGGTCCACCAGTAGTTCAGGTTCTTCGGCGTCGGGTAATCGATGAAGCTGTCATAGGCCAGGCGCACGATCGGCAGGCGCGAATCGAGCCACTTTTCGATCCCGGACTTGGGTTCGTAGGTTGAGGGATGTTCGCTCATGATCGCTTAGCCCACCTTGATCTTGGTGTCGGACAGGAAGGTGTATTCCGGAACTTCGAGGTTCTTCGGCGCGGGGCCGCCACGAATCCGGCCCGAAGTGTCGTATTGCGAGCCGTGGCACGGGCAGAACCAACCGCCGTAATCACCGGCACCGAAGTTCGGCACGCAGCCCAGGTGGGTGCAGACGCCGACGAGGATCAGATATTGCTCATGGCCGGCCTTGACACGCTCGGCATCGGTCTGCGGGTCACGCAGCGTCTTGACGTCGACGGCCTTGGCTTCAGCGATTTCCTTGGCGGTGCGGTAGCGGACGAAGAGCGGCTTGCCGCGCCACT
Source organism: Pseudomonadota bacterium (assembly GCA_048497915.1). Classification (GTDB taxonomy): domain Bacteria; phylum Pseudomonadota; class Alphaproteobacteria; order Caulobacterales; family Caulobacteraceae; genus Asticcacaulis. Next base: position 67,539 of record JBEHYZ010000021.1, read on the forward strand.
TGACCACCACCTGCTGACCTTCGGTGACCTTCGACAGGTCGTACTCGATGGACGCCAGGGCCAGAGTGTCGGCCGACGGATTCATCTGATGAACCAGCGGGATCGCCGCCATGGCAGCCGCGCCCACAGCGCCGGCGCCCGCCGCGATATAGATGAAATCACGGCGGTTCGGGTCTTTTCCGCCACTATGCTCAGGTTCGCTCACCTTGCCACCTCTTAAAAACTTCCTCGCCTGGTAAGGCTTCCCCCGCTACTGAGCGGCCGAAACGCCCTAAGGACGCCACTGAGTCGTTATCCAGCCCGGCGCGCGCCGAAGCTACATAGACGAATTTTAAAAAACCTCAAATAATCCCTTCGGGAATTTGCCAGGCCGCTTCTGTCGCCGTTCGGCGCCAGGCACAGCCTCCGTGCGATGCAACGCACCTACGGCAAAATCCGTCTATAACCACACTTATGCCGCAATACAAACGGCCAAGGCCATTTTTCTGCGCCTTTTGTAACGCCAGTTTGCGACAGCTGTGAACCGTGGCGGCTTTTCTACTGGACTTGCGGTCGCGGGACGCCGAAAAGGCGGGCCTTCCTGCCTTGATCCGAGCCCCTGCCCCCCGTATGCGCCTGGCCCTTTATCAGCCCGACATTCCGCAGAACCTTGGCGCCGCCTTGCGTCTGTGTGCAGCTTTGGAGGTGGCGCTCGACGTCATCGAGCCATGCGGCTTTCCCTTGAGCGACAAGGCGATCAAGCGCGCCGCCATGGACTATTCGGCGTGCGCTAAAGTGTCGCACCATTCCGGCTGGCAGGGTTTTCTCGACTTTCGCCGCGAGACTTTGGGCAATTCGCGCCTGATTCTGTTCACCACGCGCGGCGCCGAGCCCTATACCAGTTTCCCCTTCCGTCCGGACGACATCCTGCTGATGGGCCGCGAAAGCGCCGGCGTGCCGGACGACGTCCACGACATGGCCGATCACCGCCTGATCATCCCGTTGAGCGCACAGGCCCGGTCGATCAACGTCATCACGGCCGCCGCCATGGGCCTGGGCGAAGCCTTGCGGCAAACGAACGGCTTTCCGCCGCGCTAATGCGACGATCCGTCCTGCGACAAGGTGGATAATTCCCCTGCCCTTGTCCAAGGCTTATGGCGTCAGGCCCGCGATCACGCTAAGAAGGCGCCCAGATATGTCCAAGCCTGCTTTGAAGCCCGTCATGCACCCCGCCGAAACGTCCCAGACCAATCAAATCAACCACCAGGCCGCGGCGGAAGTCTGGTTCAGTTCCCTACGTGATTCGATCTGCGCCGCGTTCGAGCAGCTCGAGGACGAGGCCCCCGCCGCGCTCTACGCGGGCGAACCCGGCCGTTTCGTGCGCACGCCGTGGCAGCGCCCCGAAGGCGGCGGCGGCGAGATGTCGATCATGAAGGGCCGCCTGTTCGAAAAGGTTGGCGTGCACATCTCCACCGTCCACGGCAATTTCTCGCCGGAGTTCGCCAAGTCGATCCCCGGCGCCCAGGACGATCCCCGCTTCTTCGCCACCGGCATCAGCCTGATCGCACACCTCACCAACCCCCATGTGCCGGCGGTGCACATGAACACGCGCTTCATCACCACCACCCAGAGCTGGTTCGGCGGCGGCGCGGACCTGACACCGCTGATGGCCGCGGACCGGTATCAGGACGCGCCGGACGCCGTGGCGTTTCACACCGCGCTGAAGGACGCCTGTGACCGCTTCGATCCGGCCTATTACGAGAAGTTCAAGGCCTGGTGCGACGAGTACTTCTACCTGCCGCATCGCGATGAACCGCGCGGCGTCGGCGGCATCTTCTACGACCATCTGAATTCCGGCGACCATGATCGCGATTTCGCCTTTACCCGCACCATCGGTGAAGCTTTCCGCGACATCTATCCGCAGATCGTGCGCGGCCGGATGAACCAGCCGTGGACCGGGGACGAGCGTGAAGCCCAGCTCATCCAGCGCGGCCGCTACGTCGAGTTCAACCTGCTCTATGATCGCGGCACCCTGTTCGGTCTGAAGACCGGCGGCAATGTCGCCTCGATTCTCAGTTCCATGCCGCCCGTGGTGAAGTGGCCCTAGGCCTGACGGCGCTTCCAGGCGAAAAAGCCGATCGCGCCCCACCACAATAACGACAGGATCAGCAGCGCTGTCATCAGGCCGTAATGGCCCTGCTCCAGCACATATTTGCGGCCGTCCGGCGACCGCCAAACCGTGATGTCACTGCGCCTGGCATAGGCGTTCATGACGGCTTTCGAGGTATCGAACACCGGCCAGCCAAGGAACTCGATCTTGAACGGAAAGTCACCGGGCCGGATGTCGCGGATCTCGATTTCCTTGTCGCTCAGCCGGTCGCGCACTGTGAAAAAGGCGTAGACTCCCCCGCCGTCATCCAGCGGCACCCGCTTGTACCCGGCCGTAACGAAATGGGCCGCGACCGGCTGCCAGTGACGGACACTGCGCACGGCGTTCAGCTCGATCGGCGCGAATATCAGCATGGCGGCGGCGAAAGCGCACGCCGCCCATATCAGACCCGTCCGCATCAGTTTAAGTATCCGCCCCTGCATGCCCCTGCGTATAACACAGTCTGCTTAGCGAACGGTAATGGTGAGCTCAGAAATCCGGGGCCGTGATGACGATGGACTCGGCCGACCGCTCCGACGGGCCATGGAAGACGGCTTCGATATTGTTGCCGTCCGGATCATAGAGAAAAGCGCCATAATAGCCCGGATGATATTTGCGCTCGCCCGGACCGCCATTGTCTCGGCCCCCGGCCTGCAATCCGGCGTCATAGAAGCGATGAACGACCTCGCGGTCCGCCGCCTGAAAGGCCAGGTGGATGTGCGAATGGGCCTCGCCTGTGCTGACGAACAGCTCGTCGGCGCTGAAAAAGCCGGGCCCTTCGCGCAATTGCAACTGAGGTTTCACAACGGCCAGAACGGCCTTGTAGAACGCCTTTGCCTTGTCAATGTCACGGACGACGATATGGACGTGGTCGATCAGCCGACCGATCTGCATTTGCATAGCGCGCTCCTTCTTGGCGGACGCACGCTAAGACAGTCTGCATAAAAAATCGGCGTGGTTTCAGGCTTCCAAAAAGCGCGAAATCGCCCCGAGCACGTCGCCGCGGCTGGACGGTGCCTTCAGCGTCTCCACCGCCCGGTCGACAAGGGCGGCATCGATGCGAACACCACGGCGGCTGATCAGCAGGTCGCTGGCAAAGCTTTCGCAGAACTCCGGGTGGCACTGGAACGACAGCGCCCGGCGATCGGTGTAATAGAGCGCACCATGCGGTGTGAACTCCGAACCGGCCAGGACGATGGCATTGTCAGGCTTCTTCACCACCTGGTCCTGATGGGTGACAGCGACGCGGATAGAGTTTTCACTTGCGCTACCGCCGACTGTCGGCCCAGTTCGCTGCTTGAGCGCGGTGTCTTCCGCCGCTTTGCCCAGCAAGCGATCCCAGACCTCACGCGCCTGAATCTCGTATTCGTGCAGGCCGACGCCCCAACCCTTGTGCGACTTTTCGACGTGGCCGCCCCAGGCCTGGGCCATGATCTGGTGGCCGAAGCAGATGCCGACCACCGGAACACCGGCGTCGAGCCCGCGCAGCCAGCCGATCAGTTGCGCAATCCATGGATCGCTTTCGTAGACACCCGCCGGCGAGCCGGTGATAACCACGCCGGCAAAGCCGTCATCATAGTCGGGGATTTCGCCTTCGAGAGTCTTGAAAACCTTGAACGCTCGGCCTTCGCGCGCCAGCGTGCCTTCGAACATGTCAGCATAGCTGCCGTAGGTCGCATCCAGCCCCGCGGGCGGAATCCCGGTTTCCAGAATGGCAATATAGCCTGTACGCGCCGTCAACCTACACACCCATAAAGGTTCAGAATACAGACTGATCTTGGGTCATTTCGCAATTGCGTCAAGGGCCCGATCAATCACGCTTTGTGAAAAATCATGTTCGAGCCATTCGGTTTCTATTTGCTTAAGACGCACCCCGACCTCCGGCCCGGGCTCAAGCCCGCGCGCGATCAGGTCGGCGCCCTTAAGCGGAAACGGCGGCACATGCAAAGCGTTCAGGTGGCTGAGCAAGCCCTGCGGCGACCGGCCGAGATGCGCGGCAATCAGATAGACCGCATCCTCAACCGCCTCACGGCCGAGACTATAGATCAGCCGCTTCAACACGCCCTCGTCGACATCGGCCAGCCGCGCCACCGCCACGCCGGCGGCATACAGCCGGTCGAACAGCGCCCGGGAGAATTTCAACCGCTCCTGCAAGGCCTTCAAGGCTGCATGATCGAGCCCGGCGCCGCTATCCAGCAGCGCCATGAACCGGCGGCCGACGTCGTCGCTCAGGCCCAGCATGGCCGACAGTTCCGGCAGCTTGGACGCCCGGTGCATCCAGCCCGGCAGAACGTGACTGAGTATCCCCTCCCCCGACATGACCTCAAAGGCATGCAATGGCGCTGACAAAGCCAACATCTTGCTCAGTTCCTGCCACAGGCGCTCGCCCGACAAGCCGTCGATACCGTCCTTCAGCGCCACGCAGGCCTGAAGCGACTCAGCATCGAAGGCCTGGCTGTATCCCGCCGTGAAGCGGAAAAAGCGCAGGATGCGCAGATAATCCTCGCGGATGCGCTGCTCGGCCTCGCCGATGAAGCGCACCCGCCCGGCCTGCGCGTCCTCAATTCCCTGCCCGGTCGGATCGTAGACCTGGCCGTCGATGTCGGCATAGAGCGCATTGAGATAGAAATCGCGGCGCTGCGCGTCCCTGGCCCAGTCGGTCGTGTACTTCACCACGGCCCGGCGGCCGTCGGTCTCGACATCCTCACGCAGCGAGGTGATTTCATAAGGCATCTTGCCGACCACGGCCGTGATCGTGCCGAACGCCTTGCCGGTCGGAACGTGGCGCAATCCGGCGGCAGACAAGGCTTCCTCGGTTTCATCCGGCGTCAGTTGCGTCGACAGGTCGAGATCGCTGACCGGCTTACCCATAACCACGTTGCGCACGCACCCCCCGACAAAGCGCACACAGCCCTTGCCGCCTTTGGCTTCCAAGGCAGCGAACACAGTGCGCGTGCCACGCGCCTGCATGTCGTCGGACAGGGTAATGATCATGGAAAGCTCGGCCGATTCGGGCGCAGACTAGGCGGAACACCGCCCAAGATCAAACGTCCTGAGTAACGTGCCCGCGCAAGGTCGTGCCCGGCCTGGCGTAGCGGACCAGCAGGCGCTTCGGGTCGACGGGTCCCGGCAGACTAAGCCCATCCGCACGCGCAAACCCGAACGGCGCAAAATAGTCCTGATTGCCGACCAGCACGACCGCCTGCACACCCACCTTGTCGGCGGCGGCCAGCGCCATATCCATCAAGGTCTTGCCAACCCCCTGACCGCGAAAGGCGTCATCGACGACGATCGGCCCCAGGAAGGCCGCCGCCTGCACCGTTTCGTCGTCCGTGACGGCGATCGGCCACAACCGTACCGATCCGGCCAGAGTCCGGCCCTGGCGCGCCACGAAACTCAGGTGCGGCAACGGTTTGGCGCCTTCGCGCAAACGCTCGGCCGTCTTGACGAAACGACCCGGGCCGAAGGCACGATCCGTCAGATCGAGAATAGCGCGATCCAGATCCGGCGTCTCGAGGCCGAATGTGCACTCAGTAGCGATCGTATCCAAAACCGGCATATCCAAAGGCATGGGGCAGCGCCTTCTCGGCGAAAAACAAGGGGATGCGGCAATAAGGCTAAACCTCCCGCAGGTCAAATCACATCGAATTTCGGTTTTTACGCGTTTAGCGCGCCAGGAACGCCGCGAACGCCGCCTGAGTGTCGGGCTGGGTCAGCAACTGCCGGAAAACTTCGCCCTCGGCCTGCACCACCGGCCACAGAGTCTGCGGATCACGCAGCAATGCCTTGGTGCTGCGCACCGCTGCCGGCGACAATTGCGCCACCGTCCGCGCCATGTCGGCGGCCGTCGCCGCCAGTTCGGACACCGGAACCACGCGGTTGACCAGGCCGAGCGTCAGGGCCTGCTCCGCGCCGAGGGTTTCCCCCAGCGCCATCCAGCCGAACGCCCGCCCGTAGCCGATCCGCTCCGGCAACAGCAGGGTCGAGCCTGCCTCCGGCACCAGGCCAAGCTTCATGAATGGCAGGCTGAGCGCCGAGGTATCGGCCGCGACCACCAGGTCGCAGTGAAGCAGCATCGTCACGCCCACCCCGACCGCCTTGCCCTTGACGGCAGCGATCAGCGGCTTGTCGAAAAAGGTCAGGCTCTTGAGAAATTGGAAAACCGGCAGCGCCTCATGATCACCGCCTGCCTGATAGACCGGCAGGTCGCGGACAAAGTCCTGGATGTCGTTGCCGGCGCAGAAATCATCGCCTACCGCCGACAGCACAACGGCGCGGATATCTTCGTCCGCCGAGGCCTGGCTAAGGCCCTCGACAAGCGCCACATACATGGCGCGCGTCAGGGCGTTTTTCTTTTCCGGCCGGTTGAGCCTGAGTTCCAGGATGCCGTCGCCGCGGATGCTGATGATTTCGCTCACGCTTGCCTCCATCACCAAGGCCTAGACCACATCCCGGCCGGCCGCAACCGTACCCCAACGTCAACCTGGAGCGGAATTGCCGCCGCTACGCGCCCTAATCGCTTGCCTTATGTCGGCCACATCCTGTAAATATTATTTCGTAACGAAATATAACGCCGTCGCGAACGCCTGCCGGGGGGCAAATATCGCTGGGGCGCTACAGGTTTTCGCGTCACTTTGGGAAGTGCATCATGAACATTCTGAACCGCGTCGAGAGGCTCCGTCCGCTCGTCATGGCCATGGGTCTGGCGATCCTGGCCAATGTCGGCATTATCGCCGACGCCCACGCCGCCGCCGACAAGGCGGCCGCTGACGCCAAGGCAGCGGCGCCGGCGGCAGGGGGCAATCTCAAGATTGACCCGGCCAAGCAAACCCAGGCCAAGACGGACGCGCCGTCCATTATCGCTGCTGCCAAGATCACTTGCGACCCGACCAACGCCTATCCGCTCGGCCAGACCGAGATGGACAAGGACGGCAAGAAAATCAAGGTCACCCTGTACGAAGTCGCCTGCAAGGCCGGTCCGGGCTTCCTGGCCGTCGCCGCTTCGCCGACCGAAGTGCTTCAATCCTTCACCTGCATGTCGGCGCAACGCAGCTTTGAGCAGAACAAGACCGGCACGACCTGCTACTTGCCGGAAAACAAGCCGCCCTATCAGTGGCTGGAACCGGTGGCGAAGGGCTTCGTGCCGAACTGTACGCTCAGCAATGCGCGCCTGTTGGGTTCCACCACCAAGGAGCCGTTCATCGACCGTTACGAAGTTGCCTGTACCGGCACGGCGGGCGGCCTGATCGACTACCCGCAGCTGGGTCAGACCGGCAAGCCGGCCTTTACGGCCTGCCTGGCCGTTGCCGAACTCAAGCAGCCTTGTACCTTGACCACCAAGGAGCAGATGGTTGAAGGCGTAAAGCCGCTGGCGGCGACCGCTGACAAGAACTGCCAAGTCAACAACGTCCGCCTGGCGGGTACCACCAAGGAAAACGACGGTTATTTCTATGAATTCGGCTGCGCCAACCAGCCGGGCTTCATGGTTCAGACCAAGCTCGACAACACCTTTGTCCGCAGCATCGGCTGCGTCCAGGCTGCCGGTCTTGGTGGCTGTACCTTCACCGACACCACCGCTGCCACCGCCGACGCCAAGGGCGAATATACCAAGGCGCTGAAGGCGATGGGCACGACCTGCAACGTCGCCGACTTCAACCTGATCGGCACCCAGGCCAACACCAAGCGCGACTATGTCGAGTTCAAGTGCCCGGAACAGCCGTGGGGCGTTATTGGCTTCGTCGCTCAGCCCGGCGGCACCGTCGCCGGCTCGGTCAGCGACTGCTTTATCGACCAGATCCGACGCAAGGCCTGTACCTACGTCACCGAAGATCAACTCAAGGCCCAGGTCGACAAGCTGATCAAGGTCGCCCAGCCGACCAAGAACTGCGACGTCGCGGAAGTCCGCTACATCGGCGAATCGCAGAACGTAAAGAACGCTGTGGTTATCGAAATCGCCTGCGTCAACAAGCGCGGCTACATCACGGCCATTGCCGGCGATCGCAAGAGCCTGCTCGACTCGACGCCGTGCAAGATCGCCCTGGCGCACAAGGACAACATCCTGTGCGAAATCCCGGGCAATGGTACCTACGCCACCGCCGACTAAGGCGCTGACCAGCCCAAAAAGAAAGGCCCGCGAGGTTATCCTCGCGGGCCTTTCTTTTTGCTTTCGTCAAGGCGCTGCCAGCTTTAGGGCCCGAGCCTTGAGTCAAGTAGCAGAAGGCTGGCGCAGGCGCGTATACTTCATACCCGCAAGCGACGCCGACGCACTAATTGACCGAGGATCGGAGTCCTAAAGGGATTCCATGAAGCGGCAGGCTTCTCCAGTGCTCGGTGCCACGATCTCGTCGTCGCGCATCACGACCGTGCCGCGGATGATGGTCGCCTTGGGCCAGCCGGTTACTTCCATGCCGTCGAACGGCGTCCAGCCGCTGCGCGTGCGCATGTCGGCATGGCGCAGCACCCGCTTCTCCTTGAGGTCGACCAGGGTGACGTCACCGTCATAGCCTTCGGCCATCCGGCCTTTGTTGGCGACACCGAAGACCCGCTGCGCACCCGCCGATGTCAGATCGACCAGCCGTTCCAGGCTCAGCCGCCCCTGCGCCACGTGATTGAGCATGACCGGCAGCAGGGTCTGCACGCCCGGCATGCCCGACGGCGAAGCCGGATAGGGTTTGGCCTTTTCTTCGAGCGTATGCGGCGCATGATCGGAGCCGAGCACGTCGGCAATCCCGCCCGTAATGCCGCGCCACAGGCCATCGACATGGTATTGATCGCGAATCGGCGGGTTCATTTGCGCCAGACCTTTCAGGCGCTCATAGGCCTCCGGCGCCACCAGGGTCAGGTGCTGCGGCGTGATCTCGACCGTGGCGATGTCCTTATGTTGCGTCAGGAATTCGATCTCCTCACGCGTCGTAACGTGCAGCACATGGATACGCTTGCCGGCTTCGCGCGCCAGCCGCACCAAACGCTGCGTGGATTGAATCGCCGACTCAGCATCGCGGACGAAATCGTGGCTGGTCCAGTCGCCTTCGCGCGCCAGTGGCCGGCGCTCGGCCAGGCGGTACTCGTCTTCGGAATGGAAGGTTGCCCGGCGACGAACCGCCCCCAGAACCGCCGCCACGCCTGCGTCATCGGCGATCAGCAAGGTGCCTGTCGATGCGCCCATGAACACCTTGACCCCGCAGCAGCCCGGCAGGCGCTCAAGGTCGCCGAGATGGCTGATGTTTTCGTGCGTGCCACCGACATAGAAGGCGTGGTCGCAGTGCATGCGATGATGGGCGCGCTTTAGCTTGTCGTAAAACGCATCGTGGTTGGTCGTGGTCGGATTGGTGTTCGGCATTTCGAACACCGCCACGACCCCGCCCATGACGGCCGCCAGGCTGCCGGTCTCGAGATCTTCTTTCCACTCCAGGCCCGGCTCGCGGAAGTGGACCTGCGTGTCGATGACGCCCGGCATGGCCAGCAGGCCGGAGGCATCGAACACCTCGCCGGCGCCGTCCTGCGACAGGTCGCCAAAGGCGGCGAACTTGCCGTCGGTAATGCCGATATCCCCTTTGCCGCGCCCGGCGTGGTTGATGATGTCGGCATTGCGGATGATGAGATCGAAATGCTTGGCCATTGGAAGGGTCTCCTATTCGGCCACGGCCTCCGGAGCATCCTGCCGCGAAGGGGCGTTTGACGCCATGACCTTGACCACGCGGTCATAAACCGTGTCGATCGATAAATCGAGCATATGACAGACGGTCTGCTTCAATTTCGGGTCAACTGCCTGAATCTCACCGAAACTGCGTGGTCCGCGCACGATATGGACGTTGTCACCGATCGGCGCGGCCGCATCATCCGACGGCCCGAACAGCCCGAAGGCCGGCACGCCGGACGCCGCCGCCAGGTGCAGCCAGACCTCGTCATTACCAATGAAGACAGCCCCCCGCTTGATGGCAGCATAGGCGCTCAGGAGGTCGAGCTTCCCCGTCAGTTCCATTACCCGCGCCCGCGGCGTCGCCATACGCAGCGCCACGGCGATGTCGTAGTCGGCCTGGGTGCCGAGAATCAGCAGGCTGTGATTGGCGAACGGACCGTCCTCGCGCATCAGCCGTGTCGCCAGCACCGCGAACCGCTCGGTCGGCCAGCGCCGCCCCAGCCAGCCAGCGCCGGGCGCCATGACGATCAGCGGCGCGATCCCGCGGCCGTTGTCGAGGAAGGTCCGCACACCCGCTTCGCGCGCCGGCGACACGCGCACGCTTGGCGCCACTTCCTCTTCCGACAGGCGCAAGGCCCGGCAAATCTGCGTCAGCGGCCCGGCCGGATCGTTCGGATCGAGCGTGAACCGCGTCTTGGCCGGGATGAAACGCGAAATCAGGGTCGGGCCGATATCAACGCACAGCCCCCACTGCCGGCGGCTTAGATTGCTGAACATTCCCAAGGATTTGAGCGTGAAAATCGTACCGTCGAAGACTTGCAAGTCATCGATCAATTCATCATCTTGGAACAGCTCGGCCGACAGGCGGGTGGTGATCAGGGTGATGCGCGCATTCGGAATTTCGCGCTTCAGCCGCCGCACCACGCCGCTCAAGGCCAGGACCTTGGCGGGCTCGCAAATGGCCAGCAGGAGGATAGGAAAGACCGCTTTCATATCCTCTCCTTAAGCCAAAGGAAATTGAACGCCAAGATACCAAAAACAGGACGGCTTTTCGAAACCGGTGACCACTGCATGACCGCCATTGCTTCCTTGCCCCACCGCGCCCTAGTTCGCCTCACCGGCCCCGATTGGGCAAGCTTTTTAATGGGCTTGTGCACAGCTCATATAGACAGTCTCGCGTCCCAGGCGGCCGAGGGACGGTTTGGTGTCCTTTACTATGGCGCTTTCCTGCGCCCGCAGGGGAAGATGTATGCCGATTGCCTGTTGCAGGCGGTATCTGCTGACGAAATCTGGCTGGACGTGCCGCTATCGGCGCGTGAGGAACTTCTGGCCAAGCTCAACATGTATAAATTGCGCGCCAAGGTAACGATCGAAGCCCTGGACCGGCCGGTATCGGTGGCTTTAGGCGAACCGTTGCCCGATGGCTTCCTGCCTGATCCACGCAGCGGCATTGTTGGCGCGCCGTTTGGCTTCAGTTACGTACCGCAATCGGCCTCCAGTGGCGATTGGCCGGCGTTCCGGATGGCGTTAGGCCTAAGCGATCCGGGCCAGGATTTTGGCGCAGACGCGCTCTATCCGATCGACGCCAATCTCGACCTGCTGGACGCCATCGACTTTCATAAGGGTTGCTATGTCGGCCAGGAATTGACCTCCCGCATGAAGCGGCGCGGTCAGATCAAGAACCGGCTGTTGCCTTTGAAAACAAAAAGGAAATTGCCCAAAGACGCGGAAATCCTGATTGGCGAGCGCAAGGTCGGCGAAGTGGTGGCGGCACACAGCGAGTTGGCTCTGGGCCTAATGCGCCTCGACCGGTTGACGCAGATGGAGGTGACTTGCGACGGCCAATCGGTTGAAGTCGTCGTCCCCACCTGGGTCACGCCGCATATAACCCTCGGCGAAACCTCGTAATACAATCGTAAAACAAAATTACACAAAGTAAAACATATGACCAAACAACAACGCTGCCATTGGCCAGGCCAGGATGCGCTCTACATTGCCTACCATGATACCGAATGGGGCGTGCCGGAATACGACTCCCGCGCCCTGTGGGAAAAGCTGGTGCTTGACGGCTTCCAGGCCGGCCTGAGCTGGATAACCATCCTGCGCAAGCGCGAGGCTATGCGCAACGCCTTCGCCGGCTTCGATCCGGAAAAGGTTGCCCGCTTTGGCGAGGCCGATGTGGAGCGCCTGCTGAACGACGCCGGCATTATCCGGTCGCGTGCCAAGATTCTCGCCGCCATCGACAGCGCCCGTATTACGCTGGATCTGCGCGACAAGGGCACGGAGTTCAAGGACTTCATCTGGGCCGTCCAGGACCACAAGCCGCAGATCAACCACTTCGAAAAGGGCCAGATCCCCACCGAGACAAAGACCTCGCAGGAGTTGTCGAAACTGCTGAAATCCAAAGGCTATAAGTTCGTCGGACCGGTTATCGTCTATGCCTTCATGCAGGCGGTCGGCATGGTCAACGACCATACCATTAACTGCTTCCGTCACGCCGAAGTTGCCGATTTGATGAAAAGCACTTAAAGTACGACAACATGCAGGGGGGCTGCCATGTTGATGTTTCAACCTTTGGTAAAATACGCCGACTTTAGCGGTCGGGCACGGCGAACTGAATTCTGGCTCTGGGTGCTTCTCCAGAAGATGCTTACCTACGCAGCCCTGGCCGTCATGGGCTTCATCGTCCCGTCACCGTTTTACCAGGCGGTCGATACGGCTAATCCCCAAGCCTATATTCAGAAAATCGCCATCTATTATGCGCCGATTTTGGTTATTGGCGTGCTCCTGCTCATCCCTTCCATGGCCGTACAGGTACGGCGGCTTCATGACTCGAACCGTACCGGCTGGTGGGTGATGCTGCCGCTTGCTGCGTTCGCGGCCGGTGCCATCGCGGCGACGTCCTGGGTCGCCAGCCAGATGTACGGAAAGTCCGCCCCGCAGGAAATGATGGGCGAAGTTTTGCTCGCCATGTATGCCTCCTGCGTGCCGCCGATACTGGCCGGTCTCTTGCTGTTCATCTTCAACCTGCTCGACGGCACTGCCGGCCGGAACCGCTTCGGTCCGGATCCGAAAGGCCGTGGCCATAGCGAACCCCTCTGAGGAAGCCCCATGCAAAACGTTCCCCTGATGTTTCAGCCGCTTGTCAAATATGCCGACTTCCAGGGACGCGCCCGGCGGTCGGAATTTTGGCTGTGGGTCCTGTTCCGCTTCATCCTGGGCGGCGTGTGCAGTACGTTTTTGGTGTCCGCCATGTTCGGCGGCATCAACTGGTCGAGCGGGAACCCGGAAGCGATCCAGAGCGCCTTTATGAACAAATACATGCACATCGCGCCGTTCGCGAACATCGTCAATCTGATCAGCCTGGCTCTGCTTGTCCCTTCCCTGGCGGTCGGCGTCCGCCGGCTGCACGACAGCAATCGCAGCGGTTTCTGGATGCTCATGCCTTACATCGTCTCGATCGTGGGCATTATCGGCCTGATCATATTTGGCGTCAGCGTTGCGATGAACAGCACGCACCCCGGCAGTTCGATGACAGAAGCGGAGACCATGGCGATTGTCCTGAAGATCATGGGCGCCTTTGGTGTATTCCTTCTGATCCTCCTGATCGTCGAGATTGTCATGCTGGTGTTTTTCGTCGCGGACGGCACCGCGGGTCCAAACCGCTTCGGACCCGACCCGAAAGGCCGCGGCAAGGCCGACGCCAGCGTGTTTTAAGCCAACAGGTGCGGCCACGGCATACCGCGCCTTAACCTTACCGCTTAAAGCGATTTTCAGGGTTTTCTATTAGGATGCGCCTCAACGACGCGCTTCCAGGGGAAAGCCATGCTTAAGCCGCTGTTCAAATATGCCGATTTTCAGGGGCGCGCTCGTCGCGCCGAATATTGGCAATGGTTTGCCATGCAGGTCGTCGCTGGCTTCATTTTCGGTATATTAAGGCCGCTGGCCGGCAGCATCATCATTGCGGTACAGGCCTTATTCTTACTCGGTATTCTTGTCCCGTCGATCGCGGTAGCGGTGCGCCGCTTCCACGATACGGGCCGCACCGGCTGGTGGTTCCTGTTTGCGCCGGCAGTACTTTCCGTCGGGATGATCCTGTACATTCCCTTTGCCGGTGAAGCCTTCAAGGACAGCATCAACAATTTCGAAGGTGGCGGCGCTGACCAAACCAAAGCCATGTCAGTTGTCATGGGTATGATGTGGGTTCTACTCGCCTACCTGGCTGCTGCCTTCGTAACTTTTATCTTTCATATTCTGCCTGGTACCGAGGGCCCGAACCGCTTTGGCGCCGATCCCAAAGGAGGCGCCGGCATCGATCTTTCCGTGTTCGATGCTCCCGAGGAACTGGCAGCGGAAGCGGCCAAGCCGCCGCACAAGCCGATCTTTGACTTCACCTCACCGGAACCGGCCCCCGCGCAATCTGCCCCGGCACCCGCCCCAGTCACTTACCAACCCACAACGCCCACTCGCCAGGCTCCGGTTTTCGGCAAACGGCGCTAGATTGCCGCGTCTGAATCGTAGTATTCAGGCGCGATGGTAGATTTCACCCACGAATTGACCCTGGGCGGCCTGGTCTGCGGCGTCGACGAGGCCGGCCGCGGCCCCTGCGCCGGGCCTTTGTGCGTGGCCGCGGTTATTCTCGATCAAACGCGCTTGCCCGACGGCATAGACGATTCCAAAGCCCTGACCGAAGCGCGCCGGTTCGCGCTCGAGCCGCGGATCAAGGCCGCCGCCATCGCTTGGTCGGTCATTACGGTCTCCACCGATGAGATCGACGCACTGAACATTCTGGGCGCCACCATGCACGGCATGGCCCGCGCCGTCGAAGCCCTCATTCCCGCCGCACACCATGCCCTGATCGATGGCAACCGCTGCCCGAAGCTGGCCATTCCGTCGACGGCCCTGGTCGGCGGCGACGCGCGTTCGCTGTCCATCGCCGCCGCGTCGATCCTGGCCAAGACGGCGCGCGACCGCATCATGATCGAGCTCGATGCCGTCTATCCGGTCTATGGCTTCAAAAAGCATAAGGGTTATCAGGCTGAGGCCCATCTCGAAGCCTTGCGCGTCCACGGCCCCTCGCCCGTCCACCGCCGCAGTTGGGCGACCATCAAAGCTTGTTTGGCCGGCGAAGTCATTGCCGCCGAAGAGATTACCCTTGGATAAGGCCATCGCCACCAAGGTCGTTGTCTACTGCGTCGACAAGGGCCGCCTTCTGGTCATGCGCCATCCCGATTTCCCGCCGGAACAGGTCGGCCTGCAGGTTCCGAGCGGCACGGTGCGTGCCGGCGAGTTCCCGGAAGGCGCCGCTCTGCGCGAATTGCGCGAGGAGACCGGCCACGATGGCTTTGTCATCGGAGACCATATCGGCCAGGACCAGTTCGACATCAGCCCCTACCGTTACGAAATCCAGCATCGGCACTTCTTCCTGGCTCGTCCGACGGAGCCCCTGCCCGAAACCTGGCTGGCTCAGGAAGACCATGACGGTGAACAAGCCCCAACCCGGTTGGAATTTTTCTGGCTGCCGCTGGCACAAGCACAAGTCCTGCAATCGGGCTTAAGCCGCTTTATCTGGAAGCTGGTGGACGAAAATTGAGTCTTTTTCGACTCACCCCCAAATATTTTTCAAAACTGATTCTCACGCGAGTCAAGCGGTAACACAATCTTAACCGCGACAGATTCTTCTCAACGGATTCAAACTCTTGTATTCTCGCATCCGGCAAAACGCCGCCTGCGTCCGAGAAGGATTCCCATGCCGAAGCTCAATACC
>JBEHYZ010000022.1:0-82542 GCA_048497915.1 Pseudomonadota bacterium
CGGGGTTACTCACTGGGTTACGTAGCAAAACCACATTGGGAATTCGCGATTAAAATCAATATATTGCCGCTCTAATGTGGTTCCGGCTCCAGGCACCACTTCCACTTTTACCGCCATTTCAACGACCGGATTTCGGGATTTCGACGATCGCCGAAATCCGTGGCATAACCTTGTTTTGTACGATTTATTAAACGCACCTGTCGGCGGCGAATCCGCAAAGCGCTTACGTTTTCGTCAAGTATATGGGGTGTGATTGGGGCCCGCTTTCTCTTGTGAAGGGTTTTGTGGATAATTTTTATCAACCGGCAAAAAAAAATTTTGCGAGCGGCGGAAAATCGAACACGGAACGTTTCAAACATTAACCCTCAGATGAGGTTGAGGTTTTAATTCACACTTTTCTAAACAGTTGCGTCTAAATGGGACGCTGGTGCGAAAACTCTGTAACTGACACCTTGACGTTTCAGGCCGCGCCAGATCATTTAGGCCCAAACCTCTTGGGAAGCGGACGCCGAGTTCGTTAACAAAGAGGTCGCCTTTTGAGCCATTTTGGTTCATACTGGCGAAGTTTGTGCTTTGGCCCGGACAAGATACGGACGTCAGAATTTCGTACCTGTCGGCGCTGGACACGAGAGATTAGGAGAAGCCGCAGGGCGTGAGGTCCCGGTTTTTCGGAATCTTTGTTTTTAACATGGGGTAAACGCTTCCCCCTTTAGTCCTTGGTCAGCCCTCCCCGGGGCATAGTCCATATTCAGGAATTGGCGAAAAATGCTCGAACACAAGAAACACAACCCGTTGATTGCTCTGCTTGGCGCTGCCGCGCTCTTCATGAGCACCCCCGTCCTGGCTCAAGAAGCCTCGGCGCCTGCGGCCGCTTCGGCGCCTGCGGATCCGGCTGCTGCGGCTCCGGCCCCGGCGGCAACTGACGCCTCCTCCGACGAGTCTTCAACCTCGTCTGCTGCGCCGGCGCACGCTGCCACCGACTTCGTCGGCATGTTCATGGGCGCCACGGTCGTCGTGAAGCTGGTCATGACCGGGCTGGCCATCTGCTCGCTCATCTCGTGGATCCTGCTGATCATGAAGCTGATGGACTTCGGTTCGCTGAACCGCGTCACCACGAACTTCCTGGAAGCTTACCGCGGCGCCCGCTCGATCGCGGATATCAACCGCATCGCCGTCTCGGACGAATTCTCCGGTAACCCGCTGGCCGACATGGCCGCCGTCGGTACCGAAGAAATCCAGCTGTCGAAGCAAGCCGGTCTGTCGGTTTCGGGTGAACACAAGGACTCGACCCTGAACCGCGCCCAATCGTCGATCCACGCCGTTCAGGCTGGTCTGGCGAAGCGCCTGTCGGGCGGCCTAGCCTTCCTGGCCTCGGTCGGTTCGACCTCGCCGTTCATCGGTCTGTTCGGTACGGTTTACGGCATCATGAACTCGTTCATCGGTATCGCCGCGTCGCACACCACCAACCTGGCCGTCGTTGCTCCGGGTATCGCCGAAGCCCTTATGGCTACCGGCCTGGGCCTGATCGCCGCTATCCCGGCCGTCGTGATGTACAACATCTTTAACAGCACGATCACGAACTACGGCACGCGTTCCGAACAGTTTGTGTCTGAACTGATGAACTCTCTCTCGCGTCAACTCGACAAGGGGGCGTAATCGCTATGGGCGCCAAGCTATCAGGCGGTGGCGGCAAGTCGAAATTTCACGTCGAGGCTAATAGCGAAATCAACGTTACCCCGTTCGTGGACGTTATGCTGGTTTTGCTTATTATCTTCATGGTGGCCGCTCCTCTGGCCTCCGTGTCGATTGAAGTGAAACTCCCCAGGGCCGTCGCAGCACCGCAACAATCGCCAAACAAGACGATTTACATCTCGTTGAAAAAAGACACGAGCGTGTACATCATGGACTCCCCCACGTCGCTGGACACAATTGGAGATGACCTTAAGACTGCGATCGGTGCCCGGGATCCGGATCAGGAGCGCATCTATATCCGTTGTGACAAGGGCACCCGCTACGCCGAATTCATGAAGTTGATGAACAAGCTTCAGGACAACGGTTTCTACAGCGTTGCGCTCGTCGGCGAAGACGCGAGCTAATCAAAGGGTCTTAAACTTATGGATGAAACTCCACATAGAAAACGGGACCCTATTCTCGATCCACCAGAAAAGAAGAATTCTTCTTCTCTGTATGTCGGGATTGGCGTCGCCGCTGTTCTCCACCTGGGTGTTGGGTACTACTTGTATAAGGCTAAGTTTAGCCAGAAACCCATCGAGTATACGGATGAAAAGTTGAACGCCGAAATCGTTCAACCGCCTCCTCCGCCTCCGCCACCACCACCACCGCCCCCTCCGCCGCCGCCGCCTTCGGCGCCTCCACCCCCAGTGGTGCAGCCGCGCGAAACGCCGCCGACGGACATCAAGCCGCCGCCCCCGATCCCGGTGCCGCCCGTCAAGGCGGAAGACCACCAGGACTATAAGGAGCCGCCGGTTCAGATGAACACGGGTACGCCGCCTCCGGTGGCCACGGGTCCGCGCTACGTTGCCGCAAGGTGGACGAAGTTCCCGGACATCAACGACTACTATCCGCAGCGCGCTACCGACGATGAAGTCGAAGGTTCAGCCACTGTTGAATGTTCGGTCGTAAGTGGCGACGGTAAGGTCAAGTGTAAGGTCGTCTCTGAAAACCCGGGTGGTTACGGCTTTGGTGCCGCGCTGGTCAAGGCTATCGAAGCCAGAGGCCGCGCCGACACCAGTGTCGGTGAAATCCAGGTCGGTGCGACCATGAAGGTGACGGCGCGGTTCCAGCTTCAGTAGCCGGACCCGTCCATCAAAAGACAAGAACCCGGAACTGCAAGGTTCCGGGTTTTTTGTTGTTTCAACGCGCTCGAGCATGGGTTGAATTTGACAATTGTGTCAAATTTTAACTGTGGTATGATCCTGCCATAACAAGAAACGATCCTTTCCGACTTTTGATGCAGACGCACCGCCGTCAAATCCTTCCAGCCGTATAGACGGCGAGGCTCTTCTGCGCCCGATGTAGCACTGAGGAGAGATCAGGATGGACGATCCAGTCCATGGCCGCCGTGCGGCCATATATGTCAACGAACGCAAGCCTTTGCCGCCGTCATTCTATTGGGGATTGACTGTGGCGCTCGCCATCCATGTCGGTGGCGCTTACTACCTGCTGCAGACGCGCTTCACGCACACCCTGCCGGAAGTGATCCCGGATCCCGTTGTACGGCCGACCAGTATAACCATGGAGCGGCCGGATAAGCCCAAGCCAGCGCCCCCCAACACCGTACGGGTTCACAAGCCGGAGCAGATTATGGATCATGCGGATCCGGTCCCGCTGATCCCGCAAAAAGTTATCACCGTTGTTGATGGCCCCGTGGTTCCACCGATTCTGCCGGATAACGCCGGAAGCGGAACAAGCAGTGGAGTTGATGGCGGGAGCACCGGTACGGAGCCTGTTCAATTCGTCAAAGCTCGCTGGTCGCGCTTCCCGGATGGGGCGGCCCTGGCTGAATACTATCCGCAAAAGGCCACCGACAACGAAGTCGAAGGCCAGGCGACCGTGCAGTGCGCCGTTCTGGACAACACCGGCCGGGTGTCGTGTGTCGTGGTTTCGGAAAGCCCCGGCAACTACGGGTTCGGCGCGGCGACGGTCCGGATGGTTCAGGACAAAGGCCGGGTTGACACGACGCAAGGCGGCGCCACCAAAGGTGCCATCCTTCGTCAGACCGTGGCCTGGAAGCTGAACTAGCCGCTTTGCAGCGCTGAAAAAGGACACCCCGCACGCAAACCGTTCGTGTGGGGTGTTCTTTTTCTTTCCGCCTTGTTACAAATGGAGGAACACATCCGGCCGGGGAGGGCTCTTGACATGACAATCGCCAAAAAACCGCTTCTGTGGTTGGCTTTGCTGAGCCTGACGGCGCCACTGGCCTTGTCCGGCTGCGAGACCAATGAGGCGTTGGGCCGGTCGCAACTGATCCTGTTCGACGAGTCCTCGCTGGAACAGAGCGCACTGAGCGCCTGGCAGGAACAACTCAAGACGGCGAAGATCTCGAACGATCCGCAGATGAATGCCCGTGTGCGCGCCGTCGGCGCCCGCATCGTCACGGCGGCCGGCATGGGCGATCGTAAGTGGGAATATGTGGTGTTCCAGGACGACCAGCCGAACGCCTTCGTCATTCCCGGCAACAAGGTCGGTGTCAATTCCGGTCTGTTCAAGGCCGTGAAGAATGACGATCAACTGGCGGCCGTGCTTGGTCACGAAACCGGTCACGTCATTGCCCGCCATGCTGCGGAACGTGCGTCTCAACAGGCAGCGACAGCCATCGGCCTGCAAGTCGCCACCAGCGCCACCAGCGGCAAGGTGCAACAGGCCGTCGCCAATTACGGCGGCCTGGGGGCTCAGGTGGGCCTGCTCTTGCCTTATTCGCGTCAGCACGAATCGGAAGCCGATCGCATTGGCGTCGATCTGATGGTCAAGGCGGGTTACAAGGCGTCGGAAGCGATCGCCTTGTGGGAAAATATGATGGCGCAGGGCAAGAACGCGCCGCCGGAATTTCTGTCGACGCACCCGTCCGATCAGACGCGGATCAACGACCTCAAGGCGTACATCGCCGCCAAGGGGTACAAGTAAGACAGGCGCGGCGAGGAATTTCGGCAATTTCCGCAAAAGCCCTTGATCCCGGCGGCCTCGCATATTAGAGACTGCCGCCTTGCCAAGTGTGCCGCCTTAGCTCAATTGGTAGAGCGCCAGATTGTGGCTCTGGAGGTAGCTGGTTCGAAACCAGCAGGCGGTACCATTCTTCTTTTCTGCGCAAGCGGGTTCCTCAAGACATAAAGTCACATGGCGCGCGCCGGCGGAATCGCGTAGGTCGCGGTCATGGTGCATCCTCCTCAATCCCTTATCGTCGTTGGCGGCGGCATAGCCGGCCTGTGCATGGCCGTAGCGGCTCTGGCCAGAGGTCATGCCGTCACGCTCGTGACGCGTGAGTCCGGCCAGGCGACGGCGTCGGGCGTGGCCGCCGGCATGATCGCACCGGCCCTTGAGGCGCTGGGCGAGATCGAACCGGAGGTGGCTTATGGCCGGCTGAAACAGGCCCAACAGGCGTGGCACGGCCTTTTTGACGCCTGGCCGCAGGACGTGCGCGAGGCCCTGGACAGGGCCCGCCAGACGCAAAACCGCTATGTCTGGCCGCAATCGGACAACAGCAGCGACCTGACCACGCCGCGCCTGAAAGCCATGGGCGTCGCTTTCGAAGCCTTGACCGATGCGGAGGAGGCGGGCGTGGCTGCCGATTGCGACGGGGTCATGGTGGCAGGCGACGGCCTGGTCGACGCGGCGCATATCTTGCGGGCTCTGACCGAAGCGTTTCATGCAAAGGGCGGGATCTGGCGGCAGGAGTCTGTAGCATCCGTCAAGGCCGGGTCGATTACCGTGACAGGCGGTGACATCCTGGCCGCTGACCATGTGGTGATTGCCGCCGGGTTTGGCGCCAGAGCCTTCGCGGCCGGCGTCCCCAGCCTGGCGCATCTGGCGCCAATCAAGGGCCATGTCCTCGACCTGCCGGCGGCCGCAGGGCAGGGGCCGCGCATTACGCGGTCGCCCTGGGGCTATCTGGCCGAGTACGGTAGCCACGCCAAGTTCGGCGCCAGCATGCAGTTCGGCCGCGACGACCTCGACATCGAATCGGACGTGGTTCTCGACCTGAAGCAACGCGCAACCGCGATGCTGCCAGGCCTGGATGTCGCCAATGCCGTGCCGCGTGTCGGTATCCGCGCCTCTACATCCGATGGCTGGCCGTTGATCGGGCGTGATCCGTCCGGTGTATTTGTTGCCGTCGGTATGCGTCGCAATGGCTATGTCTTTGCGCCCTATGCCGCGCAGGTGGTCCTGGCCCTGATTGCCGGCGAAGCCTTGCCGGCGGGTGCGGAAAGCTACAATCCCAGTCGGCTTTAAGGGCGCGTTAACTACGCATCGGGCAAAATTTGCCCATGCCCACCTACGGCCCCAGCGCCCAGAACCTCGTGGACGGCCTCGGCCGCATGATCCAGACCCAGGCCAATGGCGTCGTGGGCTCGCTTCAGCGCGCTTCGGCGGCCACCGGTGTCGATTTCAGTTACCTGCTCAAAACCGCCCAGCGCGAAAGCTCGCTCAACCCCAATGCCAAGGCGCGCACTTCGTCGGCGACCGGTCTGTTCCAGTTCATCGACCAGACCTGGCTGCATGTCCTGAAGGCCAGCGGCGCCAAGCACGGCTATGGCGCCTATGCCAACCAGATCGTAAAGGGCAGGGACGGCCGCCTGACGGTCGCCGATCCTGACGTGCGTCGTCAGGTCATGGGATTGCGCTATAATGCCGACGCCAATGCCGTCATGGCGGCGGAAATGACCGCGGGCCACGCTGCCTATCTGAAAGGCCGCATCGGCCGCGATCCGACCCAGGGTGAACTATACGCGGCGCATTTCCTTGGCCCCGACGGCGCCGCCGACCTGATCACCGCCAGCATGAGCCGCCCTGGTGCTCAGGCTGCGGCCCTGTTTCCGTCCGCCGCTCGCAGCAATCCGAGCATCTTCTACCGCCACGGCCAGCCTTTGTCGGTGTCCGATGTTGTTGCCAACCTGACCCGGACCGGGGGCAATATGCCCGTAACGGTTCAGGCAGCGGAAGACGCGACCGACGCCACAGGGGACCGGCATGGCTTCATCAAGGCGCGTCTGGACAAGCTGCGCGCCGACGAGATGATCATGAAGATGGTCTTCGGCGGCGATGACCAACAGGGGACGTTGTTCAATACGCAGCTTCTTGGCGCGTTCGGCCCCGAAGACAAAGGCGACCAGGGCAAGAATGCCGCCAGTCTGATCAAGGCCTTTGGCGGCGGATTGAGTGGCTGACTTAATCCTGCGCCAGGGCGCGCGCCAGGCTTTCACGGTTCTGCGGCAGCAGCAACGGCTTGACCCCCAGCGCCTGCAGATCCTCTGCCTGGTCGCCGCTCGGCAATAGGGCCAGGATGTTTATCCGTGCTTCGGCCTGGGTGGCCCGCAGGTTGTGCAAGAAGGTATCCAGCGCCCGGCGATTGTCCTCGTCGCTCAGGTTTTCGAACGCGCCGGTCGAAATCACGCAGGCATCGATTCCGCCCTTCTTGGCCAGGGCCAAAGCCCGTTCACGCGACGTCGAGGTCAGGCACTTGTGACCCAGGTGCTCAAGCTGGTCGCGTAACTGCGCTGCCCGCAGCGAATCGTTGGTCAGCAACAGGACGCGCAACGCGTGATCCGGAGCTTCCGCCTCGACCGGGGCTTCGACCGTCGGTTCAGGAAGCGCCGCCAAAGCGTCGAACGGCAGATCGAGCCAGAACTTGGAACCAACGTCCGGCGTTGATTCCGCTCCCATGCGGCCGCCCATCAGTTCGCTCAGGGAGCGTGACAGGCTAAGACCCAGACCGGCGCCGGAATGGCCCGATGAGGTCCGGGCGATGCGGACGTGCGGCAGGAACGCTTGTTCCAGTTCGTCATTGCTGAGGCCGGGGCCGGAATCCACCACCTCGATACGTGCCCAGGTGTCGGCCGCCATCAGCAACTTAAGCTCGATGCGGCCCTGCTGGGTGTAAAGCAGGGCGTTGCTGAGCATGTGCGCCACGATCTGCTCAACGCGATATTCATCGCCGATGGCGGCGCCCGGCGCCCCTTCCGCCGGCCAGTCCTGCGTGGTCAGCGAAAACATCAGGTCCTTGCTGCGCGCCAGGTCACCGAACTGGTTCATCAGGCGCTGGCACAGGCGGCCGGCATTGAATGGACGGACGTCGACCACGATCTGGCCAGCGGCGGCGATATCGTTGTCGAGCGTGGTGATAAGAATTGATTGCAGGTGTTCGACTTCGGACAGGGCGGCATCGACATATTGGCGCGGCGCCGGCGCACGGCTCAGGTGCGTCTGGCCCTTCAGCAGGGCCTGTTCGATCCCGGTCAGGCCGGACTTGATCTCACGTGACAGCGTCTCCATCAGTGCGATCTTGGCCATGGTGAGGCCTTCGCGCTCACGGGCGGTTTCCAACTGCTGATATTGCAGGAGATAGTGCTCGCGCATCTGCCGGTTCAACACGAAACCCATGGCAAGACAGAGCGTCAGTCCGCCAACGAGCAGATTGGTCGTTCCGGCGCCCTGGTGCAGGAAATTCATGGCCAGCATTGGCCCGGCCACGGCCAGCGGCCCCAGGACCAGCAGGTGGATCATCACCGGCGCCGCGAAAAAGACGATGCCTGCGGCCGCGCCCGCACAGATCATCAGGAGGATATCAGCGCGTGCGTCCGTGATCGGTCCGCTGCGCATGAAGACGGCCGTCATGCAGATGATCAGCAGGGCTGCGGTCCACATCCCGCCGCCGAGGCCTTGCCGCCATTGCCGGCCGCGGACACCAGGCAGGCCTTGACTGGCAAGGGCGTCTGACTGGTTACGCAAAAGCAGGAAGGCAGGCCAGATCGCGCAGAACATCAGCACGTAGAACGCCATCATCGACAATGAAACGCTGAGACGCGCCGTGTACAGGAAGATCGGCAGGCCCACGCCAAAAAAGCCCATTACGTATGGCAGCATGCGCGCCTGCGCCTTCAGGCCATAGTCAAGGAGGATGGTGTCGGTGGAGGCGTTGGCCGGGGGAGGCGAGAGTGTCATGCCGCCTTTTTAGCACGTGTATATTGCCGTGCGGTTACTCTTCGTTGCTTCGCGCCACTTTTATTGCAACGCCCGCGAGCGTTAACAGCCGACAGGTCTTAAAAAAAATTAATGTCAACAGGCTTTAAGGGCGTCACGAAAGGATTCGTTAGGAGTTCGGCGCGACACTGTTAACACATTGGTTCAGGCAGGGAGTCGCATCATGACCGCTCCGTTTTCCCCGAGTACGCGTGCTTCTTTGTCCGACATTGATATCAAGCGGCTCGTCAAGAGCGAGAACGCTGATGACCGGGCTGTTGCGACGCACAAGATCTGTCGCGTGATGGAACGCTCCGACCTGAGCGACCTCGAGCGCTCGGCCGCTCAGGAAATCATTCGTATGCTGGCTCAGGACGCCGCCGAACTGGTGCGCCGGGCCCTGTCCGTTACGCTGCGCACCTCGGAACTGTTGCCGCACGATGTCGCCATGAGGCTGGCCCAGGACGTCGCCACGGTCGCCGTGCCGGTGCTGAGCCATTCGCCGTTGTTCACCGACAAGGACCTGACCGACATCATCCGCTCCGGCGGCTCGGTGCGTCAGATCGCGATCGCCAAGCGCGAGGTTCTCTCCGAAACCGTGACCACGAGCCTGGCGGAACTGGCCGTCGAGGAAGCCGTCGTCATCGCCTGCGCCAACGACAACGCGGCCTTTTCCGACAAGGGCATGGGCCAGGTTCTCGACCGCTTCGGTACGTCGGAAGTGCTGCATAGCGTCCTGATCAACCGCGCCGCCCTGCCGGCATCGATCAGCGAGAAGCTGGTTCATGTCGTGAGCGCCAGCCTGCGCGAAATCCTGATCACCAAACACGCGGTCAAGCCGGAAATCGCCGTCGAGATCGTCGCGGCCGCCCAGGAGCGCGCCACGCTCGACATGGCCGACGCTTCGGGCACGGCCAGCGATCCGAAGGGCCTGGTCCAGCACCTGAATGCCAATGGCCGACTGACGCCGTCGCTGATCCTGCGGGCGCTGGGGCGTGGCCACATGCCGTTCTTTGAACACGCCCTGGCTGAGCTGTCGGGCGTTCCGCATGAACGCACCTGGCTGATGGTCCACGACGCCGGCAGCCTGGGCCTGCGTGCCATCTACGACCGCGCCGGCCTGCCGGGCCGCCTGTTCCAGACCTATCGCATGGCAGTCGATACCTGGCGGGCCCTCGCCGCCGAAGCCGGCCATCTCGACCCGATCCGCTTCCAGGAAAAGCTGATTGAGCGCTTCCTGACCCAGGTGCCGTTCGCGCCGCGCGAGGACCTGGTCTATCTCTACGAGCGCCTCGACCGCGACTCCAGGGGCAACAAGTGGAACCGTGCCGAGCCTCAGCCGATGCTGGAGCCGGCCGCCGAAGTCCGCGCCGCCTGACCGGGACGCAAGCAATAAAAAAGGCCGCATCGATGATGCGGCCTTTTTTATTTGAAACAGGACAGATCAGTTGATCTCGGCGCCGATCTTGTTGAGGTGTTCCATGACGCGGGCTTCCAGAGTCTCGGCCAGGATCTTGCCGACAGGATGCGTGTCCTGCTTGATCTGGTCGCGGACGGCGGCGCGGATGGCATCCAGGTGAGCATCGACCAGCACCTTCTGGATATTTTCGCGCTTCTGGTTGTCGTCGAGCATCTTGCACAGCGAACCGGCGATGCGGGTGATCAGCGGATAGCCGTAGGTCGTGCCCAGGCCTTTCAGGTCGTGGGCGCGATAGAACAACTGCTCGCTCAGTTGCGGCGTGTAGCCCGACTCCTTGATCTCGACCTGAACGTCCTCGAGCTTCTTGACTTCGTCGAGCAGCCAGTCGCCGAACTGCGACGACAGATCGGCCAGGGCGGCTTCAGCCTTGGCAATGGCTTCGGCGTCGATCGCGCCCAACCGGCCGCCGACCTTGGCGCGCAGGGTGTTAGGCACCTGAATGATCTCAGCTTTTTCCGGCATTGGCATGGTTCGCGAACCTTTAAACGGACATATAATGCCTTAACCCTAACCTGTTCAGGTTTAAGAAGCCCTAATAATGGCCGCGATCAGCTTATTTTGGCTGCCACAATTCTATCTTCGTGCCGTCGGGGTCGACAATCCAGGCGAAGTTTCCGTACGGATCGCTGTCATTACGGTCCAGGATCGCCACGCCTTTCGCCGTCAGCATGGCACAAAAGGCATTCAGGTCGTCGACCGCGAAGTTCAGCATGAAGGCGCCGGCGGACGGCGCGAAATGGGTCGTATCGGCTGAAAAGGGCGACCACAAGGTATAGGAGGGGCCGTCCGCGTCGTTCTGAACCATCGCGCCGCCCCAGTCCTGAACGGCCAGGCCCAGCGTATCGCGATACCAGGCCGACAACCGCTTCGGATCGGCGGACTTGAAGAAAACGCCACCCAGTCCTGTGATTTTCGCCATCAGGTGCTCCGTCCGCGCTTAGCTGGCGAATTGTTCAGCCAGTACCCGTTCATCATAACCATTGCCGGCGTCGAACAGCAAGGTCGCCTTAAGCGTTTCGGCTTCGGAAATGTCGACGGCAATGACGTCGCGCACCTCAAAGGTATCGGCGGTAGCGCTGATGGGACGTTTGTCGAATTCCAGCGCCTCGAAACGCACGTCGGCGGTATGCGGCAGGACAGCGCCGCGCCAGCGCCGCGGCCGGAAGGCGCTGATCGGCGTCAGGGCCAGCGCCTTGGCGGTCAGGGGGATGATCGGGCCGTGCGCCGAAAGATTGTAGGCTGTCGAGCCCGCTGGCGTCGCCACCAGGCAGCCGTCGCAGATCAGTTCATCCAGCCGCACCTTGCCGTCGATATGGATGCGCAGCTTGGCGCCCTGGTGCGATTGCCGGACCAACGACACCTCGTTGAACGCCAGCGCCTGATGCTGGCGGCCATCGCGGCCCTTGGCGCGCATCTGCAACGGGCTGATCAGCGTGCTTTCGCTCTTGAGGATGCGCTCCATCAGGCCCTGCTCGGAATAGTCGTTGAGCAGGAACCCCACGGACCCGCGATTCATGCCGAAGATCGGGATCTGCTGATGCAGGTATTTGTGTACGGTCTGAAGCAGGAAACCGTCGCCGCCCAACGCGACCACCACGTCGGGTGTGCTCGATGAACCATAAAGGCTTTTCAGTCGCGCGCAGGCAGCCTGGGCTTCGGGCCGGTCGGAGGCGGTGAAATCGAGGCGTAAAGACATGTCATCCCTTCAGATCGAAGAGATATCTACCCCGAATTGCCAGTAAAAGTCTAAGCAAAAGTCTAAGGAAATCAGGCGGCAGATGCGACTGCGGCCAGCTTTTGCAGGGCCTTGGCGGCGGACAGGCCGAACACCGACAGGATGAAAGGCTTGTGGGCGGCCGTGAAATAAGGTGCGCCGTCGTGCGCGGCCTGCCAGTGGCCGATCAGGTCGAGAAACACCGTCCGGTCCAGGCCGAGCGCACAGGTCAGCAGCGCCAGCGGAGCGGCCGATTCACCGCACAAGGTGCGCTGCAACCGTGTCGGTTCCCAGCCGATCCGCCGGGCCGCCTCGATCACGAAGGCGTTGCTCTGATTGGCGCGCAATAGCTTGACCAGCTTGAGGTTCTTGTGACTCAGGTCGTCGTCGGCGTTCAGCTTGACCTGGTGGGCCGCTTGGCCGAGCGCCGGATTGGCCAGGATAGCCGCCCGCAGCATCACCCGATCCTGGGCCATGCGGGCAAGGAAGGCCTGGTCGTCATCGTCAAAGTCAAGACTATGGTTTTCGGCGAGGCTCAGCCACACTTCGTCGGAATTTGATTTCAGCAGCGCCTTGATGACACGCCAGTCGAGGCCCTTGCGCTGCGCCACCAGCCGATGGTGGCCTTCGCCGGTGGCGGCGATCAGCGCCAGCAGAGCCTGGGCGTCCAGAACGGGCAGGGAGGCACGCAGCATCGGCGCCGCCATGTGCACCGGCATCTGGCACAGCCGCACTACCAGGTCGCGATCCGAACGAATAACCGTTTCGGGGAAGGCACTGGCTGCACGGTTTGCCCGGACCTGGGCCTGGGTCTGGCTGATCCACAGTTTCGCCGTTTGGTTGCGGAAGTCGGGCGCCTCAGGCAGGCTTGGCCGCACCGCGCTCAGGGCTGCAACGGCGGGATCGGACGTGGGCGAGGGGGCGTGTTTCAGGGCCGGCACGGCATTGATCCATATATATAGAAGGAGTCGCCCGTTAACTGTGCCGCGACAGGGTGAACAGTTGTTTAATGCCGGAAATATCGGTGGGTTCACGGCCGGTTTTGGGGCGGCGGTAGCAAAATGCGCGATGTTAATCTTGTTTCAATCGACGCCCGCTATGGTGGCGGAAGTTTACCGTGTAACCGCTTTAATGAGACAAGGGCAGTTTATGTCCGGTTCCGATCAGGAAGCCCGAGGAATGGTGGAAGGTGCGGCCGTGGGCAGCGTGCCTTTACCGGCGCTCACCGAATCGGGGCGTGAGCCCCTGCCGCTGCAGCACGAAGACGCCGTCATCATTGTCGAGCGCCTGCGCGAAACCCATGTCGATATTACCGGCCACGCTTTCCTTCTCAAGCTCGATACGCTGATCGTCCGTCTGGGCGCCAAGTGGGAGCAGAAGGCCGAACTCGTTTTCGAACACCTCAAGTCTGCCTTCGAGAAAGCTTTCGAAGAGCCGAACTGGTGCATCAGGATCAATGACGACGCCTGGATGGCCATGCTGCCGGTGGTGGGCTCGCGCAAGGGCGCCCTGGCCGTGGCTGATATCTGGCGCGAACTGTGCGGCTTCTTTGTCGGCGACATGTCGGCCCTTGAAGTGCCGATCTACGAAGTGCTGGTCGAGAACGTCGATCTGTTCTCGCTTAAGAAGATCGATCTGAACACCTGGTACGGTCCGCCTGACGCCGACAATGGCCCCATCAAAGCGCGCGCCGGCGGCTTCCAGGGCGATGGCGCGGCGGGAGAGGGCGGTGCCAACGGTCAGGCGCCACAGGTCAATCGGCCGGTCATTGTCGCCGCCACCGTCACCTACGCCGGCCGCAACCTGAAGGTCGCCAGCGCCGTCGAGCCGTTGTTCGAGATGAAGAAGATGGTGATGATCGGCCATCGCCTCGAAGCCATGGTGATGGAGAACGCCGACAATACGCTCCTCGACCGCAAGGGCCTGGCCAATCTCGACTGGAACCTGCGCGAGCAGGTCGACCTGGTCAATATCGACCAGGGCCTGAAGCTGATGCGGCTGAAGACGCCGGAACAACGCAAGATGATGATGGTGGTGCCCGCCGCCTTCTCGACCTTTGCTTCGGCCCGCGCCCGTCAGAAGATTACCGTCGAAGTCGCCAAGGTGGCGGCGGAACTGGGACTGAAAGTGCTGTTCGAAGTGCGCGGCCTTGACGGCGTGCCGCCGCACCGCGTGCTGGAAATCGTCAGCCTGATCAAGCCGTTCTGCATGACGGTGGTCGGCTCGGTCAGCCCCGATCGCAAGATCATTTCCACGCTCAACAAGTGCGGCCTGTCGGGCGTCTGCATCGAATATGATGGCGCCAAGCGCGACGAAGAGGCGCTGAAAGACTATCTGCTGGCGCTAAGCACGGCGGCCAAGGCTTCCGCCGGGGCCTGCATGGTCCAGGGCTTCGACAATTATCGCCAGATGGCCGTGGCCCGCCTGGCCGGCGTCACCCACGCCAGCATGAAGACCGCGGCCCTGATGTCGCCCAAGGGGGCGGCCCACATGGCCAAGGCGGCGGCCGAGGGCCTCAAGGACCTCAACACGCCGTTGTCCTCGGCGCTGCCTGAGTCCTAAAGCGCCCCGCCAAACGTATCGCAGGCGCCGGGATTGCCGCTGTCGAAACCGGCCTTGAACCAGTGCATCCGCTGCTCCGATGAACCGTGCGTGAAGCTGTCCGGCACCACCGTGCCGCGCGCCGCCTTCTGCAGGGTGTCGTCGCCGACCGATGACGCCGCGTTCAGGGCTTCATCGATATCGCCGGCTTCCAGCCAGTTCATCTTGACGTTCGACTGCTTGGCCCACACCCCGGCATAGCAGTCAGCCTGCAGCTCCAGCTTGACTGACAAGGCGTTGGCGCCAGTCTGCGACAGCCTCTGTTCGCGCGCCGACACTTCGTCGCTGACGCCGGTCAGCTTCTGGATGTGATGGCCAACTTCGTGGGCGATGACATAGGCGCGGGCGAAATCGCCCTTGGCGCCGAGTTGCTGTTCCATGGTCCGGAAGAAGTCGAGGTCGAGATAGACGCGCTCGTCCGCCGGGCAATAGAACGGCCCCATCTGCGCGTCACCTCCACCACAGCCGGTTTGCGTCATGCCGCTGTACAGCACAATGGTCGACGGCCGGTACTGCTGGCCTTCGCCCTTGAAAATCTCCGCCCAGGTATCGTTGGCCGAGGTGTGGATGACGTCGGCGAAGCGGCAGGTGTCGTCGCCTTGCGGGCAGCTTGTCCCTGGCGTCTGGTCGCCCGAGACGGCGGCTGGTGACTGCACCTGGGTGGCGTCGAGCATCTGGCGCGGGTCGATACCGAAGACGAAATAGCCGATCAGCGCGATGACGATGGCGGCAACGCCTCCACCGCCCGCCACATGGCCTACGCCCAGGCCCCGGCGATCCTCGACGCCGCCGCTGCGGCCTTCTTCCCACTTCATGTCCGGTCTCCGTGCCGCCTCAGGCCTGTTATGGCTTAACTATCGCCCGGATTAACCCTTTGCGCAAGCGCGGCAGCTTTCCCACAGCCGGTTGTGAAATGCGCCACATTTCCATTTGTTAATTTTCTTCCCTGGGTAGCGCGTGCTATTTCGCGAATGCAAAATCGTCTAAATCACGGGAAAACGGTACCGCTTTGGGGCATGCTGACAGAATTGCGTCAGCGCTGTCACTATTGCATTCTAAGCTGTGCCGGGTGAAAACGGGGGGCATTTAGCCTCAAATTAAGGTCTTTCAGGCAAAAGACCGAAGTTTGCGTGTCGCCGCGACCCAGCCGGGAAAACGGGACGAAGGAAAAGAACATAAGGGTTTGGCGGCGTGTGCGCCTGCGAACCTTATCTGGACGAAGACACTTGAGGATGGTGGGCATGGTATCGGCGTTTCAACAGAGCAGAATTCCGGGCATCGCGGCGGCGCTCCTGATGGGCGTAGTGGCGTTCGGGCTGGATGGCTGCGCCAAGCAGGACCCGAAGAAGGCCGCGCCTCCGGCGCACGCCTCGACCTCGGTCAGCTATGCCGTCGTCGCCGAAACCGCGGCGCCTGTGGCCATCACCGGCACCGGAACGGTCAGCGCCTGGCAGGAAGTGCCGGTTGGTGCGGAAACCGGTGGTCTCAATGCCGTCGCCCTGCTGGTCGACGAAGGCCAGAGCGTGGCGCAGGGCCAGCCGCTGCTGCGCATGGACGACGTCCTGCTGCGCGCCCAGCTCAGGCAGGCCCAGGCCTCCGCCACTCAGGCGCAGAAGGCTTATGACCGGTCCAAGGAACTCTTTGACAAGGGCTACCTGTCCGCGGCCGGGTTGGAACAGTCCGAAGCCAATCAGCAAACCACCTCGGCCGCCCTGGCCACCGCCCAGACTCAGCTGAACCTGGCGACCATCCGCGCTCCCGTGGCCGGTGTCGTCGTGTCGCGCAAGGCCGTGCTGGGCCAGATCGTCAAGCAGGGCGAAGAATTGTTCCGCATCGTCCGCGACGGCCGTCTCGAGCTCAACATGCAGGTGGTCGAAAGTGACCTGCACGTCATTCAGCCCGGCATGACCGCTCAGGTGACCAGCGAATCGACCGGTACTGTGGCCGGCAGTGTCCGCATCGTCACGCCGATGGTCGATCCGGCCACGCGCCTGGGCGTTGCCCGCGTCAGCGTGCCCTGGTCATCGGGTCTGCGTCCGGGCATGTTCGCCTCGGGCCGCATCGACGCTGGTCAGCAGAATGTGTTGATGGTGCCGCAGAGCGCGGTGGTGTATTCTCAGAACAATCCCGGCCTGTTTATCGTCGGTGCCGATACCAAGGCGCACTTCCACAAGGTCGCCCTTGGCGACCACCTCGGCAAGAATGTCGTGGTCAAGGAAGGCGCTGCTGCCGGCGACAAGGTCGTGACCACCGGGGCGGGCTTCCTCAACGACGGTGATACCGTCAAGCTTACAGGCGCTGTCCAGAACGGCGGAGAGTAACATGTCAGCCGATGCATCCGGTCCTTCGAGTCCGTCCGCTCCGCAGCCGTCCGGCTTCCAGATTTCGTCGTGGTCGATCCGCAATCCGATCCCGACGCTGGTCTTCTTCATCGTCATGACCATTTCCGGCCTGCTGGGCTTCTCGTCCCTGCGGGTCAACAACTGGCCGGACATCGACTTCCCGATGGTCGTCGTGACCGTCGTCCGTTCCGGCGCCGCGCCGACCGAGTTGCAGAACCAGGTGACGCGCATCGTCGAGGATTCCGTCGCCGGCCTGGGCGGCGTGCGCCACAGCCAGTCCTTCGTCAACGAAGGTGCGTCGACTACCATGGTCACCTTCCAGCTCGGCGTCGACCTGGAAAAGGCCACCAATGACGTGCGCAACGCCGTCGCCGGGGTGAGGGGCAATCTGCCGTCCGATGTCCAGGACCCGATCGTATCGCGCGTCGACAACGCCCAGGGCCAGGCGCTGCTGACCTACATCATCCGTTCCGACAGCATGACGCCGGAGCAGCTCAGCTGGTATGTTGACAACGACGTCGCCAAGCGGGTGCTGGCCGTGAAGGGTGTCTCGCAGGTCAATCGCGACGGCGGCGTCAACCGTGAAATCCGCATCGAACTCGACCCGGCCAAGCTGGCGGCGCAGGGCGTGACCGCCAGCGACATTTCCAACCAGCTGCGCGCCTTCAACGTCAACATGCCGGGCGGCCGCTTCAATTCCGGTACGTCGGAGCAGAACATCCGCACCGTCGGCGGCGCCAACAGCATCCAGCAGCTGTCCGACACCCGCATTACCCTGTCGAATGGCTCAAGTGTCCGTCTGGGGGACCTGGGCCTGGTCACGGACACCTGGTCGGAGCCGCGCGCTCGTGCCCGCTACGACAACAACGAAGTCGTCGGCTTCAACATTCAGCGTACCCGCGGCACCTCGGAAGCCCGGGTGGCCAAGGAAGTCCGCGCCTCGATCGACAAGCTGAAGGCGGAAAACACCCACATCAAGATAGAGCAGGTGGCCTCGTCGGTTGACGACGTCAACCGCAGCTTCGCCTCGTCTATGGAGGCCCTGCTGATCGGCGCCATCCTGGCGGTGTTCGTGGTCTGGCTGTTCCTGCGCGACGGCCGCGCCACCTTCGTCTCGGCCGTGGCCATGCCGATGTCGCTGCTGCCGACCTTCTTCATCATGTGGATCACCAACCAGTCGTTCAACGTGGTGACGCTGCTGGCCCTGTCCCTGACGGTCGGTATCCTCGTCGACGATGCGATCGTGGAAATCGAGAACATCGTCCGCCACATCCGCGAGGGCAAGAAACCCTACGAAGCCGCCATCGAGGCCGCCGACGAAATCGGCCTGGCCGTGGTTGCGACGACCGCGACCCTGATCGCCGTGTTCGCGCCGACCGGCTTTATGCCGGGCATTGTCGGCCAGTTCTTCAAGAGCTTCGCTATTGCCACCTGCGTCAGCGTCTTCTTCTCGCTGGTTGTCGCCCGGACTCTGACGCCGTTGATGGGCGCCTATCTGCTGCGCGACAAGGGCAAGCACGAAGACAAGCCGTTCTGGATGGACGGCTATCAGAAGATGCTGCGCTGGTGCCTGGAAGGCCACATCAAGTGGCGCTGGTACGTGCTGATGCACGGCCTGCTGATCTCGATCATGCTGCTGATCAACTATGTGACCCAGGGCAACATGGCCATGGGGATCGCAGCGGGGGCTGTCTTCGTCGTCACCCTGGTGCTGGTCCTGTTCCTGTCCAGCTTCATGAAGGCGCGCTGGGCGGCGCTCGAATTCGGCCTGCTGGCCTCCTTAGGCCTCATGGCCATGGGGTCCGGCTTCATCTTTCCGCAACCGGGGCCCGACGGCGTGATCGTGCCGCCGCAACTGCCGATGCAGATCATCGGCAGCGTCATTGCCGCCCTCGGGCTGGCCGGAGCCATCGGCACCGTCATCGCTGTGATTCGCCTGAAGACGTCGCTGCTCGGTGCCCGCTGGGCCGTCGTTATCGGCGGCGTGATGTTCTTCATCGGCTCGGTCGCGCTGGTCCAGACCATTCCGCAGGACAATATCCCGGCCGACGACATTTCCATGTCGGTGATGAACGTGTCGCTGCCGCCCGGGACCACCCTGGACGAAAGCGACGCCGTGGTGACGCGCATCACGCGTGACCTGGTGAAGCACAAGGAAGTGGCCAGCGTCTATGCCGTCGAAAAGATGGAAGCTTCGACGCTGATCATCAACCTGGTGCCGAAGGACGCGCCCTGGTTCGGTAAGGGCCCGGACGGCAAGCCGTTCTTCCATCCGTTCGCTGCGCCGCTGCGCCAGAGCCAGGCGAAGTTCGAACAGGAGTTCTCCAAGACCCTGAAGACCTATCCGGGCGTCCGCGCCAGCTTCGGCCAGGACGGCGGCGGCGGCACCGGTGTGGCCTACATGCTGGTGTCCGACGATGCCGAAGCCCTGACCGCGGCGGCGATCGAGCTGCAGCGCGAAATGGCCGGCCTGTCCGAACTGGCCAACGTTCGCTCGGCGGACAACCTGAACCGTCCGGAAATCGTCATTACGCCTAAGGCGGATCAGGCGGCGCTGATGGGCGTGTCTACGGCGTCGATTTCGTCAGCGGCCCGCGTCGCCACCATGGGCGATATTGACCAGATACTGGCCAAGTACAATGACGGCGACCGCCAGATCCCGATCCGCGTCCTGCTCAGCACCGATGCGCGCGACGACGTGTCGAACCTGTCGAACCTGATGGTGCCGACCAAGTTCGGAACGTCGGTGCCGCTGTCGGCGGTGGCTGACATCAGCTTCGGCGCCGGTCCGATCCAGATCAACCGCATCGACCGGACCCGTTCGGCGACCATTTCCGCCGACCTGAACGGCGTGCCCAACGGCACGGCAGACAAGGCGATCCAGGAACTGCCGGTCATGAAGGCGATCACCGCTGGCATGAAGGACCCCGCCAAGGCCAAATATCCCGGCGTGCGGACTATTCCGAACCCGAATACCGAGGACTTCCTCGAAATGGGGCCGAACTTCATGTTCGCGATCCTGACGGGCATTGGTTTGATGTACGTGGTGCTGGTGTTGCTGTTCGGTTCGTTCAGCCATCCGTTCACCATCCTGTTCGCCTTGCCCCTGTGTATTGGCGGCGCCTTCATCGCCCTGCTTCTGTGCAGCATGAGCCTCAGCATGCCGTCCTATATCGGCCTGATCATGCTGGTCGGCATTGCGGCCAAGAACTCGATCCTGCTGGTCGAATACGCCATGGTGTCGATCAAGAGCGGCATGGGACGCAACGAAGCCCTGCTTGAAGCGGCCCGCAAGCGCGCCCGGCCGATCATCATGACCACCGTCGCCATGGGCGCCGGCATGATCCCCGTGGCGGTCGGCAACGACGCCTTCCGTCAGCCGATGGCGGTGACCGTGATCGGCGGCCTGATCACCTCGACTCTGCTGTCGCTGCTGTTCGTGCCGGCCAGCTACACCATCATCGACCAGCTGTCGCACTTCATCAGCAAGCCGTTCCGCAAGGCGCTGCAGGCCGAAGGCAAGGAAGAAGCCAAGCAGCATCACATGGCGGAGTAGCGCAGTTAACCCGAAACTAAAAAGCCCCCGGTTCACCGGGGGCTTTTTTTATTCCTCGTTGTCGTCCCGTTTGGGCACCGGCGTGATCTTGATCGCCGTGATCTGGTTGCGCTGCTTGCGCATGATCTGGAACTTGCGGTCGTAGAAGATGAAGGTCTGGCCGGGCTCCGGAATAGTGCGCGCCTCGTGGATCACCAGACCCGCCACGGTCACCGCATTTTCGTCCGGCAATTCCCAGTCCATGGCGCGGTTGAGGTCACGGATCGGCATGTCGCCGTCGACGTGGATCGAGCCGTCCGACTGCTTGCGGATAGCGGTGAAAACAGCGTCATGCTCGTCGTCGATCTCGCCGACGATTTCCTCGAGGATGTCTTCCAGTGTCACCAGGCCCTGCAGCGCGCCATATTCGTCAACCACCAGCGCGAAGTGCTGTTTTTTCTTGAGGAATTCCGCCAGTTGGTCCTTAAGGTTGGTGGTGTCCGGAATGAACCAGGGCGCACGCAGGATGGCCGCCACGTCGACCTTCTCGACATCGCCGCCGGCGCGCGCCACCGCCGCCATCAGGTCACGGGCATGCAGCACGCCGATGATATTTTCGCTGTTGCCACGATAGAGCGGCACGCGCGTATGACTGAAGCTCAGGGCTTCCTCGATGATCTCGGCGGTGGTCAAGTCGGCGTCGATCATGTCGATCTGCTTGCGATGGACCATGATCTGGCTGACGTCGAGTTCCTGCAGGTCGAGCACGCCGCGGAACATATTGCGGTCGCCGCTTTCGACGGCGCCTTCGTCGTGGTGGTATTCGACCGCGCCGCGAATTTCTTCATGCGCTGCCAGCACGTCGACTTCCATCGACATCCTGACGCCGAACAGGCGTAAGACGGCGCGTACGAACCACTGCACGGCGGTGATGATCGGCCCGAAGAACACCACGGTCCACAGTACCGGCCGCGACAGGAAACGCGCCACGTCGTCCGGGCGGCTGATAGCCAGCGTCTTGGGCAGGACTTCGGCGAAAACCAGCACCAGGACGGTCATCATGCCGGTCGAAATCGCGGCACCCCACGGCCCCGGAATGGCCCGGTCGATCGACACCGTCGCAACGGCCGCGGCGCCGATGTTCAGCACGTTCTGCAGCAGCAGGATGGCGCCGATCATCTTTTCCTGGTCGGTCAGCAGCCGGTTGACGCGCTTGGCGGCCTTGTCGCCTTCGCGCTCCAGCTGGTGCATCCTCCCGCGGGATGCGGCGGTCAGGGACGTCTCTCCAGCACTGAACAGTGCTGAAACGGCAAGAATGGCGAACAGAATGGGGACAAGCGTTATGAGAGACGCGATCAGCATGGAGTTTTTTCGCCTTGGTTCAGTTCTGCCCCATCCAGAACGAGGAAATCGCAGATGGAAGCGCGATCGACCTTCTTGGCAACAAAGGCATGCCCGATGCCCGACACCAGTACGAAGGTCAGCGTTCCCCCCTCGGCCTTCTTGTCGTGGCCCATATGGGTGACAAGCCGCTCGACGTCGAACGGTTCATTGCGGCCATTTTTCCACAATATATCAGCCATTTGCGTCGGCAATCCGGCGTGTTTGATCGCCGCTACGGCGCGTTCTTCGTCCTCTTCGGTGCATTCGCCGATCAGGGCGCTGTACCGGAAAGCCTGAGCCATGCCGATGGCGACGGCTTCGCCATGCAGCAGGATATCGCCGAAACCGACCTCGGCTTCGAGCGCATGGCCGAAGGTATGCCCCAGATTGAGCAGGGCGCGCTGGCCGCCCTCGCGCTCATCGGCGGCGACGATTTCGGCTTTCATTTCCACGCTTCGGGAAATGGCTTTCGCTAAAGCTTCCGGTTCCAGGGAAATGACCTTGGCGTCATTGGTTTCAAGCCACTCAAAGAAATCACGGTCACCAAGCAGGCCGTATTTGATGATTTCGGCATAGCCGCAAAGGATTTCGCGTTTCGGCAGGGTCTTCAGAACGTCGAGGTCGCACAGCACCAGGCGCGGCTGGTGGAAGGCGCCGATCAGGTTCTTGCCCTTCTCATGGTCGATGGCCGTCTTGCCGCCGACGGAGGAATCGACCTGGGCCAGGACGGTGGTCGGGATCTGGATGAAGTCGATGCCACGCATGTAGACGGCGCAGGCAAAGCCGGTCAGGTCGCCAATGACGCCGCCGCCAAGCGCCAGCACTACGTCCTTGCGGTCGAGCCCGTAGTCGAGCAGGGCGTCGAGCAGGAATTTCAGGCCGTCATAGGACTTCGATCCTTCGCCCGCCGGCACGTCGATGCGGTGCGTCTGATGGCCAGCGGCCTCGAACTGCCTGAGCAGGGCCTCGGCGTGCAGCGGCCCGACATGGGTGTCGGTGACCAGCACGACGCGCTTGTTTTTCAGGAACGGCTCGACCCATTCGACAGCGTTGCTGAGCAGGCCCGGGCCGACAATGACGTCATAGGGCTTGAAACCTTCGCCGGAAACCGGGATGCGGCGGATGTCGCTCATTCACTGGCGTCCTTTTCGACAAAGGCCTGCAGGGCATCAAGCACCAGTTCGACGGCCTTGCCGTGCGTCTGGTCGCCGGTATCGACCGTGATGTCGGCCATTTCGTAGAGCGGGTAACGGGTTTTCACGTGATCCTTCAGGACATCGAGCGGATTGCGATTGGCCACCAGTGGCCGGTGCGGCTTGTTGGCGATGCGGCGCGCCAGCACCTTGATGTCGCTGCGCAGCCAGATGGTGATTGCCTTGGCCTTGAGGCGCTCGCGCGTTTGCGGACGGATCAGGGCGCCGCCACCGGTCGCAAGAATGTGCGTCGGTTCATCGAGGAGACGGGCGATGACGCGTTGTTCACCGTCGCGAAAGCCGTCCTCGCCATACTGGGCAAAGATATCGGCAATGCTCTGGCCGGCGGCCTTTTCGATCTCCTCGTCGGCGTCGACAAAAGGCAGGCTGAAATGCTCGGCCAGGCGCCGGCCGATCGTGGTTTTGCCGGCGCCCATCAGGCCAACCAGCGCCACCGTGCGCGGCAGGGAAAAGCTCGGTCGCGCCGGGGTCTCGGCAGGCGCAGGTTCGGACGGAGGCGTCATCGTCAGGTCGCCGCCGCGAGCGTGAAAAGAGCGGGCGCGTTCAAGGAAACGCGTAAGGGTCGAGTCATGCTCGGCTTTTACACGATATTAGGGCGCTTAGGCCAGAGTTAAGACCGTATTTGCCTTGAATAGTCATGACCCGCGCCTTTGATCCCGTGAAACAGTTCCTGCAGATGATGGCCGTGGAGCGTAACGCCGCTCGGCCGACGCTCGATGCCTATGGCCGCGATCTGGATGATCTGATGCAAACCCTGGGTGCCACCCCGTCGGGACTGCTGGGCCTCAGCGAGAACGACATCGCCCGCTATTTTGCGACCCTGGATGAGCGCGGGCTGGCCTCCAGTTCCATGCAGCGAAAGCGCTCGGCAGTACGGCAGTTCTACCGCTTTTGTGTAGCGGAAAACATTTGTTATAACGACCCGAGTCGCAAGATCGCTGCGGCGCGCAAAGGCTTGAAACTGCCGAAGATTTTGTCGCGCGACGAGGTCGAGGCGCTGATTCAAGCCACGGAAGCCAAGGACCCGAACGGCGGCATCCGTCTGCGCTGCCTGATCGAGATGGCCTATGCCTCGGGCATGCGGATTTCCGAACTGGTGTCACTGCGCCTTGACGCCGTAGTGCGTGATCCGGCCTTTTTGATCATCAAGGGCAAGGGCGGCGTCGAACGGCTGGTGCCGCTCAATCCGTCGGCGCGCGCCGCCGTCAAGACATATCTCGATATTCGCGGGGCCTTCCTCCAATCCAAGGACCAGGCCAATCCGTTCCTTTTTGCGTCGCGCGGGGCGGACGGCCACCTGACCCGTCGGCGCGTCGGGCAACTTCTGGACGAAGCGGCAATCAACGCTGGTATCGATCCGGCGCGCGTGTCGCCGCATGTGCTACGCCACGCTTTCGCTACCCATCTGTTGGAAGGCGGAGCGGATTTGCGCACGGTACAGACCCTGCTGGGCCATGCCGATATTTCGACCACCCAGATATATACTCACGTCGCCAACGAACGGCTGCGCGAAGTGGTGGAAACGCACCACCCGCTCGCCCGGAAGCGGTTATGACGCGGGCACTTAACCCTAACCGGCGCATCGCGCATTTATGACTGTGGCAAAAATCCGCTTTGCACGCGCATGCCCTTGCTGTTAAAGCGCATCTCCCTTAGATTCACGAATTTTGTAAGACAGGCAACCTAGAGCGTCCGATGCGTCATTATCTCGAATTCGAGCGTCCCATCGCCGATCTGGAAGCTAAGATCGAGGAGCTGTCGGCGCTGTCCGCCAGCGGCACCAATCTCGATGACGAACTCAAGGCCTTGCGCGACCGTGCGCAACGCCTGCGTCAGGATACCTACGCAAAGCTTGAGCCGTGGCAGAAGACGCTGGTGGCCCGCCATCCGGAACGTCCGCATCTGGTCGACTATATCAACGGCCTGATCGAGGATTTCGTTGAGCTGCGCGGTGACCGCAAGTTCGGTGATGATCAGGCGATCGTCGGCGGTCTCGGCCGCTTCCGCGGCCAGGCGGTGGTGGTCATGGGGCACGAAAAAGGCCATGACACGGCCACCCGCCTCAAGCACAATTTCGGCATGGCTCGCCCGGAAGGCTACCGCAAGGCGGTCCGCCTGATGGAAATGGCTGAGCAATATGGCTTGCCTGTGTTGTCGTTTGTCGACACCGCCGGTGCTTATCCCGGCATCGGCGCCGAGGAACGCGGCCAGGCCGAAGCCATTGCCCGTTCGACCGAATGCGGCCTGATCCTGAAGACGCCGATCGTCGCCACGGTGACGGGCGAGGGCGGTTCCGGCGGCGCCATCGCCCTGGCGGCCGCCAACCGTGTGCTGATCCTTGAGCACTCGATCTACAGCGTCATTTCACCGGAAGGCGCGGCCTCGATCCTGTGGAAGGACGGCGCCCGCGCCAAGGACGCCGCCGACCGCATGAAGATCACGGCGCCGGACCTGCTCAAGATGGGTATTGTCGACCGCATCATCGAAGAACCGGCAGGCGGCGCGCACTCCGATCCGGAAAAGATGATCGATACGCTGGGCGAGGTGCTCGAGGAAGAACTGAAGGCGCTCAGCTTCCTGTCGCCGGAACAGCTTGTCGCACAACGGGCCGAGCGCTTCTACGATATCGGCCGGAAGGGGCTCTAAGGGTTTTAACCCATTTACATTGCGTTGATTTTTTTATCACGCGCTCCGCTTTGTTTACCAATGCCGTCTATTTCAGTTTCCCGAGCAAATTAAGGGAGACTGATTATGCGCGCTGTTCTGATCATGGCTGCCGGCCTGCTGGCCGCCGCTTCTTCCGTCCACGCCGCTGATG
This sequence comes from Pseudomonadota bacterium, assembly GCA_048497915.1. Lineage (GTDB taxonomy): Bacteria > Pseudomonadota > Alphaproteobacteria > Caulobacterales > Caulobacteraceae > Asticcacaulis. The sequence goes on from JBEHYZ010000022.1 coordinate 25,782, forward strand.
GTTGGGTCGACGGCCACATCTCAACCCTGGGGCTTGGCGGCGAAGTCGGCACCAAGTTTACGCCCCATATCAGCGGCCGGATCGCTGCCAACGCCTTCAACTATAACTACGACACGACGTCGGACGGTATTTCCTATACCGGCAAACTGAAGCTAGGCCAACTTGGCGCCCAGGTTGACTATCGCGTTTCGGAAAGAGGCCCGTTCTATCTGACCGCCGGCCTTTACGCCAACAGCAACAAGGTCAATGCTTCGGCGACGCCGTCGGGCCCGACCCAGGTCGGCCTGACCACCTACACACCGGCGCAAATCGGCACGCTCAATGCCGAAGGCAAGTTCAAGTCGTCGGCGCCTTATCTCGGCCTCGGCTGGCGATGGGGCGCCGGCGTGGTCGACTTCAACCTGGAAGCCGGCGCCTATTTCCAGGGCAAGCCGACCGTGACCATGACCTCGACGGGGCTGCTGGCCAGCAATACGGCATACCAAGCCGACCTGGAACGCGAACGCCAGGATCTGCAGAACACGCTTGACGACCTGAAGACCTACCCGGTCGTGACCTTCGGGATCGGCTACAAGTTCTAGGCCTTGACGACGGGGAGGGAAGGCTTCTTCTCCAGCGCCACCTGGTGCGGGTAGGGGATATCGATCTCGGCCCCGTCCAACGCTTTCTTGATCGCGATCATCAGATGGGTGCGCGCTGACCAGAGATTGGCCGGCAGTACCCATATCCAGATCGACAAGGTAATGCCGCTGTCGGCGAACTCACGGACACACACCTTGATCTCATGGCCGCTGACATGGTCGGGGTGCGCGGCGGCGACGCGCGTCAGCAGGGCGATGGCGGTTTCCAGATCGGTGTCATACCCGACGTCGACCTTGACCTCCATGCGCAAGGCGCCATTGGTCGAAATGTTATAGATTTCATTGGAAAAAATCTTGGTGTTCGGGATCATGACCCGGATGTTTTCCAGGTTGTCGATCTCGGTATCGAACAGCCCCAGGCGATGGACGCGGCCCTGTACCTCGCCGATCTTGACGACGTCGCCGATGCGATAGGGCTTGGTGAACAGGATCATCAGGCCGGAGGCGACATTGCCGAGCGTGTTCTGCAAGGCCAGGCCGATCGACAGCGACGCGGCGCCGAGCACGGTAATAAATGAGGCGGTCTCAATCCCCAGCCGGTTCAACACCGCCACCAGCCCGAGCGTCAGGATCATCCAGCGCACCACCTGCGACAGGAATTCCGGCAGGGTGCGGTCGGCGTCGGTCTGCGAAAACCGGCCCGCGACACGCTTGACGGCGCTGGCGGCCAGACGCGACACGATCAGGGTGACAATCAGGATCGCCAGGGCCAGTGCGATGCTGGTGAGCAGGTCGGGGTGCGTCATGGCCCGCGCCCACATTTTCTGGCCGTTGCTGGAGAGGGTGCCGAGGTTGATGATCATGTTGGCTCTTTAGGTATGGGGTTTGGGCCCGTGGCCCCAAGTCTTCTTTTATTCCAATAAAAAATCCCGCCCCCTTGGGCGAGGGATTTTATTGGAAAAGCGGGGGCGGCTGTCAGACACCGTCACAAAACTATCCTACATTGCCGCAAACGCCCACGTCTGATACGTAATAACATATGAAATTCGCCCTGCCGAAAAGCTGGAACTGGCCTGAAGGCGCCTATGCGCTGCGGTTGATTCTGGCGGCCTTCCTGGCGTTTGCCGCCGCCCGGGCGCTCGGCGATCAGCATGGCTACAGCGCCGTCTTCAGCGCCATCATCGTTACACGCCCCTACCAACAAGGCGCCCTTAAAGCCGGCGTCTATCGCCTGCTGGCGACCGCCGGCGGGATTGCCATGGCATTCGTGGCGGTTTGGCTGCGCCGGACGGGCCTGAACGACTACGAACTGCTGTTGCTCACCCTGGTCCCGCTCAGTATCGCTGCCGCCTACGACCCAAGCTACCGGACTTCTCTGATCTCGGCCCTGATCATGTTGTCGGCGCCGCTCGCCAGGGTGCCGGAACTGGATATCGCCCTGGCGCGCGCCGGCGTGGTCAGCCTGGGCGCCGTCGTTGGCATTGCCGTGTCGATCATCGTTCTGCCGCAAAAGCACGAACATGTCGCCGCCACCAAGGCCACGCGCATCCTGTCGCTCCTGCTTACGCAACTGAAAGCCAGCCTGGCCGAAACCGATTTCCGCCGCAGCGAAGCCGTCGACACCCGCGTTCGCAAGGCCTTGCTCGATCTCAGCCAGGTCGCCCGCGACCACAGGCCGGGTAAGGACACGGAACACGCTTCAGCACGGATTGTCGGCCTGAGCCGCCATATCCAGGCGGTATGTGTGCTGATCCGCAGCCACTGGCGCAATTCGGCTCTTGATAATGACGCTCGTGCTGCGCGTTCGGCGATCTGCGATCAGTTGCTGACCTTTGCCGATGCCTTGCAGGATCAGGCGCGCGGCCGCGGCAAGGCCGACGCCGAGACGCTCAAGCCGGCGTTCGGGGCCATCCGGTCGCTCGACATGCCGGAGCAATGGATGCTGGAAACGCTGGCCCGCAATCTGGTTGGCCTGAGCAAGCTGATCGGCTAACTGCGCCGGGCCTTGAAAAACCCCTTGAGCAGAGCCGAACTTTCCTCAGCTGCCACGCCTTCGCTGACCTCTGGCCGCCAGTGACAGGTCGGCTGCGCAAAGAACTTCGGCCCATGCTCGATCGCGCCGCCCTTGGCGTCTGGCGCACCGTAGATCACCCGGCCGATACGGGCGTGCGAAATCGCCCCGGCACACATGGCGCACGGTTCGAGCGTCACATACAGCCACATCCCACTGAGACGATAATTGCCGACAGCCTGTCCCGCCGCCCGTAGCGCCAGTATTTCAGCATGTGCTGACGGGTCGTTAAGCCTAATGGGCGAATTTCTTGCCGTAGCCACGATGGTTTTACTTGACGGATCGAAGATTAGAGCGCCTATCGGCACCTCGCCGGCCAGGGCCGCTTCACGCGCCTGCGCCAAAGCCACCTGCATCAGGGATAAATCGTCTTCCGTCATGTCAAAGCTCAAGACCGACCCGATGCCGCACGTCAAGTAAAAAGGCCTCACAGGCCAAGCAGAGAAAGTCATTCCCGTGACCCAAGATCGTAACGCTGGAGAGCGTGACACCCCGAAGATGGACGCCGAAGCGCCAAAGACGCCAACGGCAAAGGACATAGAGGCGCAGGAAATCGCCGATGGCCATCGCTACCGGACTCAGGAATTTGATGACGCCCGTGAGGCGGCAAAGCCCGGCACCGAATTCAAGAAGGCGCGTGAGGCCAAGAAAGCCGCTCCCAAGAAAAATCTGAAAGACGCCACGCCTAAGGGCGGGGAACGCATCGCCAAGGTGCTGGCGCGTGCCGGCCTGGCGTCGCGCCGTGAAATCGAGCGCCTGGTGGGGCTCGGCAAGATCGCCGTCAATGGCCGCATCCTGGAAACACCGGCCGTACTGGTCAACGCTCAGGACGTCATCACCGTCGAAGGCCGCCCGATCGGCAAGGCCGAACCGACCCGCCTGTGGCGGTACCATAAGCCCGTCGGCCTGATGACCACCCATTCCGACCCGCAAGGCCGCCCGACCGTTTTCGAGAACATGCCGCAGCCCATGCCGCGTGTCATCAGCGTCGGCCGCCTCGATATGAATTCCGAAGGCCTGCTGCTGCTGACCAATGACGGCGAACTGGCGCGCGCGCTGGAACTGCCGACCACCGGCTGGGTGCGTGTCTATCGCGCCCGTGCGCTCGGCCAGACCAGCCAGGCGCAACTCGACCGGCTGAAAAACGGCACGACTGTCGATGGCGTCATCTATGGCCCGATGGAAGCCACGCTCGATAAATTGGTCGATAAGGCCGACGGCCGCGCCAATGTCTGGCTGACCGTCTCCATCACCGAAGGCAAGAACCGCGAAGTTCGTAAGGTGCTCGAAAGCATCGGGCTGAAGGTCAACCGCCTGATCCGCCTGGCCTACGGTCCGTTCCAGCTCGGCAATCTGGAAAGCGGCGACGTCGAGGAAGTCGGGCCGCGCGTCATCCGCGAACTGCTGTCCGACAAGATCGACGCCCGCAATCTGCCGCCGGAAGGCGCCAGCCAGACGATGGATGCGCCCAAGGCACGTGGCCGCCGCGACGACGCGGCGCCGGAAGGCCGCCGGGGCGGGGGCGATCGCTTCAAGGCGAGCGCACCGCGCGGTGAAAAGCCGTTTGGCGACAAACCGCGCAAGCCGCGTCCGGAATTCGTTGAAAAGCGGGAATACAAGGACCGCGACTTTGATGAGCGTCCGCGCTTCGAAGGCGATGGTGAAGCGCGCGATCGCCGCGAATGGAAGCCGCGCCCCGAAGGCCGCCCCCAAAACAGAGAATTTGCGCCGGGCAAGAAGCCTTATGCGCAACGGACCTTCGGCGAAAAACCGGCCGGCGAACGCGCCTGGAAGCCGCGTCCTGAGAGGCAGTCCGCCGAAGGTGGTGCTGAACGCAAGACCTGGACACCACGCCCGGAACGCAGCAGCGAAGATCGGCCGCGCTTCAAGCCACGCGAAGATCGCGAAGGTGCGGGTGAACGCAAATCTTACGGCGATCGCCCGAACTTCAAGCCACGTCAGGACCGCGAAGCTGGTGGTGAGCGTAGAGCCTATGGTGATCGCCCGGGCTTTAAGCCGCGCGAGGACCGCGACGGTGGCGGTGAGCGCAAGTCGTACGGCGAGCGTCCGCGCTACGATCGCGAGGGCGGTTCTGGCCGCCCGGCGTTCAAGAAGCCCTACGCGAAAAAGCCATTCGGCGGCGATGATATTCCGGCTGGCGAAGCCGGCGCCTACGAACGCGCCAAGCGTGAATTCGGTGGCGGCGAGCAGCGCCCCCGGCGTGACTTTGGCGATCGGCCGCAAGGCGACCGTCCGGCGTTCAAGAAGCCCTATACACCGCGTCAGGAAGGCGATGAGCGCAAGTCCTACGGCAAGCCGCGCTTTGACCGGTCGGCCGGGGAACGTCCGCAAGGCGAACGCTCTGGCGGCGCCCGCAGTTTCAAGCCGCGCGAAGACCGCGAAGGCGGCTTTGGTGACAAGCCGCGTGGTCCGCGCCCGGCTTTCAACCGTTCAGGCGATTCAAAGCCCGGCGGTTTCAAAGGCGGTTTCGGCGGCAAGCCGTCCGGTGGCCGTCCCGCCGGCAAGCCCGGTGGCTTTGCCCGTAAGCCGCGCCGCGAAGACTAAACCATGCGCATTGTCGGGGGCGACTTCAAAGGCCGGGCGCTGACGGCGCCGGACGGGCGCAACACCCGTCCGACGTCGGATCGTGCCCGCGAAGCCATCTTCAACATCCTGGCCCATGCCGACTGGGCGCCGGACCTCGACGGTGCCCGCGTCATGGACGTGTTCGCCGGCTCGGGCGCGCTGGGTTTTGAGGCCCTGTCGCGTGGCGCATCCTTCTGCCTGTTCGTCGAAACCGACGAGACGGCGCGCGGCGCCATCCGCGACAATGTCGAATCCTTTGGCCTGTTCGGACGCACAAGAGTCCACAGGCGCGACGCCACGCAATTAGGCCAACGCCCCGGTTCGCAGGCAGAAGCCTTCGATTTAGTGTTTCTTGATCCGCCCTACTACAAGGGGTTGGGGGAACGGGCCCTCGATTGTCTCAAAACCGGCGGCTGGCTGTCCGAAAATGCCACAATCATTTTCGAGCGCGGAGTTGATGAGGGTGATTTTGCCACAGATATGTGGGAAAAAATCAACACTAAAATCTATGGTGCGGCGCAGGTTCTGTTCCTGAAGCAAAAAATTTTTATTCCATAAGCATTTGATTTTAGTTGTAAAAAATTCAAGTCAATCAGTTTTGTGATAAAATTGGCGCGTTCACGAAGATTTTTGTATTGACGGCTTGAGCGTCTTATCCACAATATGTCCTTAACAAGGCGTTAAAATCAAGAAGGCATAAAAATTGCCTCAGATTGCCTTGCCAGACTACAAGACTTTAGGGGTTGGTGATGGACAATCAAGCGGTACAAATGACGAAAAGTGGTACGTTCAAGCGACGTCCTGGCGCGCTCAAGCTCCTGCTCGTGGCAGGTCTGAGCGTTCAGGTGACGGGCGTCCTGATGGGCCTGAGCCTTATCATTCTGAACTTCACGCACTAAAACGCGTCGGATGCCTGCAGGCTTTGGCCGCAGGTTTTTTTATACCTCAACGGGTGGGGCCAAAAAAGCCGCGGCGGGTCGCATGGATTGCGCCCGCCGCGCTTCCCGGCTTTGCTTTGGGGCTAGCGACGCCCGAAAAGCTTCTCAATGTCCTTGAGCTTGAGCTCGACATAGGTCGGACGGCCGTGGTTGCACTGGCCGGAATGTGGCGTGGCCTCCATCTGGCGCAGCAGGGCATTCATCTCGTCGGCGGTAAGCCGGCGTCCGGCGCGCACGCTGTGCCGGCAGGCATGATCGCCGCAAATCTCCGCCATGCGTTCCTTCAGCGCCAGCAATTCGCCGTGCTCGGTCAGGTCGTCGACAAGATCGCGCACCAGGCCGCCAATGTCGCAATCGCCAAGCAGGGCGGGGAGGTCGCGCACCAGCACACTGGTCGGGCCGAACGCCTCCAGCCCGAGCCCCATGGCCGCCAGATCGGCCTGACGGGCCATCAGCCGCGCCACTTCCTCGCGCTCGAGATCGACAATTTCCGGGATCAGCAGGCTCTGGCCGGTCACCTGGCCCATCGCCATGGCCTGCTTCATCTGCTCGTACACCAGCCGCTCATGCGCGGCATGCTGATCCACGATCACCAAACCATCATCCGTTTGTGCGATAATGTAGGTCTCATGAATCTGCGCCCGCGCCGCCCCGAGCGGGAAGGCAGGCGTTGCAACGGCTTCACCAACGGGCAAGATTTCGGTTAAAACATCCGTAAAGGACGCCTCGGATACGCCTTGAAAATTCTCATATTTTACTTCCGTTACAACGCTTTCCACGCGCGCTGCCGGTTGGAACGGCGCGGCTTCCAAGTCAAACGCCATGAACGGCCGAACAGCAGCGATCTGCGACGGCAGGGGCCGGTTGAAGCCTAACTGCGGTTGAATTTGTGGCCGCAATCCACCCAGGGCCTGACTGGCGACAGTCGTCGAGGCGCGGTGCCCCGCCGAAGCCAGGGCATGTTTTAGGGCGCCGATGATCAGGCCGCGCACCAGATTGGGATCACGGAAGCGCACCTCGGTCTTGGCCGGGTGGACATTGACGTCGAGTTCGTCGGGCGCAATTTCAAGGAACAGCGCCGCCAGCGGATGCCGGTCGCGCGCCAGGAAATCAGCATAGGCCGCTCGCAATGCGCCGGCCAGAAGTTTGTCGCGCACCGGCCGGTTATTGACGAACAGATATTGATGCAGGGCATTGCCACGTGAAAACGTCGGCAGGCCGGCATAACCGCTGAGGCGCACGCCTTCGCGCGCCTGATCGATCAGGAGGGCGTTATCGCCGAAATCAGCCCCAAGAATTGCCGCCAGCCGCTTTAGCCGCCCGTCAAACCCGGCCTGTTCGCGGAAAAGCTTTAGCGAGCGTTTGCCGTCCAGTTCCAGAGTAAAACCAACATCTTCGTGCGCCATGGCTTGGCGCTTGACCTCTTCGGCGATGGCCAGGTTTTCCGAGCGCTCCGACTTCATGAACTTCAGCCGAGCCGGGGTGGCGTAGAACAGGTCGCTCAGTTCGACGCGGGTGCCATGATCCCGGCTAAAGCCGGCAGGTTTCAAAGGCGAAATGGCCCCGGCATCGACCGTGATGCTTTGCGCCGCGCTATCCGCCGGCTTCGACGTCAGGCTGAGCCGCGCTACCGAGCCCATCGACGGCAAGGCCTCGCCGCGGAAGCCAAGCGTTTGAATATGCAGGAGATCCCACGTACCATCTGCCTGTGGTTTCAGCTTCGACGTGGCGTGCCGCTCGATGGCGAGCTGCAGGTCCTCTGGCCCCATGCCATGGCCGTCGTCCTCGATCAGGATGCGCGACAAACCACCAAGCGACGTCGAAATGTCGATCTGCCGGGCGCCGGCATCGATGGCGTTTTCGATCAGTTCCTTGACGGCCGAGGCTGGCCGCTCGACCACTTCACCGGCGGCGATGCGGTTGATGGTATCCTGGGGGAGACGTTGAATGCGGGACATCCGGTCAGATTACCCGGAGTCGCCGCGCCTGTCTTGTCACTTTGGTTAGGCTTACGGCTTCTTGAACACCAGGGCCATGCGGTCGGTGTGGCCGCGCAACGCGGGATCGAAAACCTTCAGCGTATGGTCATCGGCCGGATTGGCCAAGGCCGTGCTGTCTTCAGCCAAGGTGAAACCGGCGGCCTTGAAGTCGTTGATTGCCGTTGCCTTGTCGATGCGGTGCAGGGTGTTGGTCTGCGTCGTGCCGGCGCCATCTACCGTCTTGTGATCTGTCAGGATGACGGTGCCGCCAGGCCGCAGCGCCGCGAACAGCGCCTTGTTCTGTGCAGAGATGTTACCACCCGCGACATTATAGGTGTCGTGATAGACCGTGCCGATGAAGATGACATCATACGGCTTGGCGGGAAGGGGCAGCTTGTCGGAATCCGCAATAACCGCGTGAATATTAGACCGGGCACCGAGCCATACCTGACGCTCGGCCAGGGCTTTTTCATTGGTGGTGGGCGTGAATTGCGAATCAAGCTGACCGTCGCAAATCGCCGCCGACAGGATCATCGACGAATAACCACGGCCGGCGCCGAAATCGAGGACATGGTCGCCCGGCTTGACGTGCGCCAGAACGAATTTGACCTCACTTAAGCGGTTGGCGTCATTGGTTTTCTGGCTGTCCGGGCGGTCAGGCTTGGCTTGCGCCGCCTGCACGCGTTCATCCAGGGTCGCCTTGGCGGCACATTCGGGCAGCGGCGCGGTGGCGGCCAATGCCGGAGCACCGGCACACAGTAGCGCGGCAGAGAAAAGCGCAATCAACGGCTTCGACATGGTAGTCTCCTCTTTCCCGGCAATAAAAAAGGCGTTCTTTGTGGAACGCCTTGGTTACTTTGAATTTTCAGCGCTTAGAGGCCCGGCAGCTTGAACCGCGCGTCCTTCTTCTGCGAGATGATGATCGGCTGATCGCCGGTCAGCGCCGTCAGGCGGGCCTTTTCGGTCGCCGCGTCGACAGGCGTCGATTCATTGGCGATGGCGGTGTTCTTCTGCGCTTCGGTCGGCTCCGGCTTCTGGCGCCAGAACATCACCATGTCGGCAAACTTGCTGTCCTTGTAGGTCAGGTCGCCGAACTCGTCATCGACGACATAGCGCGCCAGCGGATCAGCATTTTCAGCGCCAGCCTTCTTGATGAAGTTGGCTTCACCCGGGCTGCGGTTGACCGAATCGCGTTGACCCAGCAGGGCCTGGCGCGCGGCGCTTTCCGGCTGAAGCTCCTGCGGGCGCGGCTCGCCCGGCGCCGGCGGACGCAGCGCATAGTCAGGCGGAACCACCAGCGGCGCCTTGGTGACGACGCGGAATTCGTCGGGCACAACCTTGTTCAGACCCAGCGACGCCTTGGTCGATTCACAGGCCGAAAGCGCTGCTCCCGCCAGAACCAGCATGCCTGCAATCTTTAACGCCTTCATCATTCGCTCCAAATTCCGCCCCAGCAGGGGCAGAGAGTGATACTTCGTTTAGCGCCGCCTGCCAAGCAGGTTTACGCTGCGCCTCTATCGTGTGCCTTTTGGCCTTCGGCGTCATCCGTGCGGATGAAGTGCCAGGCCAGCAGCGCCACGCCGACCGAAATGGCGCTGTCGGCGACGTTGAACACCCACGGGAAGACATGCGTCCCAGAGAAGTCCAGAAAATCGACCACCGAACCGAAGCGGATACGGTCGATGGCGTTGCCGATGGCGCCGCCCGCGATCATGCTGAGCGCCACCGCCGGCAGGGGCTGCTTCGCCTTGGTGGCGCCGTAGCCCAGACAGACCGCCGCAGCCAGCTGGAACAGGGTCAGGAACCAGCGTCCAAACCCGGTGCCGCCCAGAAGGCCGAAGCTCATGCCGGTGTTCTGCACATAACTGAACGAAAAGAAGGGCAAAATCTTGACCGGCGGATTAGACGGTAGACGCAATCCATATAAAATCCACGCCTTCGATGCCTGATCGAGGATCACGACGAACGCGAACAGGATCAGGCTCATCATGCCGAAACGTGTCACCGGCGCCTTGATGATGTCCTGCACGAAGTCGCGTACGCGGTGGATGCTGTCGCTCATGCTTGCCCCTTATGCGATGCGTCCCATTCGGCCACGGCTTCGGCATCGCGCAGCGACAGGTCCGGATAGCGCGGATCGGAACCGACTTCGGGCAGGATGCGCCAGGACCTCTGGCATTTGTTGCCGCGCGCCAGTTCAACCACCACGGCGACATTGGCGACGTCGTCGAGCTTGAACGCGCCGGTCGGCCCTTCGGCTGAGATCAGTTGCGCTTGCGAGGTGCGGAAAACTTCGGCGGGATCAATGCCGTCGAAGGCTGCCAGCAACGGCTCGGCGTCGACATAGACCAGCGGCGCGGCTTCCAACGCAGCCCCGATTACCCGGTCGCGGCGCTTTTCTTCCAGCGCACCGGTGACAACCGACAGCACGGTTTCGATCTTGGCCCAGCGCTCGGCTTCACGCGGATTGTGCCAGATCTTCGGCGCCGGTTCCAGCACGCGGAACAGGTTGGCGGGGCGGTCAGGGAACCGGGACGTCCAGGCCTCTTCCATGGTGAAGGTCATGATCGGCCCCAGCCACAGCGTCAGACGGTCGAACAGGATGTCCATCACGGTGCGGCAGGCGCGGCGCTTCACGTCCGATGGCCGGTCGCAGTACAGGCTGTCCTTGCGGATGTCGAAATAGAGCGCCGACAGGGTCTGCGAGCAGAACTCCGACACCGGACGGATGACGCCGGCGAAATCATAGCCCGCATAGGCGGCGCGCACCGCCTGATCGAGGTCGTAAACCCCGTTCAGGATATAGCGTTCCAGCGATGGCATGTCCTTGTAATCGACCACTTCTTCCTGGCCAAAGCCATTCAGGGCGCCGAGCAGATAACGCAGCGAGTTGCGCAGCTTGCGATAAGCATCGACCGTCGTCTGCAGGATCTGCTTGCCGATGCGCAGGTCTTCCGAATAGTCGGAGAGGGCGACCCACAGGCGCAGGATTTCGACGCCCGATTCCTTGGCGATGTCTTGCGGGGCAACGACATTGCCCTTGGATTTCGACATCTTCTCGCCCTGTTCATCGAGGACGAAACCATGCGTCAGGACGGCATTGTAGGGCGCACGGCCACGCGTGCCGCAGCTTTCCAGCAGGCTTGACTGGAACCATCCGCGGTGCTGGTCCGAGCCTTCGAGATAAAGGTCGGCCGGCCAATGGCTGTCGGTGCGGCCCTCGATGGTGAAGGCGTGGGTACAACCGGAATCGAACCAGACATCGAGGATGTCGGTGATCTTCTCGTAGTCGTCCGGATTATAGCCGTTGCCCAGGAAGTCGCTGTCCGGGCGGGTGAACCAGGCGTCGGCGCCACCTTCGGCGATCAGGTCGGTGATGCGCTTGTTGACGGCTTCGTCCTTGAGCGGCTGGCCGGTCTGCTTGTCGACATACATGGCCAGCGGCGTGCCCCAGTTGCGCTGACGCGAAATCAGCCAGTCCGGGCGCGTCTCGACCATCGAGCCGATACGGTTGCGGCCGGCGTCCGGAAAGAACTGCGTCGCCTTGATCGCTGCCGTCGCCTTGCTGCGCAGGTCAGCCTGACCATCCATGCGGATGAACCATTGCGCCGTGTTGCGGAAGATGACCGGAGCTTTGGAGCGCCACGAATGCGGATAGGAGTGCTCGACGCGGCCGCGCGCCAGCAGGTTGCCCGCTTCGATCAGCTTGTTCATCACCTCGGCATTGGCGGGGCCGAACTTGCCGGCCTTCTTGCCTTCGGTTTCCAGGACCTTCAGGCCCCCGAACAAAGGCACGTGCGGGTAATAGGCGCCGTCCGGATCGACCGTGTCCGGGATCGAATCGAGGCTGCGGCCGGTCTTCAGCCAGATCAGGTAGTCGTCGGCGCCATGGCCCGGCGCGGTGTGCACGAAGCCGGTACCGGCATCGTCGGTGACGTGGTCGCCGGCCAGCAGCGGCACGTCGAAGCCGTAGCCGTCATCCAGTGCCGCCAGCGGGTGCGAGCAGATCAGGCCTTCGAGGTCGACGTCCTCGACCCGGCGCCACGACGCGATCTTGGCCGCTGACGCGACATCCGCCGCCAGCTTGTCGGCGACGATCAGGCGGTCACCGGGCTTTGACCACGGCTCGAATTCGAGATTGGTTTCCATCGCCTCTACCTCATACAGGCCATAGGCGATCTTCGGATTATAGGAGATGGCGCGGTTGGCCGGGATGGTCCAGGGCGTCGTCGTCCAGATGACCACTGACGCATCGTTCGGTTGGAGCCGGAAGACGTTCTCGCCGCGCTTGTTACCGGAGAAGGCGAAGTGCTCCTCGTCGTACATCTTGATCGGGAACTTGACCCAGATGGTCGGCGATACATGCGGATGATACTCGACCTCGGCGTCAGCCAGGGCGGTGCGCTCGACCGGCGACCACATTACCGGCTTGGAACCGCGATAGAGCTGATCCGACATCAGGAACTTGTGGAATTCCGCTGTCACCTTGGCTTCGGTGGCGAAGTCCATGGTGGCGTAGCGTTCTGCCCATTCACCCAGCACGCCCAGGCGCTTAAATTCCTCGCGCTGAGAATCGATCCACTTGGCGGCATATTCGCGGCAGGCCGTGCGGAACTCAGCAGCCGGGACTTCGTCCTTCTTGCGGCCCTTGGCACGGAATTCTTCCTCGATCTTCCATTCGATCGGCAGACCGTGACAATCCCAGCCCGGCACGTAGTCGACGTCATGGCCGGTCAAAAACTTAGAGCGCACCACGAAATCCTTCAGGATCTTGTTGAGCGCATGGCCGATATGGATGTTACCGTTGGCATAGGGGGGGCCGTCATGCAGCACGAACAGCGGCGCATTCGCCTTTTGCCTCGCCTGGCGGACGGCGTGATAAAGGTCAGCGTCTTCCCACTTTTTCAGCATTTCCGGCTCGGCCTTGGGCAGGCCGGCGCGCATCGGGAAATCGGTCTCAGGCAGGAACACCGTCTCCCGGTAGTCGCGGCCGGTGGTGGCGGAATCAGCAGTTTGGGTTTCAGTGTCGGACATGGAATTTCGCGTCTAAGTCTCAAGGAATACCGGTAAAGGCGCCTATTGTAAGGCGCAAGGCGATCAAGCGTTTCCCAGCACAGGTTGCCGCGGTCGCGGCCCGGCGCTGGGCGTCAAATTCGTATCGCGTGAAAGTCCGGCATCGGCATGGCGAAGGCTTTATCAGAGCGGGCCGGGCAGGGGAAGGGCATTGCTGACACAAATCGCGCAGGGCGGGATTTAGGCTGGCGCAAACCAGTACCGGAGTTCTCGAATGTCGCAGATCGATTTCAACATCACCCATGCCTCGCTTTATGCGCCGACGAAAACGCCCGTCTTGATCGAGGTGCCGCCATTGCAATATCTGATGTTCAACGGGCGTGGCGAGCCGGACCGAACGCAGGCGCTGGAGGCCTTGGGGTCGCTGGCCTACACCTTGAAGTTCATGAGCCGGGCCAGCTTCGGCCGCGACTATACGGTCGGGCCGTTTGAACGCCTGCTGAACGCTGGCGGGACCTGGACGCTCATGATCCTGCAACCCGACTGGATCTGCCCGGAAATGCTCAAGGCCGCCCGCGCCGAAGCCCTTATGAAATCAGGCCTGCCGGGTTTGGAGCGCGTTCGCCTGGAGCGGCTTGACGAAGGCCTGTGTGCGCAGGGGCTTACGCTCGATGGCTTACCCGAAGGCCTGCAGCCCAATGGCCGCCGCCACGAAATCACGCTCAAATCCGGCAAGACCTTGCTGCGCCAGCCGGTGCAGCGGCCGCAAACGGCTATTGCGGACGCTTCCGTGATTTGACATCCTGCGCCCGAATATGCCGGGGAGGGCGCCATGAAATCCTGTATTGCCATTCTTGCCGTGCTTGCCCTGACGGCCTGTGCCGCCAAACCGCCAGAGGCCCCGAAGCCAGGCCGGGAGTTCGCTGATACCTTCAAGCCGTGCACTTGGGGCGAGGTGAGGGGCAAGACCTTGTCGATCTGGTCGTATGCCTGTCCCGCCGATTTCAGCCATGTTCATCTGGTTGCCGACGACACCTTGCCGGGCTTTGCCATTGTCAGTGACGGCGCCGAACCGGGCATCCAGACCTATACGCCGGTCATCCGTACCTTTGCGAAGGACGCTTCCGCGCCGATCGAGGCCATCCTTCCCGAAGTTCGCAAGATATCGCCGGGCGAACACGTTGCCACCTGTACGTTGCAGCCGGCACAGGATCCGCTCGATCCCGATCACTCCAAGCGCAAGCTGTTCGAACTGGCCCCGACCGGCGCGGTCAAAACCGCCTGGGACAAAGCCGTGCAGGGCAATGCCGACATGGTGCCGCCGTGTGGCGATATGGGCGTGACCTATTCGGGCAACCACGTGTTCGAGGTCATGACCGATGATCCTGCCCGCGTAGTCTATATCGACTACGGCAGCGAAATCCAGATATTCGACACCAATACGCTGAAAGCCCTCAAGGCGAACTGAGTTGGCGGCAGGCCTTTGCCGGGCTAAGCTGCGGCAAAACAGGTGGCGGGCGTGGCATGGACGAAACAACAGGACCTTTTCACATCGAGGAATACCGCGCCTTGCGCGCCGAGATGCTTTACCTGTTTAAGGAAATCAACGACTCGTTCCGGTTCTACCTGACCGGCATTTCAGCGATCATCGCCTGGCTGCTGACCCTGTCGCCGCCGCGTCCTGAGGATGTCTGGCTACGTATCGCTTCGGCCTGGATACCCTGCGTTCTGGTGATTATCCTCACCATATCGACAGCCCGTTCAGCCGCCACCATCCGCAATCTCGGCAACTATCTGCTGCGCATCGAAGACCATTTCGGCGTCACTGAACTGGGCTGGCAGAAGGCGGGCGAGCGCCGCGACTTCCGTCACAAGGTCCGCTTCAGCGCCTTCCACGGCTATATCAACACGGTGCTTTTCCTGGCGACCCTGGCAGTGGCGGTGTCGATCACTTGCCACCTGTATGATCTGGCGCCGGGCGATCTGGTCGGCACTGTCCGCGCCGCCATCTTAAAGGGCTAACGAGTAGCAAACCACGCCCGCGCCTTGGCGGCGTCGTTCTGGATTTCGACCTTCAGGGCCTCGAACGAATCGAACTTGGCTTCCGGGCGGATGAAGTCGAGGAGCAGGGTCTCGACGATCTGGCCGTACAGGTCCTCGTTGAAATCGAACAGGTAGGTTTCCAGCAGCTCGATATCGCCGCCGACGGTCGGCCGCACGCCGGTATTGCTCACGCCGTTGACGACACGCCCGTCGCCCAGCCGCGTCTGTGTGACATAGATACCGTAGCGCGGCCGCAGGTACTGCCCCAGAGAGATATTCAGTGTCGGAAAATCAATGGTCCGCCCAAGCTTGGCGCCATGTTCGACGCGGCCGAGATAGGCCTGAGGCCGGCCCAGAATATGGGCCGCCCGCACGGCGTCGCCCGCCAGCAATGCTTCCCGGATGCTCGACGACGACAGTTTGTCGCCCTCCACATCTGTCTGCAACGGCAGGATATCGGTGGTGAAGCCAAACCGCTCTCCGAACGCCACCAGGTCGGAAGCATGCCCGCCGCCGCGCTTGCCGAACTGGAAGTCATAGCCTGCTGACACATGGGACAGGCCGAAACCTTCATGCAGGATGTCGCGAGCGAAGGCTTCGGCGGTCAGGTTCGACAGGTCACCACTGAAAGCCAGAATATAGGCGCGATCGACCCCAAGCGCTTCGAAGGCACGCGCCTGCTGCGTCCATTCCATCAAGCGAAAGGGCGTGGCTTCCGGTTTGAAATAGCTTTGGGGATGCGGATTAAAAAAGATGACGGCCGACGCTTCGCCACGCGCCTTGGCCTGGGAAATGGCCGATTCAATGACGTGCTGGTGGCCGAGATGGACCCCGTCGAAACTGCCGATTGCCGCGCAGGCGCCCTTGGGGAAGCTGTCATCGTAACGGGACCATTCGCTCGGCGGCATGAAATGGAAGCCATCTTCCAGGATGCTGCATCGAAAGAGCTTGATCTGTTCGGGCCGCAGGGCCGGCGGCAGGTCGTGGAAGGTGAACACTCAGACTGGCCTTTTCGGAGCAATCACCACGGCCGTACCGTCGACCATGGTCCGGTGCTTGAGCCTGACCACGGTCGAAAGCGTTACGTGGCCGGTCTTTTGGTCGATATCCGTAATTGTCACCGTCACGGTCACTTCGTCGCCCGGCCGCACCGCGCGCTTGAAGTTCAGGGTCTGCGACACATAGACCGCGCCTTGACCTGGTAAATCGCCGGCCAGGGTCGCCGAAATATAGGCGCCCATCAGCATGCCGTGGGCGATTCGCCCCTTGAACGGCGAGGCGGCCGCGAAGGCTTCGTCGACATGCACCGGATTATGATCGGTCGACACGTTGGCGAACCCGGTGATGGCGGCATCATCGACCACAAAGACGCGCGTGGCAGTCTGTTCCAGGCTCAGTTCATCGAGATAATAGGCTTTGCTCATAAGGTTTCCCTAAAGCGCATCCCGAAAAGTGTGAAGCGGTTTTCGGATAAGATGCGCGTAAAATAAACAATTAGCCGGTCCCCGACGCAAGAAACGGCCGCCGTCACAGCAAAAAAAGCGCTCATGCTTTCCGGATTTTCACCATGATTCGTAGTTAATAAGGCTTATATTATTGAAATATAACGGAAAAATTCGAAAATGGCCTTAACCTGATTTTATCGTATTTCCTTCATATTGGCTCCTGTCTTAACCGAAGAGCCTGCCTGTTGCGGGCTCACTTAGAAAAAGTGGGGCGTTACACTCATGGCCATCGATATGTCCATGCCCGTCTTGGTCGTTGATGACTATAAGACCATGCTGCGGATCATCTCCAACCTGCTGAAGCAGCTTGGTTTTGAGAACGTGGAAGAAGCTTCGGATGGCACCGAGGCGCTCGATAAGATGAAGAAAAGTTCCTACGGTCTGGTGATCTCGGACTGGAACATGGAGCCGATGACCGGCTATGAACTGCTGCTCAAGGTCCGCGCTGACGACGGCCTGAAGCGCACGCCGTTCATCATGGTCACTGCCGAAAGCAAGACGGAAAACGTCATCGCGGCCAAGAAAGCTGGCGTTAACAATTACATTGTTAAGCCGTTCAATGCCGCGACGCTGAAGCAGAAGATCACTGCCGTTCTCGGTGAATTCTAAGATTCTTTTTGGATTAGAATAAAATGGCCCAGGCCGCAGAAAAAAAGCCAAATGCGGAGAACGCGCTGGACCTGGACGGATTCGATCCCGCCATGGTCGGTGAACTCGAGCCCAAGCTCATCAATCTGATGCAGCAATCCGAGGCTCTGGTCGCCCTGATGCGTGGCTTCTTCCAGCAACTGGACAAGCGCCGTTCCGAAGAGTTCCGCATCATCGCGGGCTATATCGCCAAGGCCAAGGAAGAAATCCGCGAAATGCGTCCGCACGACATTTCGCAGGAGCGCATTCCGACCGCCGGCGCCGAGCTTGAAGCCATCACCCGCGACACGGAAAACGCGACGCACAACATCATGAACTCGGCCGAAGCCATTATGAGCTTCGACGGCTCCGACCCGGACTACAAGGCCAAGGTCGATGATGAAGTGATGAAGATTTTCGAGGCCTGCTCGTTCCAGGACATCACCGGCCAGCGCGTGTCGAAGGTCGTCGGCGTCCTCAAGCAGATCGAGGAGCGCGTCGGCAAGCTCGCCAATACGCTGGGGGTCGAGGACAGCCTGCCTCAGGAAATGACTGAGGAAGAAAAGCGCCGTCACGACCTGCTGCTCAACGGCCCGGCCATCGGCGGTCCGGAAACCAAGCAGGACGCGATCGATGCCATGTTTGACGGTGGCTTCGACGCGGTTCCGTCGGCGGAACCCGCTCCGGAAGCCAGGGCGCCTGAACCCGCTCCGGCCCCCAAGGCTGAACCGAAGCCCGCCCCGGCTCCGGAAGCCAAGGCAGCGCCGGCGCCGCAAGTGAAGGCGGAACCGAAGCCTGAACCCAAGGTGGAAGCGCCCAAGCCTGCTCCCGCGCCAGCCCCGGCGGTGGAAGCGGCGGGCGAACCCAACAGTCAGGACGACATCGACGCCCTGTTCGATACCCCGGCCGCAGATCCGGACAAGCCGAACAGCCAGGACGATATCGACGCCCTGTTCGACTAAGACTTAAAAACAAAAATGATGGTGGGTCGGGGGGGGGGGGGGGGGGGGAGGGGGGGGGGGGGGGGGAGGAGGTGGGGCTCACGGCCGATAGAGAGCGCCCCCCCGCGTCTTCGTTTCAGGGACGCCGGTCTGGCTTGAAGCTAAATTATAATATGATATGGTGAAAGTGCTGTGGAGGCCGCCATGTCCGTGTTATCGCATCCGACGCGTCGCAACACCCTGTTGAGCCTGGGATCAGGCCTTTCGGCCCTCGCCATGCCGGCGGCCGCCAAGCCGGACCTGACGCCGTTTCTCACGCCCTATCACTACGGCAAGCTGGTCCTGACCAAATCCGATGATCCGGAGGCGTTCGATGGCAAATTCGTCGACGCGCCGTTTGTTTTCCGCGGCCCAGACCGCTTTTACATGACGTTCTATGGCTTTGACGGCAAGGGCTATCAGACCGGCCTGGCCGAATCCGACGACTTGGTGAACTGGCGCAAGGTGAAGATCATCCTGCCGCGCAACCCGGCCTCTACCGTCAGCCGTTACAATGCCGCCCTGTCGTCCATCCTGCGCGAGCCGGGCCTGCGCTCTGCCGGGCGGCCATTGAAGGCGAACGGACGTTTTGTCGCCAGCTGGAACGCCTATCCGGCGGCCGGCATGGAGGAGGGGCCGGCGGTCATCTGCCTGGCGTGGAGCGACGACCTGCTCAACTGGGAACGCGATGAACGGCCGATCCTGCGCCCGGAAGAAGGCGCCACCTGGGAGCAGGGCGGGCTGTACAAGTCATTCCTTACCCGCGACGGCGGCACCTACTACCTGTTCTACAACGCCAAGAACAAGGATACGCCATGGCTGGAACAGATCGGCGTGGCGACCTCGCCCGACCTGAAGACGTGGACGCGCCATGCCGGCAATCCGCTCGTCAAGGTCGGCGGCCCCCACGACGCGCGCTTTGCCGCCAATCCCTTTGTCCTGAGGCATAACGGGCTGTGGGTCATGTACTATTACGGCTATACGCCGCGTGACGCCGCGCGCGACCTGCTGGCGATCGGCCGCGATCCCTACCATTTCGAAAAGGTCGACCAGGTGATCGTCGATCGTGGCCCGCCCGGCAGTGTCGATGAAACCTATGCGCATAAGCCATCGGTCATCTGGCACGATGGTGCGCTCTACCACTTCTACTGCGCCGTCGCCGGCAAATGGCCGGACGAAACACGCGGCATTTCGGTGGCGCGCTCGAAGCCCTGGTGATTACCAGCGCAGGCCTTCGGCGACGTATTTGGCTTCCGCCGTCTCCACATCGAGCAGCTTTTTCAACAGCAGGGGATCGAGCTTTCCGTTGTCGTCCGTGGCCTCCAGCGCGTGAATGCCTGCCGCGATGAACAGCAGGTCCAGCCCCTGGCCATTGGCCCCCAGCACATCAGTCGGCAGGCCGTCGCCGATAGCCAGGATGCGGCGCTTGTCGTGTGGCTTGCCGGTCAGGCCGTCCAGCGCGCCGTAGCACATCTCGTAGATCGGCGGGTATGGCTTGCCGGCCATGACGACTTCGCCGCCCAGACTGGCATAAAGGTCGGCCAGCGAACCCGCGCACAGGATGATCTTGTCGCCGCGCTGCACGACCTTGTCCGGATTGGCGCAGACCATGACCAGCTTGCGCTTGGCGGCGACGGTGAAGGCATGGCTGTACTGGTCGACCGTGTCGTTCTCGTCGTCATAGGGCGAGGTGCAGGAGATAAATGCGGCAGTCTCGGGCGTGCCCGTCAGGTCGATATCGATGCCGTCATACAGCATCTGTTCGCGTGGATCGCCGATCCGCCAGGCCGGCCCGGTCGGGGCGAACTTGCGCAGATATTCGCGCGTGGCATCACCGGACGAAATCACTGCCGAAAAACCGTCTTCCATGATGCCGAGACTGTTCAACTGGGCGGTCAGGCTTTCGCGCGGTCGCGGTGAGTTGGAAATCAGCACGACCGGCCCGCGCTCGGCCTTGAATTTCCTCAGCGCCTCATAAGCGGGCGGAAAATGCTGGCGGCCGTTATGGATCACCCCCCAGATATCGCAGAAGACGGCATCATACTGGTCGGCAATGGCCGACAGACCGGACAGCAATTCGGGATGGGGCATTTATCTACTCACAAGGGCGACGATGTCAGCCATTTGCTCCGTCGCGGGTACGGGGTCAAGGGGACACCGGCCCTTCGCATGGCTCCGGGCGTTCGTTGCGGAAATCGAGACATTTGGTCTCGATTTCATCCGGTTTGCTAAGAGAGCAAACCGGCGCTCCTCACCCTTGCTTTATGCCCTTCGCCTCACGTTCGGCAAGGTCGACTTGATAAAGCCCGCCGGCGGGTCGGTTTCGGCCAATACGGCTTCCTTGATGGCGCGCGGCTCCCCGAACAGGTGCCCCTGGCCGTAGCCGATCTCGATGTCGAGGATATCGACGACCTGCTTTTCGTTCTCGACCTTCTCGGCCACGACCTCGATGCCATAGCGCGCCAGCAGGGCAGCATAGTCGCCGGCATGGATGTCCTTGAGGAACTTCATCGCCGGCTTGCCCTCGACTTCGAGCAGTTGCTCCAGCAGGATCTTGGCGCCGATCTTGACGAACCGGACGTCAGAGCGGTGCAGGTCTTGCAGGTCGAAATCGATCGTCGTCACCTTGTCGATCGAGAAGCGGAAGCCGAGATCGGCCAGCTTGGCCATGTTGCGCGCCTCGACCGAGCCGCGTGTCGCAAACGCGTCCTGGCCCAGCTCGAAGATCAGCGCCCCGGCCAAATCTTTGTTCTCGTTCAGGAATTCCAGAAACTGCGGGAAGAAGACTTCGTCACGCAGCGAGGTCAGCGAGATATTGCAGAAGATGCCGATGCGGCGATCCTGCTTGGCCAGGCGGCGCACGATCTGCACGCAGCGGAACAGCAACAGGTTGTCGATCGACGGTACCAGGCCCTCGGCATCGGCGACATTGAGATACTCCGCCGGCATCAGCACCCGGCCGGTGGCGTCGCGCAGGCGTGAGAAGCTTTCGTAGAAGATAGTCTTGCGTTGGGGCAGGCTGACGACCGGCTGCAGGTACAGGTCGACACGGTTCTGGGTCAGGGCCTCGCGGATGGTTTCGATCAGCGCCAGCGCCTGGGCTTCCTTGGCGTTGCGCGGGCCACCCTGCATCGAAACGACGGTCGGGCCGGCCGTGCGCCATTCGCTCAGACGGTCCTCGATGCTCTCGCCGAGCTTCTTGACCAGGTCTTCCAGCATGCGCACTTCGGAGGTCAGTTCCGCCGAGCGCGACGTGCGCTGGTCCTGCACGCGGTCAGCCAGTTCGATCATGTCCTTCTGCGTCGAATCGATGGCGTCGACCATCAGCCGGTGCGCCTCGCGGACCAGGTCGATGTCCTTGGTCAGGCGACGTTCCATCAGCTTCTGGCTGAAAAAGACATGGCCAGCCCCGCAAACGCCGAGCACGCCGAAGATCGCCGCTATGCAGGTGTTCGGGTCGGAACCACGGCTATACAACTCCCAGGCGACAATCAGGGCCAGCACTATGTAGGTGCCTACCAAAAGGACGGGGGTCAGTTTGCGCATGCTCGCTTCCAAAAGCACCCTTGGCCACAAGCCGCAGGTATAGAATCACTTACCGACTATGGGACGATTCAACTTCCGCGGAAAGAGGCGCGTTAATAATTGTAAACAGGAGTTTAGCTTAGAAAGCGCCGTCAGTATTGCGGCGGTATGGGCCCGGGTAGGCCTTGTCGGCCAGGCGGCGGCGGTCGGGGCCAAAATAGGTCTTGCAGCGAATGAACGGACGCGGCCGCATGATGACCGAATCCAACCGTCCCAGCAGGGCGCGGGCGGTCAGTGGCTTGACGACGAACTCATTGACCCCGGCGTCACGGGCTTCCACGACCCGCGACCGCTCCGAGTGGCCGGTGATCATGATGACGGGCAGATACGGGTTGGTGCTGTCCGAAGCATTGCGCAGCATACGGGTGAATTCGACTCCGTCGATCGGCGCCATGTTGAAATCAGCCAGTGCGATGTCCGCCGGATATTGCTTGAGCATGTCCAGCGCTTCGGCACCGTCGCGCGCCTCGCGCACATTGCGAATGCCCGAGCCCTTGAGGATGGCTCCGACAATTGAGCGCATATGCTGATTGTCCTCAACCAGCAGGATTTTCAGACTACTGTAATCGGCCATGGGTCCGGAGGTCGGCTTTCGCGGTGCATCCTGAGGAAGTGCGGGATGAATCGGATAATGCTGTTATGATAAAAGTCAAAACCATTTCAAGTAAATATTCTGCCGGAATCACAAAAAAACTGTCAACAGACATCAGGTTTCACATGCGAAACAAACGATTTTTCCTGTGCAGAAATACCGCAGCGCAGCACGCCTTTCAGGCGATTCAGGCCTGGACGACCATCTGGCTTGGGTCCATGTGCCGATCACCCCACTTCAGGCGCCAGCACAAATGCGGGCCCGTGGCGCGGCCTTTGGCGCCGACCTCGCCGATCACCTGGCCCTGGGCGACCATGTCGCCCTTGCGCGCGATGATTCGCGATTGGTGCAGGTACATCGAAATCAGGCCTTGGCCGTGATCGATGAGGATCAGGCCACCCTCATAAAACAGGTCGGGCTCGGCCAGCACCACCAGACCGGCCTGTGGCGCGTGGATCGGCGTGCCGGTTGGCGCCGCCATGTCGAAGCCCATGTGCGGGCTCGACGGCGTACCGTTGAGGATACGCTGATTGCCGAAGTGGCCGGACACGATGAACCTGTCGAGCGGGTAGACAAAGCCGCCTTTGAAGGCATCCAGGTCGGCCCGGCTGGCGAAGGCCTCGGCCTTCAGCGCCGCTTCAGCTTTGATTCGCTCCAGCAGCGCCGGATTGGACGGCGTAACAGTATCCTGGGGCAAGCCATCAACGCGCTGTACGTCATAGGCCGTCGGCGCGATGGCCAGCTCGGCGGTCTCGCTGTCCGTCGCGGACTTCACCACCACCTGGCAGGCGGTCGGTGCGTCGCGGTCGAAGCCGATATAGAACCAGCCACTGTCGCTGGTCAGGCCTTGCAGCTTGCCATCGACCCATAGCTCGGCGCGCGGGGCGCCCTGGCCGATGGCATAGCCGCTCTGCACAAAACGGCCGGACATATTGAAAGGAAGGGTAGGATCGAGCTTCGGCGTGACCGCCGGCGCGGCGACCGCTTCGGCAGCCGCGGCTTCGGAAGAGGGGGAAATGGAACCGGCAGGCGACAGATTGGCGACATCGTCGGCCTTGACCGAGCACGCCGCGATAATGAGACCGCCGGTCGCCAGACCGGACAAAGCCCCCAGCCGCCCGAATAACTGCCGCCGGTTCAGCCCCGCAGGCCCTTCCATCGTGTCAAAGCCTCCTCAGGGCCGGCAAAGGCTTCCTGTGTACGCGGATTCCAGTATTTCAGCGCCTCCAGCGGAATCTGGCGGCCCGAGACGGCGCAGATCACGAACTTGCCCGGACGCATGATGGTGTAGTCGCCGTCGCCATACGTCAGGACGGCTTGGCCAGGCAGGAGGGGATGAGAATGCATGTTCATACCCTCAACATATGCCCGCGCGGCCTGACGATCAAGAGGCGGATCAGCCACATCCCGGTGATCAGAATAATGATCCCTGCGTGGGTGGTTCGGATTTTTTCGGTGTGGCGGGCTTGGGAGCCGATACCGATCCGCCCCCGGACCCTGCAGTGACATCCAGTTTCTGACCACCCTTGAAGGTCAGGACCAGCCCCTCGCCGGTGACGACACCCGCCGGGCTGGTCACTAGCGCGCCGTCCTTGCGGTTGACGCGCGCGAAGCCGAGATCGAGCGGCCGGTCGGGGTTGAGACTCAGGCGCAGCTGGTCGAGGGTTTTCAATCGGTCGGCCTTGAGCTTCAGGGCTCGCGCCATGGCGTTCTGCATACGCGCGCCCAGGTCTGGCAAGCGTTCGCCTTTGCGAGTGGCCAACCGGGTCAGTGCCTCGTTCATACGCTGGGTCAGTTGCGGCAGGCGGGCATGGCTGTCCGTCAGGGCCAGCTTACGCGCAGCGCCGCGATCGAGGCGCTGCGCCAGTTGCGCCAACTGATCGGCCTTCAACTGGCGTGGCCGTTCCAGCAAGCCCGGCCGGAAACGCGCCGCCGTCCTGGCAAACGCGTTGTCATGGGCGTTGAGATTGCTCATCAGCCCGCCGGTGAGCCGATGTGCGACGAAATCCAGCCGTTGCTGGGCGGTGTCGATCAGTTCCTGCGGCTTGGGCAGGGCGCGGCCAAGGAGCGTCACACGCTCGCGCCTAACTTCCATATATCTGGAAATTATAGATTGCCGCCGCCGTTCCAGATCGGCAACAAAAGCACGCAGATCGCCGATCACGGGCGTCGCCATTTCGGCCGCACCGGTCGGGGTCGGCGCCCGCCGGTCGGACACGAAGTCGATCAGGGTGGTGTCGGTCTCGTGACCCACCGCCGAAATCAGCGGGATGGTGCAGGCCGAAACGGCGCGCGCCAGGGCCTCGTCGTTGAAGGCCCACAGGTCCTCGACGCTGCCGCCGCCACGCGCCACGATCAGCACGTCCGGGCGCGGCAATCCGTTGCCACCATCCTCAAAACCCTTAATGGCGGCAATGACTTGCGGCGCGGCGGCATCTCCCTGCACGACGACCGGCCATACGATCACCCGGCACGGCCAGCGGTCGCGGATGCGGTGCAGGATGTCGCGGATGACCGCGCCGGTGGGGGAGGTAACGACACCGATCACCTTCGGCGCATAGGGCAGGGGACGCTTACGTTCAGCGGCGAACAGGCCTTCGGCGCTGAGCTTCTGCTTGATGCGTTCCAGCTGGGCCAGCAGTGCGCCGACACCCGCCACTTCCATCTGCTCGATGACGATCTGATATTTCGATGAAGCCGGAAACGTAGTGATCCGGCCGGTAACGATGACTTCCAGGCCGTAGTCCGGCTGGGTCTGTAATCGCGATACCTGACCTTTCCAGATGACGCCGTCGATGGCCGCCTTGTCGTCCTTCAGCGTCAGATAGACATGGCCCGACGAATGGCGCGTGACCTTGGAAATTTCCCCGCGCAGCCGCACATGGTCATAGGTGGTTTCCAGCGTGCGCTTGAGCGCGCCGGCCAGTTCCGAAACGGAATAGGCAGCGGCGTTAGTCGATTCGGGCGAGAGCAGGTCGTTCATGCCGCGAGTGTAGCGGGCGGGCTTACGGCTTGTCCACGCCTTCCGCGGTCCGATGCACTTCGTTGATCGTGCCGTCTGGCTCATAGGTCAGCGGCTCGATGGCGATGGAGCGCTTGAAGCTACCGCCGCCGGGCATCAGATTATCGTGGTAGAACAGGTACGACCTGCCGCCATGTTCGATGATCGCCTGATGATTGGTCGAGATCTTCAGATAGTCCAGGATGACGCCGCGATAGGCGTAGGGGCCCATGGGCGACTTCGACGTGGCGTAGACAATCTGGCCCGGCCAGCCGGTCGAAAAGCTGAAATAATAAAGACCGTTATGCTTGTGCAGGAAGGGCGCTTCGCCGTACTTCTTCTTGGCATCGTCGGCCGGAAAGCCGGTAACGGCAAGATCGATGATCGGCCCGTCCGTGTGGATCATGTCGGCCTTGAGCTTGACCATCTTCGGCACGCGTGTACCGAATGTCAGATAGGCCTGGCCGTCGTCGTCAATCAGCACCGCCGGATCGATGGGTTCGGCGCCCGCATTGGCGTCGCGCGCCTTGTCGATCAATGGGCCGCCGATGGCGTCGACAAACGGGCCGTCGGGTTTGTCGCTCACCGCCACGCCGATCGTGTCGCCGCCGACCGGGGCAAAGAAATAGTATTTGCCATTGCGGTAGGCCGCTTCCGGCGCCCACGCCTTGGCGTCCGGTCTCGCCCATTTGAACACCGTCACCGACAGGAACGAGCCCTTGTCTTTCCAGTGCCTCAGGTCTGTCGACCGGAACAGCCGCCAATCGGTCGAGTCCCAGTACTTGCCGCTGTTGTCCTGATCGTTGGTGGCGTAGAGCCAATAGGCCCCCTTGAACCAGTGCGGCGACGGATCGGCGGAGAAGCGCTCGACAATCGGATTGCGGGCGAACGCCGGCGCGGCGAACATTAATGCGCAGGCGGCGAGGGCGGCAGAGCGTTTCATAGGTTTCATGCCTTGGCCAGCCGGTAAAGGCCGGCGCCATGCGACGGCAGGTCGGTGGTAAAGCGCCCTGCGGAAATACCGAGATCGCTGCGCGCCCAAAGATCGCGGACCTTGGCCTTGCTCACGCCCAGGCCAGCCAGATCGAAACCGAGAGCCTTGGTGGTCTTGGTGGTATTGAACAACGCCAGATACGAATCGCCATTGGCCGCCTTGGCGGTCCACACCCGGGTGCCGTCAGCGAAGAACCAGGGCTTATTGCCGCTGCTTGCCTGGTTGACCGCCAGCACTTCGTCATTGGTCAGAAGGTCCAGCGTCGGCTGATCGAGATAGCGCAGATCCCCCCCCATGATCAGCGGCGACCGCGCGATCGACCACAGAGTCATGACCGTCTTCTGTTCATCCGGTGTGAACTTGGTGTCACGCTTGCCCAGAGCCAGCCGCCCGAGCGGCAGCATGTCGGCGTCCGGCCAACGCCCCGGCGCGCGGAAGGCATTCCAGTTTTCCAGCCGGGTGAACTGCGCCTCCAGCAGCGGCCATTCGTCCCAGAAGTCGTCGCTGATCCGCCACATCTGGGCGTACTTGGCGACGTGCGCGGCACGCGGCACCGGCGTTTCGCCCGGCGACAGGCTGAGCATGATCGGACGGCCGGTGGCGACGATGGCCTTGTGGGCCCCTTCGATTTCCGCCGCGTGAGCGTCGTAGGGCCGACTCATGTCGTCCATCTTGACGAAGTCGACGCCCCAATCGGCATATTGCTGGAAGACGCTGTTGTAATAGGCCTGGGCGCCGGGCTTCGACATATCGACGCCGTACATGTCGCCATTCCACGGGCAGGTGCTCTGTATGTTGGCGATGTCCTTGGCGTGGTAGGCCGTGCCGAACACCGGCAGATTGCGCTCCACAGCCAGGCGCGGAATCCCTCTCATCAAGTGGATGCCGAACTTCAGACCCAGCGCATGCACCTTGTCAGCCAGGGCTTTGAAGCCCTTGCCGCCTTCCGATGACGGAAAGCGGTTCGGCGCCGGCTGCAGGCGGCCGTAACCATCCATGCTCAGCTCCGCCTTGTCGCGATAGTCATAGCCGGTGGCGTTGGGCTCGTACCACTGAATATCGACCGTGAAAATAGTGTAGCCATGCGGCAGGAGCTTGGCCGCCATGATCTGCGCTGTTTCCAGCGCTTGGGCTTCGGTGATGGTGGTGGCGAAGCTGTTCCAGCTGTTCCAGCCCATCGGCGGCGTGGGGGCCAGGATCTGCGGCGTGCCCTTAGCCAGAACCGGTTGTGCCATGGCCGCAAGCGCCGCGCCGCCCGCCAGAAGACCTCTCCGCGTCGTCATTGTCTCCGTCCCTTCATGTTTGTTTTGTCCGACTATTAACCGGGCGCGCGGAAATTGCCAGCAAAAGCCTCTTGACCTGACCGCCCGTGTGCGACAAGGCGACAGCATGAACATTCTGCTGATCGGTTCGGGCGGCCGCGAACACGCCCTGGCGTGGAAGATCAAACAATCGCCGCTGGTGGAACGTCTGGCGATCGCGCCCGGCAATCCCGGCATGGCGGCTCTGGGAGAATGCCACGACATCAAGGCGACCGACGTGCCGGCGCTGGTCGAGCTGGCTCGCGAAGTGGCTGCCGATCTGGTCGTCGTCGGCCCTGAAAGCGCCCTGGCAGCGGGTCTGGCAGATGCCCTGGCGGCGGTGAAAATTCCCTGCTTCGGCCCGGCGCAAAAGGCGGCGCAACTTGAGTCGTCGAAGGCCTTCACCAAGGATTTCTGCAAGCGCCATAACATCCCGACGGCCGCCTCGCAGACCTTCTTCGATGTCGTTGCGGCGCGCGAGTTCCTCAAGTCCTACAATCCGCCCTATGTCATCAAGGCCGACGGTCTGGCGGCAGGCAAGGGCGTGGCCATCTCGCCCGACTATCAGGACGCCGTCGCCGAGATCGAAGCCATGCTGGGCGGCCGTTACGGCGCCGCCAGCTCGCAGATCGTCATCGAGGAATTCATGACCGGCGAAGAGGCTTCGGTCTTCGCGCTGTGTGACGGCGAAACCGCCATGCTGTTCGGCTGGGCGCAGGACCATAAGCGGGCCTTCGATGGCGACATGGGGCCTAATACGGGCGGCATGGGCACCTATAGCCCGGCGCCGATCGTGACCTCGGCGCTGCTCAATATTACCCAGAGCCAAATTCTCGACCCGACCATGGCGGGCATGAAGGCCGAGGGCAATCCGTACAAAGGCGTGCTCTATGCCGGTCTGATGATCGAGGACGGCAAGCCGCGCCTGGTCGAATACAATGCCCGCTTCGGCGATCCGGAATGCCAGGTGCTGATGCTGCGCCTCAAGAGCGACATCGTACCGTACCTGAAGGCGGCCGCGACCGGTGGGCTGAAGAATTTGCCTGCGCCGGAATGGCATCATGATGCCGCTGTCTGCGTGGTCTTCGCCGCGCGCGGTTACCCCGACAGCCCGGTGACGGGCTCGATCATCCGAGGCACAGAACAGGATTTTGGCCCGGACGTGACGGTGTTTCACGCCGGCACGTCCCGTGACAAGGAAGGCGAATTGCGTGCCGCCGGTGGCCGGGTATTGAATGTCTGCGCCCGTGGCAAGACGCTGCAGGAAGCGCGCGACAAGGCTTATGAAGCGATCAAAGGCATCGACTGGCCGGGTGGCTTCTACAGAACGGATATAGCGTGGAGAGCGCTCTAATCCCTAATCTTCGATCATGTAGGTAAAAGGCTTGCCGCGAGATTCAGGCTCCCAGCCGGCTTCGATGGCCTGGCCTATGCGCTTGGCAACGTCCTGCTTATTGACCTTGGGCCGTTGCTGATGCCGGTTCGGCGGAGGGAACGGATATTCCAGCAGCAATACTTTCTGTGGATTATCTTCGTGCTGGACCGAAATGCACAGCCCCTTGGCGCCGTCTACCGTCGCCCATTGCGGTTCACGGTGAATATGCCAGCGAAATTTGACGCCATCCACAGTGGCGACGTCTTCCATTTGCCGTTTGGCCTTGGCTACCATGGCGCGGTCTTCCTATCGGTTGGAGGTCTTGGCAATGGCTGCATCGAGGGTTGCCGCAAAGCCGGTTTCATCATCAAAATGCGCGCGGATCGGCAAGCATTTCACTCGGCCCTGCCAAGTCTTATCTAACCGCACCCAGTCCTTTTCGGTGGTGATCAGGTTGGACTGCTGGTTATACGCCTCTTCTTGCATGTCCGTCAGTTCCGCATCAGACGGTGAAACGTGATCGGGAAAACCTCTAAACTCTACGACTTCGTAACCCAGTTCATGCAGCGTGGCCTCGAACTTCCACGGCTTGGCGATGCCCGCAAAGCCAAACACATGCTCCATAATGTTCGGTTTTTCTGCAGTCAGACGCGCCGTGAACACCGGCTTGCCCTTGAACAAGGCCAGCAATTCCGGATCGGCCTTGGCGTCGGCATCCGGTAACCACAGCACCACCATATCGGTGCGCGCCAATCCTTCCGCAAACGGCTCCCGCATCGGGCCATAAGGGCAGACGCCACCATCTCCGAACGGCCAGGCGCCATTGCGCGTGTCGCCATCGACCACCAGCACATGCAAATCCTTAGCGATCTTGAGGTTCTGGTGGGCGTCATCGACCACAGCGGCCTGAGCGTCTGTCGTTTCAATCAGCCGCAAACCCGCCGCCCGGTCCTTGGCGACGACAAAATCGGAGCCTTGCGCCAGCATCAGCGGCTCATCGCCGACTTCAGCCGCTGTATGTTTCGCAGGATTGACCAAAACGGGCCCGTCCAGGCTGCCGCCATAGCCCTTCGACAGCCCGACCGCCTTGTCACCCAGCAGCCGCAGGATTTCCGCTGTCACCGGCGTCTTGCCCGATCCGCCGAGCGTCAGGTTGCCGACACTGATGACGAAAAGCGACGAGCGGTACGGCTTCGCATTGGTGCGTTTGACGGCGTTGACCGCCCGCCAGACCAGTGACAACGGCCACAGCGCGAACCGCCACCACGGCGCCCCATGCGCGTCCTTGCGATACCACCAGGCGGGGGTCTGCAGGCTCATTTCGGCAACAACGGCAACAGCGCCGTCCACACGCGATCCAGCGTCCCGGCTTCCTCACGGCTGACCTGCAAAGCCGCCTCATCCGCCGTCCGCACCGCGGCCGGCGCGTCGCGCAATTGCTCGATCAGGAACCGCAGTTCGGTCGGACCATCGACTTCCCAGCCGGCGCCGGCCGTTAGCAGTGACTGAAATACGCCTTGCCAGTTGCTGATATCCGGGCCGGTAATCACGCTCTTGCCGAGCCGCGCGGCTTCCAGCGGGTTATGTCCGCCGATGCCGGTCAGGAAACTCCCGCCCATGACGACCATGTCGGCCAGCCGGAAAAACAGGCCCAGTTCGCCCAGGGTATCGGCGAGATAAACCTGAACGTCCGCATTGATCGGCTCTTTCAGCGACCGCTGCGCGACATGCAGGCCGAGACTTTCCAGGTCGAGTCGGATATCGCCGGCTTTGATCGGATGGCGCGGCACCAGCACCAGCAGGTCGCCCTCCCGAACGCCGCCTTCCAGCGCCTTGGCCAGGATATTGTCCTCGCCATAATGCGTGCTGGCGGCGACAATGACCCGCCGGTCGCCGACCAACGCTTGCAACGCCGCCAGCGCCGTTTCGTCGACGTTCAGAGGCGCCCCGACAGTTTTGAGATTGGCTTGCGCGCCAGGCACGACGCCCATGCGCCGCAACCGGTCCTCGCTGGCGTCGTCCTGCGCCATGACCAGGCTGTAGCCCTTGAGCAGCCTCGACATCGAGCCTTTGAAGGTTTGCCAGCCATTGAAGCTCTTTTCGGTGATCCGCGCCGACAGCAGGGCATGCGGCACGCCACGCGCGGTCAGTGCGCCCAGGGTGTTCGGCCAGATATCGCTCTCGATGAAGACCGCCAGGCCCGGCCGCCAGCGATCGAGAAACGCTGACACCGCCTGGGGCGTATCGATCGGCGCGAACTGGTGGGCCACCCCATCGGGCAGCCGCTTGGCCAGGATTTCCGCCGAGGTGGTCGTGGCGGTGGTGATGACGACTCCTACGTCGGGCCGTTCTTTGCGCAGCCGTTCGATGATCGGCAGGGCCGACAGGCTTTCACCGACGCTAACACCATGCAGCCAAACGACGGGACCCTCCGGCCGCGCCTGATCCGTTTCCCCCAGCCGTTCGCGAAACCGGGCGGAGTCTTCCTTGCCCCTGGCGGCGCGGCTTTTGAGAATGCCCGGCGCGAAACAGTGAAACAGACGCATTCCGGCGCGATAGGCGGCAAGCATGGCCGTCATGCCACCGCATCCTCGGTGTCCGCCTGGCGCTCATTCCAGCCGACCTGGCGGCCTCCCGCCGTACCGCGTGGCACGCCCATAAGGTCGTCGGCGCGATCGGTGACTTCGGATAGAGCCCCTTCGGCCATGCGCCGATAGGCCTCGAACCCAGCTTCATCGATGTCGGCGGGTACGGGCGGCAGTACTTTCCAGACCACGGCAGCGCGCCCGAACGGCAACGGCAGGCGCATACGGTCCCAGGTGTTGAGCTGCAGGAAATGCTTGCCGGACTGACCGACACAGACGATATCAGCGCCGCTCATCTGCGACAGTTTCAGGCTGCCGTCGGTCATGATGCGCGACGGACCGCGCGGGCCATCCGGCGTCGTTACAGCGCATTTGTTGTCCCGCAGCCAGCGCAACAGGTCGCGGAACGCCGCCGCGCCGCGCTTGTCCTTGCCCGGGTTGGACTTCTTCATCGAAGAGCCGCGGACCGTATGCAGGTGGAACGACTTCGACACCCGCTCGATGGTGTCGCCGAATTTCGACGTCGAACTGAGCACCGCCAGGGGCTGGCCGACACCCAGCGGCCAGGCGGCGTAACCGTAATTCAGACGTTCATGCCAGAACATCATGATGGCCGGCCCCTTGCCAGCCCATACGGTTTCGACCGCCTCTCGTCCTTCGTTCTGCCAGCGCGTCGTCGCGAAACAGAATTTGAGATAGGACGACATGATCATGGCAATCAGCACTTGCAGCCAGGGCGTATTGAGGGCTTTTTTCATGCGCCCCCCTCTGCTTCAGCGGGTACGGGTGCGCCGAACTGCGTCGCCGCCAGCCGGGCATACAGACCATTGGCTTTGATCAGGGCATCGTGCGTGCCGCGTTCGACAATTTCACCCTTGTCGAGAACGAGTATCTGATCGGCATGGCGAATTGTTGACAGGCGGTGCGCGACAACCAAGGTTGTCCTGCCTTTCATCAAGCGTTCTAACGCCTGTTGAACCTTGATTTCCGACTGGGTGTCCAGCGCCGACGTCGCCTCATCCAACAACAACAGGGGTGCGTTTTTCAGAAAGGCGCGGGCAATGGCGATGCGCTGCTTCTGGCCGCCGGACAACCGCGCACCGGCTTCCCCGACACGCGTGTCAAAGCCGCCCGGCAATTGCGCGATGAACTCATCGGCGGCGGCATCTTTGGCCGCCTGTTCGATCTGCGCCTGCGAGGCGCCGGGATTGCCATAGGCGATATTGGCCCGGATGGTGTCGTCAAACAAAAATGGGTCCTGGGTGACCAGGGCAATACCGTCGCGGAGGGATTTGAGCCCGATGTCGCGATGGCTTATCCCATCAAACCGGATGGTGCCCGAAGTCAGGTCGAAGAAACGCGGGATAAGATTAAGCAAGGTCGACTTGCCGGATCCCGACGGCCCGACCAACGCGATGCTTTGTCCGGCCTGAGCCGTAAAGGTGACGTCCTTCAATACCGGCCCGGCGGTGTCATAGCTGAAACCGGCATGATCAAAGCTCAAGGCCTTGAAATCGCGCGGCAAATGCTGAACTTTCGCCGCATCGGTGATTTCCGGTTTGATATCCAGGGCCGCAAACAGCCGCCGCGCAGCCGTCATCCCCTGGCTGAAAGTGCCCTGCAGGCCCGCCAACTGGCGAAGGCCCTGTCCGGCGGTCCCCAGCGCGATGATGAACTTGAAAAAGCCGCCCGCATCGACATGGCCGCCCTGGGCCCGCCAGCCGGCATAGGCGAACAGGCCGGCCAGCAGCAACCCGGTCAGCACTTCCGTGGCCGGAGCGGCCATAGAGCGGGCATTGGCGCCCTTGATCAAATGGCCCTGGCGGCGGGCGATAACTTCACCGACACGCGCTTCCTCTGCCGTTTCCTGGTTGCTGATCTTGACGATCTTCACGCCGTCGAGGCTTTCCATAATCGCCGTCGACAGGGTTGAGGTCTCGGCCATCGCGCCCTTGGCCGCCCGGCTGGTCGCCCTGAGATAGCGCCCCATGACCGCGCCCAGTATCGGGCCGATCAACAGCACGGCCAGGGTCATCGACCAGTCGACGCTGAACATGTTGTACAGTCCGCCCAGCACGATCAGCACGCTTTGGGCGTACTGCACGATGCCCACCGACGCCGCTTCGCGAACCAGGTCGGCGTCATATAGAACCGAAGACAGGTACTGGCCGGAATGGGCTTTCTGCAGTCGCCCGAGATCGGCATGGACAAGCCGTGAAAACAGCTGCGCCTGGATGCGTCCGGCCAGGCGGTTGCCGATCCGGTTCAGCGATACGGCCAGGCCGCGCTGGCCGCCGAACCGCACAAGGGCGGCGACCGCGAAAACCGACGGCACGACGATCATGGGATGGTTCACAACCCAGGCCGGCAGACCGCGATAGGTCGCTTCCAGCGGCTGACGGAACAGCAGTTCGATGGCGGGCTGAATCCAGTCGACTAGCACCGTCGTGGTAATGGCGACCACGACGGCGCATGCCACGGCCACGGTCAACAGGCTTTTCTGCGGCGCCAGATACTCCGCCCACACGCGCGCCATCAGCGTTTTGGCGCTCATTTCGGCGGCGGGGCTGTGAGTCTCCACGGGCGGCATGGGGGCAGGGCGTCTCGGTGCGTTTATTGTGCGCGGATTCTGGTAATACAAACGTCCGCGTTTATATAGGTTTATGCGTTATTTCTGTAAGCCTGTCGCGCATTTATGTGTTAACTGCGCGCCGATTGATTTGCGTTCCGAGGTTGTCTTGAAACTGTTCCCCAAGAAAATCCATACCAAGCCGTTTCCTACGGGGACGCGCTGGGAACGGTTCCTGACCTATCTGCACTACCTGTGGGCGGACCACGCCTACCTGCGCATCGGTTTTACCAACGCCCACTGGATCGATTCGCAGATGCTGCGCACGAATCAGCCGTGGCCGTTTCAGCTGGCAGCCTGGAAGAAAAAAGGCCTGAAAACCGTCATCAATCTGCGCGGCGGTTTCGGCTCTTTTTACTATCTCGAGAAATATGCCTGCGAGACCCTGGGCCTGAAACTGGAAAACTTCGGCCTGAGCTCGCGGTCCATCCCGTCGCGCGACGAAATCCTCGCCGCCAGGGACCTGTTCGAACGCATCCAGTATCCGGCTCTGCTACATTGCAAGTCGGGCGCCGACCGGGCTGGCATCATGAGCGTGCTCTACTGCCACCTGCATCTCGGCCAGCCGATCCGCCAGGCGCGCCAGCAACTGAGCTTCAAGTACCTGCATATGAAGGCGGGGGCTACCGGTGTGCTCGACCACCTGTTCGACGTCTATCTCGAACAGATCGAACCCCAAGGTATCAGCTTCATCGATTGGGTCAAAAGCGACGCCTATGACCCGCACAAGCTCAAGTCGGAGTTCCAGGCGTCGTGGTGGGGGAACCTGCTTACGGAGCGGGTGTTGCGGCGGGAGTAGGCGTCCGGTCCTTCGGCGCCATGGCCGACGGCCCCATTTCTCCGACTGCCGGCGGAATGACGTCCGGAGTCGCCGGAACCTGCGGATTTTTCAGCAGATATTGGTTGAGTGGTGTGTCGAGCTTTTTGAGGCCTTCGACTACGATCGACGCGTTCAACGCCGCGCCGGCCCAGTTCGGGTGCACCGCCTCATTGGGCGGGAACAACTCGGCCGTCACCTTTTCCTGGCCCATTGCGTCATAGGCGTCGGCGATCAGGGTATTGAGCGGAATGAACTGGACGTGTTCCTGTTCGGCGGCCTGCTGCGCCCACAAGGCATAGTCCTTGTCGTTGCGGTTGACCTTGCCGTCGGTCCAGCGGTTGCGCGGGATCAGCGACAGCACGATCGGCGTCGCGCCCTTGGCTTTCACCTGCTCGATATATTGCCGCATGTACCAGCCGAAGGAATGCATCATCTCGGGCGGACCGGCGGGGGCGGGCGCCGGTGCCGCGGCGGCCGGGTTGATCGGTGCGTCATTGGTGGTGGGCGCTGCGGAAGTTGCTGTCGGGGACGCCGTTCCGGACGCGGCAGCCGCCGGAGCCCGGCGGGGCGGCGGAGGCGGTACCGGCGCCGTGTCTTCCCTGTTGCCGGGCAGAGATCCGCGGCTGTCGTTGTGGCCGAAAGCCATCAGCACAAAATCGCCTGGCTGGATCATCTGCAGCACCAGCGGCCACAGCTTGGGCGACACCTGATAGCTGCGCGACGAAGTGCCGCCCATAGCATCGTTCACCACCGACAGGCGCGACGTGTCGAAATAGTAGTGCAACATGTGGCCCCACCCGAACTGACCGGCGGTTTCACCGTTGTCGCGCGACCCGTTACGTGTGGTCGAATCACCGATCAGGAACAGGGCGGGCTTGCCTGCGGCCACGGCAAGACCGGGCAGGGCACTGCTTAAGAGCGCCACGCCACCGGCGGCGAACAACAGGGAACGGCGGGAAAGCGAATTCGTCACGGGCATCTCCTCCTGGCCTGCGGACTTGTGCCGCATTCCAAAGTGAAACGCTTTAAATCAGGAAAATCTGTCGATCAGGCAATCAATGCTCGTGATCGTGGTCGTGATCATTGTCCGGATCGATCAACTTGTGCGCATGGATGACGAAATAACGCATCAGGGCATTGTCGACCGTCGACTGCGCTTTGGCACGCCACGCCTTCACGGCTTCGGCGTTGTTCGGGTAGGCCCCGACAAATTCGAGCTTGCTCAGGTCTTTGAAGCTGGTGCTGTTGAGATCGGTCAGCTCGCCGCCGACCACGATATGCAGAAGTTGTTTGTCGCTCATCGCACCGCTTTCCCAGGCGAGCCTCATGCCAAAAAGTGCCTGACTGATACGCGCGCACTTTTGAGGAAACATGAGGCGTCAAAAAATTAAGGTCGCTCCAGCGTCAGCAGGTGGGCGCAGCGCCGGATGATTTCCGGAAACAGCACCGGCCCCGAACAGATCAGGCTGGGTTTCAGACTGTCCTTAGCATTGAATCCGTAAGGATTACCTAAATGATCGCTGACCACAGCGCCGGCTTCCTGAGCAATCAGCGTGGCCGCCGCCACGTCCCAATCGCGCTTAGGCGACAGCGCCATGGTGAAGTCGGCGCGCCCGGCCGCCACTGAACACATGCGGTAGGCCACGGACGGCCGGGATTGAACATTCAGGTGCGGCCATGGCTCGGGCCAGATGTCGCGACCGAACAGGCGTGAATCGCCGACGACCTCGGCGTCCTCCAGCGTGGCGCGCTGGCTGACCTGGATCGGGTTGCCGTTGAGCGTGGCGCCCTGGCCGACGGCGGCGCTGAACAGCTCGCTCGAATCCGGCGCATAGACGATGGCCGCCACCGGCTTGTTGGCCTCGACGATGGCCAGCGCTATCGTCCAGTAAGGGCTGCCTTTCGACAGGCCCATGGTGCCGTCGATCGGGTCGAGCACGAAAGTCCGCCGCGCGCCCAGGCGCTCATCGTTGTCGGCCTCTTCCTCGCTCTGCCAGCCATAGTCCGGTCGCGCTTCCATCAGCGCTTCCTTGAGCCACAGATTGACCTCGGTATCGGCATTGGTGACGATCGAGCCGTCGGCCTTGAAGCTGGTGATCAGGCCATGCGCCTTCAGGTGTTGCGCCAGGGCGCCGGCCCGGCGCACCTTGTCGACGATCAGGTCGATGTCTGAAACCCGCCCTGAGGTGCCCATCACTTGCCACCCAGGCTCAGGCCCTCGATCAGGACGCTTGGCGTGTCCAGCGTGCCGCGGATTTCCAGGTCGTTGGCCGGAACCATGCGGCGGAACATATCGATCAGATTGCCGGCGACGGTCATTTCATTGACCGGATGGGCAATTTCACCGTTTTCGAACCAGAAGCCCGACGCGCCGGCGGACCAGTCGCCCGTGTCGTGGTTGACGCTCGGGCCGAACATCGAGGTGATGACCACGCCCTTGCCGGCCCCTTTTAACAGGTCTTCGACGCTCTGTGGACCGGCCGACAAGGTGATATTGTGCGCCGACACGCCTGCCGGGCTGGCCAATCCGCGCGACGCATGCCCCGTGGAAGTGAGGCCGAGTTGCTTGGCCGCAGCCGTGTTCAGCATCCAGGTGGTCAGCACGCCGTCCTTGATCAGGGCAGTCCGTTGTACGGCGACGCCCTCATCGTCGAAATGGCATGAGCCAAGCCCGCGCAGCCGCAGCGGGTCATCGACAATCTGGATGGCCGAGTCGAACAGCTGCTCGCCGAGCTTGTTTTTCAGGAAACTGGAGCCTCGTGCGACGGAGGTGCCGGAAATGGCGCCCAGGAACTGGCCGATCAGCGATTTGGCCACGCGCCGGTCGAACAGGACCGGGGCTTTCTGTGTTTCAATCTTGCGCGCGCCCAGGGCAGCCAGGGCGCGTTCGGCGGCGATCCGGCCGGTGTCTTCCACCGACGGCAGGTCGATGACGTGACGAACCGAACGGCCTTCGCCGTCGCGTTCCATGGCTCCGTCCACGTCTTGGGCGATAAAACGTCCGGACTGGAAGAACAGGCTGGTCTGATGCGTGCCCTCGAAACCACCCGAGGTGAGCATGTACCAGGTGTTCTGCGAATAGCCGGCACTGGCGGCGTCGCTCTGGATCTGGCTGTGCACGGCCAGGCCGGCGTTTTCGATGTCGAGCGCCCGTTGCTGCAGGCTCTCGGCCGACACAGTGCTTTCATCGAAGATATCGAGATCGGCTTCGGACGTGGTGCCGCGATAGAGCAGGGCCGGATCAGCCAGGCTGGCATAGGGATCGTCGGGCCCGAGCCTGGCCATCGCCACGGCGCGTTCGACCGTGCGGCTCAAGGTGGCGGGCGAAAATTCCGACACGGAAACAACGGCCTGCT
Source organism: Pseudomonadota bacterium (assembly GCA_048497915.1). Lineage (GTDB taxonomy): Bacteria > Pseudomonadota > Alphaproteobacteria > Caulobacterales > Caulobacteraceae > Asticcacaulis. The sequence goes on from JBEHYZ010000022.1 coordinate 64,343, forward strand.
TGGCGCCGACAAAGACGCGCAGGCCCAGGTCGGTGTTTTCGTCGCGCTCGACCTGCTCTAACTCGCCCTTGCGCACGCCGACGCTCAAGGCGCGGCTTTCGGCGAACACGGCTTCGGCCGCGTCAGCCCCGGCGGCGCGCGCTGCCGTGATCAGGTCATGCAGGCGTTCGAATGCGGTTGGGCCGGGCTTGCTTCGCGTTTGCAACATGACCAATCTATAGGCCCGCGCCGCCCCCTTAGGCAAGCCTCGTTTATGACATTTCATTCAAGTGGGAAGGGTATTTTACACCCGCAAAGAGGGACTCGAACGCCTGTTGCTTGCCTTGACAGCACGAAGCTTTGCGCTCTTATTCGCCGTCGTTGGGCGAAATCTAGAGAGCCAAGGGGCGGGCCATGATTTTTGAGCAGATCGCAACCGGGGGCTGCCAATCCTACATTCTGGGATGCAGCGAAACGCATTCTGCCGTGGTCATCGATCCGGCGATGCAGCAAATCGATCATTATCTCGGCTTGGTGGCGCGTGACGGGCTGCGCCTGCGCTACATCATCGATACCCACACCCATGCCGACCATTTCTCCGCCAGTCGCGAGATGGGGCAGCAACTGAATATTCCAGTGGTCATGCACCGCCTCAGCCCAGCACCGCATGCCGATTTTCGTTTAGCCGACGGTGAAATCCTGCGCGTCGGCAATATGCGCATCCAGGCCCTGCATACGCCGGGGCACACGCGTGATTCCATGTGCCTGTATGTCGAAGATCGTGTCTTCACCGGCGACACCCTGCTGATTGGTGGCACAGGCCGCACCGATCTGCCGACCGGCGATCCGGAAGCTCTGTATGACAGTCTGTTTGGCAAGCTGCTGAAGCTGTCGCCGGAAACGCTGGTCTATCCGGCGCACGATTATAAGGGCCGCGCCCATTCGACCATCGGTGAAGAAGTCGCCTCCAATCCGCGCCTGCAAAAGCGCGACAAAGCCGAATTTGTCACCATGATGAACGAGCTCAACCTGGCCGCGCCGACTCACCTGACCGAGGCGTTGCGCACCAATATGAGCGGTGGCAAGACCGTGGCGCAGTTGCTGAACGATGCGGCGGCGACCATTTCTTTTATTTCCATGGAAGAACTGCGGGGCCGGGTCGATTCTGGCGATCTCGGCCTGATCCTGCTTGATGTCCGCGAAAAGGACGCTCACCTGGCCGGGCATATTCCCGGCGCCCGCCATCTGCCGCGCGGGCAACTGGAATTGCGAGTGAATACTGAATTGCCGGACCCGACAGCACGCATTCTGGTCGTCTGCGAATACGGGCATATTTCGACCCTGGCCGCGGCTACGCTCCGCCAATTGGGCTTTGCGCATGCCACGGCGTTGGATGGCGGCATGAAGGCCTGGCGCGATGGCGGAATGCCAATGCAGGAAGGCGCGTCAGCCTGATGGAATAAGGCTTTCCCTATTGGCCGCCGGGGCCTATCCTGAGGGAATGAAACCCGTTCTGCCCGATCCGCACCAAGCGTTTCTTGACCACCTGATCGAGGCGTTGACAGGCGATGCACGCTTTATAGCTTTGCTCGGCTGTGGGTCGATGATCCATGGTGGCTTCGATATCTGGTCCGATCTCGACTTCACTTTAGTGGTCGAAGAAGCCGCCTACGAAGACATCATGGCCAGCCGCGAGGCGTTTGCCGCTTCGTTAGGCGGGCTGTTGTCGGCGTTCACCGGCGAGCACGTAGGCGAACCGCGTTTGCTCATCTGTCTGTACGGTGAGCCGCTTTTGCATGTCGATTTCAAGTTCGTACGACTGTTGGATTTAAATCAATTAGTTGAAAAGCCGATTATTTTATGGTCGGATCGTAACCTTGAACGTGTGTTCGAACATGCGGAAATTGCTTGGCCCAATCGCTCGCCGGAGTGGTTCGAAGCGCGTGTCTGGATCTGGTTGCATTACGGCGCTACCAAATGGCAGCGCGGCGAATGGTTCGAGGCCATCGGCATGCTGGCCTTTCTGCGTGAGCAAGTCCTGGGGCCAATGCTTTCCCGGCGCGCGGGAAAAATTCAACGTGGCGTGCGCCGTATCGAGCAACTGGGCGATCTGGCGACCGCGCGTTTGCTTGCCACTGCGCCTGGGCATCAAGGTCCGGCCATTCGTGACGCGCTCGAAGCGGCCGCCAGCCTTTACCTCGACCTGCGCGCCGATGAGCCGCCCTACAACCTAACACCTAAAATGCCCGAAGCCTTTCTCGACTTCATTTCCAGATAGACTGGCCACTGCCGGGCAGGCCCATTTCAGCCCATTTGGCTGACACGCGATCGATAATATCTTGTTCCATATAGAGTTTTTCGCCCCATTCGCGGTGCGTTTCGGGCGGCCACTTATTGGTGGCATCCAGCCCGATCTTGGAGCCCAGACCGCTTTCGGGCGAGGCAAAGTCAAGATAATCGATCGGCGTGTTCTCGACGACCGTGATATCGCGCGCCGGATCCATGCGCGTCGACAGCGCCCACATCACGTCTTTCCAGTCGCGGGCATTGATGTCGTCATCCACGACGATGATCCATTTGGTGTACATGAACTGGCGCAAATAGGACCATGCGCCCATCATGACGCGCTTGGCGTGGCCCGGATAGGCCTTCTTCATCGCGATGACCGCGATGCGGTAGGAGCAGCCTTCCGGCGGCAGCCAGAAATCGACAATTTCCGGAAACTGTTGCTGAATCAGAGGGATAAATACCTCGTTCAGTGCCTCACCAAGTACCGAAGGCTCATCGGGCGGCCGTCCCGTAAATGTTGACAGATAGATCGGATCGCGGCGATGGGTGATCGCCGTGACTTTGAAGATCGGGAACTTCTCGACGCTGTTGTAATAGCCGGTGTGGTCGCCGTACGGGCCTTCGTCGGCATAGTCATCGAGCATGACATGGCCTTCGAGCACGATTTCAGCCTGCGCCGGCACCAGCAGCGGCACCGTCTTGGCTGGCACCAATTCAGCCTTCTGGCCGCGCAAAAGCCCGGCAAAGTGGTATTCTGAAAGGGTTTCCGGCACCGGCGTCACTGCCGCCAGGATCAATCCCGGGTCAGCGCCGAGCACCGCGCAGGCGGGCAGGGGCTCGCGCTTGCCCTCGGCTTTCCAACGGCGATGATGTTGCGCTCCGCCGCGATGCGCCAGCCAGCGCATGATTGTCGTCGACTTATCGAGCACTTGCATGCGATAGATGCCGAGATTGTAATCGTCTTCGCGGCTTTCCGACGGGCCTTTGGTGACGATCAACGGCCAGGTAATCAACGGTGCCGGCTCGCCCGGCCAGCAGCCCTGGACCGGCAGGCGCGTCAGGTCGATGTCATCACCGGTCAGCACAACCTCTTGAACGGGCGCGCTTTTTACCGTTTTGGGCCGCATGCTGAGCACGGTCTGCGCCAGCGGTAGCAGGTCGACAGCGTCCTTCAGTCCGCGTGGCGGTTCCGGTTGACGCAGAAAAGCCAGCAACTCACCGACTTCGCGCAGTTCCTTGCCGGTCGTCCGTTCCTTGCCGTCCAGTGTCACGCCCATGGCGACGCGCTTCACATTGCCGAACAGGTTGACCAGCACCGGCATGGCTGATTTCGAGCCGTCCGGCAGCAAAACATGCTCGAACAACACGGCCGGGCCGCGCTCAGCGAGCAGGCGCAACTGAATCTCGGTCATTTCCAGGTGGGTCGATACGGGCGTCTTGACACGCACCAGTTCACCAGCCGCTTCCAGTTTGGCGATGAAGTCCCGCAAGGATTTGTAAGCGCTCATTTTTACCTCTTTCGGCCGCGTCGTGACATAAGCCGCTTTCGACGCCAAGGCAAATGCGGCGTGACGACGCGCGATGACTTTGCATTTGGGCGTCGGGCCGCTAGACTTTTGGGCATGACAGAAGCAATTGAAATGGAATCGAGCCCGGGTGGGTTGCTCATTATTGGCGCGCGTTCGCTGGTCGGCAGGCGTCTGAAAGAGGCTGTTTCCGGGGCAAACGCCTGGACGGGAGAGGTTCGCTTTACATCCCGGAAACCGCTTTCGGGTCAATCATTGATAATGGATTTTAACCATCCTGAAGCCTTCGATGCGGGCTTCGAATTCAGCACTGTTATCCTGTGCACGCCGATCTGGCTGGCAACGGAAAGCCTTTTAAATAAGCTGTTTGCACTCGGTATGCGCCGCCTGGTCGCCTTCTCTTCGACCAGCCTGTTCACCAAGGATACTTCCGAAACACCAGAAGAACGTGAGGTAGCACAAAAACTGGCTCATGGTGAAGAATCTATTATTGATTTTTGCGCCGCTCACGGAGTGACCTGGACGGTGCTTCGGCCGACCCTGATCTACGATGAAGGGCACGATGAAAACGTCAGCCGTATCGCCAGCCTGATCCGGAAACTCGGTTTTTTTCCGATCTGCGCCCCGGCCAGCGGCTTGCGTCAACCGGTGCATGGTCGTGACCTGGCACGCGCCGCCTTGCAGGTCATTCCTGCCGCGGCGACCTTCAACAAGGCGTACAATCTGACCGGCGGCGACAGCCTGACCTACCGGGCCATGGTGGAGCGTATTTTTGCCGGCATGGGGCGCCGGCCGCAGATCATCGCTCTGCCACAATGGGCCTGGCGGGCGGGGTTTGTGCTTCTGGATGTGATCCGGCCACAGCAGGCCTTGAAGCGCAATATCAATATGGTGCTGCGCATGAACCAGGATTTGTGGTTCGATTCCGCCATCGCACGACAGGATTTCGGCTATGCACCGGGACCGTTCAAGCCCGATTTCAGCGAACCGGTGCCACCCGTCTAGGCCGGTCTATTTATCTGACCAGACAGCCAGTTCGTTGCCGGACGGGTCGGTGAACTGAAAACGCCGCCCACCCGGGAAATCGAAAATCGGCTGGGTAATCTTGCCGCCATTTTTCATCACGGATTCAAGCGAATGCTCAAGATCGATGCTGTAAAGGATGAGAAGTGGCTTGGCGGGCGCATCGGCCTTGTCAGCCTGGAACCCGGCGTCAAGACCAGCATTGGTCGGCGCAACATAGTCCGGCCCGTAATCGGCAAACGTCCAGCCGAATGCTTTACCGTAGAATGCCTTGATCTGGTTTAAATTTTCGGCAGGAAATTCAACATAATCAATGTTGTGATGAATTTTGCTCATGCGAATATTTCCTGCAGAGTGGCGATTACAGGCCGGCGGGACCAGATGTGGACAGGACGGCGTCCTTGACCGGCTCGCCGCCAAACTGAGCCGCATAATCGGGATTAAGCGCATCCTTCAACATGGCCTGCGGCACGCGGATTTCGAATGCGCCATCGGAGTAGGGGCCGACTTCGTAAGGCGCATAAAGAGCGGCTATGGCTCCGAACTTGTCGCCGCTTTGTGCCGGAATGAGGATCAGGCGGCTCTCGGCAAACTTAGGGCATGAAAAGCCCGAACCGGCCTGGGTGACTGGCGTGCCCAGGCGCTTTGAGCGCTCAGCCTCGATCTGGTGGCAAACATAGGCGTCGATGGCCTTGAGGTCGGCGCTGGGCGCCAGCAGCTTGCCGGGCGAGACCAGGTCGTTCTTTTGCTTGTCCCACAGACGGACCTGGAAGGTATTGCTGGCGTGCGCGCCGCCTTGGTAATCGTCCTCTTCGGCGAACAGTGACAGCAGGCGCGGATTTTGTGCCGCAATCTTCCAGGTGATGCTGTGCGTGTAGGACGCCACGTCGATGCCGTCGGCCTTCTGCTCGGCGCGATCCTTGTGCGCCTGGGCGGCGAAAGCCTTGAGCGTCTGTTCGCCCTCGTTATAAAGCTGGGTGTGCAGCGCCGGATACATCTTGATCGGTTCGGGCAGGGACAGCGTCACCTGCGCGTCGGCATCGCCCTTTGAGAATCCGAGCGGCGCCACGGTGACCGGCGGTTTGTCATTCTGCGCCTGAGTCTTGGGCTTGTTGTGGCAGGCGTTCAGCGCGCCTCCCGCGGTCAAGGCCACGGCAATCAGGCTCAGCGCGCGCAATCCCCGAAATGATCCGGCCATGACCTTACCCCTCATCCCGTAACATGTACCAGCAGCAGGCCGGCCAGCCACAGCAACCCCGTGGTCCGGTTGGCCTTGAACAGTTTGAGCGCCTGTGCGCCGTCATCGACTCGCAGCCGCGCAACCTGGCTGAATAGATGCAAAGCTACCAGGAAAAGTCCACCGAAAAACAGCGGTGGCAAGGCTGCAAGGTGGCCTGCTACACCCGTCAGAACGACAGCCAGGCCATAAAAAATGCTGACACCGTTGGCGACCTGGTTGCCCAACCGGCGGGCCGAGGATTTGACGCCGATCATGGCGTCGTCTTCGATGTCCTGGAGGGCGTAAATGGTGTCGTAACCCAGCGTCCAGAAGATCAGGCCGGCATAGAAAATGGCTGCGGGCAGGGTGATCGTGTTGTTCACGGTCGCAAACCCCATCAGGAAGCCCCAGTTGAAGGTCAGGCCCAGCCACGCCTGCGGCCACCAGGTGATGCGCTTCATGAACGGATAGGCGGCGACCAGGGCCAGCGAGGCGACACCGAGCCAGATGGCGAGCGTGCCAAGCTGAATGAGGATGCCGAAACTGATGAGGCTGCACGCCGCCACAAACGCCAGCGCCTGCTTAGGCCTGATCTGTCCGGATGGAATGGGGCGGCCGCGGGTGCGTTCGACCTTGGCGTCGATATCGCGGTCGACAAAATCGTTATAGGCGCAACCAGCGGCGCGCATCAGTGCTGCACCGACAAAGAACAGCGCGAGCTTATAGAGCGGAAAATGCTGGATACTCTTCGGATCGAGCACCGAGGCGCCCGGGTGTTGCGGATCCGGAATAAAGTAAGGGTGCGCCACGGCGAACGCCAGGCCCATGGCGCCCGGCAGGAACAGCAGCCAGATGCCAATCGGCCGGTCAAACCGGCCAAGCCTTAGCCATGGTCGCAACGGACCAGGGGCCAGGCGGTCGACCCAGTTGCTCTTGGCGGCGTCAGGCAGGGGGGCGGCGGGTGTGTCCATGGCCAGTCAATGAGCCGCCGGACGGCAAATGTCGAGCCCTATTTGAAGGCGCTCGGCAGGCGCTGAAAATCAATCGTTGAAGACGTTTTTTAACCGGCCCGTTTTTGAAAATGAAAGGCCGTGTCGCGCGACCGTTTAGCCTCGCGCGCCGGGATGACCCGGGCATAGGGGCGCGGGCCAAACAGGGTGTCTTCCATGCCGGTTTCGAGGATGTCGCCGCGCTTGGGCGCCTTGAGATAGAGGTCTTCCATCGGGGTGATCACGTAAAGACCGCCGGGTACGTAAACCAGCACCAGGCCCTCGTTTTTCGGCATGATTTCCGACCAGATCTTGATCTGCGCGTAATAGGGCTCTCGGCGCCAGGCGTCCGGCCGGTCGTGGTCGACATCAATGCACAGGGTGGTGCCGTTCGGCTCCAGGCGCAGAACAAAGCCGGCGATATCCGGCCGCCAGCGCCCATCCATATCCTCATGTTTCAGCCACAGGCACTTGAAATCCTGGCAGATTTTGGGATGCAGGCCCCAGATGTCGCAGCCACCTTCCGGACGCGTGTGCAGGCACGTTTCGCCGCCCTTCTTCTCGAAGTCGTCGATGTCGTAGACCTTGCAGCACAGGGTGCAATCGCCGCAAACCTTCAGATTGGCGCGTTTGCCGGACGAAACCGGGGTAGACATAGCCTTCGGGAACCTTCTGTTCGCGCGCCGGAGGCTTCGCTCCGGCCAATCCGGCAGAATCGTGGCAAACTACGGTCAACAATTGGTTACCGTGACGTGATTCAGTGCGATATTTTTTAGGCTATTTGGACAGTTTCTTTTTGCCCTTGATCACGGCGTCGTAACTGAAAACGATGTCCGGATCGGGATCGTCAATCTTGACGGAATAAGCCGGGCAGCCAATCGCCTTTAGAACATAGCGAATGATATTTTCCCGGGCGTCGGTCTTGGAATCCGTAGCCACGCAAATCCATGGCACATTTTCCGAATGCGTCCGCGTCAGCATCTCGTCGCGTGCCTTCGAATAGTCTTCCCAGCGGTCCTGGGCCACGGCATCAAGGGGACTGACCTTGAGGCGCTTGCGCGGATCGCTGCGCCGGTCGTCGAGGCGCTTCTTCTGTTCGTCGCGGGAGATGTCGAGCCACAGTTTGATCAGCACGGTACCGCTGCGTTCAATCATTGACTCGAAGTCAGGTGTGTCGCGGATGAAGGTTTCCTGCTCCTCGGGTGTCGAAAAGCCCATGACCTTTTCCACGCCGGCGCGGTTGTACCAGGAGCGATTGAAGATCGTCCATTCGCCGGTCGACGGCAGTTCGGCGACATAGCGCTGGAACCACCATTCGCCCTTTTCGCGGTCGCTCGGCTTGGGCAGGGCGACGACGCGGGTCTGCCGGATCGACAGGCATTCGGTCAGGCGTTTGATGGCGCCGTCCTTGCCGGCGGCGTCGCGGCCTTCGAAGATAATGCAGAGTTTCTTGCCTGCCTTCATCGTCCAGATCTGGGCGTCAACCAGAGCAATCTGCAGCTGCTCGAGCCGTTCTTCGGCGGCTTTCTTCTTCTCTTGCTTGTCGGAACCGGATTTGGACATGGCGTGCACCTCACTTGAGATATGACTCTAAGCGTCGCGCGTTTTTAAGATAAAAACAAGAGGTTGCCTGAAATTCCAAAGTTCATTTCAAGCTTTAACTTTTCTGGTCAGGCGATGTTGCGGCCGTCTTCCGCGACCAGCCGCAGATGGGCGGCCTTTATGGCGCGTTTCGGCTCGTAGAGCCGCGCCGAAACCAGGGTATAGCGGCCCACGCTGCCGTGTGGATTTTTTGGCGGCGCGCTGAGGGTCTGGTAGATGCCGACGAAGCGGTCGACCTCGCCGGCCTCGGTGGCCATCGGGCAGAGGACGATCTCGAAATTGACTGTCTCGGGGTGGGACGCCATTGCCGCCATGTCGCCCGGGCTGCTGTCGGTCTGCCAGGGAGCCGACAGGGTGAGAATGATTGGCTGCTGTCGGCGTCGGCTCATGCCGATGGCGGTTTGTACCGTATCGAGAAACGGCGAGCAGAACAGGCTGAGGAACGAGTTGTCCTTCAATTCGCGGCCGTGAAAAGCGACGGGAAAGCCGCCTGCCAGGCGAAACCGGTAGCCGGCCGCCGCATCCGAGATCATGATCATCTGCGGAATCAGAGACTTGAGCTGGGCCGGATCGAACTGTGAACGCGCAGGGGCGCGCTCGGGACTGGGTTGCAGTCCGCGCCAATAGCTCAGAAATGAAACTGTGCTGGAATGGGGCACATGGGTCTCCTTCCAGCGCGTACGCGCAAGAAACCTGCCGCTTAAAGGGCCTCCTTGGCCTTTTTCCGGACACGATTTAAGGAAAAGGCAATTTTGAACCGGTATGGTTCTTGCTCGGGCGATGCGGGAATGCCCAATTTGGGCCGGAAAAATCCGCGAGGGAGCGTTGAATGCGCGCACAAGTGAAGAATCTGATCGCCGCCGTGCTTGGCCTGAGCCTGCTGGCCGCCGCCGGACAGGTCATGGCCTGCGACCATGGCTGCCCGCCGCCGGCGCCGCCCAATCCGCCGCACAACCCTAATCCGCCGTGCAATTCCTGCGGCGGTGGCGGCAAGGTCAACGTCAATGTCAACGTCAATGCCCGCGCTCAGGCCTTCGGCAGCGCCTCGGCCGGCGCCACGGTCTATGGCGGCGGTTACGGCAACTGGTCGCAGACGCCGGGCTATCCGCAAGCCGCCGGCGGCCTGACGGTCGTGACGGGTGACGAATACGAATCCTATTCCGAGCGCCAGTCCTTCACCAAGACGGTGATCATCCAGGCGAGCTGCATCGACGACACCGGCGTGCCGCACCCGGCCTCGCAGCTGCGCAAGGACCGTGCGATCGACGAACGTTATACCGGCGAAGTCTATCGTTGTATCGCCGGCACCCACATGCAGTGGGTCTATGCCGACTATGACGGCAGCCACGTCAACTTCGACGGCGGCAAGACCGTCAGCTGCAACAAGAACGAAGCCCTGTGGTTCGAACGCGGCGCCCTGACCTGCAAGACACAGATCCCGCAGCGCCAGTGCAACGAACGCTCGCTGCTGCGCCTGAACGGCGTCGGCGTGAAGACCCTGACCATGACCCGCACCGAAATGGTATCGAAGCAACGTTCGAAGTCGGTGACATCAATGGCCTCGACGACCATGACTTTCGACGGTGGCGTCGGCGGCTTCGTCCAGTAAGCGGCTTTCCAAGCCTGAAATAAAAACCCCGCCTCGATGAGGCGGGGTTTTTATTTTACTGTGCTGCTGTCGGGGCGGGGCCGCCGGCCGGCTTGGCGTCGGCGGCGGGTTTGACCTGAATGCGCACCGCCTTCGACATGTCGAGGTAAGTGACGGCCAGTTTCTGAATATCGGCGGCTGTGACTGCTTCAAGCTGAGCGCGGCGGGTGCGGATCATTTCGAGGCGGCGCGGGTCGCGCGCCGCGCCGGGCAGGGCGCCATTCCAGTAGACATTGGTCTTCAGGTCGTTGGTCAGCTTGTCGAGCGTCGGCTTGCGGGCGCGCAGCAGTTCGTCCGTATCGATCGGCTTGGCCTTCAGGTCGGCGACAATGTCCTTTACATTGTCAAAGAAGGTCTGATCCATTTCGGGACGGACCTCGGCCGACACCGCCATATAGCCATAGCCCTTGAAGGTCGCCGACGGACGGCTGCCGGCATTGGGGCTGTAGCTCAGGGCCTTGTTTTCTCGCACCACGTCGATCAGGCGCAGACTCATCACTTCCGCCAGCATCTCCAGGCCGCGCGTGTTCTGGGTATTGGCAAAGGTATCGGTGGTCGGCCAGGCGATATAGCTCAGGTCCTGGTCGGCGCGGCCATGATGTTCGAAGACCTGGCTGAGATTGCTGGTCGGGAATTTGACCGAGGCGGCGTCGGCCGGCGGAGCAATGTCCTTGCGGGCGGCCAGCGTTGCGAAGGTTTTGTTGATCTCGGCCTCGGCCTGGGCTTCGGTGACGTCGCCGACGATAGTGATTTCAATCGGCGCGGTCTTGAGCTGGGTGTCAACCAGCGTTTTGACGTCGTCATTGGTCGTCTTGAGGAAGTCGGCCTGCGACGGAATGCCGAAGCGCGAATCGCCGGAATGCAGAACCGACGCACCGTTTATGCGGAATACCCCCGCCGGCGAGGCGGACAGCGACGTGTAATAGTTCGGCACGAAGGCCTTCAGGCGTTCCCAGGCGTCGGTGCGGTAGGCCGCATCGGTCGTGAAAGCCATCATCAGCTGCATCTGGGTGGCGAAATCAGCCGGACGCGTGCCGCCGGTCAGGACGGTGGCGTCTTCACCGATGCCGAAATCAATGCCGACGATCTTGCCGGTCAGGGTGTCTTTCATTTCGGCGGCAGTCAGCTTGCCCAGGCCGCCCTCGGAGATACCTCCGGCCGACGCCTGGAACACCGGCGGCTTGCTGGCGGGCGACAGCGACGACAGCCCGCCCGAGAAGCGCACCGTGATGCCGATTTCGTTTTCCTTGAACTTGGTCGGCTTGATGATCGCCTTGATGCCGTTGGCATAGGTCAACTCGGTGAGGCCGAGATCCTTGATCTCCTCACGCTTGACGACCGCCGACGCCTTGCCGAACTGGGTGTAGGGCCACGGCTTGGTGGTGCGGGCTTCGGCCTTGGCCAGTTGGGCGCCTTGGACGTCATTATAAGTGGCCGCCAGCGCCGTCTTGTCGAGATCGCCGGTACTTTCCGCGCTGTGCCACAGGATCGGGCCGTCGCCGCTGAACAGAGGCTTGATGCCGCCATTGATGGCCGCCAGTGTCATTTTTGGCTTGAGGCTCTGGAAATAGGCGTAATCCTGCGCCGGAGAGGTGAAGACTTCGCCGCTGTCGACCACACCGATCAGCGAATCGGCCAGTTCGCGGTTATTGCGCGTTTTTTCGCCTTGCAGCGCCGCCTTGAAGCCGGCCTCCATGTCGGTCAGCGTGCGGTCCAGTTCCGCCTGATCGGCGCCGAATTCGGTATATTGCCGTGTCGTGCGATAGGCCTGGTCGAGGGCCTTCTTCGCCTGGCCGGGCTTTGGGGTCACGTTGAGCTGAACGACATCGGCGGTATGGTCAACCTGGTTCTTGCCCGTGCCGGCGGCGGCGAAGGCTGTATCAGGCAGCTTGGCCTGCCGCTCCAGGCGGTCGTTGAGGATGGTCAGGCGAACCTGATCCATGACGTCGTCGGTGTTCTTCTGGACGGTCTGGTAGACTTCGTTGACCGGCTTGGCCCAGGTCATGCTCACACTGTCGGCCAGGCCGGTTTCGGTATAGGCGTCGCTCAAGGTGCCCTTCGGCTTGTAGGCGCCGAAGTCGGTACGGCGGATGTCGGCGTCGCCGGCGGCTTTCCAGTCGGAGAACTTGGCCTTGATGCGCGCTTCCATGGCGTTGACGTCGACATCGCCGACTACGACCAGCGTCGCCAGCTCCGGACGGTAGAACGCATTGTAATAATCGACGAACCGGTCGCGATTGGCGTTCTTGATGACGTCGACCAGCCCGATTGGCAGACGTTCAGGGTATTTCTGCCCGGCGAAGGTCATGGCCGACCACTTCTTGAAGTCATGCATGTCCGGGCTGTCGCGCAGGCGCTCCTCGCCGAGGATAACGCCGCGCTCACGCTCGATGGCTTCGCTGCTGAGCAGCAGGTTGCCGGCTGTCTCGCGCATCAGCATCAGGGCGGTGTCGACATCGTCCGCACCGACCTTGGGCAGGTCAAGCTGATAGACCGTCTGGCCGAAGCTGGTGAAAGCGTTGGTGTCCGGACCGAACTTCAGGCCATGGCGTTCGAGGATCTTGACCATCTCGCCTTCGGGCACGTTCTTTGAGCCGTTGAACGCCATGTGCTCCAGGAAATGCGCCAGACCGCGCTGCTCCTCGGTCTCCATCATCGAGCCGCCGCCGATGCGCAGGCGCACCGACGCGGTGCCCGGAGGCGTGGCGTTCTTCAGGATGGCGTAGGTCATGCCGTTGGGCAAGCGGCCAAAGCGCACGGCCGGGTCCGGCTTGATGTCGGAATAGTCCTGAGCGAAGTGCACCGGCTTGGCAGCATCCTGCGCAACCGGCGTGAACGGTGCGGGGGCAGGGGCCTTGGCAGGCGCGGGCTTGGCAGGGGCTGCCTTTGATACCGCCTTGGGCGTGACAGCCAGACTGCTGATCGGCGTCAGCGCGGTCGTGGTCAGGGCCAGAATCGTCAGGGCCTTGAAGGCGAATGTCTTGGCGTGCATGGATGCGTTCCCCGTGTGGCGCATCCGGGATGCACCTTATCAATGTTGCAGGGCGACCCTGACAAAGATTTGCGGCTGAATAAAGTTAAAACTTATCCCAGAAACCGAAAAGGCGGCGCCTTTCGACGCCGCCTTTCACGCATTACGCTAATGGCGTTGCTTATTTCTTGGCGCCGTAACCGCCCGACACGTAGAAGGTGGCGCTGTTGCCGGTGGCGCGCGCCGTCGAAACGATCGAGCGGCCCTGCGAATTCAGCGTCACATTGGTCGTGGCCGAGACATCCGAGTTGTTGACCTGGTTGGAATTGACGCCGATGTCGGCCTTGCATTCCGAACAGGCGTACGCGAGAGCCTGGTTGCCATAGGCTTCGGCCGAGATGTAGCTGTCGTAGCCGGTATTGCCTTCGAAGGTCGCCGACACGTCGACTCCGCCAGAGGAGATCTGGTTGTTGTCGACGCGGACATAGACGTCGTTGTTGGCCGCGGACATCTGGTTGCCGATACCCGTGGCGTCGGCGCGGGCCGAGCCATATTGATCAGCGCTGGTATAGGCTTGCGACTGGACGAAGCCGTTATGTGACTGGTCGTTGCTGACCACCAGCGAGCCGCCCTGGTTCTGCAGGTCGACAGTGTTGGCTACGGCCTGCGCACGCGTCGCCGAATCCCACATATTGCCGCCGTAGAGTTCCGAACGGGCGATGGTCTGGCCGTCCTGCGACTGATGAGTCTCGTGCTCCTGCGAGCCGCCACTGGTGCTCAGCGCGCCGTAATAGTTGCCGGTCGCCGAAGCATTATACTGGTTAGGCGAGGGCGAATAGTGCACCGACGCGTCGACATTGGCTTGCACGTCGCTGGCCGAATATTGCCACGACTTGGCGTCGAGGCGGCTATTGGTCACCTCATAGGCCGTGTGGTTAGCCACGGCCGTCGCATCGCCCTGGCCGCTGGTATAGATGGCGTTGTTCAGCGCCTTGACGTCGGTGACGGCATCGACCAGCGGCGCCGTCGCGGTCTGCGAGGTCTGCGAGGTCAGGTGCGCGTCGCGCGTCGTCAGTTCCGACGCATTGGCCATGGCCTGGCTGGTGGCGTAGGCGGGATCGCCCAGCGCCAGGTCTTCCTGGCCGGGATTGATGCCGTTGAGCTTGGCGGTCGACTTGACGTGGCCCGAATTGCTTTGGGCCGAGGTGACCGTCGCGTCGGCGCCTTCGTTGCCGCCCTTGAGGCTGTTGCCGGTGGCGTAGGAACGCGCCTGCGTCAGCCCGTCGTTCTCGACAACGTCCAGATGGGCGTCGCCGATGACCGAGCCGGAATTGTCCTGGACGTTGTCGAAGGTCGCCTGGCCGCCGAAAGATTGCGGCGCGCCAGACGGGTTCGACGTGATGACCTGACTAGTAGCGGGATTGGCCGTGAGGCTTGCCGCCAGCATCAGGAGCGCCAGCGTTGGGGTTATAAGGAACGCACTTGGTTTCGCAGGCCGGCGGGGCAGGCGGGGCGTTGCGGACAGGAGCCGGCTCAGGGTGGCGCTGCGGCGGAAGGGCCGCGACATTTTGCCAGCGGGACGGATCGGCGCGGGTACCAGCATTGTTGGTCTCCAGATTATCGTAGGCAGGCGTCAGGCCGCCGGTCACACCCAGGGTGTCGCTATTGAGGAAATCGTTTTGCGGAGCGAGGCAGACCTCAGGGCCCGCGGCGCCATACAGATTGGCCATGAACTCAAGCGTCGCGCGTTCGATCATGGCGCGCACCGCCAGCTGCATGGGCTCAAGCGCGCCCTGGCCGCCGGAAATGTCGAAGATGTTGCCGTTCAGAATATCGAAGACACCGGCCTTCACTTCCTTGCCGACGATCTGCTTCTGATAGGAGATGACGTCGACGACTTCGAGCGTGCGCGTATCAACCAGGCGCAGGTCCAGGGCGACGTTCATCACCATGGTCCGGCCGGTCGCCAGGCCCTTTACACCGGTATCCTTGGTGTCGCCGGCATAGGCGTCGACGCCCGAGGAGCGGATATTGTAGTTCAGCTCGGTGATGCCGCCGACGATGAAGAAGTCGGAACCGGCGACCTGACCGGCCATGATCTTGCGGTAGTCGGCCGGGCGATTCGGATTGGCGACCTGATCGTCGGTGATCAGCTTGTTGTTGGCGTACTTCAGTTCCAGCTCGCCGACCGATGTGTCAAAGCGCTCGACCTGACGGGCGCCGGCCTTGGCCAGGGCGGTCATCGCCATCAGCGAGGCGCCCTGGGTGATTTCGCGGCCGCCTTCCAGCGACACCTTACCGGTGTAATCCGAGATACGGCCAACAGCGAGGCGCGGCGAGGCCAGGCGGCGGGCGCGGGCATATTCGCCCAGGCATACCAGCGCGTCGGAATAAGCGGTGGCGTTGGCCGTGACCGGCGAACGGCCGATCGGCGTCTTATAAAGACCATCCTGGTTGACACCCGGCGTCGTCATACAGCCGCTCAGGGACAGGCCGATCAGCGCGGTGCCGGCCAGCAGGGCGGCGACGCGCTTAAAGCCTCGTTTGGATGCTTTCGGGGCCGTTTTGGCCTTGGGCATTTGATTTTCAGAAGCCAGCATTGAGGTTTACCTGTCCGTTCAAAGAATTGTTCGTGGATGTCGAGCCGGTGGCGCCGACCGCGGTCTGGCCGTTCGCCGTTGCCGTGACGGTGCCGTTATTGGTTTGGGTCGAGTGGACGATGACGGTGTTGTAATTGCCGGCAACGATGACCTGGAGGCTGTTGCCGATGGCGGTCGCGCCCCCGAGAGCGCCGGCGCCGGAATACGAATCACCCGCACCGAAGGTTTTCGACGTGGCGTAGACGCTGTTGTCGGTGCCGCTCTGCATCATGCCGTCGAGCAGGACGCGGTTGCCGTTGGCATCGCGCGTCGACGGATCGACCGGATTTTGCATCTGGTTGCGCTTGAGGCCGTAACCGGTCTCGAAGGCGGCGGCGGACGAGGACATGGACTGGGCGCAAGCCGTTCCGCTCATGGCGGCCAGGCTTGCGGCAGCAGTCAGTACCCAAAACTTATGTATCGGCATTGGTCGCTCCCAACCTGGGCCACTCGCGCCCCAGGCGAAGGCTTCCCAGCAAATCAGGGGCCACTCTCAGGTGAAACCCTAAAAATTGCGTATATTTTGGGGAATCTCGGGGCTTTGGTTCGCCTGTTTGTGCTGAATTGCGACATTATGGCGGCTATGTTCGTCGAAAAACGGGACATGGTGGCCAGCCTTGCCGCAGCCGTGCTAAGGCCTGAGCGTTCCTTCCCAGGCCAAAGACGAGTTCCTGCCATGATCGATCGCCCCGGCGCCGCACCCAAAGAGCCATTTTTCAATGCGCCGGCGCTGGTGTTTCTCATACCGGTTCTACTTATCGCGCTTTACGGTCTGCAGACCCTGCTCGGGCCGCAGGGGGAGGCGGCGTTACTCGACAGTTTCGCGTTGACGCCGGTGCTGCTTCGTCAGGGGAATTATGACCTGCTGATTACCCATCTCTTTCTACATGGCAGTTGGCTGCATGTTTTGGCGAACTCCGCCTTCTGCTTTGCCTTCTCCGCGCCGGTCGTGCGGGCGTGTGGGCCGGGTATTCTCGGCGGTTTGTCGTTTCTGGCCTTCTATCTATTATGTGGAGTCGCGGCAGGTCTGGGCTATTGCCTGCTCAATCTGCATTCTCCGATCCCGGTGGCTGGGGCCTCCGGAGCCGTTTCAGGGCTGATGGCGGCCAGCATCCGCCTGGCTGGCGATCCATATGACCCGCCGGGCATAAAGCCGCTGACTCATCCCACGGTTCTGAGCATGTCTCTCTTTGTCTGTGGTGGAAACGCGCTGATTCCGCTCATCGGGGGGATATTTCTGAGCGATGGCATGGTCATCGCCTGGCAGGCGCATATTGCCGGCTATATCTTTGGCCTGCTGGCGATTGCGCCGTGGATGCACCTTTTTCACCGCAGATACTTCACGACAAAGTGACCCTATGCTGCGGCGCACTAGTATTGCAAAACGGCCCACTTTGGGGTGACGCTTTCTTTCCATAAATAACAACGATAAAACCGATGGAAAGGGTTTGAAATGCTGGTTAATCAACTTTTAAATTCCAAGGGTCGTCAAGTTTTTACTGTTTCGCCTGAGGATAGTCTGTCTTCGGTCGCGGCGTTATTATATACGCGCAAGGTCGGCGCTTTTATCGTCAGCGACCGCGTGGGCCGTGTTGTCGGTGTCGTGTCTGAGCGCGATGTGATTCGCGCCATAGCGACCAGTGGAGCTGAGGCTCTGACGCAGCCTGTTGCGGACTTTATGACGCGTGACGTGGTATTCGCTGAGCTGGCTGAGCCGATCGATGCTCTGCTTGAGCGTATGACGGATCGCCGAATCCGCCACCTGCCAGTCATGGAAGGGCCGCGTTTGGTGGGAATCGTCTCGATCGGCGACCTGGTTAAGTCCAAAATCGCCGAAGCTGAGCATGAGGCGCACACCCTCAAGGCCTATATCACGGCGGGATAGGGCGTTCGCGGCTTGATAGCCGCGTTTTGTCTCAAGGATTTTCAGAGGGTTACAAAATTGGATCGATAAAGATTCAATTAGGGCTTGATGTGGATCTGAAATGGGACTAAATACGCGCTTCTTCTGATTTCGACGCGTTTCGGAGGATTGGCCGCCAAGGCAATCCATCGAGGTCGCGTCGTCTCAATTTCCGCGAAAAGTTCCGTTTAAACGGGTCTGTGGAAAAAGAGAAAAAGTTAGTTGACACGAAATGGCGAGCATCCTAGATACGCGCCTCCTCTGACGACGGGATATAGTTGTTGCCGCGGCCGGTGAGGCTGGCCGTGGTTAAGGTCTTTGACATTGTAGTTATTGGAAAGGGAAACGCAGGCGGCGGTGTTCTGGCGCGTGATTGAGATATCACGCAGTACGACACTAATGTTTGCGGTCT
>JBEHYZ010000023.1:0-81338 GCA_048497915.1 Pseudomonadota bacterium
GTTCAGGCGCAGATGGCGCGGGAAGGTCGCCTTGGCGATTTCGACGTAGCGCCACTGGGCGTCGTCGACGCGGGCCACCCGGCCCAGCTTGTGCGCCTCGGCGACGCCTTCCAGGATATTGCCATCCATGCGCGCTTCGATGGCCAGCTCGACATCGTCGGAAAGCTTGTAACCGTCCGGGCCGAACAGTTTGATGCCGTTATCGGCAAAGGCATTGTGCGAGGCGGAGATCATCACGCCCAGATCCGCCCGCATCGAGCGCGTCATCATCGCCACGCCCGGTGTCGGCAGCGGCCCGAACAGGCGGACATCCATACCGACGGAAGTGAACCCGGCCACCAGTGCCGGCTCGATCATATAGCCCGACAGGCGCGTGTCCTTGCCGATGACGACCAGATGGCGGCGGTCGGTCTCCGACATGAACATCTTTCCCGCCGCCATACCGACGCGATACGCGACTTCAGCGGTCATCGGGAACATGTTGGCCCGGCCGCGGATGCCGTCGGTGCCGAAATATTTGCGCGTCTTGTTCATGGCGGACATGTGGGAGGCCATTTCTTCGTTGCGGGTGCGGAGGGGGTTGTAGGCGTATAGCGACAGGGCGTCGCGGTAATCAGAGACCTTTTGGGTGGCCAGGGCGATAAAGGCGGCCTCGAGCTTGTCTACCGTTTCGGGGCGCAGCGCCTTGGTCGAGCCGTTCAGGGCCCGGAAGACGCTGCTCTGGGCAATCCCGGCCGCATCGGCCACGTCCTTGATCGACAGACCGGACGCGTTCAGCGCCGCCTGAAGCTTATCCCACTTGCTGTCGCTCATGAAATCGGAACCTGGTAATCACACGGTAAGATGATCAGGATAGGCTGGCACGGAAATATTTGCAATGAATTAATTGCATAAATTTTGCCCGTGCCGGGCCATGCAGTAATTTCGCTGAGTTGCGGATGACGAGGTGAGGAAGGTCATGGTTAAGCCTTATTTACTTCCGTATAAGGGATTTGTAACGTTTAGCCACGCTTATTGATCCTTATCTGGCATGCGATGTGCTAATAATGGCTCGCAAAACTAATTTTATAGCGCAAGGAAATTGAAGCATGTGCGGCATTATCGGCATCATCGGCAATTCGGACGTCGCGCCGCGCCTGCTGGAATCCTTGCGGCGGCTGGAATATCGCGGCTATGACTCGGCCGGCATCGCCGTCCAGACCGCTGACGGGCCCCAGCGTCGCCGCGCCGAAGGCAAGATCAAGAACCTGGAAGCCGCCATCACCGCCGATCCCCTGCCGGGTACCGTCGGCATCGGCCACACCCGCTGGGCCACCCACGGCGCGCCTTCGGTGCGGAACGCCCACCCGCATGCCTATGGCGCGGTGACGGTGGTTCACAACGGCATCATCGAGAATTTCGCCGAACTGAAAGCCGAGCTTCAGGCCAAGGGCCAGGCCTTTGAGTCCGACACCGATACCGAAGTCATCGCCCACCTGCTCGACGAAGCCCTGACTTCGGGCCTGAAACTGAAGGATGCCTTCCAGGCCGTACTCAACCGCCTGCACGGCGCCTATGCCCTGGCCATCCTGATCGGCGGCGAGCCCGAAACCATTCTCGGCGCCCGTCGCGGCTCGCCGCTGGTCGTCGGCTGGGGCGAAGATGGCGAGATGTTCCTGGGTTCGGATGCCCTGGCGGTCGGGCCGTTCACCAATAATGTCACCTATCTCGAAGAAGGCGACTGGCTGGTCCTGACCCGCAACGGCGCCGAAGTCTACGACGCCAAGGGCTTCCTGGTCAATCGCCCGGTCACCCACGTTCCAGCCTCGGCCGCCCTGGTCGAAAAGGGCGCCTACCGCCATTTCATGGAAAAGGAAGTGCACGAACAGCCGGAAAGCTGCCAGCGCACCTTTTCGGCCTATCTCGATCCGGTGGCCAAGTCGGTGCGCGCCGACATCAAGACCAGCGTCGATTTCAGCCAGATCGTCCGCATACAGATCATTGCCTGCGGCACCGCCTATTATGCCGGCTCAATCGCCCGCTATGCCTTTGAAAAGGTGGCCGGCCTGCCGGTCGACGTCGAAGTCGCCTCGGAATTTCGCTACCGTTCGCCGGCCGTTATGCCGGGTACGCTGGCCATTGCGGTGTCGCAGTCGGGCGAAACCGCTGACACCTTGGCCGCCCTGCGTTGGTGCAAGGAACAAGGTTTGAAGACGGCGGCCCTGGTCAATGTCCACTCCTCGACCATGGCCCGCGAAGCCGACCTGATGTGGCCGACCCATGCCGGCCCGGAAATCGGCGTCGCCTCGACCAAGGCCTTTACCGCTCAGCTGTCGGCCCTGCTGTCGCTGGTCGTGGCCGCCGCTGTGCAGCGCGGCCGTATCGATGCCAAACGCGAAGCCGCGCTGGTGCAAAGCTTGCTCGAAACCCCCGGCCTGATCGCCGAAGCGCTCAAGATGGACGCCGAGATCGGCCGTATCACGGCGGACCTGTCAAAGGCGCGCGACGTCATCTATCTCGGCCGCGGTGACATGTACCCTCTGGCCCTGGAAGGGGCACTGAAACTCAAGGAAATCAGCTATATCCATGCTGAAGGCTATGCCGCCGGCGAGCTCAAGCACGGCCCGATAGCCCTGATCGACGAAAACACCCCGGTCGTGGTGGTCGCGCCCGACGACGAGCTGTTCGAAAAGACCGCCTCCAACGTCCAGGAAGTGGCGGCGCGTGGCGGCCGGGTGGTGATGATTACTGACGCTCCAGAAAAGGTCCCCACGCTGTCAGGCGATGCCGCCAAGGCTTTGAAAGTCGTTCGCGCGCCCAAGTGCGACAGCTTCATCGCGCCACTGGTCTACTCCGTGCCGATCCAGCTGCTGGCCTACCATACGGCGGTCCACAAAGGCACCGACGTCGACCAGCCGCGCAACCTGGCCAAATCGGTGACGGTGGAGTAGGGCTGACATTTGCCTACAAGGGAGATTGAGTGTGGCGGATGATGAGGATGAGATCGTTGTAAAGGACAGCAATGGCACGCGCCTGAACGATGGCGACAGTGTCACGCTGATCAAGGACCTGAAGGTCAAGGGCTCCGGCGGTGTCACCCTGAAGCGCGGCACACTCATCAAGAATATCCGCCTGACCCATGATGAAGCGGAAATTGAGTGCAACGCTGAAAAGGTCAAAGGACTCGTGCTGCGCACCGAGTTTGTCAAGAAGGCTTAAAAGTACGGACGCCGTCGTGGGACGGCGCCCGTATATTGTTTAGCGCACCGCGACCAGTTGTTCCTTTTCGACCGACGAGGCCCAGCCGTCGAAGATCTCATGCACGGCCTTCCAGCTCGACAGCTTCTTCATGTTGCCGAGCCAGCGGCAGATGTTCGGATATTGGCTGAACTCACAGCCAACCACCTCGCCCGAGGTGATCACGCCCGAGGCGAAATAGTCGGCGATGGTGATCTGATCGCCGGTCAGATAGGCCTTGTCGCCGATCCAGCTGTCGTTCAGAAGCCCTAGCCAGCGCAGGCTCTTCTCGCGGCCCCAGGCGATGGCGCCGGCGTGCGCGGCTTCGTCCGGACGCTTATGGTGCGGGAACAGCTGCGGATAGATCATGCCGTAGTTATAGTCGCGGATGAAGTTGGAGTTGAACCAGTCCAGAGCTTCGTTGACTTTGGCGCGCGCTTTCAGGTCCTTCGGGTATTCCGGCAGGTCGTAAACGTCAGCCAGGTATTTCAGGATGGCCGAACTTTCGGTCAGGCGGAAATCGCCGTCTTCCAGCAGCGGCACCATGCTGTTCGGGTTCTTTTCGGTATAGAGCGGCTGGTAGTGCGCGCCGGTCATCAGGTCGACGACTTCGCTTTCGATCGGCAGCTTCTTCTCCGCGATCAGCAGCGAGATGGGGCGGCAGGTCGTCGAGACGGGGTGCATGTACAGTTTCATGGCAGGCTCCTCCTGTAAGGCTGGCGCGACCCTATGCCAGATGCGCGGAATGGCAAATGGTTTCTTTTGCCCCGTCCCGTCTGTGCTATGGTCGGGCAAAATCACAGAAGAATGTGGCGGAGGATATCATGGACATCAAAGGTCTTTGCGTGGCGGCCGGGCTGGCGCTGGCGGCGGGAAATGTGCAGGCCGCAGCGCCGCAAAAAGGCTTCGATATCGCCATCACCGTCGATGACCTGACGGCGCACGGGCCGCTGCCGCAGGGCATGACGCGCGTCGGCATCGCCGACAGCTACCTCGCCACCCTGAAGGCGCACCATGTCCCGCAGGCCTGGGGCTTCGTCAACGCCAAGCGCGTGGCGCAGGAGCCCGAAAGCGAAGGTGTTCTAGCGGAATGGCGCAAGGCCGGCTATCCGCTCGGCAACCATACCTACAGCCACCTGAACCTGACCAATGCGCCGACGCTGGAGGCCTGGATCGCCGATGCCGAAGCCGGGGAGCCGCTTGTCGCTAAGTATATGCAGGGCCAGGACTGGCACTATCTGCGCTTTCCCAACCTGAACGTCGATCCGGCCAAGGCCGACGGCGCCATGGCCTGGTTGAAGGCGCGCGGCTATCGCGAAGCCGATGTCAGCGCCGCCTTCAGCGACTGGGCCTATACCGACGCCTATGCCCGCTGCCTGGCCAAGGGCGACACCGCCGCCATCGACGCCATGAAGGTGCAGTACCTCAAGGGCGTCGATGACGGCATCATCCAGATGCAGGCCATGTCGCAGCGGGTCTATGGCCGCAATATCCCGTTCGTGCTGCTGACCCACATCGGCGGCTTTGCGTCGATCATGCTGCCGGAGACGCTGGATCGCCTGGAAAAGGCCGGCGCGCGCTACGTGACGATGGAACAGGCCCAGTCCGATCCGGCCTATCAGATGACCGGCGGCGGCGACCTGATTGTCCGGACAGCCAAGCTGAAGGGCATTTCGCTGGCCGATATTCCGGGGCCGGAGAAGACAGACAACGTCAAGGAGTTGTGCAAGTAGGCCCTACTCCAGCTCGCCGCGTTCCTTCATGCCCTTGCCGATGCGGGCGACGAACGGGAAGATGGCCGGATCGAACGGCAGACTGTTGGTGATCTCCGGGTCGGCCATCGCCTCGCGGAAGGCCGTTCGCAAGGCCTCCAGCCGGTCCATCGGCACGTCGGCCGGTGGCTTGAAGTCCCCGATGCCGCCCCGCCAGCGCCGGTAAAACGCCTTGGCCGCTTCGGAAGCATCGTCGCCAATGTCCATCAACTGTTTGGCTTCCAGAAACAGCTCATAATAAACCGCGGCTATTTGTTCGCTCGTCTTGCCCATGCCGGCAAAGTGTTCCCGCGCCCGGTTGGTAATGTCGTCCTGAAGCGCGTCCAATCCGCGCACTTCCAGCAACGCATTGTATTTGTTGTTCAGCGTTTGAACGGCCATAAATTTTGACATGGTGGTCTCCTGTGTCAGATGGATGAGATCGTCCACAGTGAGAGCCTCGCCTTGGCTAAGCTTGCGCCGCGCAGTCTTGAGCAGGCTTAGGCCGCGTTCGATGCGGACCTTCTGGGCTTCCAGCGCTTCCTGCTGCATAGCTAACACCGTGTCGAAGCTGGCCTGACCGCCACTGAGCAGAACCTTGATCTGCTTGAGCGTCAGGCCAAGATCGCGCAATGCGATGATCCGGTGCAGCTGTTCGACCTGGGCTGGGCCATAGGCCCGCCAGCCGGATTCGGCGCGCAACGGTGCGACGAGGCCCTCACGCTCGTACACCCGCAGCGCCTTGACGCTGACGCCGAGCTTCTTGGCCATTTCGCCGGGTCCGTACCAGCGCTCTTTCGCTTGCATAGGGCTATCTCCTGTGGACCCGGCCATCAGTGAGGCCGTCCCCAGGGGCCGGTGCAAGCGGAAAATTTCAGATCTTTGCGGCGACCATGTCCTCAAACACCGCTTCCAGCGCCCGCGTGGCGCGTTCGGTGTCGAACAGCAGCGATCCCGGCAGGTTTCCAGCCAGCTTTTGTTTGATGGCCGTCATCTCGTCCGGCCGGGTGGCTAGCCGGATCGCCAGCGCTTCGTAGGCCCCGGACGTTTCGGTGATCAGCTCCGGCATTCCGACCGCCGTCAGCAGGCTGGCGCCCATGCGGGCGGCGAATGACTGGCCAATCCGCGTCAGAACCGGCACACCCATGCGGAGTGCGGCGCTGGCCGTCGCGCCGGCATTGTAGGGGTGGGAATCGAGGAACAGGTCGGCCAAGGGCAGCCGCGCCAGATGATCTTCCAGAGGGATGGTGTCGGCAAAAATGAGGCGCGCCGGATCGATGCCGCGCTTGCCGGCCTCGGCCCGGAGATTGTCCCTGGCCGTTGGATGACGCGCGAGCAGCCACAGCACGCTGCCGGGAACCTCTCCCAGGATGCGCATCCAGCTGTCGAACACATCAGGCGTCAGCTTGTAGGTCTGGTTGAACGAACAGAAGACAAAGGCGCCTTCCGGCAGGTCGAAATCAGCGCGGGTAAACGCCTTGTCCGACGGCTTTTGCGCGTCGTCATTGACCTGATAACTGGGTAGGTAGACGATCTTTTCGCCGTAGAAGCGCTGATTTTCTTCCGGCACGATCACGCGGTCGGCCAGCAGATAGTCGTGATAACCGGTTTCCATGCTGCCGAGGAAACCCAGATAACTGACCTGCACCGGTGCGGCGCGCTCGGCAAAGATTTCGGTCCGGTTGCCCTTGGTCCAGCCGTTCAGGTCAACCGCGATGTCGATACCGGCCTCACGCAGGTTTTGCGCTATGCGCGCGTCAGGCAGGGGGGCCGCGTCGACAAAATGCTCGACCGCCGCCTGAATTCGCGCTCGCCAGGCCTCCGACGGCCGCACCGCGGTCGACACCGCGAATATCTCAAACCGGGCGCGGTCATGGCGCTCAAGCACCCCCGCCATGAGGTGGCTGACCGGATGGTTGCCAAAATCGGACGAGATGTAAGCCACCCGAAGCCGGCCGCCCGGAGGACGCGGCGGAAAAACGGGCGCCGATCGTGCCGGCGCCTCGGCTGCCAGTCCGGCGGTGGCGCGGCGCTGCAGTTCAGGGTCGTCCAGAACGGACTGCGGTGTCGCTACGCGATGCCCGGCAGCCAGGGCGGCAGCCATCCGGGTGCGGCGCTCCTGAAAATCGCTCCAGTCCGCCAGGCGGGCGCAGACATACTGCGCCCAGCCCTGCAGGCCATCGAGCAAGGGGTTGAGGCGCAGGGCTTCGTTGTAGGCCGAAAGCGCTTCCGGCAAGCGATCCATTTCGTCCAGAACAAGTCCGCGCCCGTAATGCGCCTGCGCATGCCCCGGCTGAAGCGCTATGGCCCGGTCGCCGTCGGCCAGGGCCGCCTCGTAGTCTCCCATCAAACGCAGGATGGTGGCGCGGTTGCCATAAGCGTCGGCATCGGTCGGATCATTGGCCACGGCCCGGTCAAGGCTGTCCCGGGCGTCGCCTAGGCGTCCGAGGCGGCCGAGAACCAGGCCCCGGTTGCCCCAGGCGCCGGCATGGGTCGTCCGAAGCTGCAAAACCCGATCGAACCCGTCCAGGGCTTCGCCGAAGCGGCGCATTTCCATGAGCAGGTTGCTTCGGTCGAACCAGCCATCGACCATGTGGCCGTCCAGGCGCACGGCCTCATCAAAACTTGCCAGAGCTTCCGGAAGCGCACGAAGGGACTGCAAAATCAGTCCGCGATTGTAATGTGCCGCGGCAAAGTTGGGCGTCTGGCTGAGAACGCGGTCGACGGTGGCCAGGGCTTCGTCATGGCGGCCAAGCGTTTTCAGAACGGTGCTTCGGTTGAGCCGCGCCTCGACATGTCCCGGATTGAAGTCCAGCGCCCGGCCATAACTGGCCAGCGCCTCGTCCAGCCGGCCGAGCGTCTGTAAGACCGTACCGAGGTTGTAATGGACATCGGGCTGATCCGGCGCGATCTCCAGCGATTGACTCAGATGCACGGCACTGTCGGCGAACTGCCCCAGCTGGCTTTCTGCCGTCCCCAGCAAACAGAGCGCGTCGGCATTGCGGGGCCTGGTCTGCAATACCTGGCGATACAGGCTGGCGGCGTCGGCGATCCGGCCCTGCTGATGGAAGGCAAAACCCTGCTCCAGCAAGGCCTGCTCGCGGCCGGACAGGATGTCCGTCATTTCGGCTGTATCTGAAGGAACAGAGCCTCGATGGCGCGCGCCGCCTTTTCCGTGTCGAACAGCAGCGAACCGGGCAGGTTCTTGGCCAGCTTCTGCTTGACCTTGGCCATCTCCTTCGGCCGGGTGGCCAGCCTGACCGCCAGCGCTTCGAACGCCGTGTCGGTTTCGGTGATCAGCTCAGGCAGGCCCACCGCCGTCAGCAAACTGGCGCCATACCGGGCGGCGAAGGTCTCGCCGACCCGCGTCAACACCGGCAATCCCATGCGCAACGCATTGCTGGCTGTCGCCCCGGCATTATAGGGGTGCGAGTCGAGGAACAGGTCGGCCAGCGGCAGCCGCGCCAGGTGGTCCTCGAGCGGCAGCATGGCGGCGAAGACGATGCGCTCCGGATCGACGCCGCGCACCTGCGCCTCGGCCTTGAGATTGGCGATGGCCGTCCGGTTCTTGGCGTGCAGCCACAGGATGCTGCCCGGAACCTGCGTCAGGATCCGCATCCACACATCGTAGGTGTCGGGCGTGATCTTGTAATTCTGGTTGAACGAGCAGAAGACGAAGCCGTCCTCCGGCAGCCCCTGGTCGGCACGGCTGAACGCCTTGTCCGACGGTTGTTGCGTATCGTCATTGGCCTGGTAGCTGGGCAGGTAGGCGATTGTCTCGCTGTAGAAGGCCTGCTTATCCTTGGGGATCAGCACCTCGTCGGCCAGCAGATAGTCGATATAGTCCGTGCCCATGGTGCCGAGATAGCCGAGATAGCTGACCTGCACCGGGGCGGCGCGCTCGGCGAAGACGCCGGTGCGGCTGCCATAGGTGAAGCCGTTGAGGCTAACGGCGACATCGATCTCGTGTTCGCGCGCCAGCTTGGCCGCTTCGATGTCCGACAGCCCGGCGACGTCGATAAAATGGTCGGCGGCGTTGCGGATGCGCGTCCGCCAGGCGTCCTCGGCCTGCGGGCGCAGCGAAAAGGCGAAGACCTCGACCTTCGACCGGTCGTGCCGCTCGAACAGGGCCGCCAGCAGGTGGCTCACCGGGTGGTTCTTGAAGTCGGACGAGAAGTAGCCGATGCGCAGCCGGTCGTGTGTGTACGGCGCAATCGGCGGCAGGGCTCGGCCCGGCGGATGGCTGGCCTGCGCGAAGGTCTTCGCCGCCGCCAGCAGAACCTCGGGCGAGTCGACCAGCGCCTGGACAGGCAGAGGCGCCGACGCCCGCTTGCCAGCCAGGATATCCGCGCTCAAGCCGTCGCGGCGGGCGGCGAAATCGCGCCAGTCCGACAGGTACATGCGCACATAGAAGTCATGCCCGGGCAGCCACTCAATGGACGGCTTGATGGCCAGCGCCCGGTCGTAACCTTCCAGCGCCTCCTCGATCCGGCCCATGATGAACAGGATATTGCCGCGCGTATTGTGTGACTCGGCATGGCCCGGACGGTGGCGCAGGGCGGAATCGCACACGACCAGCGCCTCGTCGAGCCGGCCCATGGCCTCCAGCGTGCCGGCTTTCTGATAAAGCGCATCGGCGTCGCCGGGATCGACACGCAGCACCTGGTCGAAACCCTCCAACGCCTCATCCAGCCGATTCAGGCCCTGCAGCGCCACCGAGCGGTTGAGCAGGGCGTCGAGATGGCCCGGATCGAGCGTCAGCGCCCGGTCATAGTCGGCGAAGGCTTCCGGATAGCGTTTCAGGTCGGCCCAGGCATTGCCGCGGGCATTGAGCGCGCTCGGGTCATCCGGGCGAACGGCCAGCACCTGATTGTAACAGTTGAGCGCCTCTTCGGGACGGCCCAGACCCAGCAGGGCGTTGCCCAGGCACTGGCAGGTGTCAGGGTTGGCCTGCAGTTCCAGCGACCGGCTGAGCAGAGCCGCGCCTTCCTCGAAGCGCTCGACCTGGGCCAGCACGGTGCCCGCCAGGCGCAGTACGTCGGCATTGTCCGGCTGGATGGCCAGCAGCTGCTGGTAAACGTTGAAGGCCTGGTTCAGCCGGCCGTTCTGGTGCAGGGCGATGGCCTGGCTGAACGCCATCTGTTCCTGGGCGGTAAATGGCCGGGTCATGGGACAACCCTGCAGACGGCTATTGACGGCGGCACGGTTTCGCGGCCTGATCGGGCCTTCAAAAGGGGTGCGGTGATGGACAAGAACAAGCGTCTGATGTTGGCCGGCGGACTGGCGATTGGCCTGGCCCTGGTATTTTTTGTGATCATGCTCGGCATGGCGCCAAAGTCGAACGACCCGGTGGCGCTGATGCAGATAGTCGGACAGGTGTCGGGCGTTGTGGGCGGCATCGGAGTGGTTATGCTTATTTTCGGCCTGATCGGCAAGAAAAAGAGCTGATGGGCTTCTATGCTCTGAAGCCGGGTGTCAAGCAGGATCCTGTCCGGCAGTGGGCCCTGCCCGACCGCATCTTCTTCGGCTACGGCGCCTGCCATATCCTGGCGGGGACATTTTTGGCCGATCCGCCGCTGCCGGGGTTTTATGCCGAAAAGATAATCCCTAACGAAGGCTTCTGGGGCAACCACGTCTACGTGACAGATGGCATTCTGGCCTTTGATTTTCACGGGTACAGCGGACGCGACCGACTGCTGGATCATCATCGGCGCGGCTGGTCGATGCACTATGCGGGCAGCGATCCCGCCTGGGGCTATACGCTGGAGCGCGTCGCCTTCGACCTGCTCAGCCGGCGCGACCTGAATGCGCGCCACATGCGCGGTCCGGATCAGTATCTACATGACGCCGTTCCGCGCGCCCGCCGGTTTCTCGGCCGTGTCGATCACGAGGCGGCGGCGGGAAAAGCGCGGGCGAAACTGCGCGAAACGGCTATTTAAGCCATTGATCTTTTTTCGCTTTAACCTCGGCAACCGGGCCGGGATGGATCGTCAGCAACATGATCTGCGGCGGACAGTTGAAACGCACCGGAATGCCGCTTGAGCCCAAGCCGCGCGACACGATCAGGATGCGGCCATTGATGACCTCAAAGCCGTCGGCGGTGTCTTCGGTATGGCGGCTAACCTGGACGATCGAGCCGATCAGCGGCAGGCGCACCTGACCAGCATGGGTGTGCCCGGCCAGCAAAATGGGGGCATGGTCCGACTCCCAGTCGAACAGGCCGGGATTGTGCGTCAGCGTTAAGGTCGCCGCGCCCGGCGGGATCTGCGCGGCCGTGGCCGGGAAATCTGGCGTCTGGGTCTGGCCGTCCTCGATGCCGGCGATCCAGACATCGCCTTCCGGGCGTTCGATGCGCGCCGCCTGGTTCTCCAGGAAATGCACCGGCGTTGTCGCCAGCACCTGGCGCACCGTATCGCAGTCCCACCAGCAGTCGTGATTGCCCATGATGGCGTAGGTGCCATAGCGCGCCTCGAAGGCCCCCAGAGTCCTCAGACCTTCCTCGTCCAGCGCGATTTCCTTCGCCGAGCGCATCGGCCGGGCGCCAAATTCCTTGCGGCCCTTGAAGACATTGCCGCCAATATAGTCGCCCGCCAGCAGCACCACGTCCGGATTGAGCGCCTTGACGCGCCGGGCAATGTCCCGCACCCGCTCCGGCGTCATGTGCGCCTCGTCGATATGCAGGTCGGACAGCAGCACCACGCGCAGCGGCGCAGTATTGGCCGGCCACGACGGCACCTGGACATCCAGCTCAGTCAGGGTCAGGCTGCGCGGCTCGAACCAGAATCCGACGGCCGCCGCCCAGATGGCGGCGATGGCCAAAATCCCCCAGATAATCCCTCGCTTGCGCATGCTTCCCCCTTAGCATAGTCACGATCGCGCGAACAGGCAACTTTTAGGTTGCTAATGGATGGCGCCGGATGTAATAAAATACGCAACCATGGAGTTGCTAATGTCCGTTCAAGTTCCCGATGCCATCCGCAAGGAGATTGTGCTGAAAGCACCCCTCGACAAGGTTTGGGCGGCAATTTCCGATCCTGCCCAGTTCGGCACGTGGTTTGGCATCTGCTTCGATGCGCCGGTCTTTACGCCGGACACGCCGATCACCGGCCACATCCGGCCGACCGCGGTCGATCCTGATGTCGCCGAAGCCCAGAAACCCTATGAAGGCACGCCGGTGTCTTTCAGCGTCGGCGAAATCAGACCGAAGACCTTGTTCCAATTGCGCTGGCACCCGTATGCAATCGACAAGGACAAGGACTATTCCGCCGAACCAATGACCCTGATCACCTTCGCCCTCAGGGAGGTCGACGGCGGCGTCCACCTGACCCTGACCGAGAGCGGCTTCGAAAACATTCCGCTGGAGCGGCGCGCCCAGGCGTTCGAGATGAACGACGGCGGCTGGACGGCGCAGATGAAACTGATCGAGGCCTATCTTAACGGAGATGGGCGTGCCCGCTGAAGCCGCGCTGTTCGCCGTGCCGGTCTTTGCCGCCCTGGGCGACGAGACACGGCTGCGCATCGTGCTGCGGCTCGGGACCGGGCCTCAGTCGATCGTGCGCCTGACGCATGGCACGAACCTGACCCGGCAGGCCGTGACCAAGCACCTGAACGTGCTGGCAAAAGCCGGTCTGGTCAGCCATGCCCGCTCCGGCCGGGAAACCGTCTGGGCCCTGGAGCGGGACCGGGTCGAACTGGCGCGGCATTATCTTGGCCTGATCTCGCACCAGTGGGACGAGAAGCTGGAACAGCTGCGGGGATTTGTCGAATAGCGCGGTTTCCCCGCCTCAGTTGAGTGGGAAACGGTAAATGTTGCCCAGGTTGCCGGACTTGAAATAGACCATGCCGCCACCGATGTAGGTTGCCAATCCGTAGACGCGAGGCGCCGGTTTCTTTTGTCCGGTCGCGGCCTTCCAAGTGTAGGCATTCTGGCCGTCGATATACAGAACATTGCCACTATCTATTCCCAGGAGTTCAATCCCCGTAGTCAGACTTGTTAGTTGCGTCGTTACCCCATTGTATGAGGCTTTGACGGCGACCTTGTCGGAATTGCTGATCTCGGCCCAGCTCAATATTCCATCATCGAGATAGAATAGTCCCGGAGCGGTCGAATAGGTCGTGGATACGCCGCCGCCAAACGGCTGCCCAACCAGCTTCTCAGAGCTTGAGCCCTCGCGCCAGACGATACGGTTGCCATCGGTCTGGGGATATATGGCGCGCGTGGTGCCGTCAGTCACAGGTGTGATGGTGCCGCTGGCCGACGACCATTTCCGTATCGAGTATTGTGGCGTTATGTAAGACCAGAAGACCACGGTGACATCGCCGCCGGATACATAGAAATCGTATTCCGTATTGCCGCCGTTCGCTGCGATACGCCGGAAGGCGCCGGTGGCAGCATTGTAGAGAACATAGTCGGTGCCGCCGGACGACCACATCACATAGCCCGACTTGGCGACGAGATTGACGTCGAGCGTGCCGGCGGTATGACCCGGACTTGCGTTGGATAGGTTCACCACGGTTCCATCCTGCGCCCACTGATAAATGCAGGAGATGGAGGTACAATCCGGCGCTTTGCCACTGCCATAGATGTAATTGCCGCTGATCCTGCTCGGGCCGGCAAATTCGCCGTTAGTCAAAATGACGTCAGAATTGCTCGCCAGGTTGTGCAGGTGGACTTTCGAATCCGCACCGCTCTTATATATGATCCTGTCATCACTGGCTGCGATCAGGAAGCCGTTGGCGCCTATGGAGAAAACAGACTCCGGAACGGACGAAGCCGATGATGCGATGTTTATGGTTTCGCTGAATACGGTCGTCTTCTTTGATGCGTCGGTGGCATAGACGGTAAGGGTATAACGACCGGAGGGCAAACCCGCGATGTTATAGCTGGTTGAGTAGCTGCTGCTGCTTGTCTGGTATATCTGCACGTCCCGCAGCTTGATGGTG
Source organism: Pseudomonadota bacterium (assembly GCA_048497915.1). GTDB lineage: Bacteria > Pseudomonadota > Alphaproteobacteria > Caulobacterales > Caulobacteraceae > Asticcacaulis. The sequence goes on from JBEHYZ010000023.1 coordinate 13,911, forward strand.
GTAGTGACGGTCTCCCCCTTGTCCGACGTCGTTGTGCCCTGCACGGCCAGGGTGCCGAAGGCGAAGTCGCCATCGGTCGGCGTGATCAAGGTAATTTTCGGCGCGTTGTCGACCGTAAAGGTGAAGGTGGAGGTCGCAACGTGGCCGGCTGTATCGGTGACTTGCACGGCGGCGGAATGCGAGCCCGACACCAGGCCTGTCGTTTTGAACAGATAGCCGTAAGGTACCGAGCAGGACACGTCGTCCGGACAGCCGTTGCGCGCCGTCAAAGTGACCGGCGTACCGCCATCGACAGCCAGGGCGACCGAGGCCACACCCGATGGCGCGGTGGCTCCGATATAGATCGATCCGGTCTGGACGACGTAGGAGATGCCGATATTTACGTTGGAAACCTGTACGGTACGTCCGATTTCCAGCGCCATATCACTGGTCGTCTGGATGTGAGCCATGACGGCATGTAATCCGGCGGTCGCTTGGGTCGTGTTCCAATTCAACGGATTCCCGACGGCGGTACCGCCGATGCCAGCCTGCTTGAGATCGATGTACCAGGTGACCTGAGAATAGGCGACGCCCCCGTCGACTGACAAGGTAACATTGCCGACCACGGGCTCCGTCTGATTGATGACGATTGCCGGCTGGGTTGTCGGAACCGTCGCATCCAGCGTCATGGCGCCAGAAACCGTGCGCAGGGTAGCTGTATCGCCATTGACATGCGCATCAATCCGGAAGGTCGTGGTGCCCGTAAGGGGGCGTTGCCAGGCCAACCTTGTCCCCGTACTGCCGGCACCACTTATGGTTTCGACGGATGCGAAACTGCCGTCAGGTTGCTTGGCCTTGATTTCATAAGTCGCGCCGGCCGGAAAGGTATCGGCCCAGGACAGGGCGACAGTATTATTTTGCAGGCTCACCACGGCGGCGACCGACGCTGCCTGGGCCTGAGCGGTATAGTCGGTGGACGAGCTGGAGGCGCTGCTGGAGGCTGAACCGCCGGCGGATCCGCCTGAACCCGAACCTCCGCCGCATGCTGCCACGATAACCGTTATGCAGATGACGGCAAAAATGCTGGCAAGCCTGTTCAAAGCATCCCCCAGTAAGCTGATTGTCCCCGGTCTTGATCAGTATTACAGCCGTGAAGGGCATTTTTCTAGGCCGGTTGCGGACACATAAGCGCAGACATTTCCCATTTGGCGCAAATATTTCCTAAATCATGCGCCGATTTTCAAGATTTTGCATTTCGTGAGATGACAAATGCCTGTGGATACGCCATATGACGGCCCTCCACCCATTTTTCATACAGGCCCCTGACCGCCATGCGCGACTTTTACCGTATCCGCCGCTTGCCCCCTTACGTCTTCGAAGAAGTCAACAAGGTGAAGGCAAAGCTGCGAGCGCAGGGCGTCGATGTCATCGACTTCGGCATGGGTAATCCAGACATGCCGACCGCTCCGCATATCGTCGATAAGCTCGTTGAGACGGTCAAGAAGCCCAAGACCCACGGCTATAGCGCCTCCAAGGGCGTCCAGGGCTTGCGCAAGGCCATGGCCGGCTATTACGACCGCCGCTATGGGGTCAAACTGAACCCGGACACCGAAGTCGTTGCCACGCTCGGCTCCAAGGAAGGCTTTGCCAACCTGGCCATGGCGATCACGGGCCCCGGTGATACGGTTATCTGTCCGAACCCGGCCTATCCGATCCATGCCTTCGGTTTCCTGATGGCCGGCGGCGTCATCCGCCATGTCCCGGCCCTGTCGCCGGAGCAGTACCTGCAAGGCATCGACCGGGCGGTGAAGCACACGGTGCCCAAGCCGTCGGTAATGATCGTCTCCTATCCGTCCAACCCGACGGCGCAGTGGGTCGATATCGATTTCTACAAGGAAGTCATCCGCCTGGCGGAAAAGCACGACTTGATCGTGCTCAGCGACATCGCCTATTCCGAGATCTACTTTGAGGACAACCCGCCGCCGTCGCTGCTTCAGGTCAATGGCGCCAAGGAGCGTTCTGTCGAGATCAACTCGCTGTCGAAGACCTATGCCATGGCCGGCTGGCGCATCGGCATGGTGGTTGGCAATTCGGAAATCTGCGCGGCGCTGGCCCGCGTAAAGTCATATCTCGACTATGGCGGCTTCACGCCGATCCAGGTGGCCGCCGCGGCGGCGCTCAATGGTCCGCAGGACAATGTCGATGAAATCCGCGCCACCTATAAGTCACGCCGTGATGTGCTGATTGAGTCGATGAAGCGTGCCGGATGGGACATCCCGCCGCCGCCGGCATCGATGTTTGCCTGGGCTAAGATCCCGGAAAAGTTTGCGCACATGGGCTCAATCGAGTTCGCCAAGTTGCTGATCGAAGAGGCCCACGTCGCGGTCGCTCCTGGCGTCGGTTTCGGCGAGTACGGCGAAGGCTATGTTCGTCTGGGTCTGGTCGAAAACGAAAACCGCATCCGTCAGGCGGCGCGCAATATTAAAAAGCTGCTGCAACCGGAAGCGAAGTCCGAGTCGAAAAACACCGCCGATGTGGTGTAGTCATCAACGGCATTTTCTCCCCTAAGGAGAAAATGCCGTTTTCCTAATATTTTTCAACATCAGCTTCGGCACGACTCGCTCTGGTATGGCTCGCTTTTCAGGCGACCATTTTGGCACAACTTTCGCGCTAAGCTCCCATGACACCGGTAGCCTTCGGAAATTCTTGACATTTTCGCGGCAATCCCATCACACATTCGTGTCTTCAGCAGTTAAGACAATGTTATCCTTTTGACTCCGGGATCGATTTACGGTTCACTGTTATTGTGCGTCGCACACAAATTTTGCAGCTACTTAATATATTTCGAGCTGTCTTCACATCGTGTTCCGGTCCGCCGGGCCCATAACGTGCAAGTGCCGTGTACATAAGAGGTGAAGCGTGGTCAGTTTAGAGTTCAGCGTCAATTCGGCCTCTGAGCAAGAAGCCTTTTTCGGTGCATTTTTCAAATTTGTCGAAGCGGCCTCGATCCAGGACACGGATGCTATTTCCATGCGTTCCGACACCCAAGGCGACTCAATCGTTAAGGTTGTAACTTTCGAGGATGACGCTCAGGCGGATCAGTTCCGTTCGTACTGGACTCAACGCCGCCGCTGGCTCGGCCTGTAATTTTACGCCTGTAACCCCATAACATTGCCAAACAGCCGCAACCCTCTATAGGGTCGCGGCATGCTGAGATATCTGCCGCTCCGAATTCGTCTGCCCCTGATCCATGGGACGCTGTACCGCCTCGGTCATTGGCGTGGCAAGAACTGGCCTAGGGCGAGCGCTGACGGCTTGCGCCAGGGCGATTTCGTCGTCTCGGCCTTTTTCAAGGAAACCTTAGGAATCGGTCGTGCCGGGCGCTTGTCGGCCCACGCCTTCAAAGCCGCGGGTTACACCCTCATCGAGCACGACCTGCGTGGCAGTTTCCGGCACATCCTGGGCGGCAAGGCGGCTCTGCCGGGGTCGGGCGGCGTCTGGTATATTCACGCCAATGCCGCCGAAACGATCGTTGCGCTGCTGGCCCATCCGGTCGACAGCTGGAAGGATCGCTACCGCATTGCCTATTGGGCCTGGGAAACACCAAAGGCGCCCGCCGAATGGGTATTTGTCGCCGAATTCCTGCACGAAATATGGCTTCCCAGCGCCTATGTGCGCGACGCGGTGGCCAGAACCTTCGCTGCCGCCGGGCGCGAAGATCTGATCGTCCGTCTACGGATCATGCCGCATCCGGTGCCGCTGCCGGCGACAGCCCCCACGCCTGAGGATCGAGAACGCTTCGGCCTCAAGCCCGGCGTCTGCGAAGTGCTGGCCATGTTCGACACCAAGTCGTCGGCCGTGCGCAAGAACCCGTGGGGCGCCATCACCGCCTGGACCCGCGCCTTTCCTAAGGCGTCAGATACCGCCCGACTGACCCTGAAAGTTAGCGATCTGAGCGGCGACGGCGACTCGCGCCAGCGGCTGGTCGAGATCCTGACCCAGCGCTCGGACATTCGCGTCATCGCCCAGCGCCTGAGTGACGCCGACATGGAAGCTTTTATCGCCTCGTTCGATGTGCTGGTGTCGCTGCATCGTTCTGAAGGCTTCGGCCTGCCTCTGGTGGAGGCCATGGCGGCCGGTGTGCCGGTGGTGGCCACGGCCGGCTCAGGCAACGCCGATTTCATGGACGAGACCAATTCCCGATTGGTGCCGGCCAGGCTGATCCAGGTCAATGATCGTGAAGGCCCTTACACGGGCCTGGAAACCGATCCGGAACAGCTGTGGGGCGATCCGGATATAACGGTTGCGGCCGCAGCGCTGACGGAGCTGGTGCAACAGCCTGAAGTACGACGCACCTTGGCGGACAAGGCGCGTGCTGCCATCCCGTTGCTGAGTGCGCTGTGGCAGAAGGACAAGTTGGCGGAATTGCCGTTCAACGGCTGGCTTTAACAGAAAAGCACGAACATCTCTGTCCGTGCTTTGCATGTTCCTGTGGTTCAAAACCGTTTAAGCCGCTCTCACCGTCTTAAGGAAATCGATCGCGGTCGCTTGCAGCGTCTGCGATTGCTCGAACAGCCGCCGCGTTTCTTCCCGCGCCGCCAGCGCGCCGTCGCCGGTACGGGTGGCGGTCTCCGACACTTCGGCCACCGTTTCGTTGATCTTTGACGTCGACGACGCCACGTCCAGAGTCGAGCGCGAAATCTCGTCCACGGCTGCCGTCTGCTGGATCACCGACTCCGAAATGGCGTTGGAGATGTCCCGCAGCGAAATGACCAGATCGGCGATGGCGTTCATCGCGGACGAAGCCTCCTGTGTCGCTTCCTGCACGCTCTTGACTTGCTCGCTGATCTCGGAGGTGGCGCGCGCCGTCTGCTGCGCCAGGGCTTTGACCTCGGTGGCGACGACGTTGAAGCCACGGCCAGCTTCGCCTGCCCGGGCGGCTTCGATGGTCGCGTTAAGCGCCAGAAGGTTGGTTTGCGAGGTGATCTGGCTGATCATTTCGATCGAAGAGCCGATGCGGTTCGACGCCTCAAGCATGGCCGAAACCTTGGCGTGGGTCTCCTGGGCCTTGTCGGCAGCGCCTTGCGCAGCCTGAGCCGCATGGGCGGCCTGATCGGCGATGGCCTTTGACGAAGCGGCCATTTCCTCGGTGGCGCCGGCGACCGACTGGACATTGCCGCTGGCCTGGTCGATCGAGCGGGCGACATCGATTGTGCGGTGACGCGTATGATCGGCATCGGTATGCAGCGCGTCGGCGGTATCGCCCAGGCTGCGGGCGGTGGCGTTCAGCTGTTCGACAATGCCAAGCAACGAGGATTCAAACGTTTCCGCCATGGCCAGCATGCCATCGCGGCGGGCGGTAGCGGTCTGGGCGGTGGCCTTTTCCTGCGATGCCTTCATCGTTTCGGTTTCTTCGATGGCGTCGGCGAAGGCCTTGAGGCTGTTGGCGATCACGCCCGTCTCATGCGTGTCGTCACCGAAGGGGATGTCGTGCACCACTTCGCCAAAGGTCAGGCGCTGCATGATCTTCGACAGTTGGCTCAGCCGTGCGCTCAGGCCGGAAGCGATAACGCCATTGGCGAAGATCGAGACAACGATGGCGCCGGCGGCCAGGATGAGGCCATTGCGCTCCATACCTTTGGTGCTGAGGATCAGGGATACAATCAGCGCCAGCGGCACGAACATCAAAAGACTGACCATCCACAGACGGGTGCGAATGCTGAATCGCGCGTTGATAGCGTCGAAAGCTTTGAACATAATACGAATTTCCCCGGCTCTTCCTGATTTGTAATTTGCCGGGAGAGTAGCCGCGTCCGGATTAAGCCTTTGCTAACGCTGTTCTACGAACGCCGAAATCGATCGAGGAGGCTGTGGAACTTTTTCAGATGCGGCACGCCAAGGTCGCGGATCAGGCCGATGACTTCGGCCCGTAACGGCGAGTCCTCACCGTCCAGTTCGATATAGGACAGCTGATTCAGTCGGTTGGCGCGCGGAATATCGTTGAGCAATTGTCCGATCCGCCATTGCCGGTCGCCACCGTAAAAACGGCCTTCCTTGTCCCAATTATATTTCCAGCCGACATTGATGAAACAGGCGTCGCCGTACTTGCTCTTTTGCAGTTCGACGTAGGTCTGAGTGAACATACCCTTTCGGACCCACAGGCTGGCGCCTTGGCGGACATAGCCATGCGGCTTGAGAACGGCATCGATATCATGGGTGAACAGCTTGACGGCGCTCTTGCGCACGCTGGGTAGGTCGGTTTCGGTCATGCGCCGACCCTAACACCGGCCCCGAAGGCCATAAAGCCTTGACTCATCCACAGCTTTGCGCCAAAAGCTGCGCCCACATCCGCGCAAAGCCTTTTGCGCCTTACGAAGAACCCCTTCGCGATCACGACCCTGGCTTCAAGTCCAGACGAGGATCGGAAGGCTCCCCGACAGCGCGTGGCGCCCTCGGGGATTTTCTGTTTTTCCGTAAAGGCACATCGGCCCCGCGCAAAACCTAAGGTGCGAAAGCATGTTCGACAGTCTAAACGAGCGCTTGTCCGGTCTTTTCGACCGCCTGTCAGGTCGCGGCGTCCTTTCAGAAAAGGACGTCGACGAGGCCCTGCGCGAAGTGCGCGTTGCCCTGCTCGAAGCCGACGTGGCCCTGCCGGTCGTCCGCCAGTTCATGACCAAGGCGCGCGACTTGGCCACCGGCGAAGCGGTCATCAAGGCCGTCCGTCCCGCCGATCAGGTGGTCAAGATCGTCTATGACGGCCTGATCGATATGCTGGGTGGCGAGGAGCCCGAACCGATCAACCTCAACGCCGTGCCGCCCGTGGTCATCCTGATGGCCGGTCTGCAGGGCTCGGGTAAGACAACCACCTCGGCCAAGCTGGCCCTGCGCCTGAAGAATTTCGAGCGGAAGAAGGTCATGATGGCCTCGCTCGACACCCGCCGTCCGGCCGCCATGGAGCAGCTGGCCCTGCTCGGTCAGCAGGTCGAAGTCGACGTTCTGCCGATCGTCGCCGGCCAGAACGCCCAGGACATCACGCGCCGCGCTTTGCAGGCCGCCAAGATCCAGGGCTATGACGTCCTGATCCTCGACACCGCCGGCCGGACCACACTCGACGAAGCGCTGATGAGCGAAGCGGCTGATATCGCCCGCATCTCCACGCCAACAGAGACCTTCCTGGTGGCGGACAGCCTGACCGGTCAGGACGCCGTGCGCACGGCTTCGGCCTTCCATGAACGCCTGCCGCTGACCGGTCTGATCCTGACCCGCGCCGATGGCGACGGGCGCGGCGGGGCCATGCTCAGCATGCGTGCCGTCACCGGCCTGCCGATCAAGTTCCTCGGCGCCGGTGAAAAGGTCGAGGCGCTCGACGTCTTTGACGCCCGCCGGATCGCCGGCCGTATCCTCGGTCAGGGCGACGTTGTCGCACTGGTCGAAAAGGCCGCCCAGGAACTCGACGCCGCCAAGGCTGCCCAGATGGCCAAGAAGATGGCCAAGGGGCAGTTCGACCTCGACGACCTCGCTGGCCAGCTCCAGCAGATGAAGCGCATGGGCGGCATGTCCGGCATCATGGGCCTGCTTCCCGGCGTCCAGAAGATGAAGAAGCAGATCGAAGACTCGAATATCACCGACAAGACCTTCGATCGTCAGGTGGCGATCATCTCGTCGATGACCAAGACCGAGCGCAAGAAGCCCGACCTGCTCAACGCCTCGCGCAAGCGCCGCATCGCGGCGGGCGCCGGCGTTGAAGTCATGGAAATCAACCGCCTTCTCAAACAACACCGCCAGATGGCCGACACCTTCAAGGCGATGTCGCGCTCGAACGGCCGCGGCATGATGGGCCAAATGGCCAAGATGTTCGGCATGGGCGGCGGCGGCGCCCCCGGGGCCGGCATGGACATGGAAAAGATGGCCGAGGCTGCCAAGCAAATGGGCATCGATCCCAATGCGCTGGGCGACGGCAAGATGCCTGACCTCGACAAATTGAAGCTTCCGGGCGGCCTGGGCGGATTGCCCGGCCTCGGTGGCAAACCCTCTTCGGGCCTGTTCGGTGGCCTTCCGGGACTCCCTGGAGCAAAGCCGTTCGACCCAACCAAGAAATAAGCATCTTAAAGGAATAGAAAAATGCTGAAGATCCGTCTGTCCCGTGGTGGCTCCAAGAAGCGCCCGTACTACACTGTCGTCGTCGCCAACGCGACGGCGTCGCGCGATGGCAAGTTCATCGAAAAGGTCGGCACCTACAACCCGATGTTGCCGAAGGACGGCCCGACGCCGCGCGTCACGCTGAAGATCGAGCGCATCACCGAGTGGCTGAGCAAGGGCGCCCAGCCGACCGACCGCGTCGCGCGCTTCCTGTCGGCCGAAGGCCTGGTGAAGTGGGAACACGGCAACAACCCGAAGAAGGGCACGCCGGGCAAGAAGGCTCAGGAACGCGCCGCCGAGCGCGCCCAGCGCGAGCAGGACCGCATCGACGCCGAAGCGGCCGCCAAGGCCGAAGCTGAAGAAGCCAAGGCCGCTGCCAAGGCTGAAGCCGAAGCTGCCAAGAATGCTCCGGTTGAAGAAGCGCCTGCCGCTGAAGCTCCGGCTGAAGCCGCTGCCGAGGAAACCCCGGCTTCGGAATAAGTCCTTCTGCAGGATGAAATTAAAGGGACAAGGCCAGACCGGTCTTGTCCCTTTTTTTAACCTGTTCGCGTCTACTATCCGCCTGAAATTCAGGTGGGACAACCAAGTGGACAGAATGTCGACGATGTTGAAGGCGATAACTATCGCGCAGAAGATAGAATGGTCAAACGGTCATTCGACAGGCTTTGACTATCTGCGTGTCGGTCTGTCGCTGGCGGTCGTGCTCTGGCACACGGTGGTTATCTGCTACGGCGCCGACATTCAGGGCCAGGTCTTTACCGGCCCACTCCATCCCTTCATCGCGTCCATCCTGCCGATGTTCTTCGCGCTGTCAGGTTTTCTGGTCTGCGGCAGCCTGGAGCGGTGCCGGACCTTGATTTCGTTCCTGTCGTTACGCGCCTTGAGAATCTTTCCGGCCTTGATGGCTGAGGTCATCCTGTCGGCGCTGCTGCTGGGTCCGCTACTGAGCGCGCTGCCGCTTCGCGAATATCTGGCCGATCCTGCGCTGCACGTTTACTTCCTGAACATGCTGGGTATCATCCATTACTATCTGCCCGGCCTGTTTGCCGACAATCCTCTGCCCGGTGTCGTCAACAACCAGCTGTGGACCGTGCCGTACGAACTGGACTGTTATCTCCTGCTGTCCTTGCTGGCTGGCGCCGGCATATTCCGCTTCAAGGGATGGCTGAAGCATATCTTTCCTGCCCTGCTGGTCCTTATGCAGGTTGTGCTGGTCGTCCAGGTCTTCAGAAATCCCGATGCCAGCGAAATCGGTTTCATGGGGCAGAACATGGTCCTGTGTTTCCTGACGGGCGTGGCGCTGTTCAAATATCGCCACATCGTTCTGTGGCACTGGTCGCTGGCCATTGGGGCGGCCGTGCTTTCGGTGGTCCTGTTGCGCCTGCACGGCGGTGCAAACCTTTATGTCCTGCCAATCAGCTACCTGACGGTTTATCTCGGTCTCCTGACGCCGAAAGTGCCCGGCTGGCTGAAGTCCGCCGACTATTCCTATGGCCTTTACCTTTACAGCTTTCCCATACAGCAGGCGGTGGCCCTGATCCCTGGCACCCACGTCTGGTACATCAACCTCGCTATCAGCCTGCCGCTGGCCGGGCTGGCGGCCATGGCGTCGTGGCATCTGCTGGAAAAGCACGTCATGGCGCATAAGAAGGTCGCTTATCGCCTGGAGGCCTGGCTGCTGGAGACATGGGCCCGATACCGGCCTGTCAGCCGCACAGGCCAGAGCATCGCCGGCGAGTAAGCGACAAGTCTTTGCCTTCGCGGCCGTCTTCGCTATACGGAGGCGCGAAAGGCGGACCGATGACCGAGGCAAAAAAAACGAATCTGATTCTTGTCGCCCAGATTGGCGCCGCTCACGGCGTGCAGGGTGAATTCAAACTGCTCAGCTTCATGGACGACCCGGTAAGCGTGCTGGAGCATAACCCGCTGCTCGACGCTCAGGGCAAACCGGCCTTGTCAATCACCGCGGCCCGCGCCCACAAGGACGCACTGCTGGTCCGCGCCGAGGAAGCTCCTGACCGCACGGCAGCGGAAAAGCTGAAAAACCTGAAGCTTTATATCGACCGCGCCGACCTGCCCGAGCCCGAGGAAGACGAGTTCTACATCACCGACCTTATCGGACTGAAAGCGGTCGATCCGGCGGGAAATGCCGTCGGTACCATCGCCAATGTCGACAATTTCGGCGCCGGCGACCTGCTCGACGTCAAGCCGATCGAGGGGGTCAGCTTCTATGTCCCCTTCACCCTGGATCATGTCCCGGAAGTCCGTCTGGCCGAAGGGGTGGTGGTCGTCGACCTGACCGGACTCTAGCGATATCTGACATTGCTGGTCCTCGCGATCCGGGTTATCGTGAAGGCGATGAACGACAGCCGCAGGGCATGCGCGTCGCGGCGGAGGGGGAAATATCATGCGTAAGGCGGTTTCAGCGGCGCTCGCCGTGGCATTGGCTCTGAGTGGCGTTGTGTCCGGCGCCTCGGCCCAGACCGCCAGTCCCGGCAGCGACCCGACCATCGTCGTCAAGGGCGAGCGCACGGCCGTCAAAAAACGCCGGAATGCGGAGTGGTTCCGTGCCGAAAGCCAGCATTTCATCGTCTACAGTGACACCACCCATGAAGACGTGGCGCAGTTGCTCAAGAAACTGGAGCGCTTCCGGTATGTGCTGCGCAGCTATCTGCGCCAGGACACGGCGACGGAGACGTCCGAACCGAAGCTGGAACTTTACTACCTGTCGCATGAGCAGGATCTGGAAATCGCCCGGACCAACGGCCCCGAAAACGCGATCGGGCTGTACCAGAGCTGCGAGGACGGCACTCAGGCCTACGGCGTGCACATGTACTATGACGGCCGTCCGGGCACAGCGCTGGAAAAGCAGCCGGAAAACGAAGGCGTGAGCTACATTTTCGAGGCCTATGCCCGGCACTATCTCTACCAGAATTCCTACGACAAGGAGCCGACCTGGTTTATCGACGGCTTCGCGCACTACTTCTCGACGGCCCGGTTCGAGGGCAATCAGGCGATTGTCGGCATGGCGCCGGCGGCGATGGCGCGCTATCTCAACCTGGCCGGCAACATGTTCACCTACAGCCTGGACTACAAGGACATCCTGAACCAGGCGGAAACCAACGGCCACAGCGTGTTGCCCGGCACCGCGGGGGTCAAGGTCGAATACCAGACGCGGGCGTGGGTCCTGACCCACTACATTCTGTCCACACCGGAAAATCGCCAGAAGTACCGGACCTATGTCCAGGCGATCGATGCCGGCGAAGACAAGGTCAAGGCGTTCGAGCGGGTTTTCGGCATGAAGCCGTCGCAGATCAGCAACGAGCTGTGGAAGTATCGCCGGCTGCATCTCGAAGCGATGAAGCTGAACTTCAAGGCGCTGCCGGACGCCGACATCAGCTTCTTCGCCCTGCCGGAATCGGCCGACAAGCTGCTGATGTGGCAATCGGCGCTCCGGGCCTGTCCGCATGAGAAATATGCGGCCTGGCTGCTCGACAAGGTGCGCACCGAGGCACCGAAATTCGCGGACAGCGAGCTGGCGCAGCGGACGCTGGCCCGCGCCGAAGCGATCTGGGGCGATCCCAATGCCGCCCTGCCCTATCTGACCAAGGCGACCACCGAGTCACCGGAGGACTTCGAAGGACTGTACCTGCTGGGGCGGGCGCAGCTGAGTTTGGCGGCCAAGAGCACGGGTGAGGCGCGAATGGCGGCGCTGAAGGCAGCACGGACGGCGTTTGCCAAGGCGTCGACCATCGATCCCAGGTCGGCGACCACGGCCTGGTACTACTACCGCACCGTGATGCTGGAGACGGGCAAGCCGGACGAGGACGCTCAGGCGGCGGCGCTGATCGCCTGGAACGAGGCGCCGGAGGTCGACACCTATGCGCTGCACGCCGGACTGCTGTACGCTTACCTGGGGCGCAAGGACGAGGCTGTGCAGGCTTTGCGGACGGTAGCGGACAATCCCCGCGGCCGGGAGCTTCAGCCGGTGGCCAAGGACTGGCTGGCAAAAATCCAGGCGGGTGCGGATCAGGCGACGCTGCTGGCGGCCATGCGGGCGGACTATCCGACGCCGAAGGGCGGGCTGGCGGAATGGACCATTGCCACGGCCGACGTTGTTCAGCGGGTAAAGGACGAGGCCGACAAACAAGACGCGGAGGCAGCGCTGAGCTCGGCCGATCCGACGGACCCGCCGCAGACGACGGCCAGCAACCGATAATGTTATGGGGTGTGGGGTCCGTGACCCCACAAAACCTTTCTTGAACCAACAAAAGAGCCCTCGCCCCTCTTCGGGGCGGGGCTTTTTGCTGGTCTAAGGAAGTCTTGGGGCCGCAGGCCCCAAACCCCGAAATATTACAGAATGCTCTGCCCCGTCTTTGCCCAATCAGCCAGGAACGTCTCAAGCCCCTTGTCCGTCAGCGGATGCTTGACCATGTCGCGGAAGGTTTGCGGCGGCAGGGTAGCGCAGTCGGCGCCGGCGATCGCCGCCTGGGCAACGTGCGTGTTGTTGCGCAGCGAAGCCGCCAGGATATCGGTGTCGAAATCGTAGTTATCGTACATCACGCGAATGTCCTGGATCAGCTGCATGCCGTCGGCGCCCTGGTCATCCAGGCGGCCGACGAACGGCGACACGAAGGTCGCGCCGGCCTTGGCCGCCAGCAGTGCCTGCGTCACCGAGAAGCACAGCGTGACATTGGTCATCAGGCCCTGCGACGACAGTTCCTTGGTCGCCTTCAGGCCTTCGAACGTCAGCGGCACCTTGATGACCACGTTGGTGGCGATCTTGGCCAGCTTTTCGCCTTCCTTGATCATGTTGACGGCGTCGATGGCAGCGACTTCGGCCGAGATCGGGCCGTCGACCATGTCGCAGATTTCCTTGATGACCTCGAACATGTCGCGGCCCGACTTGGCGATGAGGGTCGGGTTGGTCGTGACCCCATCGATCAGACCGGTTTCGATCAGTTCAGCCAGGACTTTGGTATCGGCGGTGTCGGCAAACAGCAGCATGACGGGTTCCAAGAGAGTTGAATTTGCGATATTGGGCCGCATATAGCAAAATCGGCGCAAAGTAAGTCATAGATTTTCGTCGATTTGCGATTTTTTGCACTTTTTGTGTATTTTTTGCGTTTCGACGCCCTGCAAAGCAAGTCCGTTCATGAGTAACTCCACCACCGCCGCCCCGAAAGTCGGCTTTGTTTCCCTCGGTTGCCCCAAGGCCCTGGTCGATTCCGAGCGCATTCTGACCCGCCTGCGCGGCGAAGGCTATGCCACCGCGCCCGATTATGCCGGCGCCGATGTCGTGGTGGTCAATACCTGCGGATTCCTCGACTCGGCCAAGGAAGAGAGCCTGAACGCCATTGGCGAGGCCTTGAACGAGAACGGCAAGGTTATCGTCACCGGCTGCATGGGCGGCGAAGAAGACCTTATACGCTCACGCTTTCCAAACGTGGCGGCCATCACCGGCGCGCACCAGTACGATGCGGTGATGGATGCGGTTCATACAATCGTTCCACCGCGTCCCGATCCTTTCCGGCCGCTGGTCCCCGAAAACGACCCCGGTGTGCGCCTGACGCCGAAGCATTACGCCTACCTGAAGATTTCCGAGGGCTGCGACCATCGCTGTTCGTTCTGCATCATTCCCTCGCTGCGCGGCGACCTGGCGTCGCGGCCGGTGGCCGAGGTGCTGCGCGAAGCCGAAACGCTGGCCAAATCCGGCGTCAAGGAGCTGCTGGTCGTCAGTCAGGACACCTCGGCCTACGGGCTGGATATCAAATATGCCCAGTCGGAATGGCGCGGGCAGAAGTGGGATGCATCATTCGAAGATCTGTCGCGCGGTTTGGGCGAGCTCGGCATCTGGGTGAGGATGCATTACGTCTATCCGTACCCGCATGTGAACGCGGTCATACCGCTGATGGCGGAAGGGAAAATCCTGCCCTACCTGGACATACCGTTCCAGCATGCCAGCCCAAAAATTCTCAAGCTGATGAAGCGCCCTGGCAATCAGGACAAGGTTTTGCAGCGGATCGAATCCTGGCGCGAGGTATGTCCGGACATCACACTGCGGTCGACTTTCGTCGTCGGCTTCCCCGGCGAGACCGAGGCCGATTTCAACTTGCTGCTCGACTGGATGGAAGTAGCGCAGATCGATCGCGTCGGTGCCTTTGCCTACGAAAACGTCGAAGGGGCCGCCGCCAAGCTGCTGCCCGACCATGTGCCGGAGGAGGTCAAGCAGGACCGCCTGGCGCGCTTCATGGCGGTGGCGTCGCGGATTTCGGCGCAGAAGCTGGCCAATAAGGTCGGACGGATCGAAGAATGCCTGGTCGACGATATTCGCAACGACGGCACCGGCATTGCGCGCACGAAAGGCGATGCGCCGGAAATCGACGGGCATATCTTCCTGAAGGGCTTTACCGGCCTGAAAGCCGGTGACGTCGTCAAGGCCAAAGTGACCAAGGCCGATGCCTACGACCTTTGGGGCGAGCCGGAAGGGCTGATCAAGCTCAACCGCGTGCCTGTGGCCCGCCCGGTGCGCCGGCATACGCTGATCTCGCGGATTTAAAAAATCCCCCCCTTTTCAAAGGGGGGAGTTCTTTTACTTAACCGTTTTCAACGCCTCGATATCCGCGCCTTCGATAGCCGGCAGATTGGCCTCGATCTTATCGATCTCCCAGTCCCACCAGCGTATGGCCAGCAGCTCCGCGATCACCGCTTCGGAAAAGCGCAACTTGACCACCCGCGCCGGATTGCCGGCGACGATGCTGAAGGCCGGCACATCCTTGGTCACCACAGCCGCGGTCGCGACAATCGCTCCGTCGCCGATGGTCACGCCCGGCATGATCGTCGCGTTGTGGCCGGTCCAGACATCGTTGCCAACCAGAGTGTCTTTGAACGGCAAATTGACATAGCCCATCATGGTTTCCGGCTTGAACACCTTGAACGGATAGGTGCTAAAGCCACCCATCGGATGATTGGCCGATGAGGTGATAAAGGTGGTGCCATGGGCGAACTGGCAGAACTTGCCGATGACCAGTTTTTCATTGCTGATCGCGAACAGGTAAGGCGCCAGGGCGGCCGCCCAGTCTTCCGGCGTATCGAAGCGGCTGGCGTAGCTGTAGTCACCGACGGTAATGCGCGGATGGTCGATGAAGTTCTTGAGATAGACGGTGCCGTACATCACCTCGCCATTGGGCAAGGTGATAGGATTGACGGCGTCCTTGTTGAGCAGGGGCATTTACAGTCTCAGTTCTTTTTGCGAAAGCGGCGTTCCAGCGCCGCGGTGATGCGGGCGTAGGCCTCAGGCGAGGTGGGCTTGACGAAATCATGGCCGATGTCGCGCCAGTCGGGGTGGCCTGGTTCGAAACCCAACCGCGCCAGAATGGCTTCCGATGTAACGAAACATTGCGTCCGGTACGGCAACAGGACACCGCCATTGGCAGCCTGGTGCGCCTTGGCTTCGTCGTAGTTGGGGAACCAGTGGTTGATCGAGTCCGCCAGGCCAGGCGTGCCGAAAAACTCCGAAAAATCAAACACCTGATCCGCGTCCTGCTTCAGGTCGGTCCAGTTTTTATAACCGGCTTCGAGGGCAACGACGGCCAAGGCATGCTTCAGTTGCACGTCACCAAGAGCCGCCAGGCGAGCGAAACGCTGCTCGGCTTCGGCGCGGGCAAAACCGTCGGATGAGCGGACGGCCTTTAGCAAGCGCGCGGCGTCGCGTTTATAGGCGGACAAGGGTTTAGGGGCGGTCTGTTTAGTGACAGACATGGAGAACTCCTTTGTTCGGAGGCTCTTTCCCCAACCGATGAAAAGCCACAAAGAAGCAGATTGTAAGGTCGCAAATCAGCGTCAGGAGGACCGGAGGTCTTTCGCGGGGCCGAGCCGTCCTGAGCGGCTACGGGGCGGGAGTTACGCGTAAAATCCACAAAAATCAATCCCATCGGGAGAAGTTTTTCTGTTCAACGCGGTGTTAGGGCATGGTTAACCCTTGCTTTTTTCGCCCGCAATGCGAATGATCGTCTTTTAAGAGAATCATCCGGACCGGTTCAATTCTCCGCGCAAAAGGCCAGAACTTGATCAATCTGAAGTCAACGCCGTTGCCCAACCCGTTCGCCCATGAGGCGACCGAACCGGCGCATACTGAGCGCGGCCTGCTGATGCGCAAGCCCCCGGCGTTTGCCGACCGCTGGTGGTCGACGGATGACGGTCTGCGGCTTTACGCGCGCGATTATCCGGCCAGTCCGGGCCGGGTGCGGCTGCCGGTGATCTGCCTGCACGGCCTGACGCGCAATTCCGCCGATTTCGAAGACGTGGCCCCCTATATCGCCGCACTCGACCGCCGGGTGATCGTGCCGGATATTCGCGGCCGCGGCCTGTCGGAATACGACACCGAGTCGATGAACTACCATATCTGGACCTATGCCAGGGATATTCTGGACCTGTGCGACTCGCTGGGCATCGGCTCGGCGATCTTTGTCGGTACGTCGATGGGCGGCCTGATTACCATGGTGCTGTCGACGCTGCGCCCGACGCTGATCAAGGCGGCGGTGCTCAACGATGTCGGCCCGGTACTGTCGCCGCGTGGCCTGGCGCGGATCGCGTCCTATGCCGGCACGTCGGCGCCGGTGTTCAAGAACTGGCATGACGCTTCGGTCTATGTCGCCGAACAGAACCGCGTCGCCTTCCCGAACAACACGCCCAACGACTGGCAGAAGTTCGCCAAGCGCGTCTTCATCAAGGGCAAGGACGGTTCGCTGCGCCTGGCCTACGACCCATACATCGCCGACGCCTTCAAGGCGGTGACGGTGACGCCGGGGACCTATGACATGGGGCCGTGCTACCTTAGCCTGGCGACCGGCCGCAAGATTCTGCTGGTGCGCGGGGCGCTGTCGGACCTGCTGGAAGACAACGACGCCAAGGCGATGGCGGCGATTTCGGCCGACTTCACGCGCGTCGATGTCGACTATGTCGGCCACGCACCGATGCTGACTGAACCGCAGGCGCGCGGCGCGATCACTGACTTCCTGGAAAGCCAGGGGTAATTCCGGCATAATCGCCATCCGATCAATGGCGTAAGGTGAAACATGGCCGGTACCATCGTTTTTGACAGCCCCTTCCTGCTCGGCTTTGACGACATGCGCGCCTTGATCGAGCGCGTCAGCCGCAGCCAGGATAATTATCCGCCATATAACGTCGAAGCCATCGCGCCCAACCATATCCGCATCAGCATTGCAGTAGCCGGATTTGCGCAAG
Source organism: Pseudomonadota bacterium (assembly GCA_048497915.1). GTDB lineage: Bacteria > Pseudomonadota > Alphaproteobacteria > Caulobacterales > Caulobacteraceae > Asticcacaulis. The sequence goes on from JBEHYZ010000023.1 coordinate 31,275, forward strand.
AGCAGTTGCGAGTGGAAGTACGCGGCCCGCACCTCAATGTTATCGCCACTAAGGATCGCGCGGCGGAGGCCGAGGGCCGCGAATACCTGCATCGCGGCATCGGCCTGCGCAATTTCAACCGGGCTTTTGTGCTCAGCGACGGCTTCGAGGTGAAGGCGGCGAAGCTGGCCTACGGGCTGCTGCATGTCGACCTGATGCGGCCGGATGCTCACGACGAGGTGCGCGTAGTACCGATCGAGGTCGGGGAATAAGAAAAGTGGACTGAGGTGGAATCGCCCGCTCCCTCCCGCCCCGTTTACGGGGAGGGGGGACCGCACGACGACGCGTAAGCGTCTAGATGCGGTGGGAGGGGGAAGCCAAGCGCTCTTAAGCCTGCGCGTTGAACATCTTCCGCTCCCCCCTCCGTCATCCCAGCCTGACGGCTGGTCTGCCACCTTCCCCGTAAACGGGGCAGGAGGGAGCGCGTTTAGCCACCTCAAACTATACTTAAGCTGCGTTGCTGTCCGCGCTGCGGGTCAGGAGCGAGTAGATCGCGTCGTTGTTCTCGATCAGCCGCAGTTGCTCGCGCAGGTCCTTCTGACGCAGGACGCGCGAAACCTTGGCCAGCGCGCGCAGATGCTCCGTGCCGGCGTTTTCCGGCGCCAGGAGGGCGAAGATCAGGTCCACCGGCGTGTCGTCGATCGATTCATAGTCCACCGGGTTTTCCAGGCGGATGAATACGCCATACATCCGGTCCAGACCCGCCAGAGCAGCGTGTGGCACGGCCACACCCATTCCGACACCTGTGGAGCCCAGTTTTTCGCGTTCTAAGAGAGCCTGGAGAATATCATCCGCTTCAAGCCCCAGTTGCCGGGCGGCGATATCCGCCACCACCTGAAGGGCTTGACGTTTTGAATTGACACTGACGTTGCCGTTCAAGGCGCGCCGGTCGAGCAAACTCGTCAAAAACATAATCATTCCAATAAAAGCGGCCATAAGCCCCCCGCCCCCACATACTCTGGGAGCTGGTCGCGGCCGCGTTCCTATAGGCGCGGGCTGCACTCGTCAACCCGCCACCTGTACACACAAAAGTGAGACGAAGACGTCTCGATTACGCCACTGATTTCTGTTTGGCCCGCGTCCGTTCCGGATCAACCCAGCCGATATTGCCATCCGGGCGCCGATAGATCATCGACAGACCACCATGCGCCGCATTGCGGAACATAATAGCCGGATAGTTTGACAGTTCCATTTCATTGACCGCCGCCGACACCGTCATGGTGCGCAGATGGGTCTCCGTCTCGGCGATGATCATCGCCTGGGGCGGCGAAATGTGATCCATGCCGTCATCGAGTTCTTCCTCGGCGGTCAGATCGTCGGCGAAGCTGCGCAGCACGGTCACATTGGCCGTTTCCTGCTTGATCGGCGTGCCGTTGTGGTGCTGCTTGAGGCGGCGCTTGTAGCGGCGGATGCGCTTTTCCATGTGGTCCAGCGTGCCGTCAAAGGCGGCGTGGGCGTCGCCGCCAAAGGCATGCGACACCAGCGTCTGACCCGAGGCCAGCCGCACCCAGCAATCTGCCTTGAATAAATGTCCCTGCTTGGAGATGGTCACTTCGGCGGTACTGCCGCCGCGATCGAAATACTTGTCGATGCCCTGGTTGAGTTCACTTTCGATACGCTCCCGCAGGGCGTCGCCGACTTCAACCTGTTTTCCATTGACCTGAATTTGCATGGGAATTTACGCTCCGTTCTTTGCATGTAAGAACCGCGGCTGCCGCCGGTCATCCGGCTTCACTGAAGTGGTTTAAGACTGCCGCACATTAGATCCCTGACCATGAGGGGACCCCCAGATTTGCCTTTAAGGCCTGTCCACCTTACGCCTCTCAGGGCCGGTGGCCAGTCAACAAATTGTGTTGCCCTAATTGTGCGCCCAGGCCGGATAAAAGTTCGATAATTTTGTTGATTTATTTAAATTAATCAGCCGTTTGCGCTGCAATATCGCAACTGCGGAATCCTGTCGCCAAACGGCGGAAAAGGTGTATTATTCGCACGCCGGAAAGCGATCGGAAATCGTCCGGATACCGCTTATTTTTCAAGCTATTTGCTGGCGCGCTTGCGTTCGACGCTGGACGGGATGCGCAGGGCTTCGCGGTATTTGGCGACCGTTCGCCGTGCAATATCGACGCCGGCTTCTTTCAGAATCTCGACAATGCGGTCGTCGCTGAGGATTTCGCCCGAGGCCTTTTCACCGTCGATCAGGCTCTTGATCTTGTGACGTACCGACTCGGCTGAGTGAGCGGCGGTGCCGTCCGACGAGGCGATCGAGGAGGTGAAGAAGAACTTCAGCTCGAACACGCCGCGCGGCGTGGCGATATATTTGTTCGAGGTCACCCGCGACACGGTCGATTCGTGCATGCCGACCGCTTCAGCGACCGTTTTCAGGTTCAGCGGACGCAGATATTCGACGCCGTGGACGAAGAAGGCGTCCTGCTGGCGGACGATTTCCGACGACACCTTGAGGATGGTGCGGGCGCGCTGATCCAGGCTCTTGATCAGCCAGTTGGCCTGGTTCAGGCACTCATTGAGATAGGTTTTTTCGGCGTCGGAACGGGCCGAAGCAGAAACGCGGGCCTGGTACTTCTGGTCGATCAGGACGCGCGGCAGGGTGTCGGAATTGAGATCGATGCGCCAGCCACCCGTGGCATCGGCGCGGACAAACACGTCGGGCACCACCGCCTGCGACGGTTCGGCGCCGAACTGGGCGCCGGGACGCGGATTGAGCGACTTCAGCTCAGCGATCATTTCGGCCAGATCTTCGTCGTCAACGCCGCACACCTTGCGCAGGGCCGACAGGTCGCGCTTGGCCAGCAGTTCGAGATTGTCGACCAGGGCCTGCATGGCCGGATCGAAGCGGTTGCGCTCAAGCAGCTGCAACTTCAGGCATTCCGGCACCGAGGTGGCCATGATACCTGTCGGTTCAAAGCCCTGGCAGACTTTCAGAACCTGCTCGACCAAGGTCAGTTCGCACCCCAGGCGGTCGGCGATTTCGTCCAGCGAAGCGCGCATGTAGCCGGCCTCGTCCACGCCGTCGATCAGTATCTGGGCGATGGCCATTTCCGGGGCGCTGAAATGGGCGATCAGCGCCTGGTCCGTCAGGTGCTCATTGAGGGTCTTTTCGCGGGTCAGGGAGCGTTCCAGCGCGTCTTCGTCACCATCGAAGCCACCGCCGCCCTTGCCGGCCTTGGACCAGTCGACCATCGGACCGTCGCCGGCTTCGGCCGTAGCGGCGCTTTCGCGTTCACGGGCCATCGGGCCATCTTCGCCGTCATTATAGACGTCGGCGGACGAAGCATCGATGTCGCTGTTGGCGGCCATCGTATCGCGTTCGCCCATGTCGAGTTCGCGCGCCTCACCGGAGTCGCGTTCAATAGGGGCGTCGTGTTCCTGAGTTGTGTCGGCGGGACCGTCGCCGTCCTCGCGCTGCAGCAGCGGGTTGCGCTCAAGCTCAGTCTCGATGACCGCCTCGAGTTCGAGGTTGGACAGTTGCAGCAGCTTGATCGCCTGCTGCAGCTGGGGCGTGATGACCAGCCCCTGTCCCTGCCTGATTTCGAGTCTTTGTCCGAGCGCCATTCCACCCACACCTTGGTCAATCGCGGGCACTATGCCCGAAATAGATCACCAATTCCTTGATTGGACGTCTTTTTTCCAAACTTGCGGGAATAGGGTGAACAGGTGGTTAAAGGTTAACGGATTGGCTGGGGACGACCGTTTTTAGTGATACCCTTCGCCGAGGTAGACGCGGCGGACTTCCGGGTTGCTGATGATCTGCTCGGCGGTGCCTTCGAACAAAACCTCACCCGAATGGATGATCGAGGCGCGGTCGACGATTTCCAGCGTCTCACGGACATTGTGGTCGGTGATCAGGATGCCGATGCCGCGGCCCTTGAGGTAGGTGATGACCTCACGGATATCGGTGATGGCCAACGGGTCGATACCGGCGAACGGTTCATCGAGCAGCATGAACGAAGGCTTCGACGCCAGGGCGCGGGCGATTTCCACCCGGCGGCGTTCCCCGCCCGACAGGGCCGAGGCCGGCGAATGGCGGATATGGGTGATGCGCAGGTCTTCCAGCAGGCGATCGACGTCGGCCTTGACCTTGCTGGCGCTCTTCTCATTGAGCTCCAGGACAGCGGCCAGGTTCTGCTCGACGTTCATGCCACGGAAGATCGACGCTTCCTGCGGCAGGTAGCCGATCCCCAGGCGCGCGCGCTGATACATCGGCTGGCGCGTAATGTCCTGACCGTCAAGCAGGATATTGCCATAGTCGGCCTCGATCAGGCCGGTAATCATGTAGAAGCAGGTAGTCTTGCCGGCGCCGTTCGGCCCCAGCAGGCCCAGCACTTCGCCGCGATGCAGGTGCAGGTTCACGCTCTTGACGACGGCGCGATCCTTGTAGGTCTTGCCAATGCCTTCGACGACGATGCCGTCGGTGGCGGAAGTCCGCGCCGCGGACAGGCTCGGTTCGGTTGCGTCCACGATACTTATTGCCCCGCCGGCTTGACGGACGGCGGCACGGTGACCGCCTGCGGGTTCGAAGCGCCGTTCTTTTCCGGATAGAAGACGCCGCGCACGCGACCCTTACCGGCGTCGGTCGGCGCGGAATCGAGCGTGGTGATGCCGGCCTTAACCTGCGACACCAGACGGGTGCCGGTCATGACGTTCTGGCCCTGTTGCAGGATCACCGGGCCGCCGGTGACGACCATGGTGTCGCTGGACTGCGTATAAACGGCGTTTTCGCCCTTCATGATGCTGTCCTGGCCCTTGCTGTCCTTGGTGACGTAGTAGACGTTGCCGGTCGCTTCGATGCTGACGATCTCGTTGCTGGCCGTATAGTTGATCTTGGCGTGATCGGCGCGCAGGCGGGCCTTCTCCTGCTGGATCTCGACGCGGCCATCGAAGTACTGGATGTGGGCGTTGTTGTCGGCATGCCAGCTGTCGGCGCCAACCTGGACCGGGCCGCCATCGGACGCCAGTACCTGGGCCATCGCCGCGCCACCAGCCGCGATCAGGGCCACTGCCGCCACACCTGCCAAAATCCGATAGGTCATCGTGTTCGCATCTCTCATCTTGATCGCCCCGTCTGCGTTACTTTTTCTTCTGGTAGAAAGTACCGCGCACCTGGGTGTCGCCGCGGCCACGGAAGACGATATCGCCGCCGTTCTTACTGATAACAAAGGACTCGCCCACTATATGACCCATGGAACCGGTTCCTTCAATGTGTTTGTCACCGGACATAGTGGAATCGTTCATGTTAATAATGGCTTCCTCGGTGCGGAAGGTCATGTCGGAGGCGCCCGACGACATGACGACATTGCCGACCAGGCGGAAGGTCTTGCGGTCGATGTCGTAGACGCCGTTGGCGGCGGACATGTGCGTGATCCGCTGCTGGCTGTCGCGGAAATCCAGCGTCGGCGACTTTAGCGTGACCACCTGGGCGTCACGCGTCTTGCGTACGGCTTCCAGGCCGGAGATGGTGTAGGGATTGCCGTCGCTGCCCAGGCCTGAGAAGCGCGGATTGGTCATGCGGATCTCGGTGGCGCTGGCGCCATAGACGTTCAACGAGCCGATGATGCTGGTGACGGTGATCCAGCCGAAATTGAACACCACCATGCCTATCATCAGCGCCGGCAGCAGCGTGCGCAACGACCGGATCAGACGCGAGCGGCGACGAACAGCCGCCACCTGCTGAACCAGGTGAGCGTGGCGCTCGGCGGCTTCCGCCTCGGCATCCAGCTTCGGATCGAAGCGCGCCGCAATGTCGGTAATGAACGGAGGCATTCTGTCTCTCAAGGTTCGCGCGGGATCAGTATCTTACGCCCAGCTGTGGGCGAAAATATCGCAATCTTCCCATCCTGCCAAATCCAGTTTGACGCGGTGCGGCAGAAAATCGAAACAGCCTTGCGCCAGTTCGGTGCGGCCCTCGCGCGCCAGCATGCCGTCAAGCCGTTCTTTCAGGGCGTGCAGGTGCAGGACGTCGGACGCCGCATAGTTCAATTGCTCGGCCGACAGCGTGGCCGCGCCCCAGTCCGAGCTTTGCTGGACCTTGCTGAGATCGACCTGCAAAAGCTCACGCACCAAGTCCTTCAGGCCATGGCGGTCGGTATAGGTGCGGCAAAGCTTCGAGGCGATCTTGGTGCAATAGACCGGCGTGGTGACCACGCCCAGGTGCAGCAGGAACATGCCAATATCGAAGCGGCCATAGTGGAACAGCTTCAACACCTTCGGATTGGTGAGCAGCGCCTTCAGGTTCGGGCAGTTGTAGGTTTTGCGGTCGAAACGCACGACATGGGCGGTGCCGTCGCCGGCGGACAGCTGGACGACGCACAGGCCGTCGCGGCGGAAACGCAGGCCCATGGTCTCGGAATCGAGCGCTACCGAGGCGCCAAAATCGATGCCGGCCGGCAGGTCGCCTTCGTGGTACAGTACGGTCAAGGGGAAGCCCTTCATGCGCTAAGGAAAATTGTCCGTGCCCGCCCTAAGCCTAAAAGGTTAAAAGGTCAATCAACGGGCGGCAAGAGGGCAGAAAAGCGGCCCGAACGCCACAGGTCCAACTCGGCGGCGAGATTGCTGCGGGCCTGGGCTTCCAGCAACGCAAACGGCTCGGTAAGGAAGATGCGGTCGGCTGCCAGGGTCGGTTCCAGGAACAGCGCCGGACGACCGGCCGCAAACGCCTCCAGGCCGTAGACCGGCAGATATTCCCGCGCCACGCCCTTGGCATAGTTCAGGTAGTCCTCCCACGGCGCGCCCAGGATCGACATGTCAAGATCGAGGAACAGGTCGGTATCGGCATCGCCTGACGCTCTGTGGCCCTTGCTGGCCAGGATGCAGTCGAAGGCATGCTTGAGCACCGGTCCGGCAAGGTCGTCTTCCAGCCGGTCGCATAGCCAGTCGGCGCTTTTTTCCTCATTGTCCGGGCGGGCCGGATCGTAAACGACGTCGTGGAAGAACAACGCCAGGGCCACGGACTCCGGCTTGGTAAAGCGGTCGCGCATCGCCTCGAACTGAGCGACAATATTCGTGATGTGGGTCAGCGTATGATAGTGCCGCTGCGGCTCCGAATAGGCGGCGACCAGCTCCGACCAGAGGGGTTCAGGGGTCACGCCCAGGCGCGTCGCCAGGTCAGACCAACTTTTCGCCAGGGTGTGCATCACGTGGCCTTCCGCTGCGTTACCGGCGTTCATAGCATGTGATCCAGGGACAGCAAATAAGGCTGGACAAGCCTGTGTGGCGAGACTATCTCGCACTTGCAATATGGGAACCCATATAATTTTATGACACCACCTTCCGCCCACGCCCAACGGATCCTCGACAGCCTGCGACGCATCGTCCAGGCCCTGCGCCAGTCGTCCGCGCAGGCGGAGCGGTCAGGCCTCACGGGCGCCCAAGCCTTTATCCTCAAGCAGATCCAGGCCAATCCCGGCCTGTCGGTCAACGATCTCGCGGCCCTGACCTGCACCCACCAGAGCACCATGTCCGAAGTCGCCGGACGGCTGGAAGGGCGCGGCCTGATTGTCCGGCGCAAGTCGGAAAAAGACGGCCGACGCCTCGAACTGAGCCTCAGCCCGGATGGCGAAGCGGCGTTGGGCTCAGGCTTCGAAACGGCGCAGGAGCGGCTGTTGGGCGCCATCGCCAATCTGCCGGAACCGGCGACGGCGCAACTGGCCGAAGGGCTGACGGCATTGATCGAAGCCGCCGGCCTGACCGGCCCGCCGCCGGCGCTGTTCCTCGACGAAACACCTGCCCTTCAGGACCAGTAAAATGACCCATGATGTCGAAGAGGCATCGACCACCGGCGGTTTGCCGGTGGCGCCCGGCCTCGGCCCCACGCTCGACCGCGAACATGTACTGCGCCACCCGAAGGTGCTGGATCGCCGGAGTCTGTTCATTATCAGCCTGGCGATCGGGCTAGGCCTTCTGGTGACGCCGCTGGCGCGCTGCCTGACCCTTCTGATCGCGCTGATCACCAACCTGGCCTTTTACGGCCGGCTGTCGGTGGCCGATGTATCGCCCGCCGGGAACGCGCTAGGCGTGTGGGTCATAGCGGTGCCGGTCGCAGGTTCGCTCATCGTCGGCCTGATGGCCCGCTACGGCGCCAAGGCAATCCGCGGCCACGGCATCCCCGAGGCCATGGAGCAGATCCTGACCAATGAAAGCCGCATCCCGGCGCGCATGACCTTCCTCAAACCCCTGTCAGCAGCCATCGCCATCGGCACCGGCGGGCCGTTCGGCGCGGAAGGCCCGATCATCGCCACCGGCGGGGCGCTCGGCTCACTGATTGGTCAGGTCGTCCACGTCACGGCGCACGAGCGCAAGACGCTTTTGGCCGCCGGTGCGGCAGCCGGCATGACCGCCATCTTCAACACGCCGTTGGCCGCCGTCCTGCTGGCCATCGAGCTTCTGGTGTTCGAGTTCCGGCCGCGGTCGTTTATCCCGATCGCCGCAGCCGCCCTGACCGCCGTTTTCCTGCGGCCCCTGTTGTTCGGCCATGAAGCGCCATTCGCCATGGCGCCGATTGCGATGGCCAGCCAGGACGCGCTGATCGCCTATGGCCTGGAAGGAGCGGTCATGGGGCTCCTGGCCGTCGGCATCGCCAAGTCGATCTACCTGATCGAAGACGCCTTTGAGCGCCTGCCGCTGCACTGGATGTGGTGGCCGCTGATCGGCGGATTGACGGTCGGCGTCATCGGCCTGATCGAGCCGCGCACGCTTGGCGTCGGCTACGGCAACATCCGCGAGATTCTCGGCGGCCATTTCGTCGGCACAGCGCTCATGGTGTTCTGCCTGCTCAAGTTCCTGTCGTGGTCGATCGCGCTCGGCAGCGGCACGTCGGGCGGGACTCTGGCGCCGATCTTCACCATCAGCGGCGGCTTGGGCGTCATTGTCGGTCAGGCGCTGACGGCCCTCTGGCCGGGCGCGGGTATCGACCTGCGGCTGGCGGCGCTGGTCGGTATGGCCGCTGGTTTCGCCGGGGCATCGCGGGCCCTGTTCGCCTCGGTCGTGTTCGCGCTGGAGATCACCCAGCAGTTCAACGGGCTGATGCCGCTGCTGGCCGGCGGGACCGCCGCATTCGCCATTTCGGCACTGGTCATGCGCAACACCATCATGACGGAGAAACTGACGCGACGCGGCCACCACGTGCCGTCGGAATATGTACCGCCTCGCGCCTCCTGAAGCGTTGCAAACGGTCTGGCAATCGGGCAGATAACGCCCGCCGGAACGTCGTGAAAAGGAGCCTCCCATGGAACATCGTCTGCTCGGCCGGTCGGGCCTCAAGGTGCCGGTATTGAGTTTCGGCGCCGCCACCTTCGGCGGCAAGGGCGACTTCTTCGAGAAGTGGGGCGCCACCGACATAGCCGAAGCCACGCGCATGGTCGACATGTGCCTCGACCACGGCGTCACCTTCTTCGATACGGCCGATGTCTATAGCCAGGGCACGTCTGAGGAGATCCTTGGCGCGGCACTGAAAGGCCGGATGAACCAGGCGATCATCTCGACCAAGGGCGGCTTTTCGATGGGCGACGGCCGCAATGACCGGGGTTCGTCACGCTATCACATTTCGCGCGCCTGCGAGGCGTCGCTGAAGCGGCTCGGGACCGACCATATCGACCTCTATTTCCTGCACGGCTTCGACGCCTTGACCCACATGGACGAGATTCTGTATGGCCTCGACATGCTGGTGCGCGACGGCAAGGTCGGCTCGATCGGCGTGTCCAACTATTCCGGCTGGCACCTGATGAAGGCATTGGCGACCTCGGACAAGCACGGCTGGGCGCGGTTCACCGCCTATCAGGGCTGCTATTCGCTGATCAGCCGCGACTACGAGTGGGAACTGATGCCGCTGGCGCTCGACCAGAACGTCGGCACTATGGTGTGGTCGCCGCTTGGATGGGGGCGGCTGACCGGCAAGATCGACCGCAACAATCCTCCCAAGTCCGGCCGCATTGCCGAGGGCGGCGAAGGCGGCGGCCCGCCGGTCGATGACGCGCACCTGTACGATGTCGTCGATGTGCTCAAGGAAGTGGCGGAAGAGACGGGCAAGACCGTGGCGCAGGTGGCGCTCAACTGGCTGCTGCAGCGCCCGACCGTCAGCAATGTCATCATCGGCGCCCGCAACGAAGAGCAGCTCAAGCAGAACCTCGGGGCGATAGGCTGGAACCTGACGACGGAACAGGTGGCCAAGCTCGATGCGGTCAGCCGGAGGCACCCGGTCTATCCGTACTGGCACCAGATCGGCACCGCCGAGCGCAACCCCAAGCCGACGGAGTGGGGTCTTACGGAAACCGGGAAGTAACTTCGATCTGACCGACGATCGCGTCATTGAAAGCGTTTAGATCCTCGGCGGGAATCCAGTATTCCTGATGCGAACGGCCGCCAGCGTCCTGGATGTCGTAGGCGTCCAGAAACGCTTTCTCGACTTCGAAACGCGTCACAAAGCCCGAGCCGCTTTCCGGCACATTCCAGTCGCGCGCGATCTTGACCGCATAAGCCTCCGTCGTCACCGGATAGAAGATCGGCTGTTCCGGCAGGCGCGGCGGAAACGCCTTCATGCCCGCCGCCTCGATCAGCGCCAGTTCTTTAGGGCCTACAGGCCGCCACAAGGTCACAGTTTCAGTCATCGCGAAGGCCACTCCCACGGCGGCGGATCATTGTCGACAATATGCGTTTCGCCAAGCTGCTTTTCCAGCGTAATGCGCTTGGCCGGTTTGGCGGCTTCGATGGCTGAAACCAGTTCGTGCGAGTGCGACACCACCACGATCTGACTGCTTTCCGACGCCTTGGCGATCAGTCGGCCAAGCGCCGGCAAAAGGTCCGGATGCAGGCTCATTTCGGGTTCGTTCAACACCATGAACGCCGGCGGCCGCGGCGACAGCAGCGCCGTTATCAGCAGCAGGTAGCGCAAGGTGCCGTCGGACAGTTCGGCGGCCTTCAGGGGACGCAACAGGCCATGTTGCCGCATCTCCAATTGGAAATAGCCGTCACCACTCTCGATCTCTACCGCTGAATTCGGAAAGGCGTCGGCAACAGCCGCATCAAAATCTTCGACTTGCCCAATCTCGACGATCGTCCGCATCGCGGCAGCCATATCACTGCCATCGCTGGCCAGGACCGGTGTGTAGGTGCCAATCTGTGGCCGCCGTGCAGCGGCATTTCGATCCGTAGCGAAGTAGTCATAGAAGCGCCAGTCTCGCATGGTATCGCGCAGGCGCAGCAATTCGACGGCGTCATGCGGATCGCTGGCATGCGTCATCATGCTGTCGAAGGCCGACAGGTTGGTCAGCGCCTGTTTCCACGCGCCGCTTTCATCACGGATGCGCACGGATGGCCCGTGTCTGCCGGCGATCTCGTTACGGGGGCGCAAGACCTGTCCGACCCATAGGCTTTCCACCTTGATTTGCGGATCTTTGGTGAACTTGGAGCCAAGTGGCGGTGGACGCGAATCCGGCGGCGGCAGGCCCAGGTCGATGGCATAACCATAGTCGTCCGTGGCGAAACCCAGCTTGAGGCTGACCACATCCCGGCGGACCAGGCCCTGTACCGGCTGTTCACCGGCCTTCATGGCGCGCGAGAACTTCTCCGGCCCGGCCCATAAGGTGGAATCGAGCCCGCCTTCCGCCGCGATGGCGCCGATGACGCGACCGTGGGCGATATCGGCCAGCAGGCGCAAGGCGCGGTACAGGCTCGACTTGCCCGAACCATTAGGGCCGGTGATGATATTGAGCGGCTCCAGCGCCACCGTCACGCTGCGCAGCGACCGGTAGCCGGATATGGCCAGAGTGGTGATCATGCGCCCCCCGGCTCTGGTCAGGCGAGAAGCTGGTGATATTCGCCGTGGCGGCGCAGCCAGGCCGCCGCATAACCGCAGATCGGCACGACGCGCCAGTTGTTCTGTCTGGCCAGTTCGGCCACCGCTTCCATTAGGCGGCCGGCGGTGCCTTTGCCGCGCAGGGTCGGCGCGGCTTCGACGTAGTGGATGTGGAGCGTGTTACCGCTAAGGCTATAATCAGCAAAGGCCAGATGGCCGTCTTCTTCAAGCTCGAAACGCTTGGCGTCGGCATTGTCAGTGATTGGAACGGCCATGCACGCACCTCCTGAAAAGGCACGTTTAGGCCATCCGGCATAAATTCCAAATAGGGATTAGCTCGAAGCCGCCTCGCGGTAGACTTCCTTGCCTACCATCGTGGCCGTCCGCGGACGGACCATCATCGGACGGGCGGGCGCCATCGCGACCACCTGAGGCGACACGGAACGCGCCGCCGAAATCCAGTTCGAAGCTTGGATCTTCTTCATTTCCACACTCACCATACGACGGTGCGTTCCCATCGGAGCGCATCCGGTTCTTTTTCTTGGATGACAGGATATCAAGATTCGATAAGGAATGTATGAACGGCCGCGAGAATTATACACAGGCGTTGAAAAAATACGTCACTCGCGCCAACGGAGACACTGAATGCCCCCGCAACGCCTTTCCATTGAACAGCAGGCGAAGTTCAACCAGGCCCTGAGCATCCATCGGGCCGGAAATACCGCGGAAGCCCACGCACTGTATATCACCCTGCGCGGCGAAGCCCCGAACGCGCCGGAAATCCCGGCCATGCTGGGGGCCGCCGAATGCCAGCTCGGCCGGCCAGAAGCCGGTCTTGCCTGTTTCGACGCCGCGCTGGAGATATGGGCGGAGCAGCCGAACGTGCTGCAGAACCGTGGCCACGCCCTGTCCGACCTGCGCCGGTTCGACGAGGCAGTGGCCAGCTATGATGCCTCGCTGAAGCTGCGGGCCGACAATCCCAATGCCTGGTTCAGCCGGGGCAATGCCCTGAAGGACCTGGGGCGCGCCGAAGAGGCGGTGGCAAGCTACGACCGGGCGCTGGCCCTGATCCCGGGCCACCCCGAAGCGCTGAACAACAAGGGGAACGTGCTGCACGCCCTGCGCCGCCTTGAAGACTCCGTGGCTCAGTTCGACAAGGCCCTGGTGTCGCGGCCGGATTTCCCCTGGCTGCGCAGCCATGCCCTCCATATGGCCATGCACATCGCGCGGTGGGACGATTTCGAGACGCGCCGCGACGACCTGGAAGCCCGCATCCTCAAGGGCGAGCAGGTGGCCGCCCCCATGCACGTCCTGGCGCTCAGCGACCAGCCGGAGGTGCAGCTCAAGGCCGCCCGGACCTTTGCCGCCGAGCGGCATCCGGCGCGGCACCTGCTGGCCGACAAGCCGCGGCGTCGGCGTGGCAGCCGCATCCGGATCGGCTATTTCTCCACCGACTTCCGCGACCATCCGATGGCGCACCTGATGGCCGGCGTCCTGGAACACCACGACCGTTCGCGTTTTGACGTCTTTGCCTTCGCGCTCGATAACGCAACGCCCGAAGCCTGGCGCAAACGTATCGCGAAAGGCGCCGAGCACTTCGTCGAAGCCGGCGGCCTGTCCGACCTCGACGTGACGCGCAAGGCGCGCGATTTAGGGCTAGACATCGCCATCGATCTGAACGGCTTCACCCAGGACGCCCGGACGAACATCTTCGCCGAACGCGCCGCCCCGGTGCAGGTCAATTATCTTGGCTATCTCGGCAGCATGGGGGCGGACTATTACGACTACCTGATCGCCGACGCGGTCATCATTCCGCCCGGCCAAGACGCGTCCTACGCCGAGCGGATCGTCCGGCTGCCATCGTTCCAAGCCAATGACGACAAGATCGCCGCTTCCGCTGACATGACGCGCGCCAAGGCCGGATTGCCGGAAAAGGGCTTCGTGTTCAGCGCGTTCCATCAGACGTTCAAGGTGACACCCGACGTGTTTGCCGCCTGGATGCGTATCCTGAAGCGCGTACCGGACAGCGTTTTGTGGCTGTTTGCCGAAACCGAACCGGCCCGAAGAAACCTTGCTGCCGTGGCCAAGGCGCATGGCGTGGCATCAGACCGGCTGATCTTCGCCGGGCGGGTGCCGTTGGCCGACCATGTGGCGCGACAGGCGCTGGCCGGCCTGTTTCTCGACACGCATCCTTACAATGCCGGGGCGACGGCCAGCCCGGCTCTGCGCGCCGGCGTGCCGGTGCTGACGCGGATCGGCCAGGCCTATGCCGGGCGAATGGGCGCCAGCCTGCTGACGGCGGTCGGCCTGCCTGAAATGATCACGGACACGGTCGAGGCTTATGAGAATCTGGCGGTGGAGCTGGCGACCAATCCAGCGCGCCTCGAAGAGATAAGGACGAAGCTCACAGCCAACCTGCCGGAGTCGTTGCTGTTCGACACCACCCGCTTCACCCGCAGCCTCGAGGCCGCCTTCGAGGTGATGCATGACCGCGCGCGCGACGGCCTGCCACCCGAAGATATCGCCATCGAAACCTAGGCCATAAAGGACTTTCGAGCCCCTCTTGCGTGGCGCCGATTGATGGGCTATATACTGAACCAAATGGTTCAGTATATAGCCCATCTCGATGCTTCATTCGCCGCGCTGTCGGATCCCACCCGGCGCGGCGTGCTGGAGCAGCTCGGCCGCTCGGATGCGTCGATCACGGACCTGGCCGACCGATTCCACATGACCCTGACCGGCATGAAGAAGCACGTCAGCATCCTGGAGCTGGCCGGTCTGGTGACGACGGAGAAGGTCGGGCGGGTGCGGACCTGCAGGCTCGGCCGGCGGCGGCTGGAGGAAGAGGCCCAGTGGATCGAGACGTACCGGCAGCTTTGGGCCGAACGGTTCGATGCGCTGGATGATATTGTTGAAAAATTGAAGCTTGAGGAAAAGCAATGACCGAAAAAACAGATAGCCGCACAACGACGGAACGCGCCTCCGACCGTGAGCTTGTCGTGACGCGGACCATCAACGGCCCGGCACGCCTGGTGTTCAAGGCCTGGACCACGCCCGAGCTGTTCCAGAAGTGGTGGACGCCGGAGTCCTTCGGATTGACCGTGGTGTCCTGCGACATGGACATTCGCACCGGCGGCTCATACCGCCTGGTGATCAAGCACCCGGCTTCGGGCGAGCCCATGGCATTCTTCGGCAACTATATCGAAGTCACGCCGCATTCCCGCATCGTCTGGACGAACGAGGAAGGCGGCGAACAAGGCGCCGTCACCACGGTGACTTTCGAGGAACGCGACGGCCAGACCCTGGTCGTGTTGCGCGACCTTTATCCCTCGAAGGAAGCGCTTGATGAGGCCATCGCCTCGGGCAGCGTCAGCGGCTACCCCGAGCAGTTCGACCAACTGGACGCGCTTCTGGCGACCCTGGCCTAAGAGAGCCGCTGCAATTTCTGACATTAAAAAAGCCGCCCGGAAACGGGCGGCCATTTTAATGGTGGAGCTTAGCGGAGTCGAACCGCTGACCTCTTCAATGCCATTGAAGCGCTCTACCAACTGAGCTAAAGCCCCATATCCATTCAGATATAGTCATATATTGTTTCGGGGGGTCTCCACCGAGGCGGCGACTTCTATTTCAAGGGCCGCCGACGCGCAAGCCCCTTTTCCAAATTTTTTGCCGTTTTCACGCAAGGCATTGGCGCGTAACAAAAAACCGCCGGTTTGCCCGGCGGTTTTCTATTTCGTTAGATCTGGTCTTCGTCGTCTTCGCCGGGCAGGCCGTCGATTTCCTCGTCGAAGTCAGCGTCCTCATCGTCTTCCAGGAACGGCACGTCGTCGGCATCGTCGTCGCCCAGGTCGGCGTCTTCGATATCCATGTCGACATTGTCGCCGCCGCCACCGACACGGGCCGGATCGGCCGGATCGAGGTCTTCGTCTTCCTCGGCCAGGATGGCGTCGTCGACCACCACTTCGTCGATTTCGGGGGTGACCACTTCGGCCTCTTCCTCGTCCTCGTCGTCGCCCGAAGTCTTGCCCTTGACCTGATCTTCGGCTTCCTCGTCGGTATCCTCGTAGTCAGGCGCCGTAGTGCGGACACGCGAACGGCGGGTACGGACGACTTCTTCCTGGTCGAACTGCGTGCCGCAGCGCGGGCAGGTAGCCGGATGGTTGTTGAGATCGTAGAACTTTGCCGTACAGTTGGGGCAAACTTGCTTGGTACCTAAGGCGGGGTCAGCCACGATAAATCCTTTGGCCAAAAAAATAGGGTTGCGTTTGGCCCCCTTGCCACTAGATAAGCCTCCTGTCAAAAGCTTAAATCCGACCTGGCCTCACTTTTTTTTGCTGCGCTTTTTCCGCGGCGGGAAACCGGGCCCAAAACCTGCGCGTTCATGACCCCCAAGCAAAACCCCAATCCGGCCAACGCGGTAAGACTTGTGCCGCCGCACGGCAAGATCACCGGCAGGATCGCCCTGCCTGGCTCAAAATCCATCACCAACCGGGTGCTGCTGATCGCTGCTCTGGCACAGGGCCAAAGCCATATCAGCGGCGCGCTCAAGAGCGACGACACCAAATATATGGCACGCGCGCTGGGGCAACTGGGTGTGACGGTGGAAGACGCCGGCGACACTGATTTCGTGGTCGACAGCTCAGGCACCCTGACCCCGTCGCAGGAGCCTCTGTTTCTTGGCAACGCCGGCACGGCTGTGCGGTTTCTTACCGCAGCAGCGGCTAATATCGACGGCACCACCGTCCTGACCGGCGACGCCCATATGCAGAAGCGGCCGATCGCGCCGTTGGTCGAAGCGCTCAACGCAGCCGGTGTTGAAGCCTCCGCCCCGACCGGCTGTCCGCCGGTGACGGTGACCAGCCACGGCGGCTTCAGCAACCGGACCATCGACGTCGATGCCAGCCTGTCCAGCCAGTACGTCTCAGCCCTGATGATGGCCGGGGCAAAAGGCGATGCGCCGCTGAGGCTCGGCGTCAAGGGCGACGACATCGGCGCGCGGGGTTATATCGACATCACCATCGAGTGCATGCGCGCGTTCGGCGCCGATATCGTCCAGAAAGGTCCGCTGAGCTGGGAAATCGCCAACACAGGCTACGTTGCGCGCCCGTACTGGGTCGAACCCGACGCCAGCGCCGCCACCTATATCTGGGGCATAAACGCCCTGCTGGGGTCCGATATCGACATTGGCATCGCGCCCAAGGACATGATGCAGCCCGACGCCAAGGCGTACGACTTCATCAGCCAGTTCCCCAATCTGCCTGAAGTGATCGACGGCAGCCAGATGCAGGACGCCATCCCGACCATCGCCGTGCTGGCGGCGTTCAATAACCATCCGGTACGCTTTGTCGGCATCGCCAATCTGCGCGTCAAGGAATGCGACCGGATCAACGCTGTCGCCACCGAGCTCAACCGCATCCAGCCCGGCCTGGCCGAGGAAATCGGCGACGACTTGCTGGTCACGCCGGACCGCAGCCTGATCGGCAAGACGGTCAGCGCCGACATCGAGACCTATTCCGACCACCGCATCGCCATGGCATTCGGCATGGCGGCGCTGCTGATGGACGGCGTACGCATCCTTGATCCGGGCTGCACCGCCAAGACCTATCCCGGCTATTGGCAGGATTTGGCAAGCGTCGGCGTCGAGATGAGCTTCGAATAACCATGACCAGCGCTCCGGACCACGCTTCGCATATCGCGCAGGTGCCCGGTGAACCCGGTGAGCGTCTGCAGGCGATCGACAGGCTGGTTCTGGAACTGGCGCCCGGCGCCGAGCCGATCATCAGCTACCGGATGCCGGCTTTTCGCTTCGAAGGCGCGATCCTGATCTATTTCGAGGCCTTCAAACAGCACACCGGCATCTATCCGCCGCTGCGGGCCGAAAATGTGTTCGCCGAGATCAAGCCGTTCATGGGCCCCAAGGGTAATTTCAAGTTCCCGCACAACGCACCCTTGCCGCTGGATATTATCAAGCGCCTGATCACTACGCGGATCGCCGAAAACCGCGCCCGCCGCGACGCAAAGGCTAGCAAATGACTCGCCCTCTGCTTATCGCTTTTGACGGACCCGCCGCTTCGGGCAAGGGGACTCTGGCCTCGGTGATCGCCGCTGATTATGGCCTGCCGTTCCTCGATACCGGGCTGCTTTATCGTGCCATCGGTCATCTGGCGCATCATCAGCAGGTGTCCCACGCCGAAGCCCAAGCCTTAGCCGCGTTGGCGCCGCACATCGATGCCGACCTGCTAAGCAACGACGCCTTGCGCGGCCGTGAAGCCGGCGAGCGCGCCAGCCAAGTGGCCGCAGTCCCCGAAGTCCGCCAGGCCCTGAAACAGTACCAGATCGACTTCGCCAATCAGGCTTCGGGCGCCGTGCTCGACGGCCGCGATATCGGCACGGTCATCGCCCCCAATGCCGCGGTCAAGCTGTTCATCACTGCCGCCCCTGAGGTCCGCGCCCGCCGCCGCTGGCTGCAACTCAGCAAACTTGACCCGTCCCTGCCATTCGAAGCGGTGCTCGAAGATATCCGCATCCGCGACGAACGCGACTCCAGTCGTTCCGCCGCGCCGCTGGAGATGGCGAAAGATGCGCTCTTGCTTGATACGTCAGACTTGGATATAGAAGCGGCCATCGCGGCTGCGCGATCCCTTGTGAAAGACCGTTCTGGCGTCTAAAGCGCTAAATCCCCCTGCGGTCGGCGAGGCATACCACAAGAGACGTCTCCGGGCAGGTAACCTGCCGCAGCTCAAACCTACGAGTCCCGCAGGACTCTCACCCACATACCAAAGCCGCACCCCCGCGCACCTTCCCCAGAGGCAATTTGCCTCCGTTTGGCTTTGGGGACACCAAGGACCGGGACACGCGCCCACACAACAAAGAGACTATATGAGCGATTACAATCCCTCGCGCGACGATTTCGCCGCGCTCCTCGACGAAAGCCTGCAGGGCCGCGACATGCTCGAAGGCCAGGTCGTCCACGGCCTGATCGTCAGCGTCGAAAAGGACTATGTGCTGGTCGACGTCGGTCTGAAGACCGAAGGCCGCATTCCGCTGAAGGAATTCGGCTCCGACGCGGCTGGCCTGAAGGCCGGCGGCACCGTCGAAGTCTATCTCGAGCGCGTCGAGAATGCCATGGGCGAAGCGGTCATCAGCCGTGAAAAGGCCCGCCGCGAGGAAGCCTGGACCCGCCTCGAAGCTATCTTCAACCGCGGCGAGCCGGTCATGGGCACCATCGTCGGCCGCGTCAAGGGCGGCTTCACGGTCGATATGGACGGCGCTTCGGGCTTCCTGCCCGGTTCGCAGGTCGATATCCGTCCGGTCCGCGACATCGCTCCGCTCATGGGCAAGGAACAGCCCTTCGCCATCCTCAAGATGGACCGTCCGCGCGGCAACATCGTCGTGTCGCGTCGCGCCATCCTCGAAGAAGCTCGTGCTGAACAACGCACCGAGCTGGTCGGCCAGCTGGCCGAAGGCGAGATCCGCGACGGCGTCGTCAAGAACATCACCGACTACGGTGCGTTCGTCGACCTGGGCGGCATCGACGGCCTGCTGCACGTCACCGACATGTCGTGGAAGCGCGTCTCGCATCCGTCGCAGGTCCTCAATGTCGGCGATCAGGTCCGCGTCCAGATCATCAAGATCAACCCGGACACCCAGCGCATCAGCCTCGGCATGAAGCAGTTGCAGTCCGACCCGTGGGAAAACGTCGACCAGAAGTATCCGGTCGGCGGCAAGTTCTCCGGTCGCATCACCAACATCACCGACTACGGCGCCTTCGTGGAGCTGGAATCGGGCGTCGAAGGCCTGGTGCACGTCTCGGAAATGTCCTGGACCAAGAAGAACGTCCATCCGGGCAAGATCGTCTCGACTTCGCAGGAAGTTGAAGTCGTTGTCCTGGAAGTCGACGCCTCCAAGCGCCGCGTCTCGCTGGGCCTGAAGCAAGCCCAGAACAACCCGTGGGACGACTTCCTGGCTCAGCACCCGATCGGTTCGACCATCGAAGGCGAAGTCAAGAACGCTACCGAATTCGGCCTGTTCGTCGGCTTCGAAAACGACATCGACGGCATGGTCCACCTGTCGGACCTCGACTGGAACCTGCCGGGCGAAGAAGCCATCACCAAGTACAAGAAGGGCGACACCGTCAAGACCAAGGTCCTCGACGTTGACGTCGACAAGGAACGCATCTCGCTGGGCATCAAGCAGCTCGGCAGCGATCCGATGACCGGCGACACCTTCAAGAAGGGCCAGACCGTCACCGTGACCGTCACCGAAGTCACTTCGGGCGGCATCGAAGTCAAGTTCGGTGAAGACGATGCGCCGATGTCGAGCTTCATCCGCAAGTCGGACCTGTCGCGCGACCGCAACGAGCAGCGCGTTGAGCGCTTCGCCGTCGGCGACCGTATCGACGCCCAGGTCACCAATGTCGACAAGGCGGCCCGCAAGGTCTCCGTGTCGATCAAGGCCCTGGAAATGTCGGCCGAGAAGGAAGCTATCGAACAGTACGGTTCGCAGGACTCGGGCGCTTCGCTCGGTGACATCCTGGGCGCCGCCCTGCGCGACAAGGTCAAGGAATAGGATAAAGGCGAGGGGTCACAGACCCCTCGACCCCGAAACATTAAGCCGGTGCTGGAAACAGCACCGGCTTTTTTGTTAGATGCCGCAAGCGGGAGTTTGATATGGCCTTGGATCTCGAAGACGTCTGGCGGATACGCGAGGAAGATATTTATCCGGCGTTGTTCGGCCCGCTGTCGCGCGGTATATTTCCACTCACGGCGGAGCTATTTTCTAATCGCTTTAACCGGAACGACGTCGATCCACGCTGGCTGAGCTACGGCGTGCTGGAATTCGCGCCGACTGCGTCACATCCTTACTGGCTCTACGCAACGTCCGCCTACTCCAATCCGTGGGAAGTCGAACCCGGCGACTATGACCCGTCCGGTCCGTCTGGTAGTGGCGTGGAGTTCCTGTTTGCGGCTCCCGAACAAGCCAACTGGCCGATTATCTTCCTGCAAAACATGCTGGCGTTCGATATGCTTCTGTCTGTTGGCCATTTTCCCGGACGTGCGCCTTTGCAGGTCGGTGACCGCATCCCTTTGGGCTCTGCGATCGATGGTTCAGGCTCGGCAATGCAAGCAGCTCTGGTCATTCAGACCGATAAGCTTCCCACGGGTTTCGCGCTGCCTTCCGGCCAAGTCGAATTTCTTACGTTCATAGGGATAACCGACTTAGAATTGTCCTTCGCTAAGGCGAATAGCAGCGAGCAGCTCCTGCTTCGGCTAAGCGAAATACCTGCATTTCCAGCAAGTGACCCTAGCCGCGCTTCAATTGCCTAACACAGGAATTACGCGCAGATCAGGGGAACTGAAATAGCGGAAGACCGAACTGGCCGTCCGCTTATTTCACATGTAGTGCGACCGGACCGTCGCCCCATTTCGCCGGGGGTGTCAGGCGCGCGGTGCCGGAAATCTTCGCAGGCAGGCGCTCGCCGGTATAGGGGTGGAACCATTGCGCGCGCAGGCGTTTGGCTCCGTCCAGTTTGAGCGTAAACGGCTTGGCGGCGTTGAGGAATACCACATATTCGCGGCCCGGATCGGCCAGGCACCAGCCTTCGGTCACGAGGCCGTCGATGGGCTTGAGCCGCCAGAAGGCTGTGCGGGCAAAGAAGTCGCGCAGATGGCCGAACATTGCATAACCCGGCGGCGTGTCCGCGGTCCTTACAATGTCCCACGCGGTATAGGTGTAGTAATAGCAGCCCGAGCCGCCAGCCATGTAGACTTCCCAGGCGCGGCGGCACACTTCCTCGGGAAGCTGCGCCTTGCCGTAGGTCTTGTCGTCGACGCCTTTCGGGCCGCACTCATAGCCGTATTCGGTATTGATAACCGGCCAAGGCCGCTGTCCGAGATGGCGCAGCATGACCTGCCGCCAGTCCATATGCTGCTGGTCCGAGCGATAGTCGACCAGGGTGTCGTAAGTGCCGCGGTCATAGACGTCCTTATCGTCGTGGACCGTGAGCAGCCGGCGATACGGATCGTTGGCGCGGATGAATTTCAGCCGGTCGACCTTATAGTCGACGTCCTTTTCGTACTGCGCTTCCTTGGCCAGGTCCCAGGTCACATTGGGATAGGCAGCGTAGCGCGCGATCACCCAGCGATACCACAGGTCATCTTCGGGCGAGCCGTTCTTCGGCCAGGTAACGTACTTGTTGTACACGCGAACCAGCATGTGCGCGACGATGCCGCGCCGGTGCAGCGCGTCCATCACCCGGTCATAGTGCTGCCAGAAGGCCAGGTTAAAACGGCCGTGGTCAGGAGCGTCGTTAGTGCCTTCCCACGGGAAGATCGGCGGTGGGCCGAAGTCGTCCGGGCCGGTCTTGCCGTTGCGCCATTTTGTGTCGAAGGCGAAGGTGTTGAGGATGACGAAATTGAAGCCATAGGCGGCAATCTTGTCGAGAAAGGCGTTGACGGTCGGCAGCTTCGGATCGCCGGCATCGAGCGCCCACAGCCAGTCGCACTCGTAGCCCGACGGCCAATAGTGCGTGCCATCCTCGAAGATGAACTGCGAGGGATGGTCGCGGTCGACCTTCAGCGCGCCGTGTTGAGCGCCATTGGCTTTGGCGGTGCAGGTAAATTTGACCGTCTGGCCGTCCAGCGCGGGATCGCTGCTGCGGGTGCGCAACGACCAGGCGCCGACAGTATTAGCGCAAACCCGGATCTTCCAGGTGCCATCACCGTCATAAAAGCCCGGCACGGCCACACTCTTGCCCTCAGGACCGGTGAGCTCGGCGGAAAATTCCACCTGGAACGGGTTGTCCGGCGTGGCGTCCGACCGGAAGGCGAAATCGTGCGGCTGCCAGCGCGGAACAGAGACCGGGGCCGCCTGGGCCTCAAGCGGGAGGGCATTCAGGGCGGCGCTGCCCGCCAGCAAGGCCAGCACATCCCGGCGGTGGGTTCGATGCGTTTCCATGGTGCCCCTGTTTGATTTATTGTGTCATTGCCGGAACTATAATCGAAAATATTCGAAATTAATCGAAAATTTTATCGGCGTACAAAGCCGGCCGGAAATGGCCTAAGCTACGGTAATGAAAATCCTGGCGGATGCACGAATCGTCATTTGGGAGGGCGCCAGCCTGTGGATCGTCGACGCCACCAAAGGCCCGAAGGACCGCCGCACCGACTTCCACGCTCACCACGCCATCCAGGTGTCCATCAGCCTGGGCGGCTGGTTCACGCTTGATACCGCCGACACTCAGGTGCGCGCCGATGCGGTCGCGGTGGCGGCCGACGCCAGCCACATCTACGGCGCCGAGGGTCTCAACGCCTTTCTGTTTATCGAACCGGAAAGCCGCGCCGGCCGGGCGGTGACGCGGCAATTTCTTGGTGACACTGAACTGTCTGCCATTCCGCCGGAGTGCCTGAGCGATTTCCGGGAGGCCGCGACGGCGGCTTATCGTCATCCGAAACGGGATGACGCGGCGCTGATTGATTTGGGCCGTAAGCTGACGCAGGCCCTGGCCGGGGAGACCCGGGGCGACATTCCCGACCACCGGGTGCGCAAGATGATCGCCTGGGCGAGCCAAAATCTCGACCATTCCGTGAGCCTGGCCGATGTCGGATCGGTGGGCGGATTGTCGGCCAGCCGGATGCGCCACCTGTTCGTCGAACAGACCGGCTTGCCGTTCAAGACCTACCTGCTGTGGCTGCGCCTGACGCGTGCCGTGGAAGGCCTGGCGGCGGGCGCCTCGATCACCCAGGCGGCGCACGAGGCGGGGTTCTCCGACTCGGCGCACTTGAGCCGCACCTTCCGGCGCATGTTCGGCGTGTCACCCACGGCGTTGCGAATGACATAGCCCATACGTTCAAGTGCGACGGCGGAAACGCGGGTAGAGATTGGTCCTCTGCAACATGGACACCAAGGAGGTTCCAATGACTGATCGTAATTCCGCCTGTACCTGCACCCCGACCTGCACCTGCCCCGATTGCGGTTGCGGTGTTGAAATCCTCAATGCCAAGGCCGACTGCTTCTGCGGGTCAAACTGCTCCTGTGCGCCGTCGACCGTTTGCCTGCCGGCCTGATCTGCACCATTCCGCCCGGACGCCGGTCCTGCTATACCGGCGCCGGGCACGCCCCTTTACAGGAGTCATACATGCGCCATGGTGCAGGCTTTGCAATACGCGGACTAACTGGCATCGTGGTGTTGCTCCTTCTGGCCGCCGGTCTTCCGGCCGCTGCCGGCGAAGCCGCCGTTTCGTCCGCCAACGGGATCGCTTACCGGGTGGTGGGGTCCGGCAAGCCGGTCATTGTCATGATCACAGGCCTCGGCGACGACATGTCGTCCTTCCAGGCGGTCGCGGCCGACCTGTCCAGGGACGCCACTGTCGTCCTTTTCGACCGGCCCGGCCATGGCGGCAGCAAGAGCGTGCCCGGCGTGCGCGACGCCAAGGCCATCGATCGCGAGCTGTCGGACATGCTGACCCAGGCACACGTCAAGGGTCCGTACATACTGGTCGGCCATTCGCTGGGCGGCCAGTTCGCCGAATATTATGCTGCCAGCCATCCGGACCAGGTCGCAGGCCTTATTCTCGAAGAGTCGCGGCCCACCGGATTCACCCGCTTCTGTCAGGACTCCGGCGTGAAAATGTGCGTTCCCCCGGCCATGCTGATGAATTTCATGCCCGCTGGCGCCAAGGCGGAAAACGCTGACGCCGCAGCGACCGAGGCCGAGATCGACGCCCTCCCGCCGCTGTCCGGCAAGCCGGTGCTGGTCCTGTCGCGGAAAGTCGGCGCCAAGGCCTCGCGCTTCGATGTCGTCTGGGGACAAGGCCAGGAAAAGCTCGCGGCCCGCTATCCAGGCGCCGTCCACCGCATCGCGGACACCGAGGACCACTACCTGCACAAGGCCCAGGCCGCCTGGTTCGTTACGACGGTCAGGGCTTTCGCAGCCGACGCAAGCCGTTGAAACTTGCGCCGGTTTCCGGTCAGTTCAGTTCCAGAACCAGCACTGACTTTGACGGCACGGTCAGGGTCAGTTGCCCGGCTTTCAGGCTGGCGCCCTTGAACGGGGCCGGCTCGATGCGATGTGGCGCGTCGAAGCTGTTGTAGGTGTCCAGCGCCGGCGCGGTGAGAATCCGGCCGGTCACCGTCTTGGCTGCCAGGCCCGGCAGGCTGAGGCTCAGCGGCAAGTCGTGATGCGGGTCGATATTGACGATCGAGACGTGCACCTTGCCGGTGGCATCCTTCGACGCCGAAACGCTCAACGCGGGCAAGGTCGTCGTACCGAACACGTAGGACGGCGAGGTGAAATCGACCGGCAGCGACGTCGCGTCCTGATGGACCTTGTACATGTCGAAGACATGGTAGGTCGGCGTCAGAATCATCTTGTCCTTGTCGGTCAGGACCATGGCCTGCAGCACGTTAATCATCTGGGCGATATTGGCCATGCGGACGCGATCGGCATGGTGGTGGAAGATGTTGAGCGTCACACCGGCGACCATGGCGTCGCGCAGGGTGTTCTGCTGGTAGAGGCTCGAGGTGTTTGGTTCGCCCTTGAACCAGGTGCCCCATTCGTCGACCACCAGGGCGACGCTTTTGGCCGGGTCGTACTTGTCCATGATGGCGCTGTGTTTGACGATCAGCTCGTCCATCAGGTTGGCGCGTTGCAGGACCGCTGCCCAGTCGGCTTCGGTGAAGCCCGTCGCCTTCCCCTTGTTGCCCCAGTCGTTGCCGGCGAAGGTGTAGAAGTGCAGCGACACCCCGCCGGTCAGCGGCTTAGTGACGTTATACATCAACGGCGTCGGATGCAGCCGCCACTTCATCGCCCGCGCCATGACCGTGTCGGTCCATTCATAGTCGTCGGTGTCGGCGCCCGAGGCGATCAGCAGCGGCTTGTCCTTTGAATAGACTTTCAGATAGCTGGAAAACAGCCGGTACTGGTCGGCGTAGTGGTCGGCCAGCATATTGCCGCCGCAGCCCCAGCTTTCGTTGCCGACGCCGATATAGGGCACGCTCCACGGCTTGGAGTGACCGTTGGCGGCGCGTTCCAGGCCGAGGCCCTGATCGGCGGGGGCGGTCATGTATTGCAGCCAGGATTCCTGCTCCTCGGGCGTGCCGCTGCCGACATTGACCGAAAGATAGGCCTTGGCGCCGATCTGGTCGAGGAAGTCCATGAACTCATCGGTGCCGAAGGCGTTGTCTTCGGGGATGTTGCCCCAGTTGCTGTTGATCGCCTTGGGCCGCTTGTCACGCGGGCCGACGCCGTCGCGCCAGTGGTAGTTGTCGGCGAAACAGCCGCCCGGCCAGCGCACCACCGGCACGTTCAGTTCCTTGAGCGCCGCTACCACGTCGTTGCGAATGCCGCGCGTATTGGGGATGGGGGAGGTCTCGCCGACCCAGATGCCTTCGTAGACGCCGCGGCCGAGATGCTCGACGAACTGGCCGTAGATATTGCGGCTGATCACCGCGCCCGGATGGTCGGCATGGACGGTGACCTGCGTGTCGGCGTGGGCGGCCGAAACGAGGCTGAGCCCTGCCAGGCAGGCCAAAAGTGTCGTCTTCAGGAATGTCCGCTTCGCCATGGTGCCCTCGCCTGTTTTGCGGCGAGACTAGCCACGAACCGGCGCGCTGGACAAGCGCAAATGTCGGACAATAACGGTGTGATTGACCACTTCACCTCACGGGCCTAAGTTCATGCCGCCCTGGGGAGGGACGCGGACATGAACTGGTTCCATCTGGCGGCTATCGGCCTGCTAAGCGTATCCACAATCGCCGAAGCCGATCCATACAAGGCACCGATACGGCCGGTTCGCGATCCGCATACACCCGGCTATGTCAAGGCAACCGAGCTGCCCGACGGCCAGGTGCCAAGCGCCGATGTCAACGGCAACTTCGTTATCGGACCGACCCACACGCCGGCGCCGGAGATGACCACGGCCGCCGATACGCCGCGCGGCACGATCTACACCTTCGTGATGAATTCGACCGACAGCAAGATCTATCCCGGTATCATGCGTGAGCCGGGCACGTTCGGCACGCCGGACCCCAACGATCCGGCGAAGCTCATTGTCACCACCAGCCACCCTGCGCCCTACACCCGTAAGGTGTCAGTCTATGTCCCGCAGCAATATGTGCCCGGCACGCCCGCGCCCTTTATCGTCGGTATGGACGGGCCGGACCCGGCGCTGTTCACCGCGCTCGATACGCTGATCGCGCAAAAACGGGTGCCGGTAATGATCGCCATCTCCGTGGCCAACGGCACCGGCGACGCCCAGGGCAGCCAGCGCGGGCTGGAATACGACACCATGTCGGGCCGCTATGCCGAGTTTATCGAGACCGAGGTGCTGCCGCTGGTCGAGGCGCAATACAAGGTCCGCCTGACCCGGGATCCGGATGGCCGCGCCAGCATGGGCACCAGCTCGGGCGGATCATGCGCGCTGATCATGGCGTGGTACCGCAACGACCTTTATCACCGTGTACTGACCTATTCCGGCACCTTCATCAACCAGCAATGGCCGCCAAACGCCGAGACTCCGCACGGCGCCTGGGGATTCCACGAAACGCTCATCCCTAACAGCCCGAAGAAGCCGATCCGGCTGTGGATGATGGTCGGCGACCGCGATCTGTATAGTCCGAACGTCATGCGCGACGGCATGCACGACTGGGTGGTCGCCAATGAGACCATGGCCAAGGTGTTGGCCGCCAAGGGCTATGACTACCAGTTCGTCTTCGCGCGCAATGCCGGCCACGGCGACCGGCCGGTAAAACAGCAGACCTTGCCCGAAGCGCTGGAGTGGTTGTGGAAGGGCTATAAACCGTCCGGGAACTGAACTCGTTCGACACCCGGTTCCAGAGCGATCGCTAAGGCCAGACGGTCGATCGGTTCGGCGAGTCCCGGGCGGTCAACAAAATCCGCACAGCCTGAGCGCTTTTGAGCGAAAACACAGTTAAAAGCCCGTCGTGGCGTGCGGCAGCCTTTTTTCTTAAGCGCCCGCAGGTAAAGACCTTTTTGCGTTGTGGGTATTTTTTCCCTGGCCATGGGACACCGGTTTCCGGACGAAATCACTGCGGTGCCATAAATATTAATGATGTTACCGGTATCACTCAGTTAATTTATAACCAACCCCTTGAACCATTTTAAATTTTCGATCATGTTGCGCCCCTAATAACCGTTCACTTGTTGGGGGAGACAGCCGATGCTGAAATCCGAGCTCATTGAGCGCCTCGCGACCGAGTACCCGCATTTGACCCAAAAGGACGTCGAACGCGCCGTCAATCTTATCCTCGAGTCGATGATCAGCACGCTTGAGCAAGGCGGCCGCGTCGAGCTGCGCGGCTTCGGCGCCCTGTCGGTCCGCTCCCGTCCCGCCCGCGCCGGCCGCAATCCGCGCACCGGCGAAAGCGTCAAGGTGCCCGCCAAGCATGTGCCCTTCTTCAAGAGCGGCAAGGAGCTGCGTGAGCGGCTGAACCTCTCGGGCGACGATAACGCCGCCTGAATCTGAATTCGGGGGGATCATCTGGCGGCTTTTAGGGAGAAGTGCGCATGAGCATAGTGTCCGAGTTCAAGACCTTCATGATGCGCGGCAACGTCGTCGACCTGGCGGTCGGTGTCGTCATCGGCGGTGCCTTCGGCAAGATCGTCACGTCGCTTGTCGACAACATCATCATGCCGCCGATCGGCTTCATCACCGGCGGGGTCGATTTCTCCAACCTGAAGATGATCCTGGTTCCGGCCGATGCCGCCACCAAGACCGCCGAGGTCGCCATTTCCTACGGCGTGTTCATCAACACGATCATCCAGTTCATCATCATCGGCGCGGCCATCTTCCTGGTGGTCAAGGCGATCAACAAGCTGATGCCACCGCCTCCTCCGCCACCGCCCGCCAATACGCCCAGCCAGGAAGAGCTGCTGGCCGGTATCCTGGCGGAGCTGAAGAAGCAAAACGCGAAATAAGGAAAAGGCCGGGATCGCTCCCGGCCTTTGTTTTTCTAAAATGTCCTTGCGCCCCACGCATAACCCGCTGTGGTGCGGCGAAAATGTCTGGCTTTCGAGCACCCGCAGCGATGTGTACTTCAGTACATGAGCAAGGGCGCGCAGAAAGACGGGCATTTGCAGCCCGCCACAGTAGGGGTAGGCTAATCAAACAGCGTGGCCAGTCCGATGACTTCAATATCCGGCGTCGTCGTTCTGTAAACCGGCACATCCATTACGTACCGGCTCAGGCGGCCCTTGTCGCGATAGCGGGCCGCGAAGGCTTCCGGATCGAACAGATCGCCCAGCATGTCGAGCAGTTCGCCCGACAAATACACCCCGCCCCGCGCGCCCAACGTCAAGGCCACGTCCGAAGCCGTCGCCGCCAGCCAGCTCATGGCCAGGTTGATGGTGCGCACAGCCCGGGTTTCGCCGGCCGCCGCCGCCGCGATCACTTCCTCCGGCGCCATCGAACGAACGTCATCCTTTTCGACTTCCGTCAGGGCACTGAAAATGTCGACCAGGCCGGGCAAGGAAATCGCCCTTTCGCGCGACACGTGGCCCTTGTATTTGCGGGCCATCCAGTTCAGCACGTCGAATTCGGTCTGGTTGGTAATGGGCAGGTCGGCGTGGCCCCCTTCGCAGGGCATGGCGGTGTAGCCGCCGATACCGTCGGGCGCCAAGCCGGCCATACCGAAACCACTGTGGGTGCTGAGGAGCGCAATGACCTGTTCCTCGGCGGGCTCGCCGCCGCACACCTTGACCTTTTCATCGTCGCTGAGGCGCGGGATGGCCAGCGCCTTGGCGACGCAGTCATTGACCAGGTTGAGGCGCTGGATGCCGAGGAAGTCGCGCATTTCGGCGCGGCCGACATTGAACTTGTGATTGGGCATGGCCATGATGCCGTGCTCTTCCCAGCCGCCGGCCGAGATAGCGGCGCCGCCCAGGGTCGGATTGCCATGCGCCGCCAGGTAATCGCTGATGGCCGACTTGAATTCGTCGAGGCTGTCGCAGGCGTAGCGGGTGGTGGCCTCGGGCCGTTGCCCTCGGGCGGCCAAAGCCATTTTCATATGGAGGCCATTGCTGATATCGCTCAGCAGGACATGCTCAGTCATGCCAATCCTTTAAAATATAAGCGTTTCCCGGGATTATTCTTTTTATCAGTCTTATTAAGCGTACAAAAAAATTAAGATTAAATTCTTGATTTTTACTAAAAGCCTGACGACTTAGGCGCCCATATACAGGAAAGCATCATGCCGGTTCAGGCCAAGATCTGCGGTCTTTCGACGCTCGAAGCGGCGCAGGCGGCGCGCGACGGTGGCGCGGCGTTCCTGGGGTTCATTCATTTCGCCCGCAGTCCGCGGCATCTGGAGCTGCGTAAAATGGCGGCCCTGATGCGGGCGATCCGCGTTCGTCCTGGCGCGCCGAAGCTGGTCAGCGTGCTTGTCGACCCGGACGACCGGCTGCTGCGCACGATCAAAAACAATGTAAAACCTGACCTCATTCAACTGCATGGCAAGGAAAGCCCGCAGCGCGTGCGTGAGATCAAGGGGCGATTCGGCATTCCGCTCATCAAGGCGTTGAGCGTCTCGGAAGCGGCCGACATCCGGGCGGCGGAAGATTATGCTCCGTATACGGACTATTTGATGTTCGACGCCAAACCGCCGAAGGATGCCACCATGCCGGGCGGCCTGGGCCTGAGCTTCGACTGGACGTTGCTCAAGGGCTATTCCGGGCGGAAACCGTGGTTCCTGGCGGGCGGGCTGACGCCGGACAATGTCGCCGAAGCGGCGAAAATCAGCGGTGCGAAGCTGGTCGATGTTTCCTCGGGGGTTGAATCGGCACCAGGAGTCAAGGACCTCAACCGCATTTCGGCCTTTCTTCGCGCGGTAAAGTCGTTATAACGCGGGTCCTTGTGCGCTGAGGCGTGCAATTAAAAGCTTTCGTGAGGACCTGTTCAGTGAGCGACGCTGTCGTCAGACCCAACGCCTACCACCAGCCCGACGACAAGGGCCGGTTCGGTCAATTCGGTGGTCTCTTTGTGCCCGAGACCCTGATGCCCCTGGTGCTGGAGCTGAACGAAGCGTGGCAAACCGCCAAGAGCGATCCGGCCTTCTGGGAAGAATATCACTCGCTGCTGAAGTTCTTTGTCGGCCGCCCCAGCCCGCTCTATTTCGCCGAGCGCCTGACCGAGCATTTCGGCGGCGCCAAGATCTACCTGAAGCGCGAAGAGCTCAATCACACCGGCGCGCACAAGATCAACAACTGCATCGGTCAGGTGCTGCTGGCCAAGCGTATGGGCCGCACCCGCATCATCGCCGAAACCGGCGCCGGGCAGCATGGCGTGGCTTCGGCCACCGTCTGTGCGCGCTTCGACCTGCCGTGCATCGTCTATATGGGCGCGCTTGACGTCGAGCGGCAGAAGCCGAACGTCTTCCGCATGAACCTGCTCGGCACCGAAGTCGTGCCCGTCACCAACGGCAACGGCACGCTCAAGGACGCCATGAACGAGGCCCTGCGGGACTGGGTGACCAATGTTCACGACACCTATTACATGATCGGCACAGCCGCCGGCATGCACCCCTATCCGGAGATGGTGCGCGACTTCCAGACCGTCATCGGCAAGGAAACCAAGCAGCAAATCCTGGAACTGGAAGGCCGCCTGCCCGATATCGTGGTGGCGGCGGTGGGTGGTGGCTCCAACGCCATCGGCATGTTCCACCCATTCCTCGACGATGACGGCGTCAGGCTGGTCGGCGTCGAGGCCGCCGGTCATGGCCTGGAAGTTTATAACGGCCACGCCGCTTCGTTGAATGGCGGCCGTCCGGGCGTTCTGCACGGCAACCGCACCTACCTGCTGCAGGACGACGATGGCCAGATCCTTGAAGGCCACTCGATCTCGGCGGGCCTCGACTATCCCGGCATCGGCCCGGAGCATGCCTTCCTGTTCGACACCGGCCGGGCGCGCTACGTCACCGCCACCGACAAAGAGGCGCTGGAAGCGTTCCAGTTAACGTCGAAGCTCGAAGGCATTATCCCGGCGCT
The DNA here is from genome assembly GCA_048497915.1 of Pseudomonadota bacterium. Lineage (GTDB taxonomy): Bacteria > Pseudomonadota > Alphaproteobacteria > Caulobacterales > Caulobacteraceae > Asticcacaulis. The sequence continues at coordinate 63,116 of JBEHYZ010000023.1, forward strand.
GGAATCGTCGCACGCTATCGCGCGTGTCGGCGATCTGGCCAAGGAAGCCGGCAAGGACGGCATCGTCGTGGTCAACCTGTCCGGCCGCGGCGACAAAGACATCTTCACCGTCGCCAAGGCGCTCGGTTCCGAAATGGGGGGCATGTAAGTGCCGGTTTCACGTATCGACGCGCGCTTTGCCGAACTGAAAGCGCAAAACAAGGCGGCCTTTGTGGCCTACATCATGGCCGGCGATCCGAACTTGGAAGCCTCCTTCGAAGTGCTTAAAGGCCTGCCGGGTTCCGGCGCAGACATTATCGAGCTGGGCTTCCCCTTCTCCGATCCGATGGCGGAAGGCCCGACCATCCAGCGCGCCGCCGAACGGTCGCTCAAGGCCGGCACCAAGATCAAGGACGTGTTCGGGCTGGTCAAACGCTTCCGCGAAATCGATCAGACAACGCCGATCATCCTGATGGGCTATATGAACCCGGTCGAGTCGCGCGGCTATGACGTCTGGGCGAAGGAAATGGCCGAATGCGGCGCCGATGGCCTGATCGTCGTCGACTGCCCGCCTGAGGAAGCCTCAGAACTGACCGACGCCCTGGACGCTCAGGAGCTGGCGCTGATCCGGCTGGCGACGCCCACCACCGACGCCAAGCGCCTCGTCACTGTGGTCAAGCGGACCAAGGGTTTCATCTATTACGTCTCGGTCACCGGCGTCACTGGTGTCAAAGAGGCCGATGCGGCCGCTGTGGCCGATTCCGTATCACGCGTTCGTGAATCGAGCGGCCTTCCGGTTGCCGTAGGGTTCGGAATCCGAACGCCGGAAAGGGCTGCGGAAGTGGCGCGCGTCGCCGATGCCGCCGTCGTCGGCTCTGCGCTGGTGGACGAAATCAAGAATTCTTTACCCGAAAAAGGTGTCGTTAACTTAAAAGTGCTGGAAAAGGCGACTATTTTAGCTCAGGCTGTCCATTCGGCGCGATGAGCTAAGGCAGAATGTCGGACTAGAGTCGCGGGAGTATCGAAAATACATGGCTATGGCTGATTCCAACAAAGGCCCCAAGTTACCTGCAACCGCACGCCCTGCGGAGCGCCGTGAACGCGGAGGCTGGTTGGCCAAGATCGCACCCGGTGTGTCGAAGTTCGTCAACCGCCGCGAAACGCCTGAAAATCTCTGGGTGAAATGCCCGGATACCGGCGAGATGATTTACCGCTCGGACCTCGAAGCCGCCATGTGGGTCACGCCCGCCGGCCGCCATATGCGCATCGGTCCCGAAGCCCGTTTCAAATACACCTTTGATGACGCCCAATGGGAAAGCCTGCCGACGCCAGACGTCCCTCAGGACCCACTGCAGTTTTCCGATGGCAAGGCCTATTCCGAGCGCCTGAAGGCGGCCCGCGCGGCCACCGGCGAAAAAGACGTCATGTCGATCGGCTACGGCAAGGTGCAGGGCGTTGCCTGCATTGTGCTGGTTCAGGATTTCGCTTTCATGGGCGGGTCTCTGGGCATGGCCGCCGGTGAAGGCTTCATCGCCGCCGCCCGCGCCGCTGTCGAGCGCAAGTGCCCGATGATCGTGTTCACGGCTGCCGGCGGCGCCCGCATGCAGGAAGGCGCCCTCTCGCTGATGCAGATGGCGCGCACGACCCTGGCCATCCAGGAACTGAAGAAGGCGCAACTGCCGTATCTGGTGGTGCTGACCGACCCGACCACCGGTGGCGTGACGGCATCCTACGCGATGCTGGGTGATATCCACCTGGCCGAGCCGGGAGCGCTGATCGGCTTTGCCGGCCCGCGCGTTATCGAGACCACCATCCGCGAAAAGCTGCCGGAAGGCTTCCAGCGTTCGGAATATCTGGTGGAAAAGGGCATGGTCGACCGGGTGGTCCACCGTACCGAGCTGCCGGAAGTGCTGGGTGCGCTGATGTCGATGCTGATGGGCGGACGTCGCAGAGCCGCATAAGAAATGTTTCGGGGTTTGGGGCCCGTGGCCCCAAGACTTTCCTTCTTTCGTCCCTTTACCTCACCTCTATCGGGTGAGGTAAAGGGACGAAAATAAGCAGGGCTTTGTGGGGTCGCGGCCCCCACGCCCCATAACATATTCTTTGCGCGGCACCGGGGGGAGCCACATGACTGTCAACTGGAAACGCCTGGGCAAGTCGCTATTCTCCGCCTTTATCGCATCGTGGCTAGGCAGCGCGGTATTCATCGCCCTCAGCGATCTTTTTAACGGGAATCCGGGCGTAACATTCGCCGACATCGTGCCCGGTATAACCAGTTTCTTTCGCCTGCTGTTTTCCCCGTTCGGCGCATTCGCTTTCATTCCCATGGTCGCGTTTGGTCTGCCGGTGCAGGCGCTGCTGCAGCGCGCCGGCAAGACCAGTTATCTATGGAATATTGCGCCCGCCGTGATTGCCGGCGCGACCATCTTCCCCTTGATGCTGCTCGGTTTCGGCGCCATGGCCAGTGGCGGTTTCACTTTGGAAAATATGGGCATGGGCGCAGGCGCAGCTTTCATCGTCGGCTCGATCGCCTGGCTGATCCGCAGACCGGACAAGGACGCGGCAACCCCGTGAACAAGGCCGGACAAGTTGCCTGGCGGTTGGCGCGGACTCTGCTGGGGCTGACCGCAGGCGCAGCCATCACCTCAGCCGTAGTCGCGGTATTGGATCCCTACCCGACCAATAGCCAGTTACCCGTCGAAATTTTCATCGATGGCGTTATAAACAGTACGTTCTTTGTCCTGCTGTTCGCTTTTCCTGTGGGCCTTTCCGGTCACGCCGTGCTGTACGCGCTTAAGCGCCGACAGTTCATCTACTATGCTGGTCTGGGCGCCGCTGGCGGCGGCGCATTCGCGCTTGCCACTTACCTTCTCGACAGGAACATCGACACGCTTGTTTTTGCAAGAAACGCGCTCACTTTCACCATTTGGGCCGGTGCCTGCGCTGCCATCGCCTGGTTCATCCGCCGGCCGGACAAGGATGACCTTAAACTGCCCGACCCGGCCACGCATTTTTGAGCCTGTCAAAGGCCTCCATTTGCGGCTATTGAGCCGGAATGACCGACCGCCTCCTCCCCTTCGACGCGCCGCTGGAGCGGCTCAAAGCCCTGCATCCCAAACGGATCGACCTCAATCTCGAGCGGATGCTAAGGGTGTGTGAGGCGCTGGGGCGGCCGCAGGACAAACTGCCACCGGTGATCCATGTGGCGGGCACCAACGGCAAGGGCTCGACCCTGGCTTTCCTGCGCGCCATGGCCGAGGCACAGGGGCTGCGCGCGCATGTCTATACCTCGCCTCATCTGGTGCGGTTTGCCGAGCGGATCCGCGTCGCCGGCCGTCTGATTACGGACGATTATCTGACCGACATTCTCAATCGCGTCGAAGCCGCCAATGCCGGACAGCCGCTGACCTTCTTCGAGTCGACCACAGCCGCGGCTTTCCTGGCGTTTTCAGAGGTTCCGGCCGATCTGGTGCTGCTGGAAACGGGTCTGGGCGGCGTGCTGGATGCCACCAACATCGTGCAAAACCCGGCCCTGACGCTGATTACGCCGATTGATTACGACCATCAGGCCTTTCTGGGCGACACGCTGCCCCTGATCGCGGGCGAAAAAGCCGGGATTTTCAAGCGCGGCACCCCAGCCCTGTCGGCGCGACAGGCTGATGAAGCGCGCGATGTGCTGGGGCGACAGGCGCTGAAACTCGGTATTACCCTGGACGTGATGGGCGAGGATTTCGACGCTTGGTCCGAACACGGAAGGCTTATTTTTCAAGACGATGACGCCTTGTATGACCTGGTTTTACCCGGTCTGACCGGGGCGCATCAGATCAATAATGCCGGCCTGGCGGTCAAGGCGGCGCTGATAATGGGCTGGACGACAGACGCTATCGAAACCGGCCTGCGCACCGCGGTGTGGCCCGGACGATTGCAGCCTCTGAAAGCCGGGCCGCTGTCTGAGGCCCTGCCAAGACAATCGGAGCTGTGGCTCGATGGCGGGCATAATCCGCACGCCGCTAAGGCTTTGCGGGCTTTTATCGATGACCGTCAGACACGTGATCCCCGGCCGCTGCACATCATCTGCGGGCTGATCAACACCAAGAACGCCGGAGAATTCTTCCACGCCTTCGAAAACCTGCCGGCGCGCTTCTATTGCGTGCCATTTTCCAGCGATGCCGTCATTCCGCCAGAGGAACTGGCGCAAGCCGCACAAAACAAAGGGCTTGAAGCGGTTGCCGCCTCAAGCCCTCTGGATGTCATCAAAGCCTTGCCACAGGAACCCTGCCGGGTGCTGATCTGCGGCTCGCTCTACCTGGCCGGAGATTGCCTGTCTCTGTCGGAAGAAACCTGGCCGGCCTGATTAGGCGATCGAGTTCTCGCCCAGCCACTCAAGCAACTTCGCTTTGGGCATGGCGCCGACCTTCATCGAGGTCATCTGGCCGTTCTTGAACAGCATCATAGTCGGGATACCGCGGACGCCAAAGCGCGACGGCGTCATCGGCGAGTCCTCGATATTCAGCTTGGCGATCTTCACCTTGCCGCCCAGGCCATCGGCCACTTCTTCGAGGATCGGGGCGATCTGCTTACACGGGCCACACCATTCGGCCCAAAAATCGACCAGCACCGGCGTGTCGGACTTCAGCACGTCAGCTTCAAATGAGTCGTCGGTGATCTTATGCGTAGCCATGGTTGGCTTCCTTTCACGCCGCCCAAACTGCGGCCCAAATCAATTCGCACCCATATGTAAGCCTGACGCCAGCGGAAATCAACGCGCCAGCAATTCGGACAGCCTGAGATTTACTAAAGTCTCGCTTAAGGGCGTCAGCTTTGGGCCGTCGGTCCACAACAGGGCGGCTTCGATGATATGGCCGGGATAGATTTGGCGAAGCAGCGCGACGTAACCGGCCATCTGGCGCTGATAGGCCAGGCTGGCGTCCTCGGCGCGGTCAGGCGCGGGGCGGTTGGATTTGTAATCTATAATCAGCACCCTGTCGTCGGTGACGACCAGGCGATCGATCCGTCCACTGAGCATTATGGCCTCGCCGTGTTCGGCCGTACCGATCTGGCCAGCCAGGGCGACTTCCGGACGGGAATGGGGACCGAACGCCTCAGCAAAACGGGCATCGGTGAGCACGGTCATCACCGCGCCAGCCATTTCGCGACGCTGGTCGTCATTAAGGTCGGATTGGCGCGCCAGGTGGCGAGCGGCGACATCCGTCCGGTTTGGCGCCGTCACTTCCGGCAGGATTTCGAACAATTTATGGATCAGGTTGCCGCGCCGATAGCGCCCCAGACCGCCGCGCTGATCAAGCGGCGAGGTGCCTGGCTCCTCGGCGTCGCGGTCCTCGTCGCCCATCTGCGAAATGGCCTGCCAGCGTTCGGATTCGATGTCGGCCTGCGGAACTGGCGCGGTAATAAAATCAGGCAGTTGCACCGCCTGCGGCCGGACGCGCGCTTCCGGCGCAACGGCGTCGCTGCGGCGGCCGTAGAGGCGGATAACCGCCTGCGCGTTTAGCTCGAAATCGTCGAACGGCGCCTTGAGGTCCATGACTTCCCCGGTCACTTCGAGGCGGGCCATGGCGTCAGCCGCCAGGTCGTACCAGGCGGGGAACGTACCTCTCGACGCGGCCCGTTTGCCGGCGTAGCCGCACACCGTCAGCCGGTCGCGCGCCCGAGTCACGGCCACGTAAAACAAGCGCAGGCCCTCTTCCTCGTCCTTGCGCGTCCTGGCTTGGCGAATGTCGGCGATGCGCGTAGTTTCGGCCGACCGGCCACCGGCACACAGGTACAGGTCGCCGTCGGCCGAGGTCATCAGCAGGTCGGTCTTGCGCGCCGAGCTATGCTGCGGACCGACTGGCAGGATAACCCATGGCGCCTCCAAGCCCTTGGAACCGTGGACGGTCATGACGCGCACGCTGCAGCCGCCTTCTTCCTGCTCGCGCTTGATTTCCGAGGCGGCAAATTCGAACAGGTCGAGGCAGGCGCTCAAGGACATTCGGCCGGCGCCTTCGGCTTTCAACGCCAGGCCGAGCGTTTCGTCCAGCACGTCCTCGCATTCGTCGCCCAGGCGGGTCAGGAAGCGCTGCTTGAAACTGCGGCCGCCGGCATCGCGGCGGTTCAGCACGCGGCCCAGGAAATCAAAGGCCGTCAGTTGCGCCGCGGCGCGTTGCGCCCACAGCAGGAAGACACGTGCCTCAGCGAAGACCCCGGTTTCGTCGCGGTTGTCGAGCAGCGCCCGCCACAACGAACCCGAGCGGCCCTGCGCCAGGATGAACAGATCCTGTTCGGACAGGTCGCATAATGGGCTGCGCAGGATGCAGGCCAGGGACAGGTCGTCTCGTGGCTGCAGGCAGAAGCGCAAAAGCGCACGCAGGTCTTGGAAGGCGATGTGCTCGCCGAGCTTCAAACGGTCGGCGCCACAGACGGCAACCCCGGCGATCTTCAGCTCACGGATGATGTGCTCGAACAACAGATCGCGTTTGCGGACCAGGATCAACACATCGCCGGCGTGCATGGCGCGGTACTGGCGCGTCCCCTTGTCGAAGACGCTGCGGCCGGCGTCGATATCGGCGCGAACGGTGGCGGCGATCTGCTGCGCCAGGCGCTTGGCCGGGTGGGCGTGGCCGGGATCGTCGAGCGCGGCGGCCTCATCGTCATCGGCGTCGATTTCCGGCACGTCGATCGGCTGGGCGAGCGGCCACAGCTCGACGCAGGCCGCGCCGTCGCTGCGGCGCGCCTTGTGGGTAATGACATTGCCGGTCAGGTTGAGCGCGGCCGCAAGCTCCGGCGCATCGAAGGCCGCGTCGACAAAGCCGAGGATTTCCGGCAGCGACCGCCAGCTTTCGATCAGGTCCGGGGCGACGAATTTTTGGCCAGCCTCCAGAACGCGCGGTTCGAAATAATGTCCGGCATCAAGGAACTTGGCTGGATCGGCGCCCTGGAAGCCATAGATGGACTGCTTTTCGTCACCGACGGCGAAAACCGTGCGCGGGGCGCGGGCAGATTGTCCGTGTCCGGAGAAAAATTCGCCCGACAACGCCTTGACGATGGCCCACTGGTCTTCGGAGGTGTCCTGGGCCTCGTCGACCAGGATGTGTTCCAGGCCGCCATCGAGCTTATACAGCACCCACAGCGACATGAACTCGTCGCTGAGGAGGGCTTTGGTTTTGTTGATCAAATCCTGAAAGTCGAGCGCGCCTTCGCGGTTCTTGCGGTCCTGATAGACGGCGCTAAAAATGGCGAACAAGCGCAGCGCGTCGAGCGTATCCGAGGCGATATCGACGGCTTTCAGCTGGTCGATCAGGGCGGTGACTTCGCCAGCCATCTTGTCGAGCAGCATGGCGTCGGCAGCTGCCGTTTCCTTGGTGTACAGGTTCTTGCGCGGGCCACCTTCCTTCGTGAAGAAGATGCCCTTCAGGATATCGACATCGAGGCCGTGTCCGGCATGGAAACGGACATGCAGGTCGAAGAACGCTTGGCCCGCCTGCTGATTGGTCTTGCTGGTGCCGGAGCTTAAGGCCCCCGCCAGATCCTTGATCATCTGCCATTGCAGGCGATTGGCGTAGGCTTCGAGACATTCATGGTTGGTGCAGACGCCATCAAGACCCAGGCTGTGGAACAGGGCGGTTTCCCAGTCACCGGAGCGAGTTTGCAGGGTTTCGAACGTTTCCTTTATGGCGTCGTGCTGGGCGATGAACTGCCCGAGCAACCGCTCGAAGCCATTGATCCGCAAACGGAGGATCAACCGGTCGCGCGCCTCCTGCACCAAGCCTAACGCCTCAGATTGCAACGTTAGAACGCCGGATTGCGCCGCATCAGCAATGTCACGGGCCTTGAAATCGTCCAGCACCTGAAACGCCGGGGACAGTTTCGCTTCGAGCGGAAAGCGACGCAAAAGTTTTTCGCAAAAGGCGTGGATGGTCTGGATTTTCAGACCGCCAGGTGTTTCCAGCGCCTTGGCGAACAGGGCGCGGGCGGCAGCCAGATCGCGGGTCGACGCTTCGATATCGCTGAGCTTCTTTTCCAGATCAACATCTTCGGCTACCGCCCAGGCACCCAGGGTTTCGAACAGGCGGGCTTGCATTTCGGCGGCCGCGGCCTTGGTATAGGTCACGCACAGAATGTGCTCAGGTTTGGCGCCGTCGAGCAGCAGCCGGGCGACGCGGTTGACCAGGGTCGACGTCTTGCCTGATCCGGCATTGGCGGTCAGAAAGCATGACGCCTTCGGATCAGCGGCGATATTCTGGTTGCTGGGAGCGACAGCGTTCATTCGGCGTCCTCCGCGATTTCGGAGGGCTCGTCGTCGCCGAGCACGTACCATTCGTACAGGCGGGCCAATTGGTCGTAGTCACCGGCGCGGTTTTTCAGGAACTGCGGCGCGGTCCACGACTTGTAACCCTTTGCCGGCTTGGCGTAGGCTTCGAGGCGGCTCTTCAGGCGGGCCAGCGCGATATGGGCCATGTCTTCAGGCGACATTGCGGTTTCGCGGTCGCGGACGACTTTCGGATCGACCTTATCCGGGGCGACGCGGACATAGATCAGCTCACCGATATTGCGACCTCGCAAATCGATACCGGGAAAACCGCCATGCATCACGATGGCGGCGGTCAGGGTAAGCTGAGGGTAGTAGCCGGCCAGCACCGATTTGGGCGTCGGCGGCAGGCCGGTCTTGAAGTCGAGAATGTCAACGGCGGTTTCGTCCGCCTCCAGACGATCGGCCTTGGCAACGAGCGTGAACGGCCGGCCGGCGATGTCAAAGGTCATCTCGCCGCGTTTTTCGACCACTACGCGCGGGCGGATCTGGCGGCGGGCCATCTCGAAATCGACATAGCGGCGGGCCATGGCGGGCAGCAGCGGCCGTTGCAGCGCCATCTGGGCGGGAGACAGGTGCGTGGCGGCCAATTCACCTTCGAGGAGGACATTGAGGCGCTCGGTTCCCGCCTGACCCAGCGGCGTTTTTTCGGTGACGAACTTTTCCAGGCTGGCGTGGATGGCGGTGCCATATTGCCGGGCCTCGACCGGCTCGTTGGGCCGGTCCATCGGGCGCAGGTTCAGGATTTTCTTGGCGTAGATGGCGTAAGGGTCGCGGACAAACAGCTCGACCTCGGTGACCGACAGATTGTCCGGACGGACCTCGACCGGCGGTTTCGGTTCCGGGCGGCGGGCGGGTTTCAGGGCATCGGGTTTATTTGGCAGGCCGCAGTCCAAAGCGCGCGCCCAATCGATCAGTTCCGGACGGGTGGGCAGATGGTCGAGACCCGCGCCCTTGCACAGGGTTTTCAACCTCCACAGCCAGCGCGACTGGACCTGCGGCTCGCCTTCGCGGCGGGCGCGGGTGACGAGATAGGCTTCGGGCGCAGCGGCCGCCTGCAGGAAATCGTGCGCAGACAAACCCGTGCGGCGTTCCGGCGGCGGCAGGCCGAGGGATTTGCGCATCGGCCGCGACAGGAAGGGATCGAGGTCAGGCGCCTGCGGCCAGACACCTTCTTCGAGACCGGCGAGGATGAGGCGGTCGGCTTCGACCAAGCGAGCTTCGATTGCGCCGAGGATGAGCAGGCGCGGGTGGGTATTGCCGCCGGTGCGGACCTTGGCCTGGCGGATCAGGTGGCCAAGGATATCGGCAAATTCCGCTACGTCTTCAATGAGATAATCGGCGCCCTCGCGGATCAGTTCGGCGATCAGTTCGGAGGCCTGCGATCCCGCTGCGCCAGCCCACAGCGATTTGCCTTCGTCGCGGCTAAAGGCTTCGGCCAAGGCGGTAAAACGGGTCAGGATGGCGCCCAAATCGCTGACCGGTTCGGCCAGAAAACCGGTCATGGCGCCGGAATAGTCCGCATACAGATGAATGGCCGCTTCACTGGCCTTGTCGTTGGCGTGGGCTTCGGTCAGAGCCGCGGAGATCATAGCCATGTCATTGGGCGTGGCGCCGCGCAAGGCCCGCCGTTCAACTTCCCAGGCGCCATCAGCGTCGGCAAAACGGCTCAGAGGGTTATGCCACAGGCTTAAGATACGCACCGGATCGTGCGGCACACGGACCAATTCCAGCAAGTCCAGCAGATATCGGCCGGTCAGGCTGTTGCCGAGCGCTTCGCCGGCGGAGGAGTCGGCGGCCAGACCCCAACGCGTCAGACGCGCCGAAACGCGGCGTGCAAGCGTTATATCCGGCGTGATTAAGGCGGCGACTTTCCCCGGTGTTTCGAGGGTTTCGCGCATCAGAAGCGCAATGGCGCTGGCGGCTTCTTCGTCACGGGCGGTTTCAATTTCGACCAGGCCCTCGAGGCCATCGGCGATGGCGGTTTCGCTTTCGGCCTTGAGCACCTTGATCTGGTCGCGCCAGTCGCGAGTGGCTTCGGCCGGGCGCAGGGATTCGTTGAGCAGACGGCGGCGGGCCTCCGCCTTGCGGTCGCCATCGAGCGAGGCCGGCCAGGTGCGGACCCCGTCGCGCGACATCTTGTGGCGGTCCAACATCCGCTTCATGGTCGATTGCGGATGCGAGTCCTCGATCTGCTTCCAGGCATCCTCGGCCAGCGAGAGGTCAAGGCCCGGCAGGACCACCGCGCCTTTGGGGGCATTGGCAACGACATTGGCCAGGTCGGCGGTCGACGGCGCCGAACCGGTCGTTCCTGCCAGGATCAGCGGCGCTTCGGGCGGCCGGTCGCGCCATTGGTCGTGCAGGCGGCGGATCAGGGCAACCTGGCGCTGGGACGGGTCCATCAGGCCGAGTTCGGCCAGGCGCTCCGGCCACTTGCGCACGGCAATATTCAGAAAGCGTGCCGACACCTGCCAGTGCTCCGCCATGGCATCGAGGCGATATTGGTCCTCGCCTTCGCCCTCGATCAAGCGTTCGAGCTTATCCGTGGCGTCGACCTCCTCGAGCGCCAGCGAATCGAAAAAACCGGCCAGACTGTCGGCCAGTTCCAAGGCCACACGGCCGGACAGATCGGTCTCATAATAGGTGGTGATCAGGCGCGCCATCTCGAAACGACGGCGCAGGGACGACAGGGCGGGCGGCAGGTCGAGATCGAGGAAATCGAGGTCGAAGGGCGGCTCACCTTCGTCAAGGTCGCCGATGGCGCGGACCTGCGGGAGCAACAGGGGCTTGCCGCGCGCCTGGGCGGAAAAGGCGCGGGCCATGGCACGGGCACCGCGGCGGGTGGGGGTCAGAACGGTCGCGTCAGGCAGGCCATGGCCGAGGGCGGCGCACAGGCCTTCGGCCAGGTCATCGAGGAAGCAGCGGCCGGACGGGATGGTGAACCAGCGGGGCCGGCCAGAAAACAAAGACTCCGCGAAAATGTCCTTCGCCGGGTTCATCTCGCTTCTTTGGCTGCCTGAAGACGCGCCTCGGCGGCGTTCCGGGCGGCGGGGTCGCCAACGTGCATCCAGTCGCCGTCAAGCACCGCGCCTTTGAGGCGGCCTTGCGGCGCGAGGGCGCGCCAGATCTTCGACAGCGAAAAGGCGTCTTCGGCCACACCGTCGATGATCGACGGCCGGGTGATGTGCACGCCCATGAAAGCGTAGGGCGTGGCCGGCGCATCGCCCCGGAACGTCAGGCGGCGGGCGTCATCCATGAAGAAGTCGCCAGGGCTGTCGAAGCCCACCGAGCGGTCCATGCGGGCAAGCAAGAGGGCTGCGTCCATGTCGCCTTCAGCCCAAATGGAGGCGAGGGCTTTCATGGCTGCGCCACCGGCCGGTTCAAGCCAGACACTGTCGGTATTGGCGATCCAGATCGGATCTTCGCCCAGCAGCAGCCGGGCTTTTTTCAGGCCGCCGCCGGTTTCGAGCAGATTGTCGCGTTCGTCGGAAATGACGATTTCGAGGTCCTTGCGACCCTTGAGATGGGCTTCCAGTTTGTCGGCAAAATAGTGGACATTGATGACGCTGCGTTCGACGCCGGCTTCGATCAGGCGATCGAGCATATGGTCGATCAGGGTTCGGCCGCCAACTTCGACCAGCGCCTTGGGCCGGTCATTGGTCAATGGCCGCATGCGCGTGCCGAGGCCGGCGGCCAGGACAAAGGCTGTAGTAGGCGCGCTCATGCCAGCTTCTCACCAAAGCCGTTGCGCAGGAACCAGTCGCGCAGGCCTTCCATGCCGGGCTTTTGCAGGTTGCGGCCGAGGTGGCCCCACATGCGCGGCATGAATTGCGCATAGCGCGGTTTGTGGTCGCGGATGACCAGGCGCGAGAAGATGCCCAGAATGCGGGCTTCGTTGAGCGCCGCCAGGGCGTAGTAATCCTGCATGAAAGCGGAAACGTCCGTGTTCGGACGGAATTTGAAATAGTGGTCGAGCGCCGCCTGTTCCAGCTCCGGTGAGACGTCGCGGCGGGCGTCCTGAAGCAGGGAATGCAGGTCCCACGACGGATGGCCGCGCAGGGCATCCTGGAAGTCGATCAGCCCGACGCGGGCCACGCCGTGGCGCTCCGGCAGCCAAAGCAGGTTTTCGGCGTGGAAATCGCGATGGATAAAGACGTTGGCGCCTTTTTCAGCGCGCCGGCGCAACGGCGCCCACAGGCTTTCCCACTCGGCCAAATCCGCATCGCTCAGGGCGTGGGCGGTGTCGAATTTCGGGTACCACTCGACAAACAGGTCGGCGCCGGTTTTCAGAGCCAGGTCGTCGTAGGTAAGCAGCGGCCAGTTGGGCTCAAGCACATCGGGCGGGGTCAATTCGTGCAGTTGCGCCAGAGCTTCGACGGCCGACAGATAAAGCGGCAATTCCGGTTCGCCGCGGGCAATCAGGCCGGCGAACAGGTCGTCGCCGAGATCTTCGCTGATCAGCAGGCCGTTAGGTGCGTCAAGATCGTGGATTTCCGGGGCGCTCAGGCCCTGGGCGCGCAGGTATCTGTCGGCGGCCACAAAGGCCTCAATGCGGCCCGCGGCCAGACGGGCCATGGCGTTATAGCCGGATTTTTCCCGATCGGCGGCGGTTTCGTGCGGCTGGCACGGATGGGTTTCCATCGCGGGGGGCTGATCCATCAGCATGAAGGTGCGGCCGCCCTTTACGAGGCGTTCGTAGCGCCGCGTCGAGGCGTCGCCCGGCAGGGGCTGGCGTTCGGCGTCGCCGAAACCGGAAGCGGTCAAAAAGCGGCGTTTGATCGCCTCGCGATCCAAGCCAGGATTGGCGGTCATCTATGCGTTGTCCCGAAGCGGCCATTGGGGGTGAGCGTGGCGACTCGACCCGCTGTTTCCGTCCGTTCTAGGCGAATATCGAGACGGTCGTCAAAGCCCAAATGCGCCAGCCGGTCAGGCCATTCAATCACAAGCACGGCATGCCCAAGCGCATCGTCGAGGCCGAGTTCGTAGGCTTCCTCAGGGGACTTCAGCCGATACAGATCAAGGTGCAGCAGTTCGAAGGTCGGCGTATCGTAGGATTGGATCAGGGTGAAGGTCGGCGACGGGACGTCCTGCTGCGGGGTCGTCAGTGCACGGATCAATCCGCGCGCCAGGGCCGACTTACCCATGCCGAGTTCGCCTCGCAGATAGACGACATCGCCGGTTTTGAGGTGCGGGGCGATACGCGCGCCAAGCTCAGCCGTGGCGGCTTCATCCGGAAGCCACAGGTCTTGCGGCTTGCCGAGGTCAAGAGTCTGGATTTGCGCGGGCGTTTGCATGGCTCAATGCCTTAAACCGCCTTGCTTCCCGGTGCAAATGCCTTATCCGGCTGGCTTTCCAGCTCGCGTTCAACGTACGTCTTCAGGGCCTCACTGAAAGCATTGGTTTCCATGTCGATCTTCGTCGTGTCGATGGCCGGGCCGACTGTCAGGTCGAAGCGTTTGCCGGCCTTGTTCAGCAGCTCATGGAACAGGGTAATATCGCGCAATTCCTTGGAAAATCGGTCAAACAGATGAAACCAGAAGGCGTTCGGGCCCGCGACATGGATCGGCACGATCGGCGCGTCATATTTCTGGGCCAGCGACACCGCCGTCGGCGCCCAGGGGGGATCGGTGAGGCGGCCCTCCTTGTCGCGCCGCGCCAGCCGCCCGGCCGGGAACAGCACAACGCAGCGCTCGGCTTCGAACGCCGCCTTGGCAGCCTGCAATGTCGTGCGGGTCTTGTCGCGCGTTCGTTTGGCTTCGACCCATTCGACCGGAATCAGCGCTTCGTTGAAGCGCGCATTGACCCGCAAAGCGTCGGCATTGGCAAAAAAAATAGCGTCCGCCCGGCGGCGCAGCAGGGCATCCCCGACCGCCAGACCGTCGGCAATTCCGGTAGGGTGGTTACAAATCACCACACAGCGCCCGGTCTGCGGCAGATGCTCAAGGCCCCGGGTCATGACCTGAAGAGAGAGCAGTCTGGACACATAGTCGAGCGCCGCCGCGCCACTCAGATCGCGGATGGCATCGGCCATGGCGACGGCTTTCCGGTAGCCCAGAATACCGTAGAGGACCGGTTTGGCGATCGGCCAAACACCCGATTTAACCAGGCGTGGCGCCCGCTCAAAGATCAGCTCATCGACAATATGCAAACCCATGTCCCCCGGTATTGAATGCTTAGGGTTGGCATAACCAGGGATTCGATGCTAGTTAAACCGCCATGGCCAAAGACAATGCCGATATAGCATCACGCGTCACGGTTTCCGAAGACCGCCGCCGGCCGAAGTCGGTCCCGGCCTACGCTCTGCTATGGATTACCTGCGTTGTGTGTGTGATTTTTGCATGCTTGGCGCTGTTAAATCCCTTCTAAATAGCCCTAAACGCGTCGAATCCGCTCGATTCACGGGTGATTTTGTCACCAAACTGCGTTAACGATTTGGAAAGCTTCGAGATATCGCGAAAATGCGGCGCGCCTTTGCGTGCGACGCATTAACGATTATACTAGGCTGTTCAGGACGGACGAGGACGGGGAAAATCGGATGAGCAGGAAGCTCCTGTTGTGGCTCATGGCCCTTGTGGTCATTATCCCGGCGCTGATCGGCACGGGGTACTACATCTATTGGGATCAGTTCCAGCGCTACGCCCCGGTCACCATCACCCATAACCAGGCGGAGATCCAGGCCCTGCTCGATAAGGCCGACTATGTCTCGCCCGGTCGCAATACCCAGCAGTCGATCTACTTGATCACGCACCGCTCCTGCGTGCCGTGCCGCGCCTTCGAGGAGCAGGAGTTCCCGAAGTATGACGCCGCCGGCATCGACACCCGCGTCATCGTCTTCGCGCCCGGCGACGTGCAGGGCCTGAAGAAAACGACGGTGGCCGAGCGGTCGACAATCGCCGAGCTGTGGCTGACCCGGAACTGGCAGTTCTACCAGGCGTGGTTCTCGTCCAGCGACGCCAACTGGAAGGCCGAAAACCTGCCGGTCGCCGACAACGACTTCGCCCGCAGCGCCGTGGTTTCGGCGACGCGTGAGTTCGTCAACCAGCTCCAGCCGTATCTGTCGGCCAACAAGGTGCCGAACAGCTATCCGCTGGTCATCTGGCGCGACCAGAACAACATGCTCAAGGTGTGCAGCTGCACCGACGCCAAGGCCTATCATTTCATCCGCGAGGATCTGGGCGCCCCTGCCAGCGTTGGCGGCGATGGCAATATGTTCCATATCCCGGCCGCCTTCCTGCCGTCCGCCGGCAGCGAATCCTCGACGGTCGAGAAGGCACCGGCAGTCAAGGGCCAGCCGGCCGCCGCGCAGGTCCCGGTACAACAACCGGCAGCCCAGCCAGCCGCTGCTGTCGCCAGGCCCGCCAGCGGCTATCGCACCGACTTCGGTCCGGGCGACGAATAGGGCATGTGGCTGCGGGCTGCCTTTTTTGCTGCTGGCCTGCTATCCGCAGGCGGGGCGGCCGCTGAGGATCTGGCGCCCGGCTATGTGATCGCCCCTGCTCCGCCCGAAGCGCGCGGCAAGCAAACGACCGAAGCGTCAGGTCTGGTGTTCACCGACAGCAAGGGCTGGTACCGGCTGACCTACGGCACGGACGGCCGTTTCCAGGACGACGGCAAGAGCACCAGCTTCATCGTGACCAATGACCAGGGTGCCGAGGTCCAGTTCAACTTCATCCGCTCGCCGTTCTCGACGCCGGTCGCCGATATGAGTTTCGACCAGATCCAGGCGACGCAGCCGCGCCAGTTTGATCCGCGCTCGGACATGGAAAAGCAGCTGACCGATCAGCAGATTCGCGACCGGCACATCCTGATGCTCAGTCCACCGGCGGCGGGTGCGCCTGCGCCCAAGCCCGTGCGCGTGGCGGTGTGGGTGATGCCGCAGCCTGATGCGACCATCGCCTGGCTGGGGATCGCGGCCAGCCCCAAGGGCTTTCTGATCATCAATGCCGTCGGGCCGAACGTCCAGGCGATCGAGACCTACCTGAAAAGCCACCTGCAGGTCGCCGAAGGGTTTGTGCGTTAAGCGCCCGCGCCTTCGGTCTGCGCCAGCCGTTTGTCTTTGCGCTTCTTTTCCGGTGCTGGCGGTTCGGTCAGGCCTTGCTCCAGCAGGGACTGCGGGGTCGGCAGCACCTTGGGCTGACGGCCCCGAAGGACGTTGACCATGCCGATCATCGGCGCCACGTAGACGCCCCACAGAGTATCATACTGTGCATCATAGGCCGCGCCCCGGCCGATGCCGAAGGTCAGGGGCTTGTCTTTTTCCGGAATGACAGCCGTGCCGAACATCCAGTCCCAGATCGACAGCTTGTTGCCCATGTTGTGGTCCCAGTCCTCATAGCGGGCGCTGTGATGGAACTGGTGCATGTGCGGGCTGCAGATGACGTAGTCCAGCACGCCGAAGCTGACCGGAAACTGACTATGGCGCAGAGCATCGAGCACAAGCGTGGTGCCGATCATATTGGCGCTGCCCAGCAACAGCAGCAGGGCGGGCAGGTCGAAGCCGTAGAGGAACATGGCGACGCCGGCCGGCAGGCTCGTCATAATGGCGGCGCCGAAATGGTCGATCTTGTCACCCAGAGGGTGCATGCGCGCCGTAGTCAGGGGGGACATGAAGGTCGCGGAGTGATGCACCTTATGCAGTTCCCACAGGCATTCAATCTTGTGCTGCAGGTAGTGCGTGTAGAAATTGGCGAAATCGGCGGCCAGGAACAGCAGCAGCGCCCACAGAGCCGCCGTCAGGAAACCGGCATGCCACGCAACGTGGTGAGGAAACACGGCGTGCAGGCACCAGGCAATGCCTCCCGCCAGGACCGTCGTAATCAACAGGTCACCGACGGACAACACCGTGCGGATGAGCTTACCGGCAAAGTACATGAAAATGTCGATGCGGCTGGACTTGGTCTTCCAACCTTCAGCCGGAAAACAATGGCCCAGAAAACCCATGAAGGTGAATTGGTCACGGTGGCGCCAATATTGCCAGACGAAACTGGCGATTGCGGCACCGAAAAAGGTCGCCAGGGTTGCGGCAAATGGCTCCAAACCTTGCCAATGCGCCGCCAGCCAATCAATAAGTTTTTGTAAAACCGAAGAAAAATTCGAACCCACAGCAATCGCCCCGCTTTGCCGTCAAAAATCAATGTGAAATATATTCAACTGCCATCAATAAATGATGTCACAGTGAAAAATAATTTCATTCTCTTTTCGCGAGTGTGCAAATTGCGGGCCAAGGCCAGTGCGATGAAAAAACCCCTCCGGACCGGGTCCGGAGGGGTTTTTGATCCGCTGATGCGGAAATTGTCTTAAGCTTCGGCGTCCGGGTTGGCAGCCGGTTCGGCGGCAGCCATCTGGGCGCGCAGGTCGTCGCCTTTGGAGCCGCGCGTCGAGTTTTGCGAACGCTCGACGATACGGGCCGACTTACCACGACGGTCGCGCAGGTAGTACAGCTTGGCGCGACGGACGACACCGCGGCGCTTCACTTCGATGGATTCGATGATCGGCGACACCAGCGGGAAGACGCGCTCGACGCCCTCGCCGAAGCTGATCTTGCGGACCGTGAAGGTTTCGTTGATGCCGGCACCGGCGCGGGCAATGCAGACGCCTTCGAAGGCCTGGACGCGTTCGCGGTCGCCTTCCTTGATCTTGACGTTGATGCGCAGGGTGTCGCCGGGTTGGAAGGCGGGGAAGGTCTTGCCAGCTTTCAGCTTGGCGACTTCTTCGGCTTCGATCGTCTGAAGCAGGTTCATGGTTTCATTCCTTTGTTAGGGCTTCTCTTTGCGAGTGCCTTTTGCCTGTAAGTTGGAAAGATAAGCCGCCCACAGATCGGGCCGCCGCTCCTTCGTTGTTGCCTCTCTTTGTTTCTGCTTCCATTCGGCCATCTTCTTGTGATCGCCGGACAGCAGCACTTCGGGGATGTCGAGGCCCTCGAACGAACGTGGCCGCGTA
>JBEHYZ010000024.1:0-80788 GCA_048497915.1 Pseudomonadota bacterium
GTCCTTGGCTTCCTGCACCTTCTGCGGCAGCGCCTTGTCGAGGTGCTCGGCCAGGATGGTGGTGAAGGTGGCGGGCATGTGCTGGACGATCAGCACGGGAATCTTCCACTCTGGCCCGAGGCCGAGCAGGAAAGCGCGCAGGGCAGGGGGGCCGCCTGTCGAGGCGCCGACCAGCAGGCAGTCGATGCGCTTGGGGCCGGTGCCGCCCTTGCGGACGATCGGCGCGGCCGGAACGATCGGCGCCGTCGCGGGCCGGTATAAGGTGGACGGCGCGGGCGTGGACTGCGGCGTGTGGGCGGTCGGCGCGTGGGCCGTTGCTCCGCCGCTGGCTGGCGGGACGGGCCAGGAGCGCGTCCGGCCACAAAGCGCGCGGATCTTGGTGAGAAGCTCGGTGCGGAAGCCGTCGGCGCCGCCGATGCGGGCGCTGTCGGGCTTCGGGATATAGTCGGCCGCGCCCAGTTCCAGGGCGCGGATGGTGACATTGGCGCCGCGTGTCGTCAGCGTCGACGCCATCAGGACCTTCAGGCCCGGCTTGGCGGCGATCAGCTTGGGCAGGGCTTCCAGGCCGCCCATGTTCGGCATTTCGATGTCGAGGATCAGCACGTCGGGCTGGACTTCGGCGACCTTTTCGACGCCCTTGGCGCCGTCGGTGGCCAGGCCCGCCAGGACCATGTCCGGCTCCTGCTCCAGCCAGCGCGAGATCAGGCCGCGGACGACGGCTGAGTCGTCCACGATCATGATCTTCAAAGGCCGCAAGGACGCGGCTGGATTAGGGTTAACAGACATCTTTGTGCACTCAGGTGCCGTGCGGGCTCGCGCAAAGCGCGGCGGCCGGTCGGCCTTGCCGAACGCTTAGAGGCGTTCGGAGGGTTGATGGGTACGCGTTAGAGGAGGCCGACTTCCGAGAACTTGGCTTCCAGGATCTCGCCGTCGAACGGCTTCATGATGTATTCCGACGCGCCTTCGGTCAGGGCTTCGGTGATGTGGGCCAGGTCGTTTTCCGTGGTGCAGAAGACCACCACCGGCTGCTTGCCGCCGTCTTCCTTGCGCAGCTGGCGCAGGAAGGTGATGCCGTCCATGACCGGCATGTTCCAGTCGAGCAGCACGGCGTTCGGCATCTTTTCCTTGCAGGCGTTGAGGGCTTCGAGGCCGTCATTGGCCTCGATCACCTCGAACTGCAGGTTTTCGAGGATGCGGCGGGCCACCTTGCGAATTACGCGGCTGTCATCGACGACGAGGCAGGTTTTCATCCCGGGGGTTCCTATACAGAAATTAAGCGGCGGCTCAGGCAGCCTTCAGATGGGCGGCATCCAGCAGCGTATGTGGGTCCAACACTATCAGAAGTTCCTTTTCCAATTGATAAACGCCGACGATAATTTCCGCCCAGCGCGGCGGCAGGTTGCCCGGCGCGGCGTGGAACTCTTCATCGTCAAGCTTCAGGACTTCGTCGACCGAGTCGATGACCAGGCCATAGGAATCGCCGTGCACTTCCAGGCCGATGGCCAAAGGCTCAGGCGCGCCTTCTTCACGCGGCGGCAGGCCGAGACGGCGGCGGGCGCAGACGGCGGTGACGATACGGCCGCGCAGGTTCAGCACACCGGCGATTTCCGGGCGCGACAGCGGCACGGGCGTCAGGCCGCGCGGATGGAAGACATCGTGGACGCGGGCGGCGTCGACGCCGAAGAGCTGTCCGCCCACCCGCAGGGTTACGTAATCGCGCAGGCTCATGCGACGGCCTTTTCTTCGTCAGAGGTGGTGCTGGAATGCTGCGGGTTGCGCTGGTGTTCGGCCAGCCCGCGCAGGTGATAGTAATCGACATCGAGGATTTCGCAGGCCTTGCCGGCGACGACGGCGGTGCCGCGCACGCCCGGACGGTCCGGCGACAGCTCGATCTGCAGGCGGTCCTCGACGACATCGACGATCTCGTCGACCGCCAGGCCCATGGCGTAGCCTTCGCCGGTGAAGACCAGCAGCGGCTGGACGTAGCCGTCCTCGTGCTGGGCCGGGCTCTGGCCGTAGGATTCGGCCACCGCAAGGATCGGCATGAGCTTGCCGCGGTATTGCAGGGCGGCGCGGCCTTCCATACGTTCGATCTGCGAGGCTTCGATGTGCTCGAGGCGGGTGATGTGCTCCAGCTCGACGGCCTTCGGCGCGCCGCCGCCGGCCTTGAACAGCAGCATGGCGACGCGGGTGGTGTCGATGGCTTCGGCGGCCTCCTCGGCATCTTCGGCCTGCTTTTCCTCGAGCGTGCCAGCCCGTTCGGACATGGCGTTCGGGTCGAGGATCAGGACGACGGAGCCGTCGCCCAGGATGGTGGCGCCGGAGAAGACGTCGACGTCGCGCAGGATGGTGGCCAGCGGCTTGACGACGATTTCCTCGGTGTCGAGGACGTCGTTGACGACCAGGCCATAGCGGCGCTCGCCGACCTGGATGACCATGACGAAGGTGGCGTCTTCATCCTTGGCGGCTTCGAGCTGCAGCGTCGGGCCGAGCTGGACCAGCGGCAGCAGCTTCTCGCGCAGGCGCAGGACCAGAGCGTCGTTGATCTTTTCGATCTTGTGTTCGGCGTTGGCGCCGGTGCGGACCAGTTCCATGACGGCGGTCTGCGGCACGGCGAACTTTTGCTTGCCGGCGCCGACGATCAGGGCCGAGACGATGGCAAGGGTGAGCGGGATCTTGATGGTGAAGGTCGTGCCCTGGCCGGCGACCGAGGTCAGGTCGATCTGGCCGCCGATCTGCTCGATATTGGTGCGGACGACGTCCATGCCGACGCCGCGGCCGGACAGGTTGGTGACCTTGGCGGCCGTCGAGAAGCCCGGCGCGAAGATGAAGCGGTGGACCTGCTGGTCGTTGAGGCCGTCGACCTCGACGCGAGTGGCCAAGCCCTTTTCGATGATCTTCTCGCGGATGCGGGCAGTGTTCAGACCGCGGCCGTTGTCGGCGATGCGGATGACGATGTAGCCGCCTTCGTGGAAGGCCGCCAGCTTGATAGTGCCGTTGGCCGGCTTGCCGATATCGATGCGTTCCTGGGTCGGTTCCAGGCCGTGGTCGGCCGAATTGCGCACCATGTGGGTCAGCGGGTCGCGGATCAGTTCGAGGACCTGACGGTCGAGTTCCGTCCCTTCCCCTTCCATGATCAGGTCGATCTTCTTGCCCAGTTCGTAGCTCAGGTCGCGCACCAGGCGGGGCAGCTTCTTCCAGGCCGCGCCGATCGGTTGCATGCGCGTCTTCATGACGCTGTCCTGCAGTTCGCCGGTCAGGGTCGACAGGCGTTGCAGCGGGGTGGCGAAGGCTGAGTCTTCACGAGTGCGGCTGATCTGCAGCAGCTGGTTGCGGGTCAGCACCATTTCCGAGACCAGGGTCATCAGGCCTTCGAGGACATCGACCGAAACACGGATAGACTGCGTGGTGTTGATACCCATGCCATCTTCGCCGCCGAGCATCATCGGGGCTTCCTCGGCCTTCGGGGCGGGAGCGGCAGGCTTCTGAGCGACGGGGGCGGGGGCGGGGGCGGGCGCGGGCGCGGGTTCAGGCGCCTTTTCGGCTTCGGCGGCTTTCTTCTTGCCCTGGGTGGTCTTGGCCTTGGGGGCCTCTTCCATCCATTCCGGAGCTTCGGCGGCGGCGAAGGCGGCCTCGAGGTCGGCTTCGGAGACTTCGCCCGGACGTAGCTGGCGGCCGGTCGCGGGGTCGATGTCGCCCGGTTGCAATCCCGTTTTTTGGCCTTCATCGGGACCGTCAGCGGCGGCAAAGGCGGCTTCCAGTTCGGCTTCGGACACCTCGCCCGGACGCAGGGCGCGGCCGGTGGCGGGGTCGATGTCGCCGACGCCCAGCGCCGGGACGGTGATTTCAGCGGGTTCGATCTCGCCATTGATCGGACGATCCGGCACTTCGACGGACTGGACGGCGCCCAAGTCGACTTCGTGGCCCTCGGCCATGGCTTCGAGCTGAGCGATCAGGTCCATATCGGAGCCTTCCGGCTCGTTGCCGGTCTGCTCGAGGCCGGCCAGGATCACTTTAATGCGGTCGATCGAGTGCAGGACCAGGGTCACGGCGATCGGGGTGACTTCGAGTTTGCCGTCGCGGAAGCGGCCAAGCAGGGTCTCGCCGGCGTGCGCTACCGCTTCGAGGCGCTGCAGGCCGAGAAAGCCGCAGGTGCCCTTGACCGTGTGGACCAGGCGGAAAATATTATCGAGCGTCTTGCGATCGTTCGGATTGGCCTCGAATCTGACCAGTTCGCTATCGACGACTTCCAGGCTTTCAGCCGTTTCGGTCAGGAATTCAGCAATTAAATCGTCCACGGCGATCCTCATCTTCGCGAGTTCGGCCTGGGGTACAGATACACGTCGCCCCACAGCTATCGGAGGCATATTGCTGAGGTTTGGTTAAGAGAGGGTTCGCAAAACCTTACTGAAATCTGAATTTCGTCCGTCAGTTGCGAGAACCACCGGCGCGGCCGGACGGGTATGGCGAAGACCCCTTTTCAAAACAGGATTTCTCTCAATTTCGAAATAAAACGGAAGAAATACGAATTTAGATGCGGACCCGGATTTTTCGCGTTATGCCTTCCCATTACAACCTCTGGGACATGCCATGGCCGGTTCTCCGCATCCTGTCGATCTGCACGTCGGCGCCGTTATCCGGTCGCGCCGCAAGGCGCTCGGCATGACGCAACAGGAGCTGGCCCAGGCCATCGGCCTGACCTTCCAGCAGGTGCAGAAGTATGAACGCGGGGTCAACCGGATCAGCGCCTCGAAGCTCTACGACACCGCCGTGGCCCTGAATACGCCGATCAGCCTGTTCTTTCGCGGCATAGACAACCAGACGGTCGACTTCGTGCTGTCGGCGGGGGAAAACGCCATCAGCATCTTCCTTAAAACCGGAGAAGGCATCGAATTGGCTGAGGTTTTCCCGAAAATCCGCCGCACCACGGCCCGCCAGAAGGTGTCCGACCTTGTCCGCACACTGACGGACGACGGCGAAGATGAACCGATGAAGCCTGACGTTCAGTAGGTCGAATGCAATTTATCCTAGACAAAGGCAAACTTCGCTCATAGGTATGTTAACTGGTTCTGCGCGGTAAGCGGACGCTGGGGCGTCCTGGACCCTGGAGATGCGGATGCCGCTGCTTGATTCTGGATACCGACTCGAGGATTTCATCGAGACAACCGGGCGGATTACGTCGCGCGACCGGCTGTTCGAAACCTTTGTCGACGCCATGGCGGCCAACGGGTTCGACCGCGTCAACTTCTCGATCGGCCGCGACGAGGATGTGCCCGACGAGGAACTGGGCTTCGGGCTGATCAGCAACTACGACGAGAGCTGGCAGAAGTTCTATGTCGAAAAGAACTTCGTCGAGATCGACCCGGTCTTCAAGTGCGCCATCAGTACCTATCACGCGTTCCGCTGGGGCGACCTGGAAAAGGAGCTCGACCTGTCGAAGCGCCAGGTCAATTTCCTGCGGCAGGGCGAAGAGGCGGGCCTGCACAACGGTATCGGTGTTCCGTTTTCCGGACCGCGGTCGCAGATCGCCGGCGTCGCGCTGGCGACCAAGGAGCGCACCACGGAGCACATGCGCAACATGGACGTGCTCAGCGCCTACTGCAACCAGTTCTACCACAGCTACAAGCGCCTGATTCGCGCCAAGCGGTCGACGCTACCCAAGGTGGTCAACCTGTCGGCGCGCGAAAAAGAAATCGTGCAGTGGCTGGCGGCCGGCAAATCCGACGACCAGATCGCCAGCATCCTGACGATCAGCGCGCATACGGTTGACTATCACCTGCGCAATATCTTCATCAAGCTGGGTGCCAACAACCGCGTCTCGGCGGTCGTGATCGCCATCACCTATGGCCTGGTCAACCTGTAATTTTCTAATCTAATCAAAATCTTGTAACTTTTTTCAAAGTACCTACGCGTTCGCGTGGTACCGGCGTTATGCGCGCCATGATCATCTGAGCCCACCACAGCACGGAGGGTTTCAGGATGTTAAAGGTAGTTTCCCAAAAGAACAGTGCGCACAACGGCGGCCTTCTCATCGGGCAACATCGCCTGCGCTATCAGGAATTCATCGAGCGTCAGGACTATGACGTCAAGACACTCGAAGATCTCGAATTCGATGAATACGACACCCTCGCTGCCGCTTACCTGGTTTACAGCGAAGACGGCGAGACGGTACTGGGCGCCAGCCGCCTGACGCCGATCAATTACGGCTGCATGCTGGCCGATCACTTCCCGCACCTGGTTGACGATCAT
Organism: Pseudomonadota bacterium; assembly: GCA_048497915.1. Classification (GTDB taxonomy): domain Bacteria; phylum Pseudomonadota; class Alphaproteobacteria; order Caulobacterales; family Caulobacteraceae; genus Asticcacaulis. The sequence continues at coordinate 6,250 of JBEHYZ010000024.1, forward strand.
GGCGTGTTCGCCGCGCCGCGTACCTGGGAAGGGACGCGCTTCTGCATCGACAAGCACCTGCCGGCGGAAAAGCGCCTGCACATCCTGCGCACCATCGTGGCCGGCTATATCGAATTTGGCCTGCACAACAACGTGTCACGCATTATCGGCCTGATGCCGACCCTGATTCTGCGTTCGGTGTTCGAACGGTCGGGCGTCGAGCTTGACCGCCTGGGGGCAGCCTTCGAGATCGGCCAGCACGCCAAGATCCAGGCCGCGTCGATCGCGGTGACGCACGAGCAACTGCGCCGGGTCGAAGCCCGCACCGGCGTGTCGAATGTTTTGGGTTATCAGGCAGAAGAAATGGAGCACCTCTATGCCGCAGAGTAAACACGTCGACTGGCAAGAAGTCAGTGTCGTCCAGGACGCCGTCCGCGAACAGGATGCACTGGATGCCCTCAAGTGGCTGGCTGGAGAGTTCCAGCGCCAGGGGCTGGTTGAATGCGCCGTCGTGCTTGACCGGGCGTTCCAGGATTGCCTGCAGATCTATGTCAGCCGCCGGATCACGCAACTGGAACGGCAACTGCTGAAGCAGCAGCCGACCGCGCCGCTCAACTAGCTTTTTGCTTGGGCGCGCATCTTATCCGAAAGCCGCTATACACTTTTCGTGATGCGCGCCGGACCTCCCGAGGGGGGAGTGCGGCCAAAGCATTGTCGTGCCATTGACTTTGTCTGGGGGTGCGATCTACCACTTATGGCAAGCGCCGATCATGGCGCGCCGGGTGGGAGCGAACAATGTTGAAAGCCGCTGTGACGGCCGCCCTGGTGTTTGCCGGGGCGGCCAACCTCGTTCAGTCTGCGTCCGCAGCCGACGCCCCGGCGACCAGTCGGGCGGCGCTGATCCAGTACCTTGACGCCCAGGCGAATAAATCCCTGGCCGCGCGCCATGCCGCGGTCATGGCGATCTCGACGCCTGCTGCCATGAAGGCGCGTCAGGCCGAGGTGAGGGCCAGGATTTTAAAGCTGATCCGCACGCCGGTCCACGGCCAGCCGCTCAACGCCAAGGTGACCGGCACGGTCAAAGGCGACGGCTTCCACGTCGAAAACCTGATGTATGACGGCGCGCCGGGCGAGCACGTCACGGCCAACCTGTTTGTGCCGGATGGCAAGGGACCGTTCCCGGCCATCATCCTGTCGCCGGGCCACGGCAATACCGGCAAGCTGAGCAATTACGACTTCGCTGCCAATTTCGCGCGCAACGGCATTGTCGCGCTGGCCTACGACATCGTCGACGAAGGCGAGCGGATGGAGAATTTCGATCCGGTCATCGGTTCATCGCGCGGCGAGCGGGCGACGGGCGACCATACGCTGGCGGCCTACCCGGCGATCTATGGCGGCCAGCACGTGGCGCGCTATTTCCTGCAGGACGCCATGCAGGGCATCGATTATCTCGGCACCCGTCCGGAAGTCGACGCCAAGCGAATCGGGGCGTTCGGGTGTTCGGGTGGCGGCACGATCACCGCTTATCTGGCGGCTTTGGATGAGCGGGTGCAGGCGGCGGGATCGGCCTGCTATGTCAACGATTTCGCCCATCTGCTGCCGACTGTCGGCCCGCAGGACGGAGAGCAGAGCATCCAGGGCTTTATCTCGGGCGGCATGGATGTGCCAGACTGGGTGGAGCTGACGGCGCCCAAACCGTTCGCGGTGATTTCCACCACCGAGGACATGTTCGTTTTTCCGGGCGCCACGGCGGCGGTAGATGAGGCGAAGCACGTCTGGAGCGTCTTCGGCGCGCCGGACAAGCTGGTCTGGCTGACCGGGCCGGGCCGGCACGGCGCTATCCAGCCGATGGGCGACAAGATCGTCGCCTTCTTCCGCCAGTCGCTGGGCGCGCAAGGGGCCGCTGTGCCGTTCGCGCCGATGCGGCCGGCGCGCGAGCAGGACCTGATGGTGACGGCAACCGGGCAACTGGTGACCTCGGGCGGGACCAAGACCTATGCCGACCTGGAGCGCGAGCACGCCAAGTCGATCGTGCCGGCCAAGGCGCCTGACGCCGCGACCGTCAAGGCGGCCATCGTCCGGCTGGCGAACGTGACCGCGAAACCGGGCGGCGCCGCGACAGCCGAGCAGGTCTCCGAAACCAGCCAGGACGGCGTGACGACGACCGTGCTGCGTTTCCCATCCGGGATGGGGGCGTTGGAGGCGCGGGTGTTGAAACCTGCGGCGACGTCGAAGGTCGTGCTGTTGCTCGATCCGGCGGCGTTCGATGTGCAGACCGGGCCGCGCGGCCGGGCAACGCTGTGGGCCAAGGCTGGCTATACGGTGGTGACGGTGCAGGTGCGCGGCACCGATGGCACCGAGGACGTCAAGTCGACCCTGGCGGGCGATCAGAACATGCTGGGGCAGCGGGCGCTGCTGAACGGGCGGACCTTGCCGGGCATCCGCATCGATGACACCATCCGGGCGCTGGACTGGATCGCGACCAATTTCAAGGGCGTGCCGGTGACCTTGAGCGGCTCCGGGATCATGGGGCCGGTGGCCTTGCAGACCGCGGCGATCGACGACCGGGTCAGCGCCGTGCGCACCGAAGGCGCGGTGGTGTCGTGGATGGCGGCGTTGGAGCGGCCTCTGGCGCGCAACCTGCCGGCCAATGCGATCCCGGGTGTGATTGGGGCCTATGACCTGCCGGACGTGATGGCGGCGATCGGACCGCGCAAGGTGGATGTGGCCGCGCCGGTCGATCCGGTCGGGGTTCCGTTGCGGGAGAAGGACTTCGCCAAGTGGGTGGCGAAGGCGAATGTGCGGTATTTGCCGAACCTGGATTTGCCGTAATTTTCTCCTCCCCATTCTTGATGGGGAGGTGTCGGCGTAGTCGACGGAGGGGTCACTTCGTGCGGCAAGTGACCCCTCCGTCATCTTCGCCAGAGAGGCTCGATGCCACCTCCCCATAGAGTGGGGAGGAGAGTGATTATCGCGCCCGCATCCGGTAGTGGCCAATGCCCCATTCGTCGCCCTTGGCGTGGCCCCACAAACCTGCCGTCGCCATGAAAAACAACCGCCAGCGCTTGCGCCAGACGCCCGCGTCCTTGCCGTAGACATCGCGCAGGATCGGCGCGATCCGCTCGCTGGCGGCGTCGAAATTGGCCAGCCAGTCCATGGCGGTGCGGCGGTAGTTCTCGCCCGACCAGCGCCATTCCTGCTCGACTTCGAACAGGTCCGGAAAGCGGTGCGGCAGGTCGTGCGCCGGCATGATGCCACCGGTGAAGAAATACTTGCCGATCCAGTCGCCGGCGTCGTGCTGGAAGCGATATGACCGCGACTTGTGCGTAAACACATGCAGGAACAGCCGACCGTCCTCGACTAGCCAGCCGCGTGCCCGCTCCAGTAAAGCGTGCCAGTTCGACATGTGCTCGAACATTTCGACGCTGACGATGCGGTCGAAGCGCTTGTCGGTGGTGAAGTCGTTCATGTCCGAGGTGATGACGGTCAGGTTATTCAGGCCGCGCTTCTTCGCTTGGCCCTCGATATAGGCGCGTTGCGACGCCGAATTGGACACCGAGACAATGCGCGCCGCCGGGAACTTCGAGGCCATGAACAGCGACAGCGAGCCCCAACCGCAGCCCAGCTCCAGGATGGCCTGGCCATTGTGCAGGTCGGCGTGCAGGCAGGTATCTTCGAGCGCCAGGACTTCGGCTTCGGCCAGCGTCGTCGTCGCGGACGGGTACAGGCAGCACGAATATTTGCGGCGTGGTCCGAGAATCAGGCCGAAAAATTCCTGAGGGATTTCATAGTGCTGGCGGTTGGCGGCGTCGGCATGAACGGCGATTGGGTAGTCGCCCATGCTGGCGGCAAACAGCGCTTCGTTGGACGGATCGCGGGCCAGCTGCTTGCGGGTCTGGCCGCACAGCCAGTCGATGGCCGAAAGTGTCAGGCCGTCGGGCAGGGGCGCGCGTTCGGCCAGGGTGGTGGCGAGGTTCATGGATTGCTCCCTTTAGGCGGTAACGGAAAAAAGGCGGAGGTGCGGGCCTGATAGGCGCGGAAGCGGTCGCCGCGCGTCGCCAGCATATGTTTTTCGAGCGGCGGAATGCCGGAAGCGAAGACCAGAAGATAGAACATGAAGGCAGGGGCGAGCAGCGCGGCGAAGCTCCACGGATGGGTGGGATCGACGGCAATGACCGCCCAGGCGACCCAGCCCAGCCATTCGAAGAAATAGTTGGGGTGGCGCGACCACTTCCACAGGCCGATGTCGCAGACCTCACCTTTGTGCGTGCGGCCGAATTGCTTGAGCTGGGCGTCGGCCAGGGTTTCGCCGCCGATGGCGAGAACGAGCAGGACGACACCGATAATGTCCTGCATGGCTGGGAAGGGCTGCGGATTGGTGGCGGCGAAGCGCACAGCCAGGACCAGAATCCAGGCGGCAAACGCCTGAATTTGCAGGAAAATGAACATGTAGAGGGCAGCGTTCTTGCCCCATTGCTTTTCCAGGTTGGCATAGCGCGGATCGTCGCCGCTTAAGTTACGTTGGGCGATATGCAGCCCCAGGCGTACGGCCCAGATGGTGACCAGGATGCCGACCGCGACGCGGCGGCCGTCAACGGTTTGCTCTCCTGGCAGGATGGCCGCGGCGACACCGCCCAGGCCGACGCTGAACGACCAGATCGGATCGACCCAGGCGCTGGAACGGGTTAGGCGCTGCACGACCCACGCAAGCGCCAGCATCAGGCTGAGGCCGATGGCGATAAGGGCGAGAGGGGACATGGCGCGGCTCCGGTTTGTCACTGCTACGGCGGCCGGGCGTCGTTGGTTCAGCGGCCGCGGAAAAATTCAATCGCGGCAATCCGATAGAGCGCAGGCAGCGTATCGGCTGCGGGCAGGGCGCTCAGGAGTTCGAAATGATCGTAAGAATTTTGGCCGCTGTCGTGCTGTTGAGCGCATCGGCTGCCCATGCTGAAGGTCCTTCCCCGCAAGGCTTCTGGGCGCGCGGCGATGGCAAGGCCAAGGTGCGGATCGAGCCGTGCGGTGCCGACCTGTGCGCCGTCAACACCTGGATCAAGGCGGGCGTCAAAGACGAAAAGGTCAACGACAAACTGGTCATGACAGTGACCGAAGCGTCGCCCGGCCACTGGACAGGCAAGGCGTTCGACCCGCAGCGCAATCTGCACTACCGGCTGAAAATGCAGGTGGCGGACAAGTCGATGACGACCAGCGGCTGCGTGCTGGGCGGGCTGGTGTGCAAGGGCGTCAACTGGACGCGGATTGAGGCGGAGTAGGCCTTACGCCGCCGGGATTTCGATCGCGATGGTCAGCAAATCCGTGTCGCTGTCGATCTTCAGCTCACCGCCGGCTTCGCTAACGACGCTGTGCAGCCAGTGCGGCTGGATCCACTGGCCGGCCAGGCCGTCGCCCAAGGCCAGCCCCGTCAGGCCTTCAATGGCTTCGGGTTTCAGGCGGGCACGCGGGCCGCGCGATTCACCCGTCAGGACCAGCTTGCCATCGAGATTGCGCGCCTCGAGCAAAGCCTTGCCGCCCATCGGCAGGGCATTGCCCATGATCAGGCCGAGGTTCAAGAGCGCCCGCGCGGCGGGTTTGTCGAACAGCATGCCTGCGTCGATGCGGTAATCCAGCTCTGCGCGCATGGTCGAGAAGGTGTCGTTCAAAATCTTCTGCAGCTGCGCGCCGGAGAACGATTCCGCCGTGTTCGACGCGCCAAAGGCGACGCGGGCGAAATGGACCATGGCGACCATTTTCTTGGCCGAAGCCGCGATCAGGTTGAGCGCTTCCTGCTTCATGTCCTGGGCGGACGGATCTTCGAGCAGGTCGAGGCCGGACATGATGGCGCCGGCGGGCGAGATGAAGTCGTGGCACAGCTTGGCGACCATCTGGGTGGCCAGCTCATGGCGACCAGGCAGGGACGGGTCGGCAACCGCTTCCTGCACCTCGGTTTCCGGCAGATCGGAACCGCCGAGGTCGGCCACGCCCGTGTCAGGCTGTGAGGCCGGCGGCGCATCGTGAGGGGCATTATGAGGGGGGGGCGCGCTCAAGGCCGGCGACAGGTCATCCATGCTCATCATATTCACTCCGCTTGCCGCCCGTCTGCCGCTTAGGCTATGGGTGTGGTTTAGTTTCCCTCATCGCAAATGTGAGGTGATTTGCCTTATCAGGGAAGTTAAGACGCGATAATATCTCTTAAAATGTTCTTAATACGGGATTAACAAGCGCCCACCAGACATACTGGCGCACCCGTCCCCTTTCTCTTTCAGGACCCCGACCATGGCCTCTTCCGACGACCTGAAGCCCGCAACCGCTGCTCGTTTTTCCCGCAAGGGCCGAGGCAAGATTTTCGACTCCATCCTCGACACCATGGGTGACACGCCGCTGGTCGCTTTGCCGCGCCTGTCGCAGGCCTATGGCGCGCGGGCGACCGTGCTGGCCAAGCTGGAGTTCTTCAATCCGCTGGGGTCGGTGAAGGACCGCATCGGCATTTCGATGGTCGAGGCGCTGGAGGCCAAGGGCCTGCTGAAGCCGGGCGGCACGATCATCGAGCCGACCTCGGGCAATACCGGCATCGCGCTGGCATTCGTCGCGGCGGCCAAGGGCTATAACCTGATCCTGGTCATGCCGGAATCGATGTCGCTGGAGCGGCGCAAGATGCTGGTGCTGCTGGGTGCGCAGCTGGAGCTGACGCCGGCGGAGAAGGGCATGCGCGGCGCCGTCAACCGGGCGCAGGAACTGCTGGAGCAGACCCCCGGTGCGGTCATGCCGCAGCAGTTCGAGAACGAAGCCAATCCGTACATCCACGAAATCTCGACGGCTGAGGAAATCTGGAACGATACCGACGGCGCGGTGGATGTGGTCGTGTCGGGCGTCGGCACGGGCGGCTCGATCACCGGGATCGGCCATGTGCTGAAGAAGCGCAAGCCAAGCGTCAAGATGATCGCCATCGAGCCTGAGGCGTCACCTGTCCTGTCGGGTGGGGAACCGGGTCCGCACAAGATCCAGGGGCTTGGGGCCGGATTTATTCCGGGCATTCTCGATCGCGGTGTGATCGACGGTGTCGAGACGGTGTCGAATGACGCGGCTTTCGCCATGGCGCGCAAGGCAGCTCAGGTCGAGGGCCTGCCGGTCGGGATTTCGTCGGGCGCGGCGCTGGAAGCGGCTTTCCGGCTGGCGATGAAGGAAGAATATGCCGGCAAGACGATCGTGGCGATTATTCCGTCGTTCGCCGAGCGGTATCTGTCGACGGCGCTGTTCGACGGCCTTTGATCCATTACTTGCCGTCTACCGTAAAAGCCTCAACCACAACCAATAAGGGAGAGGCGACTATGAATACTCTGGTCAAGACTGACACAATCGCGGCCTGCAAGGCCATGTACGAAGCATTCGGGCGCGGTGACGTGCCGGCTATTCTTGAGCACATGGCCGACGATATCGCGCTCGATGACTGGACCGGCAACACCGCCGTCGACAGCGGCCTGCTCAACAACATGCGGCCGCGGTTCGGCAAGGAAGGCGCCAGGGCTTTCTTCGCCGCGCTCCAGGCCTATGACTTCCAGAAGTTCGATGTGACCAACCTGCTGGCCGGCGGCAACCAGGTGGCGGCGACCGTGTCGCTGCGCCTCTTCGTCAAGGACACCGGCAAGACGGTCAGCGATGACATGATCCACCTGTGGACCTTCAACGACGACGGCAAGGCCGTGCGATTCCTGCATTATCTCGATACGGCCAAGCATATCGCGGCGAATAGTTGACTGAACATTCCGGGGTTTGGGGCCCGTGGCCCCAAGACTTCCCTATTTCCTTTCCTTCCCGCGCCCCAAAAAGGGGCGAGGGGAAGGAAGGAATTAAGAAAGGTTTTGTGGGGTCGCGGACCCCACACCCCGGAAGTTAGCCAACGATTAACGCATCCCCTGCATGATGCCCTCATGCTCAGCTCCGCCGCCGTTCAATCTCCCGATCCGCAAGGCGAAAATCTCGTCGTGCCCGACGGCGCCGTCGACTCGGCCGAGCACTTCGGCGACATCGACGTCGAGCCCCCTGCCGCCCAATCGCGCATCGTCCTGATGAAGCGCCTGGCCGACGTGGTTTGCCTGCCGGAAAGCCGCATCAACGCCTTCGAACGCGCCGTCACCGCCGACCTGCTGGTCGAGATGCTGCGCGAATCCGACGCGCCGGAACGCACCCGCGTCGCGCGCCGCCTCAGCATCCTGGCCGACGTGCCCAATTCGCTGGTCCGTCTGCTGATCGTCGACGAGGTCGAGGTTGCGCGGCCGCTGATCGAGGACGGCGAGTCCCTATCCGACGCGGATCTGAATTACTGCGCCCGCCACGGCAAAACCGGCCATCTTGTTCTGCTGGCCGGGCGCAAGAACCTGTCGAGCTTCCTGAGCGAAGTCCTGGTCGACAGCGACGACATCCTGGTCATCGAAACCCTGCTCAGGAACAAGCAGGCCACCCTGTCGCAACAGGCCGTCGAAACCGTCGTCGCCATGAGCCAGGACCGGCCGCAGCTCATTCCGCTGATCCTGCGCCGTCCGGAACTGCGGCCGTCATCGGCCTATGTGCTGTTCTGGTGGAGCCCGGCCGAAGTCCGCCGGCAGATATTGTCGCGCTTTGGCGTCAACCGCGAAATCATGCAGGACATGGCGTCCGATGTCTTCGCCATGGCTGCCGCCGAAAAATGGCAGGACGCCATGTCGCGCAAGGCGCTGCAATTTATCGAACGGCGGCAGCGTAATCGGGAAGCCATCAAGAAAAGCCCCTACGAATCGCTGGAAGCCGCCATCGCCGATGCCGCCAAGACCGGCATGACGCGCAAGATGGCCGAGGAAATCTCCTACATGTCCGGCCTGAAGCCGGCGACCGGCGCCAAGCTCCTGCGCGATCCCGGTGGTGAAGGCCTGGCCGTGCTGTGCAAGGCGACCGGCCTGTCGCGCAAAGCGCTGAAAGCCCTGTGGAAAGCGCTGCGACGGCCGCTGCGCGACGGCGACGGCACCATTCATCCGCTGCTGGCCAATGTCATTATTACTTATGACATGCTGGCGGTCGACCGCGCGCAGACCGTGCTGCGCTACTGGAACTGGTCGCTGTCCTCGGCCCTGACGCACGTCATGCTGCGCTCGCTGAGCCGCGGCGAGGAAATCGAGCTGGAAGGCCTGAGCGTACCGCAACGCGCCGCCATGCTGGCGTTCGCGCAGGATCTGAAGACGTAACTTCTTTACTTATACCTCCGCACAAGCGGAGGTATGAAGTCGAAAACAACGCCAGATGTGTAACGTCTCTAATTTCAACTAAGTTCGAAATGATTCGTGCGAACTGCGTTACGCAATCTGTTCGCCGCAAGTTTTCGAGCCCTTGCCCGAAAAAGAGCGATGGCTCACGCAGGATTTACCCTGAGTAGCAAGTAATTATCCGCCAAGACTAATACCGCAGAGTTTTTTTCCACATTTATGCTTGAATATTTGAAGAGCTTGGCATAGGTATTTCGCACGATTTATATGGGATAATGTAAATGGAAAACAAAACCGATACCTTGGATATGACGGCGGATATCGTCTCGGCCTTCGTCGGCAATAATTCTTTGCCCGCCAGCGAGCTGCCTTCGCTCATCCAAAGCGTCTTTCAGGCCCTGAGTTCTATTTCTTCCGGCGAAGAAACCAAGGTCGAGGCTCCGAAGGAGCCCGCCGTTTCTGTCAAGAAGTCGATTTCTTCCGATTATATTGTCTGTCTCGAAGATGGCCGCAAGTTCAAGTCTTTGAAGCGCCACCTGCGTACCAAGTACGGCATGAGCCCGGAAGACTACCGCGCCAAGTGGGGCCTGCCGAAGGACTATCCGATGGTCGCGCCGAACTACGCCAAGGCGCGTTCGGAACTGGCCAAGCAGATGGGCCTGGGCCAGGGCGGCCGCCAGGTCACCCGCAAGGCCCGCGCCAAGGCGTAAGGTTTCGGGGCCTAAACGCATAACGCCGTTAAGCTTTATAAATCCGGCGTTAAGCTCTAAAACAAAAGTAGAACAAAGGCCTTGATCTTGCGATCGGGGCCTTTTTTCTGTGACTATTTAATAACAGCAAGATGCCGTTAACCCTTTTTTGCTTGCCAAGGAATCACCAGTTAAGAGAAGGTGAAAAACGGGTGATTCGGCGGTCAGGCGAGCACCGGGCTGAAACGCCATTTTGTTTTTATTGGGGCTGTAGTATTTTTTACCGATGACCGGTCTCGCGTCCGAAATGTTGGCGGCCTTGCGCTCGCATGAGGAGATCTTCCGTTACTGGAAGGGACTGCGTAACCGAGGGCGCCTGCCGTCGCGTGCCGACATCGATCCCGCCGCCCTGAAGAAGCGCCTGCCGACCATCAGCCTGATCGACGTGCTTGACCGCCAGCCGCGCAAATCGTCGTCGGCCTTCCGGCAAAGACTGGCCGGCACCGACCTGTTCGACGCCTATGGCCGCGAAATCACCGGCCAGACCATCGACGCCATCTATAATGCCTCCGAAGCGCAATACTGGGCCGAAGAGCTGACCTTCGTGGTCGAACACGCCAAGCCGAATGTCGGCCTGCATTCGATGGCCTGGCGCGGGGCCAATGGTCTGAGCCTGTTCTGGCTGCGCCTGCCGCTGGCGACCGACGGGGTCAATGTCGACATGATCCTGGGCCACGACGCCCTGATCGGCAAGCTCGACCTGCTGCAATCGGGCCTGCGTTCGGCTTAAGAGCCTCCGAAAGCCAAGACAAATAAGATTTATTGCGGCGTGCCGTTCCAGCTGGGGTGAGCGTATTTGACCGTTGCGCAGCTGATGTCGCGTTCCTTCTCGTGAATGATGCCATTTTTGGCTGACACGATCAGGTCGCTCTGCACCTCGCTGCCATGGTCGCCACATTCCCAGACCGTGATCCGGCTGGAGGTCTTCGATTTCAGCAGGGCGCGCCAGGGGGGCATGGGCATGCGCAACGGCGCATGCGCCGCCTCGGCCGAGGCGAAGGTGTGCAGACGTGGTTTGCGTGCCGACACGCCGATAGCGACGAACTGCAGCTTGCCGCACGGCAGGGTGCCGACCTGCAGCAGGAACTCGGTGGCATGGCCGTCGCGGTCATAGTCGCCAAAGGTCATGATGACCGGCGCCGGGCGGCGCTTGATTTCCGCCAGCAGGGCCGGATTATTCTTGTCCGTCAGATTGATGTCGCTGTCCCGCATCGGTCGCGCCTGGAGATAGGCCCGGCCGTCTAAATCTTTATTAGTCGGATAGCCGGTGTTCCCGAACAGGGGCCGCAGGTCCATGCGTTCGACTTCGTGGCCGTTCCGTTTGCGAATGAGCCAGAGGTTTCCGGCCTCGCCATAGGCAACACCGGCGCAGGGACAGGTCATCGCCAGCTCGATATCGATGGCCGGACAAAATTCCGAAGGCTTGCCGATCCACACCAACTGCCAGGTTTCCGGAACGCCGTGGACGACGACCACGCGTTCTTCGCGCACGACTGCCGGCTGGGTGGATGTCGCCGAAGCGGGCGCAGCGACAATAAGTGCCGCGGCCACGGCGGCAACGATGATTGACGGCTGCACGCTCTCCCCCCCCCCTCAGTTTCAACGCATTCTAGCACGGGCCGTACCACGCGCCAGAGGGGTGCAGCCTGTGCTAGAAGCCGGCGCCCGAGCCCGTACCAGTACCGCCATAGCCGCACTGGCGGCTAATCCTGGCGGCGGTTTCCTTGACATATTCCCGGACCAGCCGGATGCGTGCGTCATCCATATATTGAGCGGCCGACGATACGGAAACAGCCGCGATGATCCGGCCGCTCTTGTCGCGTATGGGCGCCGCCACGCAGCGCACATGGTCCTCGTTTTCGTCCAGGTCGAGCGCGTACTGGTCTTCGCGGTAGGTCTTCATGACCTCCAGCCACTGCTTGATGTCGTAGCGGTAGCGCGGGTGCAGCACGGCCTCGCGGTGGAAGATCTCGCGCAGTCGCTCTTCCGGTTCGTCGAGCAACAAAGCCTTGCCGAGGCTGGTGCGGCGCAGCGGCTGGCGCTCACCGACGGTGCAGCGGACCTCGACCTTGCGCGTGCCGGGCAGGCTGTCGATGTAGTGGACGTGGTCGTGTTCGAGGACGCCGAGATTGACCGTGTCGCCGGTGTCGGCCGACAGCTGGCGCAGATAGTCGTGGCTGACCCGCGTCAGGGAAATCTGCTGCTGGGCGACAAAGCCCAGCTCCAGGCACTTGGCGCCCAGTGCGTAACCGTCACGATGCGAGAAGGACAGGAAGTCGTTCTCGACCAGCGTCGTCGCCAGGCGGTGGACGGTCGCCTTGTTCATGTCGAGCGACTTCGACATCTTGCCCAGCGTGTTGTCGCCCTTGGCAACCCGCGACAGCACGCCCAGGCCTTTGGCCAGGGTAAGGGCCGGCACGCGCGCGGCGCCAATATCTTCTTTCGGCTTGGAAGTCTCGGCCCCGGTCATGCCCTGTTCGCCCTCGGAAAATAGCGGCTTTTCTCCTGATACGCGACGACGGCCGTGGACCCTGTGAGCGGGTGCGAAGTTTTCCGAAATCAGATGCCGACGATGAAGGCGACTTCGTCCAGGTCCGGCGTTGGCTGCGGCTTGGGTTGCAGGTTCAGGCTGACGCCGACGCCGATCAGCAGGCAGGCGGCCAGGGCTGCGCCCTTGTAGACCAGGCCATAGCGCCATTCGGTCAGGGTCCGCGTCACTTCCTCGCGCAGGGTTACCAGCAGCGACGGACGCGCCACGGTGGCATGGGCGACAATACGGCCGGCCAGGCCAGCGCGCGGCGCCGGCACGGTCCAGACTTTCAGTGATTTGCCGAATTCGTCATCCATGGTTCGATCCTAACATATCCTTGAGCCGGCGTCGCGCCCGCAGCACCAGGCCTTCGAACGCCTTGAGGTGCAGGTTGAGGCTTTTGGCGGCCTCGGCATTGGTAAACCCCTCGAAATAGCACAGCACCACCGCCATCCGCTGGTTGGGTGGCAGGCTGGCCACCGCGTCGCGCACCGCCGTCGCCTTCTGCCGCGCCTCGACCGCCGTGTGGGCGTCCGGGGCGTCGTCGGCCAGGTGCTCGGACCAGTCGTCGATCGGCTGGGTCGGTGGCCTGGCGCGCCGCACCCGGTCGAGGCAGGTACGCGTGACGATGGTGTACAGCCAGGTCGAAAAGGCTGAGCGCGCCGGATCGAAACGTCCGGCATGCGTCCAGGCCTTGGTGAAGGCAGCCTGGACAGCCTCCTCGGCATCCTCACGGTTCAGCAGGACGCGGTAGGCGACGGCGTGCGCCCGCGGCAGGTGACGGTCGACAAGCTGACGGAAGGCGGCGGTGTCGCCCGCCGCTGTCCGCCTGATCAGTTCGTCGTCCGCCGCCGGCCCAAGCATCAATCAGTGCGTTCCTTGCGGAAACGGCGGGGCAGGTTGCTGTCGTCGCTGTTGTTGTTGCTGTTGCCATTGGCTGTGGCGTTCGAGTTTGAGTTGGAATTCGAGTTTGAATTGCTGTTACCGTTGCCGCCGATCTCGTCGCGCGTCAGCTTGCCGTCGCGGTTGCGGTCCAGCGCCTCGAACTGCATCCGGGCCTGGCGCATGAACTCCTCACGCGTCACCACCTCGTCGCCATTGGTGTCGAGCTTTTCGAAGAAGCGCTTCCTGAAGGGCTCGGGCGCGATGGCCACGTTGGGCGCCATCTTGCTCTTGCCGGGCGCCGCCGGCGACGCCGGCATGGCGGGCTGCGCGGCCAGGGTCATCTTCTTCTTGCCCGATTGCAGCAAGAGCTGGTCCCGGCCAATGACCATCTGGTCCCCGGACTGCAAAGCCAGCTCCTTTTTGCGGGCGGCGATGGCCTTCTTATGCTCGGCAACGACTTTTTGGCGCTCGGCGATTAGCTTCTTTTGCTCGGCTACAGCTGCCTGCTTGGTTGTGGCCTCATCCTGTGCGAGGGGGGGCGGCACAGCGGTTTCCTGCGCCAGAACCGGCACCGCGCCGGCGACCAGCGGCAAGGCAAGGAAGCCGCAAACCAATGGACGCCAAGTCATTTTCTGCATGTCAGTGAACGATCTGAAAGATGAACGATGCAGCTTATACGCGCCCGGTTACGGAAACCCTGTGCGCGGGCCCAGGCCGGACCGTCAAAGACGTACTGGATCATAACCTGTCCAGGGTCATTCCGGATGGCCTTGCTTCAAGGGAAACGGACGTCAGAGCCCAATGAAAAACCACCGCGCCTGGGTCAGGCGCGGCGGTTTTGTTTTCTGTGCGATTACATGCCGCCGCCGGGGCCCATGCCCCCGCCACCACGGCCGCCACCATAACCGCCGCCACCACCTTGACCGCCGGGGCTGCCCTGACCGCCACCGCGCGGACCGTTCCACTGGCCTTGACCCTGGCCCTGACGGACCGCGCCGAAGGTATAGCGGAAGCTGACCGTGAAGCTGGCGCCCGGGTTCAGGCTCTGGCTGTAGCCACGCGTGATGCTGGTTGTCGAGACACGCTTGCTGAGCGGACCGACGACGAAGTTGGTCGCGTTGACCATGATGACGGCTTTGTTCGGGATGACCTGATACTGATAGAACAGGTTGGCCGTGGTCGAAGGCGTGGTGTAGCCCTGGGTGTCGCCGCTCTGGCCGCGGAAGTTGACGTTGACGCCGAAGCTGTTCTTCGGGTTGACCGTGTAGCGCACCATGCCGCGCGCCGACGAATTCTGCCGGCTGAGGTGCAGCGGCGCGCCGGTGGCCGGATCGGTGCCGTCGGTAATGGTGTTGGAGAAGTCGCCGCCGAAATTGAAGCGCACCTTCTTTTCAAACGCCTGGCCGCCATAGTTGAGGCTGATGCCGCTCTGGCGGCTCGAGCCCGAGTTTTCGTAGGAGGTCAGAAGGACGGGCGTGCCGCCGCTGACGGGGCTCGCGATATAGCTCTGGACCTGATTGATGAAGCCGTCGGTCTGGTTGTAGTACAGGTTGCCCGACAGATTGCCGCCGGAGATCTCGTGGTCATAGTCCAGCTCGAACTTGTCGTTCTTGGCGTTCTTCAGGCTGGAATTGCCCGAGCTGGCGGTCAGCAGGTCTTCGCTGTAGACGATAACGGGGTTGAGCTGCTGGGCCGACGGGCGAAGGACCTTCTGGCCGTAGATGAACTTCAGCCGGTCTTTATCTGTCAGGTTATAGGTCAGGAACAGCGACGGCGTGTAGGTGACGCGGCTGGTTTCCGACTTGTTGAGCGGGTCCGGCGTACCCGGATGGGCTGACGGCACCAGGTTCTGCGACTCGACTTCGCGGTCCAGGCTTTCGACGCGCAGGCCGAGCTGATAGCCGAACTTGTCCCACTGCTGCTGCCAGGTGACATAGGCGGCGGCCAGGACGTCATTGGTGTTGAACTGGGTCACCGAATTGTTGCGCGGCAGGGACGGCGGCGTCACCGGCGACGTCGAGGTTTGCGACGTATAGGCGAACTGCTGGCTGATCTGGTTCTGGAGATCCCAGCCGACCTGGAGCTGGGTCTGGCTGGTTTCGGACTCGCCGATCGGATGCGACCAGTCACCGCTGAATTCATCGAGCGACGACTTCGACTTGTTGTGCGAGGCGGTGTAGGTGTTGGTCCCCGCCACCGGCGTTGCCGAGAAGTGATAGATGTTGTGGGTGTTCGACAGGTTCTCGCTCAGCGACTGGCTGTGCTGGAACGCCATCTTGAAGTCTTCGGTCGTGCCGATCTCGCCGCGATGGTCATAGACCAGCGAGACGTTCATGTTCTCGCCGTTGCGCTGGGAGTTGCGCACATTGCCGTAGTCCTGGGTCAGGACGTGGCTGCCGTTGTACGACTGGGTCTCGCCGCCGCTCATGCCGGACGAACGGGTGCGATTGTAGCCCAGGTTGCCGTCGAGGGTATCGCTGTCCGACAGGTTGTAGGTGCCGGACAGGTTGATGCCGCCGCTCTGGTTATGGCTCTTGGTGGTGTTGCGGGTGACATCCTCGCGGACGACATTGCCGGTCGTCGGATCGAGCCGGATGCGGTCGCTGATCGACTTGTTCTTGCTGGAGCTTCCGCCGCCACCGCCACCGCCGCCGCCACGGCCGCCGCCGGCTCCGCCCGCGCCACCGGCGCCGGCATTGAGGCTGACGGTGCCGTTCAGCGTGAACTTGCCCCAGGTATAGCCGGTGCGCAGGCCGATATTGCCGCGGCCGCGATCGCCGGCCGAGATATTGAACGAGGTCTGCGGCTTGATGCTGCGACCACGCTTCAGTACGACGTTGATGATGCCGCCGGTGGTGTCGGAGCCAAAGGCGGCCGACGGATTGGACATGACCTCGACGGAGTCGATGTCGTCAGCCGACATGCTTTGCAGGGTAAAGGCGCGGTTGTCGCCCTGCATCTGGGTCGCCTTCTTGCCGTTGACATAGACCTGGACGTTGGTGTTGCCACGCAGGGCCACCGTACCGTCCGGATCGACGGTGACGGCCGGGACGTTGTTCAGGATATCGCCGGCCGTGCCGGTCGAGGCCTGCGGGTCCTGCTTGACGTCATAGACGTCGCGGTCGGCCTTGTGCTGCACTTCCGGCTTGGTGGCGGTGACGGTGAGGACGGTCTCGTCCGCCGGGGCATCGCCGGCCGCCGTGCCTTGCTGGGCAGGCGCGGTTTGCGCCGGTACAGGCGCCGCCTTGGCGGCAGGGGCGGGTGCAGGCGCAGGCGTTGCCGGCGCGGCGCTGGAACTGGACGCCGACGAAGCCGTCTGGGCGAGCGCGCCACCGGCGCTCAGCGAGACGGCGAGGGCGGTGACACTCACCAGGCCCAGCAAATTCATTTTGTAAGACACTTTCACACTTTCAATAGGTCGGGTTGTCAGGCAATTGCGACGCATTTTCAGTCTCCCGGCTGATATGCCTATGTAACGCTGTATTCAGTGCAGTCCGTCGTGCAGCGCAACAATTATTGTATTTCAAATTTGACATAAATATTTCTGCTTTGACGTTACGATATAACTTATGCGGCGGACCGATCTATACTGTTGCCGCCAATATTACAATTCAAAACCGGACCTTCGTGTGTGCGCTGCGATATGGGCGGCTTGAACCGTGGCGCGAAAACGGCATATAGGACGCGAAAGCCCGCCGCCCCCTCCAGAGGCCCCAGATGTCCGCCGAATTCCAGTCCCGTCTCAACGCCCTGCTCGAGGAATTCGAGCTGTTCGACGACTGGGAAGACCGTTACCGCTATATCATCGATCTTGGCAAGGACATGCCGCCGCTTGACGCCGCCGAAAAGACCGATGCGACACGGGTTCTGGGCTGCGCCTCGCAGGTGTGGCTGGTCCTCGATCCGGCGCCGGAAGGCATATTGCGCTTTCGCGGCGAGAGCGACGCCTTTATCGTCAAGGGGCTGATTGCTGTGCTGATCCGGTTGCTGAACAACTTGCCCTATGCCGATATTCAGGGGTTCTCGATCCGCGACACGCTGCACCGGCTGGGGCTGGACGAAGCCCTGTCGTCGCAGCGGACCAACGGCCTGATCTCGATGGTCGAGCGCCTGAAAAGGGCAACCGCGGAATAAGAAAACAATGCGGGAGCGCGCGTTTCAGGCCGCACGCTTGGTAACAACCGCCGTTAATCCCAATCTTATGACGCCGTCATAATTGAGAACCGCGTTTTTGCGGCGCTTCCTCTACTTTCGTCGGGCCCTGAAAAGCCTTCGAGGAGAAGCGAAATGGCTACCACCCAAACTTCCGATACCGGCGGGACCAACGCCGCCATTATCATTCTGGCGGTGATCATCATTGCTGCCATCGCCGTCGGCGCCATGTATTTCATGAACGTGCCGTCGTCGTCGACCAACACCAACACGACTGAGCGCTATGTCAGCCGGGTCGAGCAGGTGCCGGCCCAGGTGACACAGGCGGCCAAGGACGCGTCCACCCCGACCGTTAATCCGCCGTCGCAGGACGTTGCTCCGGCCACTGGCGCGACCGATACGCCGCAACCTGTCCCGGCTCCGGCCCAGTAGGCTGAGCGAAATACCTAAGCAAAAAAACGCGGTCCTTCGGGGCCGCGTTTTTTGCTGGTGGGGCCTCTTCACTTCCTCAATACCCGTAATACTTCGCCAACCGGTCCAGCGCCGCGCGGACGTGGTGCTTGGCTGAGCGGCGCGGCAGTTTGAAGCCGCGTTCGACGACGCCAAGCGCCGTGCCTTCCAGGCAGACGCGCTCGAACACCGCGCGCAGGGGCGCATCCAGGCAGGCGAGGGCGTTTTGCGCGCGGGTGCGGGCTGTCAGCCGAAACACATGCGGATCATCGCCCGAACTCCGAAAGCCGCTGCGTCCGCTGCCGCCAAAGCCGTCCCAGTTGCTGGTCAGGCCGGGCTGCGCGTAACCGATCAGGTGGTCCTCGCGCAGCTTTTCCAGCGCAGCCAGATGCGACCGGCTCAGGAAGCTCAGGCCGCTGCCGTCCTTGTGCCGCATCAGCCAGGCCATCGGCGATTCCGCTGTGTTCAAGCGGCGTTTGACGGTGCGGCCGCTGCCGTCGACCTGCCAGGCGTCGGCCTCGCGCACCGTCTGGGCGGCGAGGCCTTCCGCTTCCGCCCGGCGAGCTTGGGCGCGCGATAAAGCGTCCATCATTGGGTCATCTCGCGCAAATTGGTGCCAAGCAGCTTGACGTCGTGCGGCTGCGGAGCGTGGCGCAGGCAGTCCTCCAGCCGCTCCAGGGTGGCGTCGAAGGCGCGGTCGTCGCGCAGGTCCTCGATCAGCCGGCAGGCATAGCCCGCTGTCGTCCGGTCGCGGCCGAACGCCTTGCCGACGCGGGCCAGCGGCCAGGAGTAACCGACATAGGCCAGGTACATGGCGATCTGACGGGCGCGGGCGGCGCGGGCATGGTTGCGCGTGCGGCTGCGCATATGGGCCGCGGGAACGCCGGTCGCCAGCGCCACCAGATCGAGAACGAAACCGGCCTGGGAGACGTCATTTCTGTGTTTTAATTTTCCGGGGGCTGCTGACACTTTTTGCGTCGCCGGGAGCTCATTGTTCATGTTTTGTTCCGTTATCATCTCATCACCTGGCCGGTTGTCCCCGGCCCCTTTCCACAAGCAGCGATCTTAAGATGTGCTCACTATGTGAGGATAACTTTCCTATTTCAAGATAAAATAGGACTAAAAACCTATTTGATGCAGATCATTGGTTGATATGTCGCAGAGGAATGCCTTATACGCGCAATTCTCCTCCCGTTTGTGGTGAGGTGGCCCTTAGGGCCGGAGGGGCCACTTACGACCGCAAGTGACCCCTCCGTCATCTCACCGAAGAGGCTCGATGCCACCTCCCCATTGCATGGGGAGGAGAGGGAAGGTCTTGACTTTGATTCGATGGTTGGCTAACTATCGAATCATGAATACGGTTTTCAAAGCCCTTTCCGATCCGACGCGCCGCCAGGTGCTGCAGCTGCTGCAGAACGGCCCCCTGAGCGCCGGCGACATCAGCCGCCAGTTCGACGTCACCAAGTCGACCATGTCGGCGCATTTCGCGGTGCTGAAGGAGGCCGACCTCATCGCGGCGGAAAAGGACGGCAAGTCGATCATCTATCACCTGAAGCTGTCGGTGCTCGAAGAGGCGCTGCTGGGTTTTGCGCAGTCGTTCGGCCTCGGCACGGAAAAGCCGCCGGTCATGCAGCCAAATAAACTGGAGACGGGACGATGAAGAAGGACATATTGGTGGGCGTGGCCTGGGCAGGCGTGATGCTGGCCTTGGCGCTGGCAGCGGTATATGCGCGCAAGCAGGGCTATATCGAGTCCGAAACCGTGCAGCGCATCGTCGCCATGAACGGGCTGATGGTCGCCTATTACGGCAACCTCATGCCCAAGAAGGTCGTCCCCAGTGCCCACGCCCGGCAGGTCAATCGCTTTTCGGGCTGGATGATGGTGCTGACCGGACTGCTTTACGCCGGTTTCTGGGCGTTCGCCCCGATCCAGATGGCGATGATTTTCGGCACCGGCGCGCTGGCGGCAGGTGTGATTGTGACCCTGGTCTACTGCCTTGGCTTGCGGGGCGGAAGCGCGGGCGCCTAGGCGGCGGGAAGGCGCAGGATCGCCGTCAGACTTTCGCCCTTATGGGTGTCGATGCTGAACGCACCGCCCATGGCCTTCGTATTCAGCCGGACGATCGCCCAGCCGAGGCCCGCGCCCTGACGCGTGCGGCTCAGCTCCGTCGAGCCCTGTTCGAAGGGCTTCATCAGCCGCTCGATCTCCGCCGGGGCGGGGGCGTTGCCGCGGTTGAAGACGGTGATTTCCACCTGGTCGCCGGCGCGGCGGGCGTCGAGTTCGACCACGTCGCCCTTTTTCGTATAGTCGATGGCGTTGTGCAGCAGCTGATCCAGGCTTGAAGCCAGGCCGCGCGGATCGAACATCGCGTCGAGGCCGTCGTCCGTCAGGCGGATCAGAAAGGCGACGCCACGCTCGGCGCCGACGTGCTTCACCTTGTTGACGGCATCGGTCATCGCCTGGAGGACCGAATGGGCTTCGGGCACCAGGCCGCCGCCGTTCTCCAGCCGGACGATCTCGATGAAATTGTTGAACAGGCCGAGCAGCCGCGTGCCGGAATCCCTTATGATGCCAGCATATTCGACGTAGCTCGGTGAGCCCAGCGGGCCATACAGCTCCTGGCAGAGGATCTCCGAAAAGCCGATGATCGAATTGAGCGGGGTGCGCAATTCATGGCTGATCATGCGCAGGAAAGCGCGGCGGGCGGCTTCCTGATCTTCGCTGTCGCGCGGGTCCAGCGTCCAGTTCGGATGTTCCGAGGGCATGGGGTTTTCGGGTGCGGGTTGGAACTTCGGCTGGGCGGCTGGCATGTGACCTGACCCTTCGGTACGCGACGGCGCGGAATCGCCGACTATTGTCTTATGCCTGAGTCTAGGCGAGGGTTATTAAACTTCTCTTACGGGGGCAAAGGGCGCGCAACTTCGCTTGGTGGGCGAGGGGCGTCGCGTTGCGGCGGTTTCCCGCTAAAATCAATGGGTTCAAGCGCATCCCGAAAAGTGTGTAGCGGTTTTCGGGTAAGATGCGCGCCAAGTGTCAAGTTTAGTTCCGAGTCGTTGAGGTTAAAACCGGGCGTGCCGTTCAAGGCTTACTTCCATACCGAATCGAACGGCAACGCGCCGGAAGCGGCCGCGCGCTTTGGCGTGGTCGCCTGGCATCTGGCGTGGTCGGGCGTGCTGGTGCTGTTCCTGCTGGGGCTGCTGTTCGTGCCGGCGTCGCTGCTGGGCCTGCTGGCTCTGGTGTTCATGGCCATTCCCGGCGTGTGCTCGATCTGGTTGCTGAGCCGCGACGAAGACAGGTTCCGGCAAGGGCTGGTCTGGGTGTGGGCGGTCGCCGCTCTGATTGCCGTGGGCATCACCGGCGGCATCGACGGGCCTTTGGCCACCTGGGTCGCCATGCCGATGGTGGCGGCGATCGTGCTCAACCGGCGCTCGCTGATCTCGCTGGGGGCGGCCTTGTCGTTCATGGCGGCGCTGTTTGCCGCTGTGATCAGCTTTTCGCAAAGCGTGCGCGTGCCCGACGACCAGGAAGGCTTCCTGTTGTCGTTGCTGGCGGTGTTTTCGACGGTTATCGGCTTGGGCGTGGCGCTGCTGCCGGCCCTGCGCGCCCGCGTCGAGCGTGCCGCCGATGCCGAGGAAGCGCGCACCCGGCTGCTCAAGGTGGTGACCGAGCAGCCCTATCTGATCGTGTCGCTGGATGAGGTCGGGCGGATGCAGTCGGCCTATGGCGAGGCGCCGCCGGGGCTGGACCTGAACCAGCTGATGCAGCACGGGCTGGTCGCCGCGGTGCATGCGCCCGATAGGCCTGCCGTGATCACCGCCATCGAAACCGCCCTGACACAAGGCCGGTCGGAGGTCGGTTTTACCCCGCACGCCGCCATGGACTATTACCTTCGCCTGGCGCTGCGCAGGGCCAATGACGACCGCCTGTACGGTATCCTGAGCGACGGCTCGTTGCAGCACGCCCGCGAAGCGTCGCTGGAAGCCGCCCGCGCCGAGGCCGAGCAGCTCAACCAGGGCAAATCGCAGTTCCTGGCCAGCATGTCGCATGAGCTGCGCACGCCGCTCAACGCGGTCATCGGCTTCTCGGACATCATGCGGCTGAAGCTGTTCGGGCCGCTGGACGGCAAGTACTCCGAATATGCGCAGCTGATCTGGGAGTCGGGTCAGCATGTGCTCGACATGATCAACGACGTGCTCGACATGTCAAAGATCGAGGCGCAGCGCTATGACCTGGCGCTGGAAAGCTTCGACCTGAGGGAACCCGTGTCGCAGGCCTTGCGGCTGATGCGCGGTGCCGGGCATGACAAGGGCGTCGAGATCGTCAGCCAGATGCCGCACGAGGCCGTGACCGTCAGCGCCGACAAGCGTGCCGTCAAGCAGATCGCGCTCAACCTGCTGTCAAATGCGGTGAAATTCACGCCGCGCGGCGGTGAGGTGCGGTTGCGCATGGAAGCGGTGGAGGAGGGCGTCGAGCTGGTCATCACCGACACCGGCATCGGCATCGCGCCGGAGGACCTCAGCCGTCTGGGCCAGCCTTATGAGCAGGCGGGTGACGCCGACCACAAGGCGATGGGCACGGGCCTGGGGCTGTCCATCGTCAAAGCGATGGTCAAGTTGCACGGCGGCAGCGTCAGGATCGACAGCATCCTCGGCGAAGGCACGACGGTGACGGTGCGCTTGCCCGTCGCGGCGACGGTGACCGAGGCCGAGCCGCAACTGCCATTCGAGCCGCCCCCTCCGCCGGAAGATCCGGTGACGCGGGTCGAGGATGGGTCGTTCATGGCCGATTACCGCAAGACGCCGGAAGGTTTTCACGGCTTCGGCGAGTTCGTTATCCGCCCGCCGAAAAGCTGAAAATTTCTCCTCCCTTGCGAGCCACTTGGCGAAGCGGGGGAGGTGGCGGCGAAGCCGACGGCGGGGGCTTTCCATCGACGGCGGCCCCCTCCGTCATTTCGCTTTGCTCAATGACACCTCCCCCGCTTTGCAGGGGAGGAGGACCTTAGCCGATCTTCTGGCCGTAGGGCGAGGGCAAGGTGACATAGGTCAGACCCGTTACGAAGTCGCCGACCTCGAACCGCGCGTAACGCGTGCCATCGGCGAAATCGAAGGCCACCACTATATCCTCGCGCGGGTCGAGCCGGGCGATCGCCGCATAGGCGCGGTTGGGGAAATCGAAGCGCTGTACCGCGATAGGGCCTTGCTGGCCGACATAGTCGCCAGTGGCCGAATAGCCGACGGCATTGGTCTTCACGATCGGGCTTAAGGGCGCGGTCTGTTCGACATGGCCGCTGGCCAGGAAAGTGACGGCGCTGGTGTCGTCGAAACCGGCCGGGCGCTGGTCACTCAGGCCATAGCCGGCGCGATTGATCAGGCCTGAGGCCAGGACATCCGGATTGCGCACCAGAAGCCGGGCGGCATAGGGTTTTTCATCGCCAAAGTCGGCCATCACCGTGAAGCGGGCGTCATTCAACGGGCCGTAGAGCCCCAGTGCCGCGTCGCCCTGGTACTGGACCAGGCGCCACTGCGCCTTGGCGGCAAAAGTGCGGTCGGCCAGCCACTCGGTCCGGCCGGTCGGCAGCTCCAGGCGCGGCTGGGCGGCATAGCCGCGATAGGCGGCGTTGGCGGCATCGATCTCGGTCTGCAGCTGCGGGGCGTCGCAGGCGATCTGGTTGGCGACTTCGGAAACGCGCGCCAGGAACGGGTTGAGCGCGTTCATATTGCCATTGGCGCGGATCGAGGCGTTGCGCGCCTGGATGTAGCCGGCCTTGACGGCCATGGCGGCGCCGTCATCGAGGCGGTGACAGCGGTCGTTGACCTCGGCCAGGAAGAAGCGCTTGACGGCGGTTTCGGTCAGGCTGTCCGGACCGGCCTGGACGGGCAGGGCGACGAGCGCCAATGCCGACAGCATGCCGGGGATGAGTTTCAGAGAGAAAGGACGCATTCTGCCTTTAGCCGCCTTGGTTTGTAAGACGGTTATAAAGGTTTGTGGTTGAAGCGCCGTCACCAGACAGGGTTAAAAAGGGCTGAAAGTCGCGAAAGCAAGGCGCCGCCATCGCGTCCTGCTGGCTGGAACGGGCCTATACGCAATCTATATGCGGCCACGCCACCTCTATACACGCGGCATATGCATTGAGGCGTAACACCTCCTTCATGGAGGTATCCGCCATGAGCATTGTCTATTTTATCGGCGCGGCCCTGTTTTTCGGCATCTGTCAGGGGTTTGCCCAGCTGTGCGACAACGTGAAGGAGAGCGGTCAATGATCGTGCTTCCCGTTGCGCTTTACGCCGTTGCGGGCGTCGTCACGCTTGGGGTGGCGGCCTATCTGGTCGTCGCCCTGATCAAGCCCGAACTCTTTCCCTGAGGCCCGTCCATGTCGCTTATCACAGCCAATGGCGGGCTTCAGCTCGCCCTGTATCTTATCGTGTTGATCGGGCTCGGCTATCCGCTAGGCCTTTACCTGGCCCGCGTCCTGTCGGGCCAGCGCACGTTCATGTCGCCCGTCATGGGCGGCCTCGAAGCCGGCCTGTACGCCCTGCTGGGTGGGGCGGCCGACAAGGAGATGACCTGGCGCGACTATGCCACCGCCGTCCTTGTCTTTTCGTTCGGCGGCTTTGTTCTGCTTTATCTGATCCTGCTTAATCAGGGCGCCATCTCGCTCAATCCGCAGGGCTTCAAGAACCTGAGCCCGGACCTGGCTTTCAACACCGCCGTCAGCTTCATCACCAACACCAACTGGCAGTCATACGCCGGCGAGACGACGCTCAGCTATTTCAGCCAGATGGTCGGTTTGACCGTGCAGAACTTCCTGTCGGCAGCGGTCGGCCTGGCGGTGATGGCGGCACTGATCCGCGGCCTGTCACGCAAGGAAACCCCGCACCTGGGCAATTTCTGGCAGGACATGATCCGCGCCACGCTCTACGTCCTGCTGCCGCTGTCGCTGCTGTGGGCCGTGTTGCTCGGCTCGCAGGGCGTCATCCAGACGCTGGACAATTACGTCACCGTGCACGGTCTCGAGGGCCAGCAGACCCTGGCCATGGGGCCTGTGGCGTCGCAGGAAGCCATCAAGATGCTCGGCACCAATGGGGGCGGCTTCTTCAACACCAATTCGGCCCACCCGTTCGAGAACCCGACGCCCTTTTCCAATTTCCTGGAAGTGCTGGCCATCCTGATCATACCGGTCGCCTGTGTCTTTGCTTTCGGAAAGATGATCGGCGACCGCCGCCAAGGCATCGCCGTGCTGGCGGCCATGACCCTGGTCTTCGCCCCCTTGACCGTGGCCTGCGTCGCGGCGGAGCAGGGCGGCAATCCCCATCTTGCCGCCCTGCATGTCGACCAGCAGGTCTCCGCCCACCAAAGCGGCGGCAATATGGAAGGCAAGGAAACCCGCTTCGGCATCGTCAATTCCGGCCTGTGGGCGGCCGCGACGACGGCGGCGTCAAACGGCTCGGTCAATGCGATGCACGACAGTTTCACGCCGCTGGGCGGGCTGGTGCCGATGATCCTGATGCAGTTCGGCGAAGTCATCTATGGCGGTGCCGGTTCCGGGCTCTACGGCATGCTGCTGTTCGTCATCATCACGGTGTTCATCGCGGGGTTGATGGTCGGGCGGACGCCGGAATATCTCGGCAAGAAGATCCAGGGCTTCGAGATCAAGATGGCCTCGATCGGGATTCTGGCGCCGTGTGCCTGCGTGCTGATCGCCACCGCCATCGCCGTGCTGAGCAAGGACGGGCTGGCGGGCATCTATAACCCCGGCGCGCAAGGGTTTTCCGAGGTGCTCTATGCGTTTACCTCGGCGGCCAACAATAACGGTTCCGCCTTTGCCGGACTGAGCGCCAACACGCCGTTCTACAATACGTTGCTTGGCGTCTGCATGCTGGTCGGACGGTTCTTCATCATCGTGCCGGTCCTGGCCATAGCCGGATCGCTGGCCGCCAAGAAGGCCGTGCCGAGCTCAGCCGGAACGCTTCCCACCCATACCCCGCTGTTCGTCGCGGTCCTGATCGGCGTCATCATTCTGGTCGGCGTGCTCACCTACGCCCCGGCCCTGGCGCTTGGCCCGCTTATCGAACATTTGAACCTGATCAAGGGCCAATAATAATATGTCCGCAGTATCTCAAAAGCAGGGCCTGTTCGAAGGCGCCGATATCGGCTCAGTCCTGGCCCAGACCTTCACCCGCCTGAACCCAAGCCACCAGATCCGCAACCCGGTGATGTTCGTGGTCTTCCTGGGCTCGCTCCTGACCACGGCGATCTTCGCCATTATGCTGGCAGCGCCGGGCCTGCTGGCCGGCAGCAAGGAGCCGGTGTGGTTCGTCGGCCTCGTCACCTTCTGGCTGTGGTTCACTCTGCTGTTCGCCAACTTCGCCGAGGCCATCGCCGAAGGCAAGGGCAAGGCCCAGGCGGACAGCCTGAGGTCGGCCCGCCGCGATGTCTCCGCCAAAAAGCTCGGCAAGGACGGCAAGACCACGACGGTGCCCGCCAATACCCTGCGCAAGGGCGACCTCGTCCTGATCGAAGCCGGTGACTTCGTGCCCGCCGACGGCCAGATCATCGAAGGCATTGCCTCGGTCGACGAAAGCGCTGTCACCGGCGAAAGCGCCCCGGTCATCCGCGAGTCCGGCGGCGACCGCGACGCGGTGACCGGCGGCACGCGGGTGCTCAGCGACTGGATCAAGGTGCGCATTACCTCCGATCCGGGCGAGAGCTTCCTCGACCGCATGATCGCCCTGGTCGAGAGCGCCAAGCGCCAGAAGACGCCGAACGAGATCGCCCTGTCGATCCTGCTGGCGGCCATGACCCTGATCTTCCTGATGGCGACGGCGACGCTGCTGCCTTATTCGATCTTCAGCGTGGTGCGCGCGGGGTCGGGCACCGTCATCACCGTCACCGTGCTGATCGCTCTGCTGGTCTGCCTGATCCCGACCACCATCGGCGGGCTTCTGTCGGCCATCGGCATTTCGGGGATGCAACGCCTGATCCGCGCCAATGTCATCGCCACCTCCGGCCGCGCCGTCGAAGCCGCTGGCGACGTTAATGTCCTGCTGCTCGACAAGACCGGCACCATCACCTTCGGCAACCGCCAGGCCAGCGAGTTCTACCCGGCGCCGGGCGTTTCGGCCCAGCAATTGGCCGAAGCCGCCGAGTTGTCGTCGCTGGCCGACGAAACGCCGGAAGGCCGCTCGATCGTCGTGCTGGCCCGCAAGCTGTTCGCCCTGCCGGAAAAGGATGCGTTCTCGCTCGAAGCCACCTTTATCCCGTTCAGCGCCGAACAGCGCGTCTCGGGCATCGTCGTCAACGAACGCCACATCATGAAGGGCGCCGGCGACGCCATCGCCAGGGTCGTCGCGCTGAAGGGCGGCATCGTCCCGCCCGAAGTCTTCGCCCAGGTCGATGACATCGCCCGCCAGGGCGGCACGCCACTGCTGGTCGCCGAAGGGCCACAGGTGCTGGGGGTGGTCTACCTCAAGGACATCGTCAAGCCGGACATCAAGACGCGCCTGGCCGACCTGCGCCGCATGGGCATCAAGTCGGTGATGATTACCGGCGACAACCCGCTGACCGCCGCCGCCATTGCTTCCGAAGCGGGCGTTGACGACTTCGTCGCCCAGGCCACGCCCGAAACCAAGCTCAGCTATATCCGCAAGATGCAGCAGGGCGGTGAAATGGTTGCCATGGTCGGTGACGGCACCAATGACGCTCCGGCGCTGGCCCAGTCGGACGTGGCCGTGGCCATGAACTCCGGCACTCAGGCGGCAAAAGAGGCTGGCAACATGGTCGATCTCGACAGCGACCCGACCAAGCTGATCGAGATCGTCGCCATCGGCAAACAATTGCTCATGACACGCGGGGCGCTGACCACGTTCAGCATCTCCAACGACCTGGCCAAGTATTTCGCCATCATTCCGGCGGCGTTCGCCTCGACCTATCCGGCGCTGGGGGCGCTTGACATCATGGGGCTCAAATCGCCGCACAGCGCCATCCTGGCGGCGGTCATCTTCAACGCCCTCATCATCATCGCCCTAGTGCCGCTGGCCTTGAAGGGCGTCAAATACCGCCCGGCCAGCGCGTCGGCCCTGCTGACCCGCAATGTGCTGGTCTACGGGCTGGGCGGCATCATCACCCCGTTCATCGGCATCAAGCTGATCGATATGGGTTTGGCCGCTGTCGGTCTGGCTTGATTGGAAAGGAAGTAAGGCCCCCCACCGGCGCTTCGCGCCACCTCCCCCACAAGTGGGGGAGTATGAAGAACTCCTCTCTTATACCTCCCCACTTGTGGGGGAGGGGGACCGCACGACGAAAGCGCAGCTTTCTAGATGCGGTGGTGGGGGCCTTAAAACAGGAAGCACAGAAATGACTTATGTTTTTAGACAAATCCAGGCGACCGCGATGGCGCTGCTGGTCTTCACCATCCTGCTTGGCGGCCTCTATCCGCTGCTGACGACCGCCATCGTCCAGAGCGCCTTTTCCCACCAGGCCAATGGCAGCCTGATCCGCGACCACGGTCAGGTCATTGGCTCCCGGCTGATCGGGCAAAATTTCACCAAGCCCGGCTATCTGTGGGGCCGGTTGTCGGCGACATCGCCCAGCCCCTACAATGCGGGTGCTTCGTCGGGCTCAAATCTGGGCGTCAATAATCCGGCGCTTCTGGAAAATGTGAAGGGCCGCATTAAAGCGCTCGGCGGCTCCGGCCCGGTTCCGGTCGATTTGGTTACGGCTTCCGGTTCCGGCCTCGATCCTGAGATCAGCCCGGCAGCGGCCGAATACCAGGTCGTCCGCATCGCCGCCGCCCGTGGCATCGATCCCGGCGATGTCCGTGACGCTATTACCAAATCGACGCGCGGCCGGACCCTCGGCGTGCTGGGCGAGCCCCGCGTCAATGTGCTAGAGGTCAATCTTCGCCTCGATGGCAAGCTGAAGTGAACGACTTTAGACCCGACCCCGATAAGCTGCTCGCCCTGATCGGAAACGACCAGGGCGAAAGCGCGCCGCAACGCGGCCATCTGAAGATCTTCTTCGGTGCCTCGGCCGGAGTCGGCAAGACCTACGCCATGTTGTCCGAAGGCCGCCGCCTGCAGAAAGACGGACGCGACGTGGTCATCGGTGTTGTCGAGCATCACGGCCGCGCCGAAACCAAGGCGCTGGCCGATGATTTGCCCGTGGTGCCGCTGCTGGAGATCGACCATCGTGGCGTGAGCCTGAAGGAATTCGACCTCGACGCCGCCCTTACCCGCAAACCGTCCCTGATCCTGATGGACGAATTCGCCCACTCCAATGCGCCGGGCTCACGCCACCCCAAGCGCTGGCAGGACATCGAGGAATTGCTCGACAACGGCATCGACGTCTTCACCACGCTCAATGTCCAGCACCTCGAAAGCGTCAACGACCAGGTGGCGCGCCTGACCGGCGTCTGGGTGCGTGAGACCGTGCCGGATCGGGTGTTTGATCAGGCCGACGACATCGCCCTGATCGATATCCCGTCGGACGAACTGCTGCGCCGGCTGGCCGAGGGCAAGGTCTATGTCTCCGAAGGCGCCAACAAGCGCGCCGCCGACAACTTCTTCAAAAAGACCAATCTCGGCGCCTTGCGTGAGCTGGCCTTGCGCCGCACCGCCGAACGGGTCGACGCCCAGAACGACCAACTCAGTGCCGCGCTCGGCCGCGACGAAGCCGCCCTGTCGGAGAAGATCCTTGTCCTGGTCGGCCACGATGCCCTGTCGGCGCGGCTCCTGCGACACGCGCGGCGCATGGCGGGGCGGGCAAGGGCGCCGTGGGTAGCGCTCTACCTCCAGACCGACCGCCACGAGACCCTGAACGAAAAAGCCCGCCGCCGCGTCGAGCATAATCTGCGCCTGGCCGAGAAGATGGGCGCCCAGACCGTCCGCTTGCCGGGCAGCCGCGCCGCTACCCAGATCGTCGCCTATGCCCGCAAGAACGGCTTTACCCGCATTGTCGTCGGCCATCGCCCGCGGCCGTGGTGGCAGGCGTGGCTGGGCAAGTCGCTGCTGCAAAAGCTGGTCGAACAGGCCGGCGGCATCGAGATCACCACTTTGAGCGAAGACAGCGCGACGCCGGAACCGCACGAAGCGCGCGTCTTGAACGCCTATGTTGCCCGGCCGGTGTCCTATCTGTTTGCTTTCGGGATCGTGGCGGCGGCGACTTTGGCGGGCCTGCCGGTGCGCGGCCTGGCCACGCCCGACACGCTGGCGCTGCTGTATCTGACGGCGGTGGTGGTCATCGCCGCCCGCCAGGGGATCGGTCCGGCGCTGTTCGCCACGGTCCTGAGCATTTGTGCCTTCAACTGGTTCTACACCTCGCCCTATTACACCTTTACCTTCTACGATCCGCGCTTCTATTTCACCTTCGCCTTCATGGCGGCGACTTCGATCATCGTCGGATCGCTGACGGCGCGGCTGTCGCTGCATGCCCGCGTCGCCCGCAAGAGCGAGCAGGAAACCCGGCTGCTCTACGACCTGTCGCGTGGCCTGGCTTCGGTGCGCGGCATCGACGCCATGGCCGAGGTCTGCGCCCGCCACCTGTCCCCCGCCTTCGAGGCCGAGGCCGTACTGTGGCTGCGTCAGGACACCGGCCTGCACCGCTTTCCGGCGGAGACTGAAGCCGCTGACGTCAAGGAAACCGGCGCCGTGCAGTGGGTGGCGCAGAACGGCCAGATCGCCGGGCGCGACACCGACACCCTGCCGTCGGCGCGCGGGCTCTACCTGCCACTGCAGGCCGGCGAGGACACGCTCGGCGTGCTCGGTCTGATCCCGCGCCAGGACCACGCCTTTACCAGCGCCGACATCCTTGTTTTCGAGACCGTCGCTAGCCTGATCGCCAGCGCCCTGCAACGCGCCCAGCGCGCCGACGAAGCCGAGCGCTCGCGCGTCGACACCGAGAACGAAAAGCTGCGCAACGTGCTGCTGGCCTCGCTGTCGCACGACCTGCGCACGCCGCTGACCGTCATGACCAACAGCGTCTCGGTCATGCTGCGCCAACGCAAGAAGCTGCCACGCGAAGTGGTCGACGAACTGACCAGCCTGTGGGCGCAGATGGCGCGGCTGCAGAAGTTTGTCGGCAACCTGCTCAACATGGCGGCGATCACCTCGGGACGGCTGAAGCTCAATTTCGAGCCTTATCTGATCCAGGAAATCATCGGCGCCGCCGTGGCGCGGGTCGAGCCGCAGAAGGGCGCCCGCCAGATTCGCACCCGCGTCGATGGCCAGATCCCGATGGTGCGTATCGACGGCGCGCTGATCGAACAGGTATTGATCAACCTGCTGGAAAACGCCATCCGCCATACGGCCGATAGCGGCGTCATCACTATTTTTATCGAACGCGACGCCGACCGCGTCCGGGTACGCGTCTCCGATGATGGCGAAGGCTTGCCTGCCGGCGAGGAGGCGCAGGTTTTCGAAACCTTCCATACACGCGGCGGTGAGAAATCGGACCGCAACCCCGGCGGCACCGGCCTGGGCCTGGCTATCTGCCGCGGCATTATCCAGGCGCACGGCGGTCTGATCTATGCGAAGAATAACCCCACCGGCGGGGCCAGTCTTGTCTTCACCCTGCCGGTCATGGAGGAATAGCCAGGCATGACGCCAGTGCTGATCATTGAGGACGAAACGGAAATCCGCCGGTTCCTGCGTGCCACGCTGAACGCCAATGAATTCGAGGCCATCGAGGCCGAGACCGCCCGCGAAGGGGTGCAGAAGCTGATCGCTCAACGACCGGAGCTGGTGCTGCTCGATCTCGGCCTGCCTGACCGGGATGGGCAGGACTTCATCCGGGAAGTGCGGGAATGGAGCCAGATACCCATAATCGTCGTATCGGCACGCGGCCAGGAGGCCGAAAAGATCGCCGCGCTGGAAAACGGCGCCGACGACTACCTGACCAAGCCGTTTGCCGCAGGCGAACTGCTGGCGCGCATCAGAGTGGCGCTGCGCCACGCTCAGCGGCGCGAGACCGGAAGCCCGGTGCATGAAATCAATGGGTTACGATTGGATCTGGCTGCGCGCCGGGTGACGCTGGACGGCGAAGACCTGCACCTGACGCCGATCGAGTACAAGCTGCTGAGCCTGCTTGTACAGCATGCCGGCAAGGTGCTGACCCACGCCCAGATCCTGCGCGAGGTCTGGGGCCGCCAGGCCGGTGACCATCAGCCTTACTTGCGCATCCACACCCAGCACCTGCGCGAGAAGCTGAAGGACGACGCGCTGTCGCCGCGCTTCATCATCACCGAGCCGGGCGTGGGCTACCGGTTTGTCGTCCCCCGATGACGGGCTTGAATGTCTTGCTTAGGTTTGCCAAGCCGATTACTTACCCCGCATGCTTCTCTCCACCGACATCTGGGTCAGCGCCCTGTTGAAGCGCGTTGAAATGGCCGGCAGTTTCGCCACCATCGCCAAAAAGGGCGATGCGCGGGCTGGCTCCGTCATCGTCAAGGTGCTCAACCTGCGTTCGCGCGAGGCCTATGTCCTGCGGGAGGCCCAAACTGGCGAAGAAACGATGTGGATGCGGCCGGTTGAGACGCTCAGTGAACCGGATGTCGACGCCTATATTGAAAGGCAACTCAAGTATGACCCGGACCTCTGGGTGGTTGAGATCGAGGACAGCGAAGGTCGTAACTATCTCACTGAAAAAGTAGAGCGTTTTTAGAGCTCAAATGCCGGGCTCGGCGCCCCCCATGACTTACGGCGCATAGGCGCCGGCGGGCTTTGCCCTTGCCTTATGGCGTTGAAACGCCAACGGAAATTTAACCCTCTTCTTCAACGGGATTGCAAAGCCTTTGTTCTAGGGTGCGAAAACAGTTCGCCCACAGAGTTTAAGGCTTCCATTTGTATTTCCTGCTCAACGACCTCGTCCTCGACATCGAGCCCACGCGCATGATGCAGCCGCTTGACCAGGAACGGTTCGCCGCCCTCAGCTTCGACTACATCGCTCAGCTGGGGAAGGAAATGTTCGCCGAGGACGCCTCGATCCACCGCAAGAATCCGGAACGCGCCCGGCGCCTGTGCTACCTGATCACGCTCAAGATGCCGCGAATCAATGCCGCGCAGTTCTTCATCATGGCGCCCGGCGCCGGTCCGGCCGGCATCGATACCGACTTCCGGACACTGGCCGAATACGAACTGAGCGACATGCACCAGCAGCAGATTCTCGGCCGCCTGAACTACGATATTGTCGACCAAGCCGTGTGGCACCGCCTGGCGGCCTAAGCCCCGCAGTCATCAGAACACGCATAGATTGTGTGGCAAAACATGCCTATCAACGGGCGTAGTTGTGCTTGAACGTGCTCATATTTTCGCCGGATGCGCACGTTTTTCGCGTGTGGCATTATTGGCGCAGATATCTTATTCCCGCATCCGGTGAGCCCTGGCGCGCCGTCGTCTCTTGCTCCGGTTGCTGATCTTTAGTATGTCGTTAACCATACCGATGCCGAAAGGCATCCGTAAGGCTAGGGACAATGGCAAGAACGCACTTCACATCCCAATCAGCTTTTATGGTCAGCACAGCGGCCCCCGTGCCCTGCGCTGCGGTTCTGTGCGTCCGTCATTCCGGCGGCCACGGCGACTTCTGGTCCGAGAACCCGGTCAGGATTGACCGGGGGGCACCTGAGGCACTCATCGATTATCCGAGTCCTCAGGTACCTTAGCAGCTGTCGGCATTGGGTCCGGCGGCTGGTTTCCAAACCATCCAGTCGGGGGACTCAATGATGAAACCTACGGACGAAGCTTACGAAAACTACTGGAAGAAGTATCCTGACGGCACCTTGTGGTTGTTGGAAAAGCTCACTGAGCACGACTCGCCTTACCTCAAGGCGGGCAAGGAATACGAAAGCCTGGAAGAAGCGTTATTTCCGGTCGCCAATATTGACGATCACCTGGCGCGCATGACCCTGACGCGGGTCCGGCATTGCTCGCCTGAATCGTCCGGCATGGCTGAAAGGGCGCCCGCCGGCCGGCACGTTGACATTAATTTCGCCAATGCCGAGACGCGGAACGTGGCCCTGCATGTCGCCGGACCGCCCTGGCGCTTCCGCGAAGCTTATGAGGAAGCGCGGCACGACTTCAGGGGCGCTGGCCTGGGCGAGGAGGCCATCGAGTATAACCTCGGCTGGCTGGTCGGCCTGATCCGCAACTATTCCAGGAGCCTCACACTGCGGCACGAGCGTCTCTACGGAGCCAAGAACTGGCTGGCCGGTACGGCGTTCAGTCTCGTCTTAACGGCGGGTGCGTTCGGTGCCTGCGTGGGGCTGGCGCACCTGACGGCGGACCAATGGCAGGATGTGCTGGCGCGCTTCATTCCGGAGGTACGGTCCCATGTGCAAGATTTCCGTGCGCTGCCGTGGCCGGAGCTGGCGGCGATGGCGGGACGGTGGGCGCCCGGATTGCTGGTGGTCGAGGGGCTGTTTGCCGTCGCCGTCTTTTTCCTGACGCAGATGGTCGAGACCAAGCACGCCGCGCTCTACGGTGGCTTTTCCGGCAACGCCAAGGACGCGGCGCAGAAGCGGCGCAACGCCATCGAGGCGGTGCTGACCGAAAACAGCCTGACCGAGGCGGACCTGCTGCGTGCCACCGACAAGGCCAACCAGTCCGGCTGGCGGCACGGGGCGATCCGGCTGGGGGCGGACCAGCGGGAGTTCCTGATCCCGGCGGCGCAGCGTGTCGGCCGCTTCTGCCGGGTGCTGGAGGAACAGACTCAATCCGGGAACCGGGCAGCCGAAATGACCTATGCCGGATTGTCGGCCTATGCGCATTACGACAGCCTGTATGTGTTCAGGTGGGGACGGTTGTGGAGCAAGGCCAGGAACCGCGTCCTGCGCAAGTGGCTTTTCGGCGGCATCACGGCGGTTTCGGCGGCAATGACGGCGAATGCGGCGTTGATCCAGTCCAACGTGGCAATGGGCGTGCTGGCAGCGGCGAGCGTGGGTCTTTTCCTTGCGTACCTTATTCCCACACGTCGGTTCGAGACGCTGCTGACCACGCCCGATCCGCACAAGGACTTTGTCAACCTGGTGCATCGGGCGACGCCGGCCAATCTGGGGGTCTTCGGCGCCCGGTCCGAGAAAGGGCGGACGAACCTCGGGGTTTCGGACGCGCTTGACAACGCCATGAAGGGGCCGCCCTGGCCGGGAGACAAGCCGCCGTGTCCGGCTTTGTAATGTAGTATCGTAACGCTTTGTATTTTGTGGAAAAAAATCGGCCAAACCGTCTGGCGCAACGCAGCAAAAACGCCTAAGTTGCGCACCATGGCCCACGATCACTCCGATCATAACCACACGCACGGCCATGATCATGATCACCACGATCATGATCATGGCCACGGCGCGCACGATCACCATGGGCATAAGCATGACCATCATGGGCACCATCATCACGCGCCGACTTCCTTCGGCACGCGCTTCCTGATTGCCGCGGCGGCCAATGCCGCCTTTATCGTCGCCGAAGTCATCTATGGCTTCCGCGCCAATTCGCTGGCCTTGCTGGCCGATGCCGGGCACAATTTTTCCGACGCGATCGGACTGATGCTGGCCTGGGGGGCGTGGTGGCTGGCCAAGGCGACGCCGCGGCCGAACTTCACTTATGGCTATCGCGGCGCGTCGATCGTGGCGGCGCTGCTCAACGCCATTCTGCTGCTTGTGGCGGTCGGCGGCATTGTCTTCGAGGCGGTCGAGCGCTTCCTGCACCTGCAGGCTGTCGAAAGCACGACGGTGATGTGGGTGGCGGCGGGCGGCATCGTCGTCAACGGACTGACAGCGTGGCTATTCGCCGGCGGGCAGCATGACCTTAATATCCGCGGGGCGTTCCTGCACCTGCTGGCCGACGCGGCGATCTCGGCGGCGGTGGTGGTGTCGGGCCTGGTCATGGCGTTTACGCACTGGCTGTGGCTCGATCCGGCGTTGAGCCTCGTGGTGTCGGCGGTCATTGTCTGGGGGACGTGGGGGCTGCTCAGGGACTCGGCGCGGCTGGCGCTGCAGGGGGTGCCGCGCGGGATCGACCATGCCGGCGTCAAGGCGCATGTCGCGGCCTTGCCGGGTGTGAAGGACGTGCACGACCTGCATATCTGGGGGATGTCGACGACCGAAGTGGCGATGACGGCGCACCTTCTGATGCCGGACGGGCACCCGGGCGACGCGTTCCTGCAAGGGCTGTGCGGCACGATGAAGGAACGCTTCGGTATCGGCCACGTCACGGTGCAGATCGAGGTCGGCGACGCGGAACCGTGCGGGTTGAAGCCGGCGGACGTGGTTTAGATATTAAAGAAGCGTCTGGTTATGCCATAGATTATTGAGCTGCCGACAAACATGGCTCCAATGCCTATGAGCTTATAGAACACTATTTGTCGCCAGGATATTCTCTGCCCAGCCAGCAGTCTTTGTCCGAAGGGCGCGCGTGTTTCATTACGTTTTCTGACTATTGCCTTGGTGAAGAATAAAAACCAGAAGCCCATGCCGCAAATAGCTGCAGAGAGTAATAAGCCGGGTATTTCCTGCATCTGGCCCCACAACAATGCTATTATAGGTGTCATGGTATCGTAACGAGACAGCCTAGCTCACCTCGGAGAGGATGAGCTAGGCGTTGCAATCTCAATGCCCCGTCCGTGATCCTTCCAGACCGTATTCCGCCAGATAGCGTTTCTGCATGTCGCTCCAGCTGTCGCGCCACGGAATGCCACCCGGCTCCACGCCCACCAGAGCCTGGCCCAACCGGTCGAAGAATACGTGCCAGCCCGGCAACATCAGGGCGCTGCTGGTATAGGGCATGTGCGAGTGGGTGAAGACCATGCGCGTGCCGTTATCCTCGGCCTGCATCTCATAGCGTATGATGGCGCCGTGAGAATCCATGTTGTCCCAGGTGAATTCCAGCACGTGCGGCGGCTCCCAGACGCGGATCTCGCCGGTCGCCACACCGGGCGAGCCGACCATTATCTGGATGCGGCCACCGACGCGCGGCTCAACCGTTGATTCGCCCATCCAGTCGGCCAGACGGGCCGGGTCGGTGAGGGCGCGCCACACCTTTTCGACAGGATGCGGATAGAAGCGTTCGAAGCGGACCTCGAT
This sequence comes from Pseudomonadota bacterium, assembly GCA_048497915.1. Taxonomy (GTDB): domain Bacteria; phylum Pseudomonadota; class Alphaproteobacteria; order Caulobacterales; family Caulobacteraceae; genus Asticcacaulis. The sequence continues at coordinate 43,282 of JBEHYZ010000024.1, forward strand.
TTGCTCACCCTCACGGGTGAAGGTGCCAAACGGGGCAATAGGGGTCTGGGTATCGGCCATGGTCATTCTGTCCTGTTGAGATGGTCGCCGAGGGCATCGAGCTTGCCGCTCCAGAAGGCGCGGTAGGGCTGAAGCCAGCGGTCGAGTTCGATGAGCGGACCCGGATCGAGGCTGTAGAGGCGCCGGGGTCCATCGACGCGGATGCGGACCAGCCCGGCTTCGCGCAGCGCCTTGAGGTGCTTGGAAACATTGGGCTGGGGGAGGTTGAGGCGGTCGACAAGATCGCCGGCCGGATGCTCGCCGGAACGGAGGAGGGCCAGGATGTCCTGACGGACGGGATCAGCGAGGGCGGCAAAAGGTGTCATGGGAATTATATGCCATATTTGGAATATTCTTGTCAAGGCATATTCTAAAAATGGAATATATTGTTCACCTCTCCCCTCGTGAGGGGAGAGGACGGCTAGCAAGCCTGAAAGGCGTAGATAGCCGGGTGAGGGGCACGACCGAAATTCAAGGCTCAGGCGTCCGAGATTGGCGTTGCTGCCGCGCCCCTCACCCGATCGCATTCGCTACGCTCAGCTCTCGTCCTCTCCCCGCAAACGGGGAGAGGGGAGGAAAGAGGAAGTAAAGTTTATCTAAAAGCCGGCCCAAACCAGGTGGTCAGGGCTTCGGTCAGGCCCGCCAACAACCCCTCGCCAACCCAGGCCACATACCCGTCCGGGCGGACCAGCACGGCCGTCGGCGCCGTAACCGCACCAATCGCCGGCAGTTCCCACACGCCGTCGTACCGGGCTTCGACCTGCCGGACCCGGTCCGCCCAAGGGGCAATATCAACGGGCTCCCCCAGATTGAGCAGCACCGGCCGGGCGTCGTGCAACAGGCTATACATCCGCACCGGTCCATCGGCCGTCTCCAGATCGAGATCCGGCATGCGCCGCCCGAGCAGCGGATGGCCGTCGCCGAGGTCGTAGCGGATACCCAACCCTGACAACTCGGCGGCCATGTGCCGGCGCGGCTCGTCAAAGCCCAGCAGGCTCGCCATCGTCTCGCGCAAGGCCTTCGTCCGGTCGTCTTCCTTGCGCAGCGCTACCGCCGCCTGGGTGTTGCGCAGCACGCGGGCGGCGACCGGATAGCGTTCGGCCTGGTACGTATCGAGCAGGCTGTCCGGTGAGGTGCCGCGGATGACCTGGGCCAATTTCCAGCCGAGATTGACGGCGTCCTGCACGCCGGTCTGGAGGCCCTGGCCGCCATCGGGCGGATGGATGTGGGCGGCGTCTCCGGCGATCAGCACCCGGCCCTTGCGGTAGGTTTCGGCCTGCCGCACCGCGTCGGTGAAACGCGAAATCGACGTCGGGCTGTGGATGCCGTAGTCGGTGCCATAGGCGGCGATCATCGCCGCGCGCAGGTCGTCCAGGGTCGGTTCACCGCGGCCGATTTCGCGCTCGGTCACCATCACCCCGACCGGCCCGTGATCGGCATAGACGATCTTGCCGTCGCGGATTTCGTACTCCACCCGGCCCAGGGCGTGGATGCCGATGGCATCGCGCCTGACGCCCCATTCCGGCGGCAGTTCGGCCAGATCGGCGACAGCGATCAGGTTGCTGGTCGTCGCGTCCGATCCGGGGAAGGCAATACCGGCTGCCTTGCGGACGTTGCTGCGGCCGCCGTCGCAGCCGACAAGGTATTTCGCGCGCAGCGTCCGGCTGTCGCTGAGCACCACGTCGACACCAGTGTCGTCCTGTGTGAAGCCGGTCACGTCGACGCCGCGATGGATCGGCACCTTGTGCGCCTCAACCCAGTCGCCGAGAAGACGCTCGATATGCACCTGGCGCAGACCGAGCCCGAACGGATAACGGGTCGGAAAACCGGTCAGATCGAAAGAAACCCCGGCAAAGCCAGTGGTCTGCGCCTTTTGTCCTTCGGCAAGGAAGCGGTCGACAATGCCGCGCTGGTCAAGGATTTCAAGCGTCCGGGCATGCAGACCGCCGGCGCGCGTGCCGCTCAGTTCCTGGGTTGGCCGCCGCTCGACGACGGCAACGTCGATGCCGGCCAGGGCCAGTTCTCCCGCCAGCATCAGCCCGGTCGGGCCGCCTCCGGCGATGATGACGTCGTGGGTGGCGGGTGTCTCGTTTGAATGCGACATGGCGTCAGCGCCTCCTGTTTTGAGGCGCTGGAATCTAAGCATAAAAACTGCCTTGCCAATTCTTGTAATAAACAGATTAGGCCCAATGCATGGTTGGGGAGGGGAGGTGCGCTCTTTCCCTTGCGTCCAGTTTTGTTACCTTGACGTTCACGTAAAGTGATTGGCGCGGCACCCGTCGCCGGCCTATATGTCGGGCAACGCTCTTCCGCCGTAAAGTTCGCCCATGTTCAAAGCCGAAACCCTCGCCCGTCACTACCCGACCCTCGGCGCGCGCCGGGCTGACTTTGTCGTGCACATCATCGGGCTATGCCTGGCGCTGTTCGGTGGCGGCCTGGCGCTCGGGCTGGCGGTCAGCCGCGGCATGCTGGGTCAGGTGGCGGCGATCACCGTCTATGCGCTCGGTTTCATCGCCATGCTGGCCTTTTCGCTGGCCTACAACTTCGCCAAGCCGTCGTGGCAGCCGTTCCTGCGGCGGCTGGATCATGCGGGGATATTCCTGATGATCGCCGCCAGCTATACGCCGTTCACCACCCAGGCGCTGACCGGCGGCTGGGCGTACGGCATGAGCATCGCCGTGTGGACGCTGGCGGGGATCGGCATGCTGGCCAAGATGTTCCTGCCGGGGCTGGCCAAGGGGTTCTGGGTGGTGCTGTACCTGATCCTGGGCTGGCTGGTGGTCATCGCCATCAAGCCGATGATCCGCGAAGTGCCTTTGGCGGCCCTGATCCTGCTGGCGGCAGGCGGGGTGGTGTATTCCGTCGGAACCATCTTCTACATGATGAAGCGGCTTAAGTTCCGCCGGGCGATCTGGCATGGCCATGTGCTGGCCGGGGCCGCGACCCACTACGCCGCCGTGCTGGTCGGCGTCGTGCTGGCAACGGCGAAGTAAGCTCGCTCTGGTGGGCTGCAAATGCCCGTCTTTTTGCGCGCCCTAGCTCGTGTACTTTAAGTACACGTCGCGTCGGGTGCTCAAAAGCCAGCCATTTTCGCCGCACCATAGCGGCTTACTGGCCAGATGCCTTTGACAGATCAATGCAGCTTCAGCTTCGGCCGCACGATCGCGTTGACATGGCCGACGACGATCAGCGCCAGGCCTTTCAGCCAACCGTGAATGGCGATCAGGTGCATCCGATACAGCGACGTGTAGACCAGTCGCGCCAGCCGGCCTTCGATGGCCAGCTGCCCGCCAATTAAAGCGCCCATTAAACTGCCGACCGTCGAAAAACGGCTTAAGCTGACCAGTGAGCCATGGTCGTGATAGACGAAATTTTTCAATGGTTTGCCAGACATGGTTCGCTTCAGGTTTTCGAACACTATGTCTGCCATTTGATGTGCCGACTGAGCGCGCGGCGGCACCGGCCGGTCGGCGCCAGGCAACTTGCAGAAGGCGCAATCACCCATGGCGAAGACGCGCGGGTCTGAGGTCAAAAGCGTCGGCGCCACGACGAACTGGCCGTTCGGCGTCATCTCCAGGCCACCCGTGCTTCCGCCCACCGGCGTACCCTTGACGCCTGCCGCCCAGACCTTGAGATCGGCCGGGATGTGCTCGCCATCGCGGACTAATATTTCGTCATGGGTGACCTCGGTGACCGGAATGCCGGTCAGCACGCGGACGCCCAGCTTCTCCAGTTCCTTGTGCGCAGCCTCGCTGAGCTTTTCCGGCAGGGCGGGCAGGATGCGCGGGCCGGCTTCGATCAGGGTGACTTCGAGGCGTTTGCGATCGAAGACCTCAAGGCCATAGTGCGACAGCGCATCAGCGGCGTTGTACAGCTCGGCGGCCAGCTCGACGCCGGTGGCGCCGCCGCCAACGATGGCGACCTTGACGTGGGCATCGGAGGCCGGGTCCTGGACCATCTGGCGCGACACCCTCAGGCAATGATTGAGCAATTTGGTGCGGAAGCGGTCGGCCTGGCGGCGGCTATCGAGCGACAGGCAGTTTTCCGTCACGCCGGGTGTCCCGAAATCGTTGCTGATCGAGCCGATGGCCAGAACCAGATAGTCGTAACGAATGGTCTGCGGGCTCATCAGCTCGCTGCCGTCCTCGTCCAGCAGGGCGGCGATATGAATGGTGCGCGCCGTGGTATCGATGCCGTCCAACGTGCCGTAGAAATAACGGTACCCCCACTGGTAGCCGTGGCTGCCGTAGCCGACCTCGTCGAGATTGGCATCGAGCGAACCGGTGGCGACTTCGTGGAGCAGGGGCTTCCAGATGTGGGTGCGGTTGCGCTCGACCAGGATGATGTCGTGCCTGTGCCGGCCGTAACGGGCGCCAAGCTTGGCCGCCAGCTCAAGGCCAGCAGCGCCGCCGCCGACAATGACGATCTGGGTCTTGAGGGGGCGTTTCTTGGCCATGGATGTGTCCCGGTTCGACCGAGCTTAGCAAGTGTGCCCTGCTTCGCAAGCGCGAATACAGGCAGGCATGGGCAGGAAAGTTATTCTCCCCGCCAGCAGTCGCCAGGCTCCGCTTTCGCATCCTCCCGGCGCCAAAAATCCTCAGGCTTTCTCCAGACCGTAGAGTCGAGGCGATCCTGATTGCCGGACAGTCTCACGGACTCCTCGGCGCGGATCTTTTTCTCGAAAGGAATTTATCATGTCTGTTGAAAGTGTGGGTCTTGAACTCCCTGACATTTTCACCGTGTCCGGCAGTCCCGTGACGGATACTGGAACCCTGACCGCGGACCTGGCGGAGCAGCCTGCCAACACTGTCTTTGCCGGGCCGGTATCCGGCGCCGACGACGTGCCGGTGTTTCGCCTGCTCGATCCGGCCGACCTGCCGGTTGCGACCGTATCCACGCTGGGCGCGGTGAGCATCGGTGACGGCCTGTCCGTGACGGGCGGCGGTATCCTGAGCGCGGACGCTCCGGCGCTTGCGACGACCAGCACGCCGGGCATCGTCAGCGTCGGCAGCGGCCTGTCGGTCGATGGTTCAGGTGTCCTGAGCGCGGATGCGCCGGTTCTGGCGACGACCAGCACGCCCGGTATCGTCAGCGTCGGCAGCGGCCTGTCGGTCAATGGCTCAGGTGTCCTGAGCGCCAATGCTCCGGCACTTGCGACCACCAGCACGCCCGGTATCGTCAGTGTCGGCAGCGGCCTGTCGGTCAACGGCTCGGGCGTCATCAGCAAGAGCAACACCTTCTCGGTCGGTGTCCCCGCCCTGAGCAGCTTCACCAAGGTCAACCAGGGCACTTGCACGGTCAGTGAAATCGCCGGCCAGTCGATCACCGTTAATGGTCAGGGTTCGGCCTCGGGCGTGTGGAACAACTTCGTCATGTACAAGGCGGCCCCAACCGCGCCATACCGGCTGGCGGCCTATGTGTCGATCGGCACCTGCAACGCGACCTATCTGGGCGGCGGCTTGGCCTTCTACGACCCGGCCACCAGTAAGTTCATCGAGGTCTTCTTCTGCTGGAACGTCAACAATGTCTGCAACATCCAGGTTTCGACCTGGAGTTCGCCGACCTCGTTCAATTCCACGCCGATCACTTGGGGCTGGGGCATGAACGCCGCCGGTTTCTGGCTCGGCCTGCGTGATGACGGCACCAAGGTCTATTACGAATACAGCGCCGACGGTGCGAACTTCGTGACGATCTTCTCGGAGACCAAGTCCAGCGGCTATCTCAGTTCCTATGCCAATGTCGCCTGGGTGACCAATCTGAGCTATGCCACAAGCTCGCGAACCATCGCCAATACGTTGTTCATCTGGGATACGAACGGTCTGTCGCGGACTCCGACCCTGATCGGCTAAAACCTAGAGCCACCCTTCAAATCATTTGGAGGGTGGCTTTTTTTGCCGTGCCGTCCTGACTATCTTACCCGCATGGCCGTCTATATCGATGACATGTACCGCTACAAGATCGGCCAGTTTCGCGGCATGGAGATGTCGCACCTGATCGCCGATACGGACGCTGAATTGCATGCCATGGCGGCGCTGATCGGCATGAAGCGCGAATGGTTCCAGGGCGATCACTATGACGTTCCGCTGGCGCGGCGGGAACTGGCCGTGGCGGCGGGTGCGATCGAGATCACCTATCGCCAGGCCGGGGCCATGCGCCGTCGCAAGGCTGTCGAAGGACGGTGTGGTGCGCCAGAGGAGGCTTCGCGCTGGTACGCGGTATGGCGAAGGGGAAACAAAGGGCGAGCTTAATCCCTTTCACATGCAGATAATATCGATCATCTGGCCGACAAACTTGCGCAACTGGTCATGCGGCTCGCCGGCGCGCATCCGCACCGAAAGCGTGCTGTGGGTCGACGACGCCAGCATGGTCAGCGCCTTGCGATCGGCGCCCGCCCGCAGCTCGCCGTCCGCCTCGGCGCGTTTCATGAGCCAGCCAAAGCCGCGATCCATCTCATGCAACTGCGCCAGGATCATCTCGGCCACTTCCGGGTCGCGCACGCTGTCGGTCAGGGCAGCGCCGATCATGAAACAGCCCAGGCCGTTCGAGTCGAGGTCCAGATAGATGGCGAACGCCGTTTCATAGACTGCCGTGAGCGCCGCCCGCAGGCCCGGCGTTGCGAACGCGCGCTCATAGCGCGGCCGCACCTCGGCGATATATTCGTCAAGCACCGCCTTGAACACCTGCGCTTTCTCGCCGAACGCGTTGTAGAGGCTCGGCCGGTTCATGCCGGTGGCGTGGGTCAGGTCGTCGAGCGAGGTGGCAGCATAGCCCTTCTGCCAGAACACTTCGCGCATGGCGTGGAGCGCCGTGGTCCGGTCATAGGCCTTCGGGCGGCCGCGGGTTTTGGGAAGGTCAGCGTCCAATTTTGTACCGATCAGTATATTAATCTTGACTCGCGGCCATTTTATGCAATTTAGTACAAAAAGAAAAGGGAGGCTGAAATGGTGGCTTTGAAAGGAATTGCGATGGTCACGGGACTGTGGCTGGCGCTTGCTCCCGGCTTGGGTGAAGCCGCTTCGCCGGACTCAGCGGAACTGGTCCTGAAGGCCCCGGCGGCGAAATCGAGCTACATCATCGATGGCGCCGAGTGGCTCTGTCTGGGTACCACCTGTCACGCGGCGGCCGTCCAGGACATGCCGGCGGTCCGCAGCTGCCAGCGCGTCGTGGCGGTCCTCGGCGCGGTCGACAGCTTCACCTGGTGCGGCAAGGCCTTGAGCGCGGAGGAATTGGCGAAATGTAACGCGCGGGCAAAGACGTAAACTAGCTCTTCAGGCCATAGTCCTTCGCCGCCTGGCGGTACTGATCCAGCAAGCGCTCGTCGGCGTCGTACCGCCCGCCATTGCCTCGCCCGCGCGGCAAGACCGGAGCGCCGGGCATGGTCAGCCCCTGCTCCAACAGGTCCGGACGCGGCCCGCCGCCGGCATTGATGCCGTCGCGCGTGAATACCGCCTCCTGGTGCCGGGTCGGCTCCCAGATCCAGGCGCCCCAGCCATGCGGCTGGGCGTGGACGATGTCGAGGCAATAGCGCTTGCGGCTCGAATACTCCGCCATGAAGACGCCGAGTTCCGGATAGAGTTTCGGAAATTGCGTGAAGGTGTTGGTCCAATCGCCTTCGGCCATCTCCTGATAGCAGGAAAGACCGACCGCGTCCGGCTTGACACCCCGCTGCAGCAGGTTGTCCGTCCACAGCCTGATCGTGCCGATGTCGCGCCCGAGATGGTTGTGGATCGCCACCTTGGCGCCCGGCAGCACCTCGCGGCAGCCGGCAATCCCCGCCTTCAGAAAGGTGGCAAAATTGTCGAAGCCGCCGGCATTCGGCACCACGGTATGCGCGTCGTCCAGATTGTTGTTCCCGGCCAAAGCCGGCAGCACCACGGCCCCGTCCGGCCACAAAAAGCCGAACGTCGTCTCGTTGCCGACGATGACCAGGTCCGGCGCACAGCCCGCTGCCTTCATCGCGCTCAACGAGTCGGTCACATGGGCATGGACCGCCTCAACCATCTGCGGCACGGTCATATTTTCCCAGGCGACGGGCTTCGGCTGATGCCGGGGATCGGCCCAGTTGTCGCTCATATGGAAGGTCAGCGACAGGTGAAACCCGGCGGCCTTGACGCGTTTGGCGAACCTGATCGTCTGCTCGATGCCGCACCATTTCTTGTCCGGTTGGCGCTTGGAATAGCCGTTCTCGGGGTTGACGAAGAGGCGCAGCTTGACGGCGTTCAGCCCGGCGCCTTTCAGGATGGCCAGCGGGTCTTTCTGCACGCCATTCTCGAAATAGGCGGCGCCATTGGCTTCGTCTTCCGGAAGCCAGGACACGTCGGCCCCGATCAGGAAAGGCCATGGCCGGGCCCCGGCGGAGGACTTGGCCACGGCAGGCAGTTGAGCGGCCATTCCCGCCCCGATCAAACCCAAACTCAGACTGCGGCGATCGATCATGACTATTTCCTCAGCCCATAGGCCTTTGCCATCTGACGGTAGTCGTCCAGCAGCCCGTTGGCGTCGTACCGTCCACCGTTCGACCGGGGCTTGAAGGCTGGGGGCGGCGTCGCCGGCTTCGGTGCAGGCGCAGCGGCTGTAGCGGCTCCGGGCGCTTCGGCGGCATTGACGCCTTGTGCCAGAAGGTTCGGCCGCGGGCCTTCGCCGGCGTTATGGCCGTCCTTGTCGAAGATCGCTTCCTGGTGCCGCGTCGGCTCCCAAATCCACGCGCCCCAGCCGTGTTTGTGGCTGTGCACCAGATCGTTGCAGTAACGCTTGCGGCTCGAATACTCCGCCATGAAAAAGCCGAGCTGCGGATAGGCTTTTTCGAAATTGTCAAACGTGGTCTGCCAGTTGCCCTCCTGCGCCTGCTGGTAGCACGAGAACCCGACCGCATCCGGCGCCACGCCCCGCTGCAGCAGGTTGTCCGTCCAGTAATTGACGATCGGCCAGTGCCGTCCGAGGTGGTTATGCACCGCAGTCTTCGCGTCCGGCAGCACGTCGCGCGATCCGGCCAGCCCGGCCTTCAGCAGCGCCGCGAAGTTGTCGAGCCCGCCACCGACCGGGGCTTCCTTGTGGTTGGCGTCGGTCTGCGGATTGCCTGTCGGCACTGGCATGGCGATCTGCCCGTCCGGCCACAGCGTCCCGAAGGTCGTCTCATTGCCGATCAGCACCAGGTCCGGCGCGCAGCCGGCCGCCTTCATGGCGCTGAGGCTGTCGGCGGTGTGCTTATGGACGGCATCGACCAGCGCGGGAAAGGCCAGATTGGCCCAGGCGGCCGGCTTGGTCTGGTGCTCGGGATCGGCCCAGGTGTCGCTGTAATGGAACGTCAGCGACAGGTGGAAACCGGCCTGCTTGATGCGTTTGGCGAAGGCGATGGTCTGGTCGATGCCGCACCATTTCTTGTCCGGCTGGCGCTTCGAATAACCGTTCTCAGGATTGACGAAGAGGCGCAATTTAATGGCGTTGAACCCGGCGCCTTTCAGGATGGCCAGCGGATCTTTCTGCACGCCATTTTCAAAGTAAACCGCGCCGTCGGCTTCGTCCTGCGGAATCCACGATACGTCGGCGCCGATCAGGTACGGCCACGGCGACACGGCCTTGTCCCTGGCAAAAGCAGGCCCTGCAGCCGAGGCTGCAGTTCCCAGAAGCCCCAGTCCCAACTCCCGGCGGTTTAATTGCATGATTTATTCTCCCGTGATGCACGGTCATACGCACCAGCAGGCACGTCTCCGTTTCTCACGAGTGAAATATTACGGCTGGACCTTGGTGAATGGCGGCAGCTTGGCGTTGCCGTCGTCCCAAAGCACCCGCTCCTGCGGATAATAGGGCGCGTCGTCGACCAGACGGACCTCGGTCTGGTTGCGATTGAGGCTCAGATAGGCCCCCGGCCCGCATTCGTACGGATTTTCGCCCGGCCCGGCCAGCGAGCTGCACCAGTTGGCCCGCGCCATATGGCACTGATAGGCGCGGTAGTTGCGCGAGCCGTCCAGCACGCAGCGCGTGTACCAGGTCCGCGTTCCGACGAGAGAGGTATTGTCGATGCTCGGTTCGCCGTAGGCCACCTTCGCCGACAGCACGAAGATGCCGAGCTTGCGGTCGATGGCCGTGTCGTTGGGATAGTCCCACTTCGTGCCGTATTGGCCGACATAGGGATGCTTGTTGTTCAGCGCCGTCTGCTCACCGGTGAAACGGGCAACCACCTGCGTCACCACGGACACCGGCTGAGCGCCATTACCGGGATCGATTTCCGTCAGATAGACCTCGACCGTATAGGGCGATGGTTTCGGCGGCGGCCCGAAATCACGGACCTCAGTGCCCGGTCTGGAAAAGGTCTTCCGGGGCGGCGGAGGCGGCGCCTCGACGCGCGGTCCGCCCGGCAGGTCGGGCACGAAGGTGACCTTCGACAGGTAGTTGCGCGGCTCGAACTCGCGCCCGAAAATGGTCGACACATTGTAATCGAAGCGCGGCTGATTGGCGGAGAACGGCGACACCTTGCGCGCCACGATCTGACGAACCTGACCTTCGGACATGCCCAGGAAGATGTCTGCGACGGCGAACTTCTTCTGGACGGGGTAGGTTTGTGCCACGGGCTTGGCGGCCACGGCAGCAGACGCCCCGGCCATGGCCAGGACGGCCAAAATCACGCTGCGGAACAGCAAAACGGCACGCATCGAAAAACCCCCTCATGGTTTCGCTGTTAGCGAAGCGTTAACCATACTGATCTGTCAAGCGTTTCGAACCATTTCGGCCATATTTGCCCGAACAAGTTGTTTTTCAGCCGCTTTGAATCAAGAGCAGAAAGCACTTCTTTCGCCCTCCCCATTCTTCATGGGGAGGGGGGACCGTCGCTTGCGACGGTGGGCGGGGCCTACAGGCCTTTCAACCGTTCTGAAGCCAGATCAATTACTCCCGTCGCCGTTTCATCCGGATTAGCCAGCAAATCGACTGCATGGATGCGGTGAACATAAATGCCCTGTTCTGAAAGCCACTGGTCGCGCTTTAGATCATGCTCCCGCTGCCGATCGTACGTGTGGGTTTCCCCGTCGACTTCGATACAGAGCTTGGCTTTTGCACAATAGAAGTCGAGCACATATGGGCCAAGCGGATGCTGATTGCGGAAGACCAGACCATCCACCCTCTGCTTCAGCCGCAACCACAACCAAAGTTCCGGCTTCGTCAGTTGTTTTCTGAGCCGTCGCCCCGTTTGTGTGTTCGCTCCTTGCCGCAGAGTTCGCGTCATCTTCCTAAAGCCCCGCCCACCACGCTTCGCGTGGTCCCCCCTCCCCATGAATGGGGAGGGCGAAGAAAGTAAGCCTGCCCCTAGCCGCGTTCCTTGGTGCGCTGGAACTTCACATCCGGGAAGCGTTCGGCGACATAGTTGATTTCCCAGGCCGATTTGCCCAGGAACACCGGCGCCTCATCGATATCCGCCCCCATGGCCGAGCGGTACTTGCCCGCGAAGTCCTCGATCTTCTCAGGCGTGCCGGAAAGCCAGCGCGCTTCTGCGAAGGGCGAAGGTTCGAACACGCATTCCAGCCCGTATTCATTGGCCAGGCGGTCGGCCATGACTTCGAACTGCAGTTGCCCGACCGCGCCGACGATGAAGTCCGCCCCGATGCTGGGCCGGAACAGCTGGGTCACCCCTTCCTCCGCCAGCGATTCCAGCGCCTTCTTCAGGTGCTTGGCCTTGAGCGGGTCTTTCACGCGCACCCGCTGCAGGATTTCCGGCGCGAAGTTCGGCAACCCCTGGAAGCGCACCGTGCCGGTTTCCGAAAGGCTGTCCCCGACCCGCAGGACGCCATGGTTCGGGATGCCGATGACGTCGCCGCCATAGGCTTCTTCGGCCAGCTCGCGGTCCGAGGCGAAGAACATGATCGGCGCATTGACCGACAGCTGCTTGCCGGTGTTCTGCACCTTGAGCTTCATGCCGCGCGCGAACTTGCCCGAGGTCAGTTTGAGCATGGCGATGCGGTCGCGGTGGTTCGGGTCCATGTTCGCCTGGACCTTGAAAATAAAGCCGGTGACTTCCTTTTCGGTCGGCGCGACGACTGTGTCGACGCCGGCGCGGGCGGCCTTGACCGTCTTCGGCGCCGGGGCGAAGCCGCCGATCGCCGCCAGCAGCTGATTGACGCCATAGTGACGCAGCGCCGAGCCGAACAGCACAGGCGTCATGTGGCCTTCCAGGAAGCTCTCCTCGCTGAAGGTCGGGAAACCACCCTCGATCAGCTCGGCGGAATCCCTCAATTCTTCCAGTTCCTTGGCGTCAAGATAGCCTTTGGCCACAGCCTCCTCGACCGGCACCGGGTCTTCGTGGCCCTGGTCGTATTCGGCGCCGCTTTCGCGCTTGGTGAACGGGTAAAACAGGCCCGTCCGGATCTCGATCATGCCGCGGAAGCGGTTGCCAGACCCGGCCGGCCAGTACAGCGGCGACGGATCAAGCTGCAGCTTGGCGGCCACTTCGTCGAGCAGCGCCATGGCGTCCTCGGCTTCGCGGTCCATCTTGTTGATGAAGGTGATGATCGGGATGTCGCGCAGCCGGCAGACCTCGAACAGCTTCAACGTCTGCGGCTCGATGCCCTTGGCGGCGTCCAGCACCATGATGGCGGCGTCGGCGGCGGTCAGCGTCCGGTAGGTGTCTTCCGAGAAGTCTTCGTGGCCCGGCGTATCGAGCAGGTTGAACATCAGTCCGTCATGCTCGAACGTCATCACCGACGACGACACCGAGATGCCGCGTTCCTTTTCGATCTTCATCCAGTCGGAACGCGTCCGGCGGTTTTCGCCGCGCGCCCGGACCTGGCCGGCGGCGCGGATCGACCCGCCGGCCAGCAGCAGGTGCTCGGTCAGCGTCGTCTTGCCGGCGTCAGGGTGCGAAATGATGGCGAAGGTGCGCCGGCGCGGCGCTTCGGTAGCGGGAGTATGGGACATGCGCGGGGAGGTAATGCGGGGCGGGGCAAAAGTCAAAGTAAGAAACCCCGCCGCAACCTGTCACCTCGGTCAGGCCGTGGGGGCACAAATGCGGGCGTACAGGCGCGCCGCCGGTTTATTTCCGCTCTCCCGTTGACTCGCCGGTAGCCCGTGCCTACCTGCGGAACATACCCCAAAAGGAGCCTCGCCATGGCTAATGCGTCCCCATCCGGAACTTTCGAAATCGGCGGGGACATGCCCGTCACGCGCCTCGGTTACGGCGCCATGCGCATTGTCGGCTCCGGGGTCTGGGGACCGCCCGCCGACCGGGACGAAGCCCTGCGCACGCTGAAGCGCCTGCCTGACCTGGGCGTCAATTTCATCGATACCGCCAATTCCTACGGGCCGGACATTTCCGAGGAACTGATCGCCGAAGCGCTGCATCCGTATGGTCCCGGCATGGTCATCGCCACCAAGGCCGGGTTCGAGCGCAAGGGCCCGAACATCTGGATCACCAACGGCAAGCCGGACTATCTGATCAGCGAAACCCGCAAGAGCCTGGACAAGCTCAAGGTCGACACCATCGACCTGTGGCAGCTGCACCGGATCGACCCGAAAGTGCCGGCGGGCGAGCAGTTCGCCGCCGTCGCGTCGCTGCTCGATGACGGCCTTATCCGCCATGCCGGGCTGTCGGAAGTGTCGGTCGCCGAGATCGAAGCCGCCCGCAAGGTCTTCCCGGTGGCGACGGTGCAGAACCGCTACAACCTGGTCGACCGGCAAAGCGAGGACGTGCTGGATTACTGCGAAGCCAACGGCATCGGTTTCATCCCGTGGTATCCGCTGGCGGCCGGCGAGCTGGCCAAGCCGGGTTCGGTGCTCGACCAGATCGCCCACGCCAAGGGCGCTTCGCCCAGCCAGATCGCGCTGGCCTGGGTGCTGAAGCGGTCGCCGGTCATGCTGCCGATCCCTGGCACCGGCAAGGTCAAGCACCTGGAGGAAAACGTCGCGGCGGCCGAGATTACGCTGAGTGATGCCGAATTCCAGGCGCTCGACAAGGCGGCCCGCGCACTGGCATAGAGGCCACGGCCCCGCCCTTGCAATTCCCTTCCCAGGCCCCGAGCGGCGCGTATCGTCCTGATACGTTTCTCGCCTCGGAGGATGCGTGGGACATGTTCGAATTCGGCAGGGAACTGAGGAAGATCTTCGGCAATCACGGGCGGAGCGAGACCGATCCGAGCCTCTATGAATTGCTGAATCTCAAGCTGCTGATCCAGCAGGGCCGTCACCTCGATATCGAAGGCGGGCGCGTCTCGACCAAGGACCGTTTCACCCCCTATCTCGAAGCCGCCCAGATCTGGCGCGAATATGCCCGCCGCACTGGCGATCCGGTTGCCCTGCGTCGCGCTGCCACGGCTGCGGAAAATGCCGGCAAGGCCGCTAAGACCTCAATTGAAGCTGCCGCTGCGGCGCTGGAACAGGCCCTGACCTGCATCCTGGGGGCGGAACTGTTTGAAACCTATGAGCTTCTTGAGTCGGCGGAAAACCTGCTCAGCGGCGGCAAGGCGGCTCTGGAACACGACGACGCGCTGCGCGCGCGGTATGCCCAGGCTGAGGCGAAGCTGCTGGCGCGACTGGCGTTCAAGGCCGGTGTGACCGACCTCGATCCGGCGCTGCACGCCATGTCGCGCATCGACCGGGCTGTAGAAAAGGCCGACAAGCGGGCGCAAAAGACGCTGTCGGCGCGTGACAAGATCGAGGCGGCGCAAGCGCGGTTCGAGCGCGGCGACCTGCTGATGAAGGTCGGTCTCGACCGGTCGGACGCATCGCTGATGGCCGCTGTGGTCAAGGATTTCGACGCCCTGCGCGTACGGCTCGACCAGGATTATGAGCCGGTGACCCATGCCCGTGTGACGCTGCGGCTGGCGCAGGCCTATATCGGCCAGGGCCAGATCGAAGGCCGCCCGGAAATCATCAGCGAAGGCATCGCGTTGCTGAGCGCCGAAAATGCCGCGCCGGACTATGAACATTCGCCGCTCGACTGGCTGGAACATACGCATGCTTTAGCGTTGGGGCTGCAGGCCCTGAGCGAACTGACGCTCAATGAGGAAGTCTACGACAAGGCGATGACGGTCTATGACCTCGCGCTGAAGCGGCCGATGCAAAAGCAGTTGGCGGTGCGGGCGCAGCTGGTCAATAACCGCGCCACCTGCCTGGCCAAGCACGCCGAAATCAAGGGCGACCTCAAGTCGCTCGATGCGGCGGAAAAGGCGTTCAAGGTTGAGCTACGCGGGACGAAACCAGGTGAAGACCCGGTTGGCTGGGCGGTGCTGCAAAGCAATCTGGCGCGGCTTTATGTGGCGCGCGGCGACATTACTGGCTTCATGCTGGAGCGCGCCGAAGCGGCCTATGCGCTGGAAGCGGCGCATGAGATCTTCGTCGAGCACGGCATGAAGGCTTTGGCGGACACGACACGGGCGCATCTCGATCGGGTACGCGAAGCGGACGGGTGAGGCCGGTCAAGACATGGCCTCAGACAAGTCCAAAACATAGGCAACGGCTTCGCTGTCGATTTCCGCGCCCTGGCTGGCGTAGAACGCCTTGGCGGAGTCGTTGCGGTACCAGACCTCCCAGCCCAGTTTCGCAGCGCCATGGCGGTGCGCCCAGTCCTTGACCTGGGCCATAAGCGCCGTGCCGACACCGAGGCCGCGTGCGGCGTCGTCGACCGCCAGATCGCTGATGTAAACGCGGGTATCGGCGCTGTAGAGCTCATGCGTCAGTACCCACGCCACCAAGCCGACGACGCGTTCGTGCTGGACTGCGAGCAAAAGGTGCATGGCCGGGGGATCGCCGAGATAGCGCGCCTGAAACTGCGCCAGAGTCAGGGGCGGGGCGGGGGCTTCGATGTGGTGCGCCAGCTGGGTCGCCAGATTCAGAACCGCGTCAAAATCCGTTTGTGTGGCTTGGCGAAGGTGCAATCCAGCGTCCACTGTCTTTCCTTTTCCGTACAACCTGATCGACGGAGTACGCAGGGACCCGCCGTCCGGTTACCTACTCATTTTGCGGATTCCGAAATTCGGGTTAGATTAACCCTGCTGTTCGGACCGATAACAAAATGAGGGTGGGGCGTGGAAACGCACAAATCGATCTTCTCGCTGCTGAGCGGGAACATGAAGGCCTACACGATCAGTTGGGTGTCGACCTTCTTTTCGTCTGTCGTCAATGCCGTGTGGACGACCCATGTCTTCCACTACGATTTCGTCTCGAATATCGACGGCGCCCTGGCCAGCCAGATCGGCATCATCCTGCTCAACCAGTTCTATTTGCTGTTTTCGGTGATCGCCAGCCGCAAGTATCTGTTCGGTATCGGCACGCCGGTCAATCTGGCGCTGATACTGATGAATGCGGCGTTTATCTGCTTGTTGATCTATGCGCCGATGGTGGCGTTCAAGATGTTCGCGGCTTTGAGCCACATCGAAATCGCCGGGCAAGCGCCGCTTTTTGACCAGATCGAAGGGTATTCGAATATTATCGTCAGGCTCTGTGCCGGGTGGGCGAATGTCGATCTGGAGCACTTGCAATCGCTCTACGGCAAGCCGATCGGCAAGGGCTTGAGCATCCTCAGCGGGTTGATCGCGCTGTGGTATGTACGGTCGTTCTTCAAGGCGAAGAAGGCATAGAGGGGCGGTATCTTTTCCTTCCTTCCCCGTTTACGGGGAAGGTGTCTGCGAAGCAGACGGAAGGGGGAAACCGTAGACATTAAGCGCTCGAAGTCCGATCCTTGAGCTCCGTCCGCATCCCCCTTCCGTCATCCCAGCCTGACGGCTGGTCTGCCACCTTCCCCGTAAACGGGGAAGGAAGGGCTTATGCAGCGCCTGCCTTACTTCACCCCCGTCACCTTGAACGCCCAGGCGGTTTCGGCGGGCTTTTGCGCTGGCAGCTTGATGTGCAGGCCGTCGGTACCTTGCGTGAACTTCACCGGACCCGCGCCCAGCATGGTCACCGCTTTCACCTTGGTCCCGGCCAGTGACGTCACCACCACTTCATCCGGCGTAGCGTTCAGGTCGATGACATAGAGTGCATCGCCTTTGGTCGTAAACCGCAGCCCTTTCAGCACATTGCCGTTGTCGCCTTCGCCATACTTTGTCCACGGGCGCGTGCCGTAGATGGCCTCGCCGTTGGTCTCCAGCCACTTGCCGATGCCGAGCAGCGTATCCTGCTGCGACTGCGGGATCGTCCCGTCGGCCATGGGCGAAATGTTGAGCAGGTAGGTGCCGTTCTTTGACACCGTGTCGGCCAGCCGGGCGATAATGTTCTCCGGCCCGGCGACGCTCATGCCGTCGGTATAGCCCCAGGTCGAGCCGATGGTGTCATCGACGATCCACGGCCCCTGACGGATATCCTTGGGCGAGCGCGTGCCGACCTTTTCGAAGTCGATGATCGAGCCGATCTGTTTCGTGTCGTCGTTCGACGGCGCGTAGGCGACGAACTTGGTCGAGATCGACACCTGTTTGCCCCAGCTTTTCGCGCGGTTGTAGTAGTAGGCGGCGACGTGTTCCTTCAACGGATCGAGGACGCGCAGGTTGATGCCGTTGTCGAACCACAGGATGTCGGGCTGATACTTGTCGATCAGCTCGATATTGCGGTCGACCCAGTCGGTCAGGAAGCCTTGCATGGCGGCCGGCGAGCGGTCGGCATAGTTATAGAACTTGGCCCAGGCCGGGTCGTAAAGATCGGCATTGGCGGCTTTCAGGCGGGCGTCGACATCGGCGTTCGGATTGATGAAGGTAAAGTTCTCGACGCCGTGGTTGGAGACGCCGAACTTCATGCCCTGTTTGCGGACGGCCGTGCCCAGATCGCCGACCAGGTCACGGTGCGGACCCATCTTGACGGCATTGAACGGCGTGACGTCGGAGTTCCACAGGGCGAAATTGTCGTGGTGCTGAGCGGTCGGGATGACGAATTTGGCGCCGGTCTTTTTGAACAGTGCCGCCCAGGCGTCCGGGTCCCACTTGGCCGCCGTGAACTTCGGGATCAGGTCCTTGTAACCGACGGTTTCCTGCGGGCCGAAGTTTTCGGCGTGCCACTTGGCGTCCGCCTGGTACATGTGTTTCTCGTACCATTCGTTGTGGTGGGCCGCGGCGGAATAGACGCCCCAGTGCATGAAGATGCCGAACTTGGCGTCGGCGAACCAGGCAGGGACGACGTAGTTCTGCTGGATCGAGTCCCAGGTCGGCTTGACCGGGCCGGGTGCCATCGGCGTGGTGACGGCGGCGTCTGCCTTGGCGACGATGTCTGCGGTTGCCGGCGGCCCCATGACGCCATAGTCGTACAGCTTGTTGTCCGGTACGCCGCCGCGGTCGGGCAAAGGCAGCTTTTCGGCATGAGCCGCGCCAGCCAGGGCGGCCAGAAGAAGCGCGGCGAGAGCGGTTTTACCCGGCATCCGGACCTGCATTTTGTTTCCATATATAAAAGTTATTATTACTTGCGATAATAACCGGGCTGTGCCATGCGATCAAGCCAAAATATGCGGGCTGGCGACAAGTGTTGCGTGATGTTGCGTGTAACGAAATAACGAAGCAGGGAGATAAAGAATGACCAAGGCGCAGCTGATAGCGGGCACAATTCTGGCGGGAGCCTTGCTGGCCGGACAGGCGACAGCGGCGCCAAAAGCCGGCGGCTATACCTTTGCGTTCGGCAAAGACATGCTCATCATCCCCGATCACACCGTGCCGGTGCCCGGCGTCGCTCCTTATACGCCGGAAGCCCATCACGGCTTCGAAGGCACGGCGCCGACGCTGACGGATAGCGGCGTCGAGGGTGCGCCGTTCTTCTTCAGCTTCGATGCCAAGGAAGGCAATTACAAGGTCAGCGTCGTCCTGGGCGGCGACGAGGCCTCGGACACCACGGTCAAGGCCGAGCTGCGCCGGCTGATGGTCGAGCCGACGGTTGTCCCGGCCAAGGGCAGCGTCACCAAGACCTTTATCGTCAATGTGCGCACACCGAACCTGCCCGATGGCGGTGTAGTCAATCTCAAGGCCCCGCGCGAAAGCGTGCAGGAAGGCCGCGCCTGGGACGAACGCATCACGCTTGAGTTCGACGGCACGCATCCGGCGGTACGGGCGATTGGTGTCATCCCGGTCGACGTGCCGACCATCTACCTGCTCGGCGACTCGACTGTTTGCGATCAGATGGGCGAGCCCTACGCCAGCTGGGGCCAGATGCTGACGGCGTTCTTCAAGCCGACGGTCGCCATCGCCAATCATGGCGAGTCCGGCGAGTCGGTGTCGGCTTCGATCGGCCGCAAACGCATCGACAAGATAGTGTCGCTGATCAAGCCGGGGGATACTTTTATCGTCCAGTTCGGCCACAACGACATGAAGGAAAAGGCCAAGGACCCGGACGCGCCCGCCAAGTACAAGGCCGGGCTGATCGACTTTGCCAACCGCGTCAAAGCCAAGGGCGGCAAGGTGGTGATCGTCACGCCGATGAACCGGCACACTTTCACCGACGGCAAGGTGACCAACAGCCTGCAGGAATACCCGCAGCTGGCGCGCGAAGCGGCGGCCGAAACCGGTTCGGCTCTGATCGACCTCAATGAGAAGTCGAAGACGCTGTACGAGGCGTTCGGCGAGAAGGAGTCGCTGGTGCTGTTCGAGCACTCGGCCGACTGGTCGAAGATGGACGCCACGCACCACAGCCCGTTCGGCGCCTATGAGCTGGCCAAGATCATCGTGCAAGGACTGCGGGACAACAAGCTGCCGGTGGCGGCGCAGGTGATCGACGGCCTGCCGGCCTTCGACCCGGCACATCCGGACAAGGAAGCCGACTTCAAGATCCCGCCGTCGGTCAGCTTCGCGGCGGATAAGCCGTTCGGGAGCTAGTCGCCGAAAACCAGGTGCTCCAGGGTCTTGCGGCCCTGGGGCGACCAGCTTCTGGATATGTTCTGAACGCAGGATACAGCGTCGTAATGCGGGCTATCGGTCACCGGCATGCGGTGGATGGGGACGTGCAGCTGCGCCAGGCGTGCGTCGATACGGGCCAGCCTTCCGGCGATCTGTTCTTCGCTGAGGTGGTGAACGATCTCATTGTAATTCCATAGCGAGATGGTCCGCTTCGGATATTGCAGGCGGTAATCGAAACGGCCGCCACGTTCGCCGCTGTAGCAAAGGACATAAGCGTATTCGGCGTCGGCCAGACGGTAGGTTAGCGTGCGACCGCCAACGTGAAAACGCACCGCCCCCAGGTCGATTGCCTTGTAATCGTGGCTTGTGCTGAGGATGCCGAGCAATGGCAGCAAGACTGGCAGCAGGACGATCGGAATAAAGATTTTCAGCCAGGCCGGCGGCCGGGGCGGAGCGACGGCGTTCAGAAATGCCTGATCATCAATCAGATCGGCATATTTGGCGTAGTTCGGATTGGGAAACAGGGTATCCAGCGTTTCGCCGGGCTTCAGAGTATAAAGGCCTACCCCAACCGGGCTGTAGGCGGGGAACGGTCTGGCTTTCAGGGACGCCAGGTTCATGAGCGCGAGAACGTAAACGACAAAACCGATCACTGTCAAACCGAACAGCACTCCGCCCACCAGATCGGTGGATGAGTATGCAAGCAGGCTGTTTCCGGCTTCAGGGTAAAGATATGTCGCTAGCCAGCCCTGCCAGGTATCCGAGAAGTAGAGCAAACCGACGATGGCGGCAATGAAGACGACAAAGCCGGCCAAAATGGCGAATAAGAAGCCAAAAGGCAGTTTGCGCCGGGCGATGTTGTCGATGAAGCGCTCCGGCACGCCGCGCGCTTTCAGGATCGCTTTGCGCTTGTCGACTTGGGCTTGCCTGGCCATGGTTTCCCCTCCCTGACGCCGCGGCAGTATCGGCCGAAAGGAGAGGATTGGCAATCTAAGCCGATATCCTTTTCAGATAGTCTTCGAACATAGGCACGGTAAAGGCGATTTCGCCGTGCGCAGGGCTGTAGATCATGCCTTTGTTGATGATCTTGGCCCGGACGGGACCGAGGCTCTGCACATTTTCGCCCATGACTTCGGCCACATCGGACGATCGGTAAGGGCCCGTGCCCAGTCTGGCCATGGCGTGGACGTATTCGCGTTCCCTTGGCGTCAGACGCTCCAGGCGGACGCGGAAAAAGCCTTCGTCCAGCCGGTGGCGTGCGGCGGTCGAAGCCTGTTCCACATCATCAGCGCTGATCGGCGAGGCGGCGGCTGCGTTCCAGGCCTGATATCCCCATTCCTGAAGGTAATAGGGATAGCCTTTGGTGACCCGGACAATGGCCTCAAGTGCCTCGTCGCTTATGGCTTCGCCTTCGCCGACAATCGGCTGACGAATGGCGGAGATGGCCGAATCCCTGTCCAGCGGGCCGACCGCGGGATAGTTGAACAGCCGTTCCGCGTAGGATTTCGCCTCTCCGGACAGGGCCGCAACCTGCGGAAGCCCCGCGCCGAAAAACATCACCGGGAGGCCTTTCTGATTGACGCGATGAATGGCGACGATCAGCGCCGAAAGTTCCGTTTCGGAAAGATACTGCACTTCGTCGATCAGGAGCGTCCAGGCTTTCCTGGCCGCCTGCGCCGCCTGTCCGACGCGCACGAACAGTTCGCTGAGGTCATATTCCAGAATGCCGCTGTCCGCCGTGCCGATCTCCGGGTCGACCGACAGCGAGAAATCGCCCATCGAGACTTTGAAAACGCCGGCAAAAGCCCGCAAGGCGCGCATGGCGTCGTGGGCCGTAACCTTCGCGCTTTCAGTCAGGGAGAATTTTCGCAACGCCTGATGAATGCGCGGATAGAGCAATTCCGCCAGGCTCTTGTCTTCGGGCGCCTCGACAAAGGCGGTTACGTGGCCGTGGTTTTCCGCCAGTTGTTCGATCTTGTTGAGCAGAACCGTCTTTCCCGTTCCGCGCAGGCCGAGCAAAATCTGGGATTTGTCATGCTTGCCGTGCAGCACTCTCTGCAGGGCGTCGTCGGCGTCCTTGATGATCTTGTCCCGACCTGCCAAGGCCGGCGGCTGCGATCCGGCGCCAGGGGCAAAGGGGTTGCGTATAGGGTCCATGACTGGTTTATAGCGAATTTAGAGATGTATATCAAGATTGTGATATATGATGTTATACTTTGATATAAATCCGTACAAACAGTTAGAACCTGATGTGTCATCTGCCTGACCATGACCTTCTGACGGGGAGATCGGACGAAAGAGTGGCACGGTGGGCGTTTGCGCCTTCATTCCGCAATGATAAGCTGCGACAAACGGGGGAGGATTACATGCAGGGACGGTCACATCCCGATACGGCTGGGCGAAATTGTGGCTGACGCCGGTGATCGGGTGAGCCTGCTGGCGCCAGTGATTTCAGCCGTCATGGCTTTCCGATAGCGCCGGAAAGCCTCCGCAAGCGCGGTGTAAATCTCACCTATTACGCCGCGTGGCCTTCGGCGCGGCGCATGCGCCAGAAGCGGATCGTCCGAAGCGCCGTTTCTTCCGGCAGGTCGGTATACAGCTTGCCGTATTCCGCCGCCTTGCCGATGGCGTTTTCCTGGTCCGACAGCATGATCATGGCGTAGGTCAGGAACAGGGCCTTGTCGAGTTTCGCGGCTTTACAAGCGATTGCCAAAGCATCGATTTCCTTCTTGTCGACCAGGTGCTTGGCGGTCAGGAAGTCGATATCGGCCATCTGCGACAGGGCGACCAGGAAATAGGTCGGGTTCGGGTCGCGCATGTACTTGGCCAGCAGCTGCGGTGTCAGCTTCTCGTTGGCGCGCAAGGCGGCGACGTCCTTCGAGATCTGCTCATAGTCCGCCGGGAAGCTGCCATAGGCGACGGCGACCTTGTCGCGGCTCTTGTTGATGGCCTTTTCGACCATGGCCGGATCGAGCTTGGCGTTCTCGGCGATGATGCGTTCGCGCAGGCGGGCTTCGACGACGAAATACATGTCGTTCATCAGGTCGGCCGGCAGGTCCTTGCGGCCGACGACAACCTCATGCAGGGACGGGTTGGCCTGGGCGCGCTGGACGACTTCCTCATTCGAAGCGCGCGACAGGCGGGCGCCGTCGTTGCTGAGCAGGGTGTGCAGGGTGTCGTCGTCGCCGCGCTTGACGATGACGCCGGAGACGCTTTCGGGGACTTCCTCGCGCTTGGAAACGGCGCGCAGGTGGTCCTGGCCCTTGGTCTGGACGACGTGCATCAGGTCGCTTTCCGACAGGGCCTTGGAGCGGGTCAGGATCGGCTCGGCGACTTCGATGTCGTCGCTGGCCAGCCGGCGCAGCAGGCCGAGCGGGGCGGCCTTGGCGTCGGACAAGGTGTTGGCGATTTCGGCGCGGACCATCACTTCCATGTCGTCCGACAGCTGGCTCATCACCACGTCGTACAGCTGCATTTCCGTGTCGCCGATATCTTCCGGGTGCGACATGAAAATGCTGGTCACTTCGCGCAGCAGCAGGCGGCGCTTTTCGCTCGACGGTTCCTTGGCGAGGTCGATCAGGCTTAGGAGGGAGGAGGTCGGCGCGGTCATGAGTGTCCCCTGGTCGGCCTTATGGCTTGGCACTGGTTTTACTGGTGGAGTCTTTGGATTTGTCGGCTTTGGCGTCGTCAGGCGCCTTTTCGTCGGCGTTCAGGTCGGCGGTTTCCAGGATCGCGCCGGTGGCGTCGCGATCGACGGTAATCGGGTCGGGCGCCAGGCCATAGGCGCGGTGCAGGCTGTAGAAGCGCGGGCCATCCTGGGCGTTGGTGTATTGCTCGCCCGGAATGAAGACGTGGTCGGTTTCCTGCGAGGCCAGCGACGGGGCGGGCGCAGGGGCCGTCGCGGTATTCTGCGCAGGTTGTTTGGTGGTGGTCTTGCCCTTGGCCGGAGCGGCGGCGGCCTGCTGTTGCGGTGGGGCTGCAGGGGCGGCTTCAGCTTGCGCTTGCGCGCGGGCTGCGGCGATGCGGGCGGCGTATTTGCTGGTGGCAGGCACCTGGTAGCCGTCGGTGGACGCCTGTTGCGGGGCGGCCGGAGCGGGGGCGGGCTTGGCGGCGACCGGAGGCGCGGGCTGGGGGGCGGGTGCCGGCTGCGGCATGGCTTGAGTCTGGGGCTGCGGCCTTGACGGAACAGCGACGGCCTGGTCCGGCACGCGGACCGGTGCGGGCTTGGCGACCGGAACCGGCGAAGACAGCGATACCGGGCCTTTTGGCAGCTCGGCGGCGGGCGGCGGGGGGACGTCGATATTGGCGAGCGACTGGGGCTTGGGTTGCGCAGCGGGCTTTGCCGTCGCGGCCTTGCCGGACCAGTTGAGCGAACGGGCAAACGGATCGCCAACCTGCCCGTAGGGCGAAGGCGGAACGGCGTAGGTCTGGCCGTCGGCCGCCACGGTTGGCGCGGGCTGGACCGGAGCCTGCGGGGCCTTGTTCTGCCAGGACAGATAGGTGCCGGGCGCGCTGGCTGAGGCGGGCGTCACGGCCGCAAGCGCCATCGGCGCGGCAAGCGCGCAGACAGTTTGAGCAAGGCGGCGAGGCGCAAAAGACATGAACAGCCGGCGGAATCAGGGTTGCAACCGGTAAACCCTAACTGACGGGGTTTAATAAGGGGTTAGTAAAAGGGATGGAGGTGCTTCCTTATACCTCCCCGACTTGTCGGGGAGGGGGACCGCACGAAGCCGTATTCGGTGTGGCCATTTGTTCTACCGGTTGGGACGGCAAGATGCGGTGGTGGGGTTTCTGAGACAAGAGCCCCCACCACCGCATCTAGACCCTGCGCGTCGTCGTGCGGTCCCCCTCCCCAGCAAGCTGGGGAGGTATATAGGAAAGCCTTACCCCGCCAAGGCTTCCCGCTTTTCTTCCAGTTCCAGCCACTCCATCTCGCCGTTTTCGAGGCTGGCGCGGACGGCATCGAGTTCACGGGTTGTGGTCTCGAACGCTTTCGGAGCGCGGGTATAGAGGTTGGGATCGGACAGAATACCTTCCAGCCGTTTGATCTCCGATTGCCAATGCGGCATCAGTTTTTCCAGATCCTCAAGCCGCTTCTGATCCTTGTAGGACAGCTTCTTCGCTGCCGATTTGGCAGGGGCAGCTTTCGGTGCGTCCTGGCCGAGATTGGCGACGGTTTCGGCGCGAGTCGTGCCGGTGTAGATCTTCTGGGCTTCCTTGCGCGAAATTTCGGCAAAGAAATCCGGGTTCTGGCGGATGAAGTCCTGCCAGCCGCCGGGGGTTTCCGCTGCCCGCCCGTTGCCGTTCAAGGCCAGGGTCGAGGTCGCCAGCCGGTCGATGAAATCGCGGTCGTGGGATACCAGAATGAGTGTGCCGTCATAGTCGGCCAGCATGTCTTCCAGCAGGTCCAGCGTATCCATGTCGAGGTCGTTGGTCGGTTCGTCGAGCACCAGCAGGTTGGTCGCCTTGGCCAAGGCGCGGGCCAGTTGCAGGCGATTGCGTTCCCCGCCTGACAGCGATTTCACCGGCTGGCGCAGTTGCTTTTCGCGGAACAGGAAGTCCTTGGCATAGGCGGCGACGTGGCGGGGCTGGCCGCGCACCATGATCGAGTCCGAGCCGGAATTGGCCAGCACGTCCCACAGAGTCTCATCGCCTTTCAGGGCGTCGCGGCCCTGGTCGAGATAAGCGACTTCGAGGTTGGTCCCGAGCTTGATTTCGCCGGCATCGGCATTGATCTGGCCGATCAGCAGCTTGACCAGGGTCGACTTGCCGGCGCCGTTCGGGCCGACGATGGCCAGCCGGTCGCCACGCACGATGCGGGTCGAGAAGTTCTTCAGCAGCACTTTGTCGCCGAACGCCTTATCGACGTGGCGCAGGTCGGCTACCAGCTTGCCGGAGACAGAGCCGCTGTCGAGCACCATTTCCATCGGCTTGTCCATCGCCTTCATGCGGGCGGCGTGGTCAGCGCGCATGGCTTCGAGGCGGGCGGCGCGGCCTTCGTTGCGGGTGCGCTGGGCGGTGATCGAGCGGTAGAAGGTGTAGGTCTCGCGCTCGATGGCCTTTTCCAGGCGGCGCAGGGATTCGGCGGTTTCGGCCTCCATCTTGGCCTGCCATTCCTCGAAGCCGGCATAGCCTTCATCGCGGCGCAGCACGCGGCGATCGTAGAGCCAGTAGCAGCGCTGGGTGACGCGCTCCAGGAAGGTGCGGTCGTGCGACACGATCAACGCAGCCCCTCTGAAGGCGCGCAGGCGGTCTTCGAGGGTCTCGATGGCGAAGATATCGAGGTGGTTGGTCGGTTCGTCGAGGAAGATCAGGTCGGGATCTTCGGCAAATGCCTTGGCCAGGGCGGCGCGGCGCTTTTCCCCGCCCGACATGGACCCGGTCGGGCCGGATGGGTCGATGCCAAAGGCCCACAGCTCGGCCTCGGCGGTATAATGTTCCGCGCCGCCGGAGCACGCCCAGTCGAGGATGGTCGCGCCCTTGGGGTCCGGTTCCTGAAGCACAAAGGCAAAGCGCACGCCCTGCTGCACCGTGCGCTCGCCGGAATCGGGTTCGATCAGGCCGGACAGCATGCGCATCAGGGTCGACTTGCCGGCGCCGTTCTTGCCGACCAGACAGGCGCGGACATTGCGGTCGATGGCGATGTCGACACCGTCGAACAGCGGCGTCTGGCCGTCCATCAGTCTGACGTCTTTGAGGGCGAGGAGCGGGGCTTTGGCGTTCATGCGCGGGATGTAGCGTTTGAAGCCCGGGAAGGGAAGCCCTTACACTCTATGCACCTTTCACTCCGCGGGAATAAAATGGTCGCGGGCCGGTTCGCGGCTGAGCCAGTCGAGGAAGACGGCGGCGACCACCAGCAGGGTCAGAGGGATAAATGGCCACGCATAGGACAAAGGCTGGCCGCTGACGCGGAGGAATAATCCGGCCAGGGTCAGTCCTACCGCGGGAAGTGCCGCCAGCGCGCAGAAGACGGCAAACGGCCTCGGCTGCCAGCGGATCAGAAAAATGCCGGCGCCAATATAGCTTACGGCCATCAAACTGGCGAAGGCGAGCATGTAGGGGTAGGCGCGGACATGATCGGCGGCGGCGCGCATATGGTGGTGCCGGATCAGCATGTCGTGGAAAGAGTCGGGCTGAAGCCCCAGCATGATCATGACGGCGTTTGGCAGGCAGATCAGGAACAGGCCGCCGGTGAGCAGGCTGACAAGTCCGACGCCCAGGCGGCCAACGGCGACAATCATCTTCATGGCGGTGATCCTTTCTGACAAAGCGGCCCACAGGCAGCCGAGGGCGAAACCGGTGGCTTCGCGCCGGTCGGAAATGGTGGCGAGTTCGGCCTGCATGGCGTCGCCCCACTCACGCCGGTGTGGCGGCAGGATGCGGCGGGCCAGGTCGATCAGAAACCGGTTCATGCCTTGGCCTCCTTGAGTGGAGTGGTGGTGGCGGCTTCGGCCTGGCGGGTTTCAGCCAGAGCCAGCCCGGCGCCAGTCAGGCGATAGGCATGGCGCGGCGGCCGGCCGGGTTGCAGCGGTTGCCGCCACTCGGTTTCCAGCAGGCCCTGGTCGGCCAGCCGGATCAGCAGCGGGTAAAGCGTGCCGGATTTCAGGCCGGTTTCTTTCGTCAGATCATAGCCATAGCGCCAGGCCTGCGGCTGGGCGGCGAGGGCGGACAACACGGTCCGTGTCTGGGGCGAGATGTTGGTTCTGCGCGGCATGGGGAGATGTCAACATATGTAGAGTTTTGAGTCAAGTTAAAAGTCTACATATGTTGATGTCTTCTCTCCTCTCCATGAAGAATGGGGAGGAGAGAAACGGTCCGTGTTACGCCAATCGCTTCGAGGAAGGTTTCATCGTGGCTGACGACCAGAAGCGCGCCGTCGTAAGCCTGCAGGCCGGCTTCGACTGCCGCTACGCCGTCAAGATCCAAATGGTCGGTCGGCTCATCCAGGATCAGCAGCGACGGCGGCCGGGTGCCCAGAACACAGGCCAGCCCGGCGCGCAGACGCTGGCCGCCACTCAGGGTTCCGACGATCTGCAACGCCGCGTCAGCGCGGAACATGAAGCGCGCCAGCGCCGCCCGGCTGGCGTTTTCATCGGCGTCCGTATTGAGCCGCCGGAAATTGTCGCGGATCGACCTAGCCGGATCGAGCAGGCCGACCGATTGGTCGAGGAAGGCACGGTCCGGCGTCACCCGGACCGTGCCAGACCAGGGCTGTAAGTCGCCAGTGATCAGGCTCAGCAAGGTGGTCTTGCCGGCGCCGTTGGGGCCGGTCACCGCCACCCGTTCCGGGCCCGTCAGGCTCAGGGACAGGTCGCGCAGTACCGGCCTTTCGCCATACCCGACCGTAACACGATCGAGGTGCAGCGCCGTCTTTCCGGCCGCCAGTCCGGTCGGCTGCAGGGCGACGGCAAACGGCTGCAAGACCTCGATGCGGGCGCGGGCATCTTCCGCGGCAGAGGCGGCCTCGGTACGCTGACGTTCGGCCAGTCGGGCCTGGTCGCCGGAGGTCGTTTCGCTTTGGTTCCGGCGCGCGCCGAGCAGGATTTTCGGCATGTCGCCTTTCGCCGCTTTGCGTGCACCGGCGCCGTCCCTGCGGGCCTTGCGTTCGTTGGCGGCCTGGGCGGCCCTGGCGGCATTCGCCATGCGCTTTTCGGCGTCGGCCAACTGCGTTTCGGCGGCTGCCAGCTCCAGCGCCTTGCGCTCGCGATAGTGGCTGTAATTGCCGCCGTAGCGCGTGGCGCCCAGCGAGGTCAGCTCGACGATGGCATCCAGGGTTTCGAGCAATTCGCGGTCGTGGCTGACGACGATGACGCCACCGCGCCAGCCCGCCAGCAGGTCGCGCACGGCCTGGCGACCGGCGCGGTCGAGGTGGTTGGTCGGTTCATCGAGTAACAGGAAATCCGGTTCCGCGAAGACCAGCGCTGCCAGGGCCGCACGGGTCTGCTGGCCACCGGACAGGCTGGAGAGTGGGGTGTCGGGCGGCACGGACAGGCTGACGCACTCCAGCGCTTCGGCAAGGCGGGTTTCCAGCGTCCAGTCGGCGTGCGCCAGATCGTCGGCGGTGGCCTCGCCGGCTTCGGCGCGGCGGAGGATGGCCAGGGCGGGCGCGACGCCGAACAGGTCGGCAATCGTTTGGCTGGCCCGGGTCTGGACGGTCTGGCGCAAGGTACCGATGGTGCCGGTGGTGGCGATGCGGCCCGAACGCGGCGCCAGTTCGCCGGAGATCAGGCGCAGCAGCGTCGATTTGCCCGTGCCGTTGCGGCCGATCAGGCCGGCGCGCTCGGGTCCGAAGCTCAGGTCGAGATGGGAGAACAGCGGGCGGCCGTCAGGCGTCGCCCACGACAGATCGGAGATCGTGATGGAAGGCATGGCTATGGATTTTCCGGAAGAAGAACATAAGGGCGTTGTTCTGACAGGGGAAAATCACATGGGCGCGGGTGTTCCTTTGCGGGGCGGACGCTGGGGATGTAGGCGGGCCGGGCGGATTTTGCAAGGCGGACTTAAGAGGAGTTTTTTACCAGTTGCCGCAGCAGTGGCGTCAGGATCGCCTTCAATTCCACCGGGTCGGCGCCAGCCAGGGCTTTCAGGCCCATCATCTGGCGCAGGGCCTGCAGGCCCGTCACCAGCGCGAAGATCACCCCGGCGCGCAGGTCGGCGTTTTCGCCGGGCAGGGCGGCGGCCAGGCGCGCCTGGTAATGTTTCTCGATCTGGTCGCGGGCGATGGCCGCGGCGCGGTCGGACGCAGCCGAGCGCAGCATGATCTGGAAGCCTTCCAGCGGCGTGTCGGCGGAGGCGGTTATGTTGACCAGGCTGTCGGCGATAACCGCGCCCAGGTCGGGGTCGCGCAAATTTTCGGGCGTCAGGATGACGGGCCGCGCCATGACGTCAGCCACCACCTCGGCGAACAGGTTTTCCTTGGAGCCGAAATAGCGGTTGACCAGCATGGCGGTCACGCCTGCTCCGGCGGCGATCTCGCGCACGCCGGCGCCGTCGTAGCCGAGGCGGGCAAAGGCCTGACGGGCGGAGTCGAGTATGGCCTGGCGGGTGGTGGCTGCGTCGCGGCGGCGGGGAAGCGGATCGGGCATTTTTTCAATTCTACAAGTGTAGACTTATTGGAATCGATGAAGTATACGCATGTAGACTTATTCTGGCAAATGCGGAGACGATCATGGCGCCGACCGTTCTGGTGACCGGCGGGACCGGCTATGTGGCGAGCTGGTGCATCGCCGAACTGCTCAAGCGCGGCTACCTTGTCCGTGCCACGGTACGCGACCTGAAACGCGCCGACGGGGTGCGGGCCGGGATTGCCGCCGAAGTCGGTGCCACCGACGGCCTGACCTTTTACGCCGCCGACCTGACGCGCGACGACGGCTGGGCTGAAGCGGTGGCCGGCTGCGACTATGTCCTGCATGTCGCTTCGCCGCTCAATCAGGCGTCGGTCGACTTCGAGGCCCTGATCGGCCCGGCGCGCGACGGCACTTTACGCGTATTGAAGGCGGCCTTGACGGCAGGCGTCAAGCGCGTGGTTATGACCTCGTCCGGCGCGGCGGCGACGCCGTCAGTCATCGCCGGCGAGACGGTAAGCGACGAAGCGGTGTGGACCGATCCGGAGGGACCCAACCTTAACGCTTACCGGCTGTCGAAGATCCACGCCGAGCGCGCAGCCTGGGATTTCGTCACCGGACAGGGCCAGCCGAGCCGCCTGACCACGATCCTGCCGGTGGCGATTTTTGGGCCGGTGCTGCTGCGCGACACGCTGGGGTCAGTGGCGATCATACAGAGGCTGGTCACGGGGAGGATACCTTTCCTGGCCCGCTTCGGCTTTTCCATCGTTGATGTGCGCGACCTGGCCGAACTGCATATCCGGGCGATGGAAAGCTCCGAGGCCGCCGGGCAGCGTTTCACGGCGTCGGCCGGCTTCCTGTGGATGGCGGACATCGCCCGGGTGCTGCGGCGAAGACTGGGGGAGCGCGGGCGCAGGGTGCCGACACTGAGCCTGCCGGATTTTGCCGTCCGGTTGCTGGCGCTGGTCGTGGCGCCGTTGCGTGAGCTGCGGCCGCTGCTGGGGCGGAAGCTGGTGTTTCCCTCCGTCAAGGCGCGGCAGGTGCTGGGCTTTGCGCCGCGTCCGGTCGAGGACACGGTGGTGGATTGCGCGGAAAGTCTGTTTAAGCGAGGGGGATAGGCGGAGTCAGCGCTTTTTCAATGCCGGCTCGGCCGTCACCGGCGCGCCCTGGGCGTGGGCTTCGGCCAGCAACGCGCCGCAGTTGGCGTCCTTGGCCTGGTCGAGACCGACAAACGGTAGGATCGACTGGAACACCGCCGCCAGTCCCGCTTGCACCAGCGGCGGGCCGGCTTCGATGCCGATGCGCGGGGCGCTCAGGTGGCCGCCGACGATGATCGGAGCGTTGACGCGGACCAGGCGGAACTTCTTCGGCTTGCCTTTCAGGGTCAGTTTCAGGCTCTCGTCGCTCAGATTGATGCGGCCGGTGCCGTCGACCCGGGTGACGCCGGTGTCGACCACGATCTGGCGGGCCTGCATCTGACCGTTCTGCACGGCGAAGTCGGCGACGGCGCAGCGCACGTCGGTCTCATGCGGGCTCTTGGACAGCAACAGGAACAGGCCTTTCGAGGCATCGATGCCGGCCAGTTCGGCCAGGCTCTGCCGGACGGTGCCCGACGGCATGACCACAGTGAAATCGCCATTGGCCGAGGCCGCTGCCTTATGCACCGAATTGCCGGTGCCCGAAGCGCGCAGACGGGCATTGAGGACGCCTTCGAGCGGAGCGCTGCCTTGCAGTTTCGGCAGCCATTGCTGGACGCCCAGGCCGGTGACGCGGAAGTCGACGGTGTTTTTCTGGACGGCCTGGCGGGCGTCGATGCGGGCCAGACCCTGCAGGCGGCCTTGCGGGAAGCTGAGGTCGATCGGGTCGAGCACCAGAAGGCCGCGGTCGAGCGAGATGTTCAGGCTGACCTGGCGCAGCGGCAGTTTGGGCGCCAGGATCGAGGCGGCGCGATAATGCACTTTCGCGTCCATGCCGCGCACCTTTTCGATGTCGAGCGTGGCGTCCGGCAGCAGGCGGCGAGCGGCTTGCGGTGCCGTCGGATCGGCGGAGACGGCCGCCTTGCCCGGGCGGTTGGCTGAGGTGGCGCCGAAGAGCGAACCGAGATCCTTGAAATCGAGCATCTTCGAGCGCAGGTCGCCGGTCAGATAGGGCCGGCCATTGTTGCGCGTGTCGACCTTCAGCGTGCCTTCCAGATCGCTGCCGCCGACCTTGCCGATAATGTTGGCGATATCATAGATGCGGTCGTTGCGATTGACCCTGGCCGACAGTGAATAGGGCGGCGTGTTCGGGAAGCTCAGGCCGGTCAGGTAATACAGGTCGCCAAGATTGCTGCCGGTAACTTTGACCGTGCCGTCCAGCTGACCGAGGTTGAACGGATGAACGACCTGACCATTGGCGACGATGCGCGTATTGCCGGCGCGCACGTCCATGGCAAACGGGTAGGGCGTGTTGGTACGCACGTTAAGCAGCGGCCCGCCGGTGGCGTCGAGCTTGAAGACACGGCCGTTCAGCGCGCCGTCGCCCAGCAGCGCAAAGGCGGTGCGGCCGGCGCCGGCCTGTTCATGCGCGTTGACCGTGCCGGTAAAGGTCATCTTGCGCGACAGGCTGGTCAGGGTCAGCTTGCCGTCGGTGATGATGAAGTTCTTGATCGGCGGCAGTTTGGTTGGCTTGCCTTTTTGCGTGCCATTGCTGAAGTCCCAGTTGGCGCGGCCTTGCTTGTCCTGGAACAGGGTGACAACCGGGCGGGTGACTTCGAGGCGCGGCAGGACGATGCGGCCCGTCAAAAGCGGCAGCATCTCGGCCTGGACCGCCAGGGTGTCGATGTCGGCTAAATTCCTGCCTTTTGTCGGCATGCGAGCCCAGTCCGGTTCGCCGACATGGATATTGGTCGCCGTGGCGTCGGGCGTCCAGCGGAACAGATGGACGCGCAGGTGACCGTCGATCTTTACCGGGCGGTGCAGGCGGCTCGACGCCATCGAGGCGACGGTGGAACGCGCCCAGTCCCAGTTCGGATTGGCCAGGAAGACGACAATGGCGACGATAACGATCAGCACCGCCAGTATGGTCCAACGCACGACAGCGGGGATTGTTTTCAGGAACGCCCAGGTGGCCAGGGCTTCGGCGACGATGACCGCCTTGGCCTTGTGCAGAAAATCCGGCTGCGGTTCGGGCGCAACGGCAGGCCCCGGCGCAGGCGGCGCTTCGGGCGGCTGTTCAGGCTCTTTCCGGGCCAGGCGCCGCTTGATGTCGAGATCGTCACCGCTCATGACGTCAAGGCTTCCTTCTGCGCCCCGTGTGAAAAGCGTAGGGAAGCAACTGTTAGAAATCGATCAGGATCTGTCCGGGATTCATTGGCGGGGGGTGAGGGGACCTTTCTCCTCCCGACGTGTGGGGAGGAGAAAGAAGCCGGTTCCAATCTCGCCGCCTTAGGCCTATACCCCCCGCATGAGTAAGCCCGCCCCCAGTGCGCCGTTCTGGCAGACCAAGACGCTTGAGCAGATGACCACGGCTGAGTGGGAGTCCCTGTGTGACGGCTGCGGCCTGTGCTGCCTGGTGCGCTTCGAGGACGAGGAGACACTTGAGGTCATTCCGACGCGTGTCCATTGCAAGCTGTTCGACAGCGAAAAATGCCGCTGTTCCGACTACGCCAACCGCAAAAAGTTCGTGCCCGACTGTATCAAATTGACGCCAGGGAACATCGAGGCCCTGGAATGGATGCCTGCGTCATGTGCTTACCGTAGGCTGCACGAAGGCAAGGACCTGCCGAAATGGCACCCGCTAATTACCGGCGACCCGGAGTCGACACACCGCGCCGGCGTGTCGATCCGCGGGCAGACGATTTCTGAGTTGACCCTCGCGGATCCCGAGGATGCGCTTGACTTTGCGGCATGGGACCTGGTCGAGGACCGGTCGGACTGGCCTGACTCCGGGGATGACCTGGACGATTGATCGTACTCAACCTCGCCGTCAAGAAATTCCCGGCGACGAACTCGCCTCGATAGGTTATAACATTAGCAAAACAAGGAATTTTCAGGCGTTAACCGTTCTTTTCTGGATGGCAGCGTATTTGCTGGGTAGCCGGTCAAACAGCTCTACGCGAAAGCGGGTGCAGCATGCGAGAATTCGTCCAGACCATGGGTAGCTTAGCCATGCCAGATAAGGTCGTTATTATGGCCGACACGTCCTGGCCGCTCGGAGGAGCGGAGGCGATGGCGCTTTTGTCCGCCCGCGTCATGGCCGACGCCGGCATTCCGGTCGTTTTCATCGCCGGCGATGACGCTTCGAAATGCCCGCTGGTCGACAATAAAAACATTGAAATCATAGCCTTAGGTGGTTCTCCGCTGCTTGATCGCGCCTGGGCCGAAGCGGGCCTGGACGGCCTGCACAATGCTGCCGCGAAAAAGCTGATTGAAAAGTTTGTCGCCGAGCGCGACACGCCGGGCACGGTTTACCACCTGCATAACTGGTCGCAGATCTTCTCGCCGTCGATCTTTCAGGCGCTGCAGCCGGTGTCGTCGCGCCTGTTCATTTCGGCACACGACTTCGCCATCGCCTGTCCCAACCTGAGCTATTCGAACTACCAGAAGGACGGGGCGATCTGTAACCTGAAGCCGCTGAGCATGGCCTGCATCGGGACGCACTGCGACCGCCGGGCTTACTCGCACAAGCTGTGGCGGGTGGTGCGGTCGATTGCCCTGAACTTCAATGCGGATTTCGCGCATACCAAGGCGCTGATCGGCATCATCCACCCCTTCATGCAGGAATGGTACGAACGCGCCGGCATTCCGAACAGCCGTATCCGCGTGGTGCGCAATCCGGTCAACCCGTTCCGCAAGGCCCGCGTCGAAGCCGAAAAGAACAAGGACTTCTTCTTCATCGGCCGGCTGGTCGCTGAAAAAGGCCCGGATCTGGCTGCCGAAGCCGCGCGGATGGCAGGCGTGCCGATCCGTATCATCGGTGACGGCGATCTGCGCGAAAGCATGACGGCGCAGTATCCGGAGGCGACGTTCGAAGGCTGGCGCAACCATGCCCAGATCGGCGAGTTGCTGAAGGACGCGCGCTGCGTGATCGTGCCGAGCCGCCTGCCGGAAACCTTTACGCTGGTGGCCCACGAAGCCATGCGCAGCGGTATCCCGGTCATCGCCTTTGACGACGTCGACGGGGTCGAGATGGCTGAGCTGGGCGGGGCCATCGTTGTGCCGCCGCGCGAGGCCTCCAGTCTGGCCGGTGCCATCCGTCAGATGGAAAGCGATGAAGCCGTCAAAAAGATGAGCGAGATCGCCTACAAGGAAGGTCCGCGCTTCTCGAACACCAATGATACCTGGCGCGACACGCTGCTGGGGTATTACAGCGAATTGCTGGCGCAAAGCGGCGTGGTGTCGGCGACGGTTTAAGATTTAAAACTCCCCCTCACTGAGGGGGAGTTTTTTATCCCTTGAACACCGGAACAAACGCTTTCTTATTCGGGTCGACTGGAAGTAACGCGCGCAGCCGCTCGATGCCGGATTCCCCGATCTCCAACGCTTCCGGGCTGGTGTGCACGGAGTAATAACCGGTCACCAGCGGATGCGGGTGCGGCACTGCTGACCCGAGCACAAAGGTCGCCGGGCCGTCTGAGCTGGCTTCGAGCGTGATGGCTTCGGCGCCTGTGTTGAAAACCGCCATTTCGCCGGTTCTGACCGCGTGGTCGCCTGTGAGGTTGCCATGGCTTAGCGCCAGCCAGGCCGTCGTCTGGCCTGCGTGCGGCGCAAAGGTCCAGCGCTCGCCGGGTTGCAGCGTGACCAGCAGGTAGGTGATGCCTTCCGGTGCACGGACAAGGCTTTGAGCGCCGTCATATGCGCCCAGGATCGGCCGGACCGGGCCGGCGGCCGGCATCTGGGCGGCTTCGATATACTGGCTGTCGACCGGGCCGTTTTCCAGCTCCGGCGGCAGGGCGATCCACAGCTGGAAGCCTTTCACGCGCTCGGAATGGCCGGCAGAGAGTTCCTTGCCGTGCCAGACGCCACCGCCGGCGCGCATCCACTCGACGCCGCCATAGCCGATATGGCCCTGGCCAGACGTCGGATCGTCGAAGCGGAAATCGCCTTCGGTGATGACGGTTATTGTGGCGATGCCGGAGTGCGGATGCAGCGGCATCGATCCGGCAAAGGCGGCTTCGGCTTCGAAAAGATCAAGGAAAACGAAGGGTTTGACGACTTCGCCGAGATCGCCGGGGCTCATCAGCCGGGTGATCGGGCCGCGTTTGAGGCCGGAGGTCTTATGGACGATGAAACGCGTCGTAGCGGGGGCGTGAACGTTCATGAAGGCCTCTCTGGAAATGTAAGTGTTTCTGTGACGAATATAGGGTGCGATGGTTGATTTGCCTAGCCCAGTAGTGATGACTTCGGGATTGCTCACGCTATATTTGAAATAAAATCATTACATTTCAGCATCTTGATAAGCCCCGTTCCCTTCCAATCCCCGCATGACGGTGCTCCGCTATAGTCAGGGCATGGACGGAAATCCCATCGACATCCCCGAAATCACCGGCGGCGAGATCGCCACGCCGGAGCAACGCCGGTTACTGCGCGCGCAGCAAAAGCAGCGCGTAATCGACCAGTTCGAGTTTCTGCTTCGCGCGATGGAATCGGCCAAGGCCGAGGACATGCCGCAGGTCGAAAAGCGGGCCAAGGCGCTCATGGCCGTCAACAAGGCCATGACGGAGGTCTACGCCGATGAGCCGCAAACCGAAGAGTCCCAAGAGGAAGATGAAATGAATGACTACGATACCGGCGCCAGGCGACCTCCCTATGACGCTCTGGACGCCTGGCAGTCCATATTGGAACGAAAACTTCATCGCCTCGCTGAGCAACGAAGACATCAGCGCGTGGATCAGGGGGACACTGACGGACAGCCGGATAATCGAGACGCTGGCCTACGGGTGGACGGATTTCCACCAACAACCCGGCCAAACGCCGCCGGAGAGCGACTGGCGTAGCTGGCTGTTTCTCGGTGGGCGCGGCGCGGGTAAGACGCGGGCCGGGGCCGAGTGGCTCAAGGGCCAGGTGAAAACCGGTGTCCGTGTCGCCTTGATCGGAGCCACTCTGCATGATGTCCGCGAGGTGATGATCGAAGGGCCGTCGGGCCTCAGGACCATTGCTGATCCCGGCAACCGGCCGCGTTACGAAGTGTCGCGGCGGCGGCTGGTCTGGCCGAAAGGCGGGGTGGCCTATGCCTTTTCCGCCGAAGATCCAGAGTCTTTGCGCGGGCCGCAGTTTCATCACGCCTGGGCGGACGAGTTCTGCGCCTGGAAAGCGCCGTCGGAGACGCTGGCCATGTTGCGCATGGGGTTGCGGCTGGGGGAAAAGCCGCGGCTGTGCCTTACCACGACGCCCAAGCCGATCCGCGCCCTTCGGGTGCTGATGGCGGAGGCGGGTGTCGCGGTGACGCGCGCCGGGACGGCGGACAACAAGTTTCTGCACGACGATTTCGTGGCCGGTTTGCAGTCGCTTTACGGCGGCACGCGACTGGCGGCGCAGGAGCTTCAGGGGCTGGTCGTCGAGGACGACGACCGGACCCTGTGGCGGGCGGACGACCTGGCGCGCTGTTACGGCGCGCGCCCCGCGGCGTTCGACGCCGTGG
>JBEHYZ010000025.1:0-75177 GCA_048497915.1 Pseudomonadota bacterium
TCCTTGAGCGTGACGACTTGCTGCTGCCCCTGCCCGGTCTGGTAGGTGATCGGCCGCGCCGTCCAGGCATAGCCGCCGGCCAGCACGCACACGGCCGCCGCCGCGGCGGCGCCCCACAGCAAGGTCCGGCGCGGCGCGGCATCGTTTGCGGCGCGTTCCACCGCCGCCGCGCCCGGCAGCAGTTCCCACAGGTCGGTGACGCGATCGAAGGCGTCAGCATGTTCCGGCGCGGCGGCCAGCCATTCCTGGAAGGCCGCTTCGGTTTCCGGCGTCCGCTCTTCATTGTGCAGCCGCGCCAGCCAGGCCGATGCCTCGGCCTGGACGCGGTCAGCGATCTTGGGGGGCACGTCCCGGCTCACCATTCCTCCATCCACTTCGTCAGTTCCAGCGTCGCCCGCGCCACCTGCTTTTCGACCGCCGCCACGGTCATGCCTTCGGCGGCGGCGATGTCCTTGAAACTCTTGCCGTCGAGGCGGCGGCTCAACAGGATGCGCCGCGTGCGTTCCGGCAGCCGGTCCAGTCCCTCCGCCGCCCGGCGCAGCCGCGCCTGAGCCCGCACCACCTCGTCCGGCGGCGGCGCATCGTCGGCGGCCATCAGCAGGTCGTCCGTGACCTCGACGAACGGCGAATGCTTGCGCCGGCGGGCCTTGTCGAGCGACAGGTTGACCGCCGTGGTCACCAGCATGGCTTCGTGCGACTTGATCATCTGCTTTCTCTCATAGGCCTCGACGCGCAAAAAGGCCTCCTGCACCAGGTCGTCGGCGTCCTGAGACAGCACGCCCTTCCTCAGAACGGCGCGGCGGGCCTTCTCGAGCATTTTGATCAATGGCGACATACGCGTCCGCGGGTTCGTAATACAGGTTAGACGAATAAGCCCAGGAAATCTGACAATGTCTTTCTTAATACTTAAAAAAAAAGCCCCGGTCAGGGGGCTGTTTCTCCGGCCATTCTTAAAGTCTTCACGCCTGCGCGAGGTAGCGTTTGCGCAAGGAGATGATGTCGAGCCTCAGGTCCGCCACCGGCAGGGCCGACGCCCAGCCGATGAACGCAATGGCTTCAGCCCCCAGATGCGACGCCTTGGCCGGATCGTAAGCGCCGCCGGTTTCAAGCGCCGCCGCCATCCGGTCCTTCTGGCCGCGCAGGGCTTTCCAGAAGGCGTAGAAGGGAAGCTTGATCTTGAACATGAAGCCCTTGGCGTCCTCGATCACGAAGCCTTCGATGTGCTGACCGTCGAAGCGGTAATCCCGCCCCTCGGCATTTACCGTCGCATACCAGACCTTGAACGCGTCGAAGTCTGCGAAGGTCATGGCCTCCTGCTTGACCGCCAGACCGAAGTCGGCGCCAAACGCCGCCAGGTCCGCCGGTTCAAGACGCGTGAACGTCTGTTCACGCCGGATGGCGTCAAGCAGCACCACATGACGATCCGCATATTCAATCAGGTGCGGATCGTTCACCGGGTCGTTGACCTCGAACGCCAGGCTCAGGTTGTCGTCGCGCAGCCGGGCCTTCAGCAGCTCGATCCGCTCCGGCCCGACGGTTTCGGTCAGGATGTCGCGGAACCAGCCGGCGAACTCGGACTCCGGCGTCGATTTCGACGCGAAGAACAGCTCGTCGCTTGCGGCGTCGTAGCCCAGGATGCCCAGGAAGCCGTTTTCCTTGACGAACAGCTTCAACGGAAACACAAGGCTCCGTTGCAGGTTGCGCATTTCGGTTTCCGGCCGTTCTTCAAGGTTGAAGAACTTGTCGTAAGCCCGCGCCACGATGCGCCGGTCGTCGGCGACGAACAGGCCGCGCGCCGACAATGACGTCGCATCCCAGGCGCCTTTCTGGAACGCCTTGGCCGTGAAGTTGAACGACGACACGCCGGGGAAGCGCGCGAAGCGCTTTTCCTGCACGTGCGGATGCTTGCGCAGCGCCTCGACCGCCGCCTCGGACAGTTTGCCCGAGGCGTCGGTGTCCGGCACGTTGCGCGCCTTCATCGACCGCGCCACATCGTTACGGACCTGGTGGGTTGCCACCAAGCCATCACGATCCAGCGTCATCACACTCAGGAAGCCGCCGAACTCGACCTCGGATTCGAGGTTGAAGCTGTTGGCGGCCGCCTGCACCGGCAACTTTTTCGAGTTGCGGTGGCCGTGCACCTGCAACCAGTTGGTACCAGCCATGGTGCACTCAAAGGTGGCGTCGACCGGATCGTCATAGGTGCCGGTTCCCTTCCACATCTGCAGCGAAGGAATCAGCACCATGTCATCCGGTACACGCGCCAGACCGGCGTGCGTCACCATGACCCGGTGCGGGCCGTAGGTATAGACGAACGCATCCACCAGCTTTGAGATCAGGTGCTTGGCCTCACCGATGGTGAAGTTGGCCTTGATCAGCTGCGGCAAGGTGTTGTGCTCGAATTCCTTCGAGATCGGCGGCTGGTTATTGGCGAAGCGCTGGATGTGGTATTCGTGGTTGCCGAATACCATCGCCACGTTGTCGAGCGGCAGCACTTCGTCCACCATGAAGCGGATCACCTTGTCGTTCTCGATGCCGCGATCCAGGAAGTCCCCGACGAAGATGTAGAAATCATCGTCGCGGAACCCGCCGGCCAGATACTCAGCCAGCGGCGCATGGCAGCCTTGCAGGTCGCCGATGTGGTGGACCTTAGCGTAGGCGTTCAGGTCGCGCACCGGCTCGGCCAGGGCAGCGGTCAGAGACGTATCTTCGAACGCCTCTGGGTGCAGGATTTTCAGGCCTTTCGGCCACGGGCTCGACGCGAAGCGCTGGTAGGCGCGGTCGATGGCGGCCTCCGGTACCTGTTTCCAGGCCGGACGGCCGGCATTGCGTGCCTTGGCGACCTCGATCGGCACGCCGGTGAAGTCGAGGCAGGCCACGCGGTAGCCATAGCGCGCCGCTAGGTTCAGCGGCATCTTGAAGTCGCCCGTCGACTGGAAGGTCGCATCGAAGACAATGAATTCACCGCGGCTCATCTTGAGCTCAAGCAGGCGCTCGACTTCTTCCCACACCTTGCGGTCATTAGCCGAGTTGATGCCGATGCGGCCGTGAGTATCCATGGTCACGCCGCCCATTTGCAGGCGCAGCATGTCCGGCGACAGCACATACGGCTCAAGGCCCTGACGAGCGATGAAGGTGGATTTGCCGGCGCCTTGCGCGCCGCGGGTCAGGATCAGGTGTCTCATCTCATTATCATTTCATTCTTGGGCGGACGTTCTGATCAGTAAGCGCAAGGCGCTACTTTTTCGGGTCAATCAAACCTTCGATTTCATACGGCGTCTCGCCGGTCAGTTCATATAGTTTCAACCAGGCCGTGACGGCGGCGGCCACCGGTCCGGGAACCGGCAGCCCCGCGAACCAGCGGGAAACCGAGGAGCGGTCTACCCCCAGGGCCTCGGACAGACGCGACATCCAGCCGCGTTCGCCGAACAAGAGGATAGCCGCCTGCCTCAGTTCCTCCGCCGTCATGGTTCAGGCCTCACAGGTTTCGGGAAGCAGTCTTGTTTCCTGCTCCCGGACGTAGGCCAGCACATTTTCGGAAAAACCGTCGATGTGCGTCCATGGTCCGTAGCCGACACCGTTTTTGGCGGAGGCTACGTTGATCATGTAGGCCTGCTTTGCGACCGGATCGGGTACGGGGTCACGCGACTGTTCGTCGGTGATGACGACCAAACGATCGTGCTTGATCGTGTTGATCTTCGTCACCGCCTTACCCAGTTCGGTCCCGCCGTGCGGCTGGGACCGGAGGATCGCATCGACACCGGCCATGCCGCGCCGCGGCGGAACCTCCACCACCTCGTTGGAGAAGGTGAAGACCCGCACGTCGCCCGGCACGATGGAAGCCAGCGTCGCCGCCGCGTCCATCCGCGTCAGGTCGGACTTGGCCGACAGCTTGCAATCCATCGAGCCCGACACGTCGACCAGGATAATCGTCCGGCCGTCCATGATCGGTTGCTCGAGGATGGTCTCGGCCAAGGCCCATTCCAGCCACGGTTCGAAGCGGGGCGCCGCGCGGGCAGCCGCCACGTACCGGAACGGCAGGACCCGCTCAGCGCCACGCCGCGCCGTGATCGCGTGCTTGACAAGGCCTTCGTCGACGCCGGCCTGATCCATGTTACGCAAGTTCCGCAACAGGGCCAGGTAGCCGAGCTTGCGCTCGGTCAGCAGCCGCGTGAAGGTTTCGGCCTTGTCCGCGCCGCCCGACAGCGCCACTTCCCAGGTATCCGGAGAGGTGAGCGTCTTGTCGACCAGTTGCTTCCAGACCTCGGCTTGCGCTTCGTCCTTCGGCTTGGCGTGGCAGAGGAACAGGACGTCCCGAAGTTTCACAGGGCCTTCCCGGTCGTACTTGGCCAGCTGGTAGGCGTCGAACTTGGTGAAAGCCCGGGCCAGGCCCAGCTTCATCTGCTTCGACAGCGGCTTCTTGCCGTTGCGCCAGTAGATCGAGACCAGCTCGGTCAGTTCGTCGGCCCGCTGAATCACCCGCTCAATCGTCGGAGCCACCAGTTTGCCTGCGCTACTGCTTCGCTGCTTGAGCGCGCCTGCGCCGCCCGACTTGACCAGGGCGCAGATCAGCATCAGCGGCGCGTGCCGCAGCTTCATCTTTTCCCGGGCCTCGATGGCCAGCGCAGCGACCGTTTCCGGCGCAACGTCGGCGGCCAGGGCGAAGATTCGGTCAGCAATCGACTGGCCGTCTTCGTAGAATTCGTTTTCCCACAACAGGCAGGACAGAACCGAACGCCGCAGCTTTTGTTCAGCGGTCAGTTCCCGCGCCGGGGCACCCTCGAAGGTGATGCCGGGGATCTTTTTGAAAATATTGAACCGCATCGGGCTCTCCTTTTCCGGTCATCTGGGCGCAAAGAGGCTTTCGCCGGACACGGTGCCCGGCGGCATTTGCGCGTTAAATTGGGGGGCTGGGGCGGCGGCGCGCGATACAGGCGGCCACTGCAGGTTGGGTCTTCGGCACGGGGTCCGGCTATTACGCATCGGACTGTTACCAGTTAAACCTCATGCCAAAAAGTGGATTGCCGCTTTTTGGATAAACATGAGGTGTCAAAAATGACTCCAAGGGAACGGGCGAAAACGCTCAAATCCTTCGTTTTCCCGAAGGGCTACGAAGGTTGCAGGCTACGACCCTGCTCCAAAAGACTTTGTCCTTTGTTGTCCGAAGAAATCGTCTTCTACGCCACTTGGATGTGTCGCCCGAACGGTTCCCTTGCGGGCCTGCCCAAACGACGGATAGTTCTGAATTCCAAGGGAACAATCGAGATCGTCAGCTCCTTCGGCGGACAAGCCGCTTCGGGACACGTTCAAAGCGATGAAGACGAACTCTAACGCCACTTGGATATTGCCGCTCCTATGGTTCCTTTTCAGGCCTGCCTGAGCGACAAAACGGTTACTAACGCAACTTGTTGCGTAATGCAACACAAAAATTAACTTTTCGCATTCAGCTCTCCGGGAACAAACGGACCCGATGGGAGGTGCTTCCGCCGGATTTTGCCGATCCGGGCCACGCTGGCTTGACGGGAAAACCCGCCATCCAGGGCTCACCATTTTCCCGAGGAGGCAGCGATGAAGTCGAATCCTTCACCACGGAAAACGGAATGTGAAAGGCACCCGGGGTACAGGCGAATACGGACTGAGGCGCTCTACCAATTAAGCTACGCTTGGCCGAAGCCTTGCGGCGGGGATCGAACCCGCACTTCCCGCGTGGAAAGCGAAGTAACCGTACTCTACGCCACCGGGGGCACGCATTGCAGGGAACGGACGACAGCGCTCAAGCCTATTGCTCTACCCGACTGAGCTACCCGGACTTGCGTCCGGGGCCGGACTCGAACCGGCGCCCCATAGATCCACGAAGAAATCGCTGTCTGCGCCACTGCGACGCATCGTTACCGAAGCAACGACATGGGCGAGATACCTGCGACCGTTGCACGACGCAACGGAAAATATGCCGAAACAGCCTCGGCGCCGCGCATTGTGTTTCAAATGCAACAATATACGGGCAGGCCACGTGATTTGAGCGATAAATTTTTCCATTACAAATCAATGAACTGACAGCTTATTGCCCGTCTATGTGCATTTTTTTGAAAATAGTTTGACCCGCTTTCCGCCGGTGGCGCGCCTTCATCAATGTAAGGCAGGAAAACAGCCTCTCACGCAAAACCTTAGGAGATTTCAAGATGTTCAAGTTCGCTTCCGCCCTCGCTACCGTCGCCGCCACCGCCGCGGTCGCCATTGCCGCCCCGGCTTCCGCTCAGGACTTCGGCGCCATGATCAACCAGCAAATGTCGGCCATGAACAACATGCTGGCCGGCGCCCAGCAACAAGCCAATGGCTTCGTCCAGCAGCGCATGCAGGACCCGCAGGTTCAGGCGTCCTACCGCGCCTATGTCGCCAAGGCCCGCGCTCAGGGCATGCCGGTCCAGGACTTCCCGAGCTACACCTATGACTATATCCGCACCGGCGGCTTCTCAACCGGCGGCATGGCGATGGCTCGCGCTTCGGACAATGCCAACACCGCCAAGGTCGGGCAAGCCGCCGCCGACCTGCGTAACGCCCAGGCCAACCGCGCCGCCGCCCAGGCCCAGCTCAACGGCAACTTCCAGCGGAACAA
Source organism: Pseudomonadota bacterium (assembly GCA_048497915.1). Taxonomy (GTDB): domain Bacteria; phylum Pseudomonadota; class Alphaproteobacteria; order Caulobacterales; family Caulobacteraceae; genus Asticcacaulis. Next base: position 6,614 of record JBEHYZ010000025.1, read on the forward strand.
CACCGAATTCGGCAATCAGCTGATGGGCAATTCGACCTACTACGCCCCGAACGGTCAGCCGATGGTCCTGCCGCACACCTGGCAAGCCAACGGCACCTATAACTACAACGGCAACTACTACCACGTCGATCAGTCGGGCAACTACTACGTCTACGGCACCGACGGCCGCTGGTACGGCCTGCGCCGCTAAGCCTTCCCCCTTCCCTCCCGCTCCGGCGGGAGGGGTTCCCCCAAATCCTTTTTCCACCCAATCGCTCAGGAGCTGACGTCATGCAACGTTCCGCCCATACCCTTCTTGTGCTCTGCGTTCTTGCCGCCAGCGCCTGCGCGACCGGCCCGGCCTTCGCCAAACAATCCCACGGCCTCAGCGCCCAGCCCGCCACCATCGCCGAACTGCAACCCGGCGACCGCAGCCTGTCCTGCTCGGTCCTGACCGGCCAGATCAGCCGGATGAACGACATCGCCCGCACCGGCCGCCTCGACAGCGCCGAACCGAAGGGCAAGGGCCTGATCGGCAGCGTCAAGCGCGTCGGCACCAACCTCGTCCGCGGCAAGGCGGTCAGCACCGTGGTCAGCCTGACCGGCCCGGTCGGCAGCCTGGTCACCAAGGTCGTCGACGGCCGCGACAGCGACCGCAAGGACGCGCTGAAGGACTCCGCCCGCCTGCGCCACGACCGGCTGATCACGCTTTACGACCGTAAGGGCTGCGCCTGAGCGGCGCACACCGGAGACCTGTCATGTTGTCCCTCCTCCTCTCCCTGGCTTTGGCCGCCTCATCGCCCTTCGACTTCAGCGGCCAGCCGCCCGTCAATACGTTCGAAGGCGTTTACCTGGCGCCCAACATGGCCTGGATGCAGCTGACCCTGCCCCAGGACCGCGCCGGCAAGACCTTCCCGATCATCCTGACCGTCCAGCCCTACCCCAAGACTAATCTGGGCCGCGTCGACGGCATGTGCACGCGCGTCACGCCCAAGACCTGGGACTGCAAGCTGAACGACAACTGGAAGCGGCACCTCTACCTCAAGGCCGAGGCCAGCCGGATGACGGTGTCGCTGCCCGACGCCGTGCTGCTGCCGGAACTACCGAACAGCGGCGGGACGCGGTCGCGCTACGACACCGATTTCTACTACCATGAGGTCAGCGGCACCTTCACCCTGAACGAAAGACTGCATCCATGACCGCCCGCCCCTTTGAACGCACCGAGATTGATGAGGCCGACGACGACCTGCCCCTGCGCATCGTCCACCGCCGCGACCTCGCCGACCTGGCGCCGGACAGCCCGACGGACGGCGGCAAGCCGAAGTACGACTGCGACTACAACTATCTCGACTACACCTTCCGCATGGATGGCGAGGACATCGAGGCGCGCGCCTATCTCGACGAAGACAGCACGATCGTCGTCAATTTGACGGATGAGGCGCTGCACAACCCGGAAAACGCCGAGATGGTGCTTTACCTGCAGCGCCGCTTCGACTGGATCTTCACCATAGCCCCGAACGGCCTCGGCCGCGTCCTGTCCTATAAACATACCCATGCGCAATAGAGGAGAGCACAGTTGACGAAAGGGACGCACCCATTATCCTGCGCATCGGGTGAGCTGCAAAACGAGGCGGGCTGTGGACGAAAACAACGAAAAATCAGAAGGTTCCCCAGAGGCTTCCAACGCCCCGGCCAATATGCTGGACCGGTATTACAAGGAATACCGGCAACTGGCGCGCAAGGTGCTCGGCAACGATTCGGCGGCGCAGCGCATCCAGCCGACCGAGCTGGCGCACGAAGCGGCCATCCGGCTGTTCAAGCTGGAGCGGATGGATATTGCCGGCCGCACGCACTTTCTGTCGCTGTCGGCGCGGGTGATGCGCCAGGTGCTGCTCGACGAGGTACGGCGCTTCCGGGCTGCGAAACGCCAGGCGCCGCCGGTGATGACGCAATGGAACGCCGAGCCGTCGCCGCAACCCTTCGACATCGAGGACTTCAACGAAGCGCTGTCGCGGCTCGAAGAAGTCGATCCCGAAAAGGCGCGCATCGTCGAGCAGCGCTTCTTCGCCGGCCTGACCATAGAGGAGATCGCCGAACAATCCGGCGTCTCGGAAAGCACTGTCAAACGGCAGTGGCGCGTGGCGCGGGCGTGGCTGCTCGATGAGCTCTCGCAAGACTGAAACTAAAGAAACACGCCGCCGTATCATGGCGGCGTTCGAAGACGCACTGGACCTCGAACCCGAAGCGCGCACGGCGTTTCTGAAAGACGAGTTCGGCGACGACCAGGCGGCTATCGACCAGGTGATGGCGCTGATCAAGGCTGATTCCATCGCGCCTTCGGCCATGCCGACCGAACTGCCCGGAGCGGACGGCAATACCATCCTGGTGGCGCCGGAACGGATCGGCCCGTACAAACTGGAAGCCGTGCTCGGCGCCGGCGGCATGGGCGAAGTCTGGCTCGGCCAGCGCGACGACGGCCTGTTCGAGCAACAGGTGGCGATCAAGCTGATGCGCCCCAGCCGCTTCGCCGCTGAATCCCTGAGTTTTTTCGATACCGAACGGCGGGCGCTGGCGCGGCTCAATCACCGGCACATCGCTCGGCTTTTCGACGGCGGCGTGACCGAAGAAGGCTTGCCGTGGTTCGTCATGGAGCTGATCGACGGCCTGCCGCTGAATATCTACGCAGCGCGCGGCCTGACGCGCGAGGCCTCGATCCGCCTGGCCGCCGCCATCGCCGAAGCCGCGCAATATGCCCATTCGCAGCTGGTGGTGCACGCCGATCTCAAGCCGTCGAACATCCTGATCAAGCACACTGGCGAACCAGTCCTGGTCGATTTCGGCATCGCTTCGATGGCCGCCGCGGCCGCCGAACAGGTGCAGAAGACCGCCTTTCCGTCGACGCCGGCCTATGCCAGTCCGGAACGGCTGCAAGGGGCGCAACCGACCGTGGCCGATGATGTGTTCGGCCTCGGCCTGCTGCTGCATGGCCTGCTCACCGGCAAATGGCCGGAAAAGCCAGTGACACTGCCTTTGGCCACCACCGGCGACGCGCGCTGCGATGCCATCATCGCCAGGGCCTGCGCCACCGAGGCCGCCAACCGCTACGCCACGGCGCAGGGCCTGGCCGACGACCTGCACGCACTGCTGGAGGACCGGCCGACCAGCCTGGAACAAGGCGAGTGGCGGACCGAAAGCCGCCTGTTCGTCAAACGCCATCCGCGCGGCGTGGCGGCGGCGGCCACGGCGCTCGCGGGCGTCATTCTGGCGCTGGGGGTCATCGCCACCCTCTATGTCCGCGCCGAACACGAACGCAGCCTGGCCCAGGCGCGCTTCAACGACGTGCGCGAAATGGCCAACTACATGCTGGGCGATTTCCACGAGGACCTGATCAAGCTGCCCGGCTCGACGGGTTTGCGCGAACGCAACGCCACGGTCGGCTGGCAGTACCTGACGCGGCTGTCGAAGGACCCGAAGGCCTCGGACGACATCACGCGCGATATCGCCGTCGGCTACAGCCGCCTCGGCAATGCTCAGGCGACGACCTCGAGCAACGGCAGCGGCAAGGTCAATCAGGGCGACTGGGCGCTGCAAAAGTCGGAAACCCTGCTGCGCGGCCTGATCGCCAAGCATCCGGACCGCGACGATTACAAGCGCGAACTGGCGCGGACGCTGTCGTGGCGATCGGGCGTGCTGCTGGGGGCGCACAACGATCCGAAAGCGGCCCGCGCCGCGTTGGATGAATCGTTCCGGCTGTTCGATGAGGTTCTCCAGCGCAATCCAAAGGATCTCGACGCCGCCTATGGGCGGTGGAATGCCGCCCTGGGGCTGGGCGACCTCTATTTCGGCGCCGACGACATGCCAGCGCTGAAAACGCTGATGGAGCAGACCCTGGCGCGATTCCGCGACACGCCGGCGACGTCAAAAAACCGCTCGCTGCATGCCCTGCTTGAAGCCGGTACGGAAAATAACCTTGGCGACTCAAGCTATTACGTCGTCAGCCCCGCCGCTGGCATCGCCCATTACCGCCGCGCCGAAGCCCTGATGGCCCAGGCGCGGGCCGAAGGCGTGACTGACATGCGCCTGCCGCTGCGCCAAGCCTATTACAATTACCAGCTATCGTCGTCGTTTGCCGACCAGAACCAGCCGCAACTCGCTTTGCAATGGGCCGACAAGGGGCTGGCCATTATCAACGAGCTGGCCGAATTCGACGACAGTGCCGCGACCCTGCATACGCTCGATATCCTGACGACGCAGCGGGCGCTGGCCCTGTCGCAACTCGGGCGGGCAGGCGAAGCGGTGGCGGCGGCAAGGGGCTCGATCGCGCGGCGGCGGTTGCAACTGACGCATCAGCCCGACGACATGGACAACCGCGTCAACCTGGCGGCCGGGCTACACAACCTGGCCAAGCTGTATGTCGCGTCGGGCGACAGGCGACAGGCTTGCGCGGCGGCGTGGGAGTCGCTGGCGATTTTCGACTACATCAACGGCCACGGCGGCATCCCGGAGCGCAACAAGAAGCTCAACGTCGCGCCTGAGTTGGCCTTCGTGGCGAAGTGCCCGGCGGATACCTCGGTGGGGAAGCGGTAACATTTTCTTATACCTCCCCAGCTTGCTGGGGAGGGGGACCACACAAAAAAACGGCCGCGCCTGAGGCGCGGCCGTCTTGTCATCTGCTAATCCGATCACTCTCCCGTGGAAGAGGTATCCACCGCCGTCGCGTCTTCGACATGCGCCGTCGCAGCGCTGCTATCAACGCCTGTGGACGCCGCCGAGTCATAGCCGTGGTCGCCATAGTGGCCACCCTGCGAGGCATCCGTCGCGTTGGTCGCAGCTGTATCGGCATGGCCGGCCGCCATATCGCCATACATTTCGGCGTGGGTGGCGTCGCCGTGCTGCGCCGCATCGGCCGCCCATTGCGCCTGGTCGCTGGCGACGTCCTGATGGTACTGCGCCCAGTCGAGGTGCTGCTGGTCGCTTTCGGTCGTCGCCAGTTGCTGCTCGGCATTGCCGCCGTGGTCCTGGACTTCCTGAAGCTGATATTCGGTCTGGTGAGCGATCTCGTCGGCCTTGGCGTAGTCGCCGGACGCCACCGCATCGGCCTGCTCCTGGTGCAGGTGCTCGACATTATCGCGCGCCGTGTCGGCGATCTGGGCGTCCGATACCAGCTGGTCGGTGTCGAGGTCGGACACGTCACCGTCGTGATTGGCGATGGCGTCGATCACCTGTTGCTGGCCTTCTTCGGACAGGTTGCTGACTTCGATCTGGAAGCCTTCCGGCAGTTGATCGATCACGTCTTGCGGCAGCGAGGATTCTAAGTCGGGCATGGTTATCTCCTAAAATGATCTAGCTATGATCGCTATTCTGATCTGTAGGCGTATCGTGTCCGGAAACCGGGTCATCGGGATGCAAATTATTTTCGTCCGGGTGCGCAGTGGCTTCCGGCGCGGCCGGTTCTGCCGGCTTTTCCTCGGGCTTGGGTTCTTCGGTTTGTGTGGGCTCCACAATCGGCGCATCGCGGCTGTCGGGCGTGACATGCGCGTCATGCGCCGCCGGATCGTAGGAGACGCTGGCGGCCGAAGCCGAAACCGCGCTGCTGGCCTGGGCCTGCACCGCGACAGGCGCCACCACCGGCGTCGCCTGGACGACATGCGGCGCGGCGTTGACGACGCGGGCGCCTGCCGACGCATCGCCGTCCGTCCAGGGTTCCGCCTTGATGACGGCGGCGTCCGGTTCAGCATCGACGATGGGCAGTTGTGGCGGCGTCGGCATGAGGGATTATTCCGAGGTAAGCGACGGGTCCGGCTTATCCGGAGGCGGCGGTGGGGCAGGAAGCGGCGGCCGGCGCAAGGTCAGGACCTTGCGGCAATCCGGGTTGGGACAGCGCACATGCGTTTCTGGATTGGCCATGAGCGTCTCGACCGGCACCTGCATGCCCTCATCGCAGGCGACGCACTTGAGCTTGAACGACGGCGGCACCACGCCGCGAACCTCGGCCTTGTCGGGGGGCTTGGGGGTGACATCAAGGATCTTGGCGCAAGCGGCATTCGGGCACTGGATGCGGACGCTTTCCTTGCCCTCCAGCTCGGCGCGCGACACGCGCATGACCTCGCCGCAGGCGATGCAGGTCAGGCGGATGCCGTCCTTGATCTGCGGTTCCGGCGGGGCAGGCCGCAGGGGCGGACGAGCGGCGGCTTCGACCCTGGCACGCTCGATTTCTTCCCAGTACTGGATGATGTCGCGCCAGCCCTTGACGGTATCCGAAGCGCTGTAGTCCTTCATCAGGCGCAGGCGCCGCGCCAGGTAAGGCGTCGACGACATGGTCCATTCCGACACCTGAAGCTGGCGGTCGTCGCTCTGCGCCACCTCGCGCTCCAGGGCGTCGAGATTGAGCCGGGGCAGCAGCGGGAACGAGCGCACCGTCCATTGGATAGCCACGCGGCGGGCGACGTCGTAACTGCCGATGACCAGGGCCCCTGCCCGGTCGGCGGTGATCTCGGAATGGCGTGCCCAGGCCATCAGCGGCGCGTCGATGGCGCTTTCGACCAGCTTGGCCGGATTGAGGAACTGCATGACGCCGTGCCCCATGATCGTCTTGCCCTGCTGGCGGCCTGTGGTGAACTGCATCAACGTCTTCCACAAGGCGTGGCCGGCGGCGATGTGGCCCATCTCGCGGCCAAGGACATACAGCATGTCGTCGCCCCTGAAGTTCGAGATGATCGAGCCGATGACCACAAACGCCTGGCTTTCCGAACCCAGCGTCAGGCAGTCCCACATCTGTTCGCCAGAGATGTAGATTTCCGGCAGGTACGGCAGGCCGACAATGCGCGCCGCCTTGATGGCCAGCTCGAAGATGTCCGGCAATTGGTCCGGCCCCAGCCGGATGCCGTTGACGGTCGATTCCAGCCATGGCCGCCCGACCTTTTCGGACAAGGCCTGAGCGGCGGCCATCAGCGGCGTGATGCTGCGCAGGCTGGCCATGGCCTGGGCATCGAGCGACCACATATAGGCGTCGATCGGCAGCACATAGTCGGGGCCGAGCGGATCGAGCTTCCGGCACACCCGGCAGTAGGCGTCGAACGGGTCTTTCACATCGCGCGGACGCTTGGCGCAGTACTCGCAGGCCGCCCCCACACCGGTGAAGGGCTGCGATACCAGTTCGGCGCCAGGAGCGCCGGTGGTGTGGCCCTGACGGCTGGCACCGCAACCGATGCAGAAGCGCCCTTCCGCCGGCCATTGCGTGCCACACTCGGTACAGAAGCCGCCTGTTTGCGCATTCGTGTCCATGGCCGCTTCCCGGAGCCCCCTTAAATCCGCGACAACAGTTCGGCCTTCTTGGCTTCGAACTCTTCCGGCGTGATGGCGCCGACGTCGCGCAGGGAGGCCAGCTTCTTCAGCTGCTCATACGGATCCGACGCGGCTTCGGGCGCCGGTGGCGGCGGGGCAGCCTCGGTCGCAGCCGGTTGCGGTTGCGGCGGCGTGACCGGCTCCGCGGCCGGCTGCGGCTGATAGTGCGGTTGCGGCGCGGGCTGCGGCTGAGGTTGCGCCTGTCCCTGGGCCTGGGCCGCGCCGGCGGTCAGACGGTTGGCCAGCCGCGTCAGGATTTCGCCCGGTGCCTGATTGCTGAAATAGTTCCAGGTCAGCACGTCCACCAACACGCCCAGGAAGAACGGCGGGATGATCAGGAAGCACACGATGTTGGTGATCAGCACCGGCATCAGGGCATTGAAATTACAGGTCAGAGACAGCGTCAGGCGGCTGCCGGTCGGAGTCGCGACGACGGAATAGGTGCCGTCCATCTGGACCTTCATGAACAGGGTGTACCAGAAGTTGGAAACCTTGACATTGAAGGTGTTGGCCCCGGTGATCGCCCCGCTTTCCGCCTGGACGACGTTCTGCAGCCCGGCCGTCACGCGCGCCGGATCGAACGGCAGGTCGATGGTGCGCGTGCTCTGCGCGCCGCCGCCGCCACCGATCGCGAAATTCGGCGGCGGAGGTGGCGGCGGAGGCGGAGGGGGCGGCGGCGCACTGTTGCTGCCTGCGGCGATGCTGCGGCCGCAACCGGCGCAGAACTTGGCGGAAGACGGATTGGTCTGGCTGCAGTCGGGGCAAGCAATGAGCGGTGCGTTCATCTCAGTAAACTTTCTTGCGAGGTGGCGGGCTTACCGAGCGGCGCTCGAACCCGTGATCTGAATAGGAAGGCGGACCCGGCCGGAAAAACGGGTCAGAAAAAAATGCACGGACGGAAAATTTTTTGAAATACCGCGACGCCTCCCCTGACTGTCCCGGTGGTAAAGCGCGGCACAATCCATTGTTTTGAACTACTTGATAACATGGAACCGGCAATTGCCAAGTCTTAGAACCTGACGGATGATTTTCCCGGGCCCAAAAAAACTGGAAAAAAATGCGACCTGCCCTGACCCGTTTTCCGGGGGGCCTCCGCCTTCGATGATGTAAGGCCCAATTGGAGGCCTCAATCTTAGCCAGACGGAGACTTGTCATGCCCTTTGCCGATCCCATCATCAATGCCCTCAAGGACACCCACAGCTTTCTGCACCCGGACAACTTCAGCCACTATCTCGAGTCCCTGACGCACAGCTTGCAGGCGGATGTCACCGGCCACCTCATTCAAGTCCTGAGTACCCAAGCCGACGCTATCATGCCGGACCACCAAATCATTGAGGCCCAGTCCGACCACGTGATCAACGCCGAAACCGACATGCAGGGCACTGTGGAAGACGAGAACGGGCTGCACGACGTCAACGCTGTTCACCACGACTCAACGGTTCAGGCTATGCATGACGACACCAGCGCGCACGACGCCTACGCGGTTCACGACGACGCCTCGGCTATGGGCGCCTGATCGATGTCACCCGAGACCCCGCCCCTGACCGACTTCGCCTTTCGCTGCGTGTGCGGAGACGCGCCCGTTCTGCCCGAAACGGCGAAGCCGGAATGGGCGGCGTTCGCCGGCTGTGCAGCCGAACTGTCGCTGGCCTGGAAGCAGGACGAAGCCTGCGCCCGGCACCCGGACTTCGACTACAGGCTGGCGGAAATCCCGCCGGTGGTCGGTCAGGACGGCTGGATGCGGCTCGACATGCCGTTTGCCTACACGGCGGCCGAACCGTTCTGGTGGCTCTGGCAACCCGCCGAAGCTACTTATCTGGGCTATGAGGGCGCCCCTCACCTGCTGACGGATATCCGCCTCGTCCGGTCGCGGTTGCTCGACCTGGAACGGATCGATCCGCGCCATGGTATCGCCCGGGCCAGCGTGCTGGAAATCGTGACCCTGGCCAATCTGAAAACCATGCGGTGTCAGGGCGAGCTTGCCAAAGCCGATCTCTGGAAAGCCATGCCGATGCACAAATCATGGACGGTGCGTCACGGCGACCTGAGCCTGACCACCGGCAATCTCGAAGGCGACGCCGGCGGTTCCCTGCTCCTGTGGACGCACGACGGCGGTGTCGACCTGCTGATCCAGACCGTCTGGGACGCGCATGCCGATCACGTCTTCGCCGGCCGGGTGCAACTGCGTTAAACGTCGGCCTCAGGCCAAATTGAACGAACGGAGTTGTCCGATTTCGGACAGATCGGACACTCCTGCGGACACGCTACCCTTCCGATTCCATAAATTCCCATATTTTTCATAATATTAGGAACTGATCGCGCTTGGACTTACACTCGGACGCAAAACGATAAAAGGAGAATACGTCCGAAAAATTGCGCGTAACGCGCCGCGTTGACGCCCGCCTGAGGCTTACGGTTGACCTGTTTACGATTCAAGTGCCCAGCCTGAGGATGGTCTTCCATCCCGGGCAAGACGCGCAGTTCTGCGCACGTATACGGAGATGCCGTCTGCTGTAAGCGGGCCGCAAATGCTTTCGAGCATTCGCGGAAATTCGGGGTGCGGAAAATAGAAAAAGGGAAAATTTCACAAGATGCGCCCCGGCGCGTCTAAGTGTTATGGCACAAAAAATCTTCTGCGAAATCATTGAATTACGCAAGAAGAAGGGAGAGAAAAGTGAATAATATTAAAAACAAGCGAGCGATACTGCTCGCCGGGATTTCGCTGGCTGCCGTATCGATCGGTACGGGTGGCGTTGCCTATGCGCAAAACGCCCCGGCGGCGACCGAGAAAAGCGACAGCGACCTGGTTATCGTAACCGCCCGCCGCAGGGCCTTGCAGACGGCCACCGACCGCAAGAAGAACTCCGACACCGTCATCGACTCGGTCGTCGCCGACGAGGCCGGCAAGCTGCCGGACAATTCCGTCACCGAAGTCCTGCAACGCGTGGCCGGCGTTTCGATCGTCCGTTTCGGCTCCTTGGGCGACCCCGACCACTTCTCGGCCGAAGGCTCGGGCATCCAGGTGCGTGGCCTGTCCGGCGTTGCCGGCCTGCTCAACGGACGTGAAGTGTTCAGCGCCAACGGCGGCCAAGGCCTGCTCTGGGGCGACGTCACGCCCGAACTGATGGCGGCGGTAGACGTCTACAAGTCGTCGACGGCCGACCGCAATGTCGGCGGCACCGGCGGCGCCATCGACCTGCGCACGAAGATGCCGTTCGATTATCGCAAGCCGGCGTTCCAGGCGACGCTCGGCGCCTCTTACGGCGATCTGGCCGACAAGGTCACGCCGGAAGGTTCATTCCTGCTGACGGATCGCTGGAGCACCAATATCGGTGAATTTGGCGCCTTGATCGATCTCGCTTACAGCAAGTATTCGGCGCGCGACAACTTCTTCCGCATGGAACCGTTCTACCAGGTGCAAAGCCAGGGCAAGGAACGCTTCATCCCCGGCGGCTACACCTACGGCGCCGACAATTTCAACCGGGAACGTACCGGCGAATACGCCGCCTTCCAGTGGCGCCCGAACGACAACCTGACCCTGTTCACGACCCTGTTCTCGTCCAAGTACAAGTCGGACAACACCGAAAGCGGCCAGTTCATCACCTCGCAAACCTTGCGGGATGATCCCTCGGGCACGACCGTATTTGACGGCAATGGTGCGCTGATCAGCGCCACCAAGCTGACCACCTTCGACCCGAACACCGGCGCCCTGACCGGCGCCATCATCAGCACCGGCGGCAATACCGGTCTGAGCAAGGGTACTCACGTCACCAGCGACTGGTCGACCGGCTTCGACTGGCGGCCCAACGAGAAAACGAAGATTTCGGGTGCCGCGCAGTTCGTCGATTCGTCGTCGACTGCCGTCAGCTACTCCGTCTTCCCGCAGGTCAACTTCCCCGGCACCTTCTCGCTCGACATCTCCGGCGAACTGCCGAAGGTCGTCGTGCCGGCCTCGGGCCAGGCGACCTTCGCCGATCCGCACAGCTACTATATCAGCGCCGACATGCCTCACATCGAAAGCAATCACGGCACGATGAGCGCGGCCAACCTCGATGCCGACTTCGTGCTGTCGGACTCGGACTGGCTGCGCAGCATCAAGATCGGCGGCCGCTACGCCAGCCGCGTCGAGCGTGACGCCGTGTCCGGTTACAACTGGAATGCGGTCTGCGTCGGCTGGAACGGTTGCGACAACAGCACCACCGGCGGCCACACCTTCGCCGACGCCAAGGACAAGAGCGATATCGAGCTTCGCGCCTATGAGAACTTCTTCCGCGGCAAGATCAACCTGCCCGCCAACCTGCTGATGCCGAGCGGTTCCCTGGTCGCCAAGCTTGATCCGAAGTACGTCCGCACCGCCTTCGGCGTCGGCGGCGACAACCCGATCGCGCCGCTGGCCACCGACTATGCGCGCGGCACCGTCGAAACCTCCGAAATCTACGTCATGGCCCGTTTTGCCAGCGACACCGGCGTGTTCGGCGTGCCTTACACCGGCAATTTCGGCCTGAGAGGCGTCCAGGTCAAAACCCATTCGGACGGCTTCGTCGCCGGTCCGGCCGGGCTGGTGTTCAAGCGCGGCGGCACGACCTATGTCACGGCCGCCAGCTCCTATGCCAATACCGGCGGCCGCGATACCACCCGCGTACTGCCGTCGCTGAACGTGGCGTTCACGCCCGATCCGCAGGTGAAGGTCCGCTTCGCCTACACCACGACCATGGACCTGCCGACCTTCACCAACCTCCGCGCCAACGGCACGGCCAGCGTGCAGTCGCATCAGGACCCGGTGTGCGGCACCACCTGTCCGCCGGTGTTCGACTATTTCTCGGCCAATATGGGTAATCCTTACCTGAAGCCGGTCTTCTCGGACAACATCGATGCCTCGGTCGAATGGTACAAGTCGAACAGCCTCAACGCGCACTTCAGCGTTTTCCACAAGGAGCTGACCAACTCGTTCATCTACGGCCAGACGGTCAAGAAGGTGCCGTTCACCTACGTTTCACCGACGGCGACGACAGTGCTGGAAGACGTCCAGAGCTACGAGGTGTTCAACTCGCCAGTCAAGGCGACCGTCTCCGGCTTCGAAGTCGGCGTGCGTCAGTTCTTCGACATGCTGCCGGCGCCGTTCGACGGCCTGGGCTACGAAGCCAACTACACCCACATCGACAGCAAGAACCCGGGCGACCTGGCGCTGGCTATCGACAATGTGCGGACCACAACTTCGGTCGCGCCGGGCTTCAGCGACTCGCACGAGTTGCGCAACAATCCGGTGTCGGCGCTGTCGCCGGAAAACCTCAACCTGATCCTGATGTACGAAAAGGGTCCGTGGTCGGCACGCGTCGCCTACAGCTGGCGCAGCCGGTACCTGATGTCCACCAACACCAACGGGACAAACGGCACCTATACCTACTACGACTTCGCGCATGCGACGACCCAGTCCCGGAAGATCTCCCTGCCGATCTATTCGGCGGCCTATGGGCAGATCGACCTCGGCGGCTCGTACAAGTTCAGCGACCACGTCAGCCTGAACGTCGAAGCCAGCAACGTGACCGACGTGATCGCCCGGACGCTGCAAGGCGGCTATCCGAACGATGCCCGCTACGGTCGCAGCTGGTTCATCACCGACCAGCGCGTCAATGTCAGCCTGCGGCTGAGCTACTAACCTCTCTGACCTGAGGAACAAAAAGCTCTCCCTGGTAGTTGATCTTTCCGTTCCTCTAAACTCCGGTCCCCTCGCAGGCACTGCGGGGGGACTCATTTTTCTGCTGGAGCGCCATTCCATGCGCAGATCCGTCATCATCGTCGGCGGCGGCACGGCCGGCTGGATCACCGCCGGTTACCTGGCCAAAACCCTGAACGCTTCGGCGCCGGACGGCGTGGCGATCACCCTCGTCGAATCGAGCGAGATCGGTATCCTGGGCGTCGGCGAAGGCACCTTTCCGACCATCCGCCGCACCCTGATGCGCATCGGTGTCGATGAATCGGCCATGCTGCGCGAATGCGACGCGACGCTCAAACAGGGTGCCCGGTTCGACCACTGGCGCTTCACCCCCGGCCAGGAAAACGGCCGCCCGAAACATTACATGCACCCGTTCGCCGTCGCCAGCGCCAAGGGCGGACTGGACCTCCTGCCCTACTGGCTTCTCGGGGCGGAAGGCTCGAACAGCAACTGGGACGAGGTCTGCAACGTGCAGAAGCTGGTGTCCGATGCGTCGCTGGCGCCGAAGCGGCTGGTCGATCCGCCGTTCGCCGGGCCGCTCAACTATGCCTACCATTTCGACGCCGCCAAGCTGGCCGTATTCCTGCGCAAGTGCGCAGTCAGTGCCGGCGTGCGGCACATCGTCGATACGGTCGACCAGATTACGCTCGATGATCAGGGCGCTATCGCCTCGGTCAAGACGCGCGCCAACGGCGACCTGACCGGCGACCTGTACGTCGATTGCACCGGCTTCCGCGCCGAATTGATCGGCAAGGCGTTGGGCGTGCCGTACAAGTCCTGCCGCGACGTGCTGTTCTGCGACAGCGCCCTGGCCCTGCAGGTGCCCTATGCGCGGCCCGACATGCCGATCCCGTCCTATACCATTTCGACCGCCCACGATGCCGGCTGGACCTGGGACATCGGCCTGCACCACCGCCGCGGCATCGGCTATGTCTATTCCTCCGACCACACCGATGACGCGCGTGCCGAGGCGACCCTGCGCCGCTACGTCGGTCCGGCCGGGGATGGCCTGGAGGCGCGCAAGCTGCGCTTCACCGCCGGTTTCCGTGAAACCAACTGGATGAAGAACTGCGTCGCCATCGGCCTGTCGAGCGGCTTCTTCGAGCCGCTGGAAGCCACCGGCATCATCTTCGCCGAAGTCGCCGCCGTCATGCTGGCCAGCCTGTTTCCCTGGCATGGCAGTTTCGAACCGATGGCGAAGCAGTTCAACGAACTGATGCTGAAGCGCTATGAGCGGGCGCTTGATTTCATCAAGCTGCACTACTGCCTGACCGAGCGGCGCGACTCGCCATTCTGGATCGACAATGCCGATCCGCGCACCACGCCGGACAGCTTGCACGAACTGCTGGAGCGCTGGCGCTACCGCTGCCCCAGCGACATCGACACCGACCCGAAGATCGACATCTTCTCCGCCGAAAGCTGGCAATATGTGCTCTACGGCATGGGCTACCGCACCGACCTGTCGGAAAGCGCCGGCACCTACCGCTATTTCCGCGAGGCCCAGGCCGAGTTCGCCGACCTGAAGCGCCAGGCCGGCAACGCGCCGTCGCTGCTGCCCAGCAACCGCGACCTGATCAACGCGATCATGACGCAGGATTTCCGCAATGGATAAGATCAGGCGCATCGTTATCTCCGGCGGCGGTACGGCGGGCTGGATGGCGGCGGGCGCCCTGGCCCGGCTCATTCCACATGCCGGCGTGGCGATTACCCTGGTCGAATCCGAGGAGATCGGCACGGTCGGCGTCGGCGAAGCCACCATCCCGTCCATCCAGACCTATAATGGCATGCTGGGCATCGACGAGGCCGAGTTCCTCAGGGACACCAAAGGCACCTGCAAGCTCGGCATCGAATTCGTCAACTGGGACGCGATGGGTGACAGCTATATCCACCCTTTCGGTACGCACGGCGTCGACTGGCAGGGCATCCGCTTCCACCAGTTCTGGCTGCGCGTGGCCAAGGCGACCGCCGCCGCCAACCCGCCGGGCCGTTGGGGCCGTTTTGAAAGCTATTCGATCAGTGCCGCCGCGGCGCGTCTCAACCGGTTCAGCCCGCCCGCCGGCGGACCGGAGTCGGTCCTGTCGTCGTTGAAATACGCTTACCATTTCGACGCCGGGCTCTATGCGCGGTTCCTGCGCGCCTACAGCGAACAGCGTGGCGTCCGCCGCGTCGAAGGCCGCATCGTAGAGGTCGTCCAGGCCGACAGTGGCGACATCGCGGCCATCCGGCTGCATAACGAGTCGTACATCGAAGGCGACCTGTTCATCGACTGCACCGGCTTTCGCGGCCTGCTGATCGAAGGCGCGCTGAAAACCGGCTTCGAGGACTGGAGCCACTGGCTGCCGAACAATTCCGCCCTGGCCGTGCCGTCGGAACGGGCGGCCGTCCTGACGCCCTATACGCGGGCGACCGCCGAAAGCGCCGGCTGGCGGTGGCGCATCCCGCTGCAGCACCGCACCGGCAACGGCCACGTCTACAGTTCGGACTTCATTTCGGATGAGGCCGCCGCTGAACGCCTGTTAGCCGGACTGGACACGAAAGCGCTCGACACGCCGCGGCCGATCCGCTTTCGCACCGGCCGCCGCAAGGCGTTCTGGAACCGCAACTGCATCGCCCTCGGACTGGCGGCCGGGTTCCTGGAGCCGCTGGAGTCGACGTCGATCCACCTGATCCAGACCGGCGTCGCCAAGCTGCTGGCGCTGTTTCCCGGGCCGGGCGGCTGGGAAACCGAGCGCGACGAATATAACGCCCTCACCGCCCGCGAATACGAGCAGGCCCGCGACTTCATCATCCTGCACTACAAGGCCACGCGCCGCGACGACAGCGACTACTGGCGCTACCTCCGCCACATGGACATTCCCGACAGCCTGAAGCGCAAGATCGACCTGTTCCGGGTGCGCGGCCGCGTCTTCCGCTATCAGGACGAACTGTTCACCGAAGACAGCTGGCTGGCCGTCATGTTTGGCCAGGGGATTGTGCCGGACGGCTACGATCCGGTAGCCGACAGCGTGCCGATGCGTGACGTGGAAGCCCTGGTCAACCGCATCGGCGCCATCATTGCCCGGACGGCCGAAGGTCTGCCGCCACACGACCAGGCGGTCGCCCGCTTCACGGCCGCGATGCAGACGGGAACGTAAGCCTATTCCGAGCGCAGGAATGAAATGCGAATATCGCGCGCGGTGAGCGCCGAATGCGCCGCCACGGTGAGCAGGCTGAACAGGACGGAAATGACGCCGGCGCCCAGCAGCGACAGCCACGACAGCGACACATGCTCGGCGAAGGCGCCCAGCCAGGCCTGCAGCGACAGCCACGCCACCGGCCAGGCGATCAGGTTGGCCAGCAGGAAGGGCGCGACGAACGGCACTAAGCGCTGCAGGAAGATATCGCCGAAGGTCGCCCCCAGCGCCCGGCGAATGGCCATTTCCTGCGTCTGGTGCCGCGTCAGGAAGATCGACAGCCCGGTCAGGCCCAGGGTCGACAGCAGGACCGCCAGGCCCGAAATGATATAGAAGGCAGTGATCTGCTGGCGCAGGTCGTGATACTGCGCCAGCAGGTAATCGCGGAAAAAGCGGCGCTCGATCGGCACCGATCCGGCGGCTTCGGTGGTCCACAGGGCGTCGAGGCGCGGCAGGGTTTCTTCCATGCGACCAGAAGCCACCCGGACATTCACCTGGTTGAAATATTTGGCATAGCTGTCGAAGATCATAGGCTGAATCGGATCGTAGACCGTCGAGACGCGCAGGTTGGAGACGACCCCGACCACGGTCGAGCGCATGACCGTCTGGTCGGTATAGTATTCGATCGTCCGGCCGACCGCCGCCTGCGGGTCGGCATAGCCAAGCGCTTGCGCGGCGGCGGCGTTGATCAGCACGTCCTTCGGGATTTCGGGCGCCAGGAAGGGGCGCGGCAGATTGCGGCCCGCCAGCAGCTTCACGTCGTAAACGTCGAAAAAGGCCGGCTCGACCGAATTACGCGTCAGGGCGATCATCGGCTTACCGGCCCGCTTGATCCAGGCCGGGCGGACATAATCGTTGGTCGGGGTGCCCCACGACGGCGCCGCCGTCTCGACGCCCGGCAGCGCTCCGACGTCGCGGATGAAGGCGTCGTTGATGGCCGGATTTTCGCCCAGCTTGACCATCACCACATTGTCACCGCGGAAGCCCAGGGCCTCAGTCGTCGAATAGGTCCATTGCCGCGACATGGTGTGGGCCGCCGTCAGCAGGACGATGACCAAAGCCAGCTGCGCCACCACCCAGCCGCGCCAGTGCATCGACGCGGCGTTTGCCTCTCCGCCCGCCCGGCGTTCCGGCGGGCGCGGCTTGGAAACGACAACAGCCGGTGCGATCCCTCCTGCCAGGGTCAGGACGGCAACGGCCAGCCCGACAGCCGCCAGCGCGGACGCCGGATGCGCCCACAAGGCGAGGCTGAAACCGAACGCCGCATTGATCACCGGCATGACGCGTTCGACGATTACCAGACCGAGCAAGGCGCTGCAGGCGTTGACCAGCAGGGATTCGCGCATGATCTGGGCAATCAGGTCGATGCGCCGCGCCCCCAGCGCGCTGTAAAGTGTCAGTTCCGCCGTCCGCTCGTTGCGCTCGGCCAGCACAAGGCCGGAGAAATTGATGCAGGCCAGGGCCAGGATCGCCCCGGCCACACCGACCAGGGCGAACACCGAATCGAGGTGGCCGCGCGGCTTCATTTCACCATCGCCGTGCGGCCGGAAATGCAGGTCTTTCAGCGGGATCAGCTCGAACCGGTCGGGAATGTTGTTCGGCCCCTGCCAGTGCCGCCGGCTGATCTCGGTGAGCCTGGCTGCGACCCTGCCCGGATCGGCGCCCGACGCCAGGGTGACATAGGTATAGGTGTTCGGCCACAACAGGTTCCAGTTCAGGTCATAGGCCTGAAGCTTGGCATAGGGCGCGCTGCCGGCGACGAACATCTCACGGTCGAGATGGCTGTTGGCTGGCAGGTCCTGCAGCACGGCGGTGACCGTCAGCTTATGGAGATTGTTGGTGATGAGGGTCTGCCCGATCACATCGTCGCGGCCGAAATAGGCCACGGCCAGCCGCCGCGTCAGCACGACGCTGCCCGGCTTCGCCAGCGCTGTTTTCAGGTCGCCGCGCCATACCGGCAGCTGAAGCAGGCCGAACAGGTTGCCGTCAGCGAAATAGAACCGCTCCTTGACGTCGCGCCGGTTGCTGTGCATCGGCCATTCTTGGGTGTCGAGCCGGGTGACGGCGGCGACGTCGGGGACATCGCTGCGGACCCAGCGCGCCAGTCCCGCCGGTATCCGGTCGCTGTCGATCAGCCCCCGGCCGAGCGGGCCATATCGAGCGGAAACGACGTAGACCTTATCCACCTGCGGAATAAACCGGTCGTAGGTCAGTTCGCTATGGACATAGAGGCCGATGATGATGGCGGCGCAATAGGCCAGGGCCAGGCCGGCGACCATCAGCAGGTAAACCGTCCAGCGGCTGGCGATGATCCGGCAGACCCGGGCGATGTCCGGAAGGACCGGGCTCATGACAGCCGGCGCGAGCTGATATGCACGCGCCCGTCATGCATTTCGACCAGGCGCGACGCCTGGTCCGCCTGGCTGAGGGCGTGGGTGACGACCACCACCGTCGTGCCCTGGGCGTTCAGTTCCTTCAGGATGCCGAGGATCTGGGCGGCATTGCCGGAATCGAGATTGCCGGTCGGCTCGTCGGCCAGCACGATGTCGGGGCTGCCGACGATGGCGCGGGCGATGGCGCAGCGCTGCTGCTGGCCGCCGGACAGCTGGCGCGGCAGGTGGTCAGAGCGGTGGGCGATGCCGACCCGGTCCATCGCCGCCAGGATCAGCGCTCGCTGGTTTCCCCCCGGCGGATCGCGGCGGTAACGCAGGCCGAGCTGGACGTTCTCGTAGACCGTCAGGTGGTCGATCAGGTTGAAGCTCTGGAAGACAAAGCCGATGCGGCGGGCGCGGACGGCGGCCAGTTCGCGGTCGGGCAACACCGTGGTGTCACGGCCGTCGAACAGGTAGCGCCCCTGGGTGGCGCGCTCCAGGGTGCCGATGATGTTCAGCAGGGTCGACTTGCCGCTGCCCGACGGGCCGATGATGGCGACGAATTCGCCCGCCTCGATGTCCAGGGTGACGCCGCGCAAGGCCTGCACGGCGCGCGCCGTATCGTCGTAGGTGTGATGCACGTCCTGGAGGCTGATCAGGGGAAACGCGGACATGGCGCCAACCTCACGACGACAACGGCAGGGTGAAGGCGAAGACCGTATCGCCGTCACTGCCGTCATGAAGCAGTTCGAGGTTGCCGCCATGCGCCAGGGCGATCTGGCGCGCCAGGTTCAGGCCGGTGCCGGTGCCTTTCGCCTTGGTGGTGGCAAACGCTGTGAACAGGTTACGGCGGATGGCCTCCGGCACGCCCGGACCGTTGTCGGCCACCGTGATGACCACGTTCTGACGCGAGGCATGGGCCGACACCGACACGCGCGGACCGTCGCCGTTTTCCGTCGCCTCGATGGCGTTGGTGATGACATTGATCAGCGCCTGGCTGATCTGGGCCTCGTCCAGACGCAAACGCGGCAGCCCCTCCTCGATCTCGACCCGGAAATCCAGCGCGCCACCGGTGCGGCTGAACAGATCGGCGATGTTGCCGATCTGCCGGCCGACCTCGACCGACTGAAAGACCGGTTCAGGCAGCCGCGCCACCGACCGGTAGGCCTCGATGAACCGGCTGAGACTGCGGGCACGCTGGGACAGGGTATCGAGCGCTTCGCGCGCCGAACGGACGTCGGGCTTGGGCTTTTCTGTCAGGCAGGTATTGGCGATGTCGGCCAGCGACGCCACCGGCGTCAGCGAGTTCATGATCTCGTGGCTGAGGATCTGCAAGGTGTCGCGCAGGGCGGCCGCCTCGGCCCGATGGATTTCCGCCTGTACGTCGGTCAGCGACGCCAGCCGCAGCGTCCGCTCTTCGGTCACGATTTCGCTGACGCTGACGGCATATTGCCGGTCGAAGACGCTGAGCACGCTACGCGATCCGGAGCCGGGCGCGGTCATGGCCACGATCAGATCCTCGGCGCCGGAAACAATCAGGTCATCGGTCTGGAACAGGCTGCGCGCCGCCCGGTTCAGGGCCTGCGCCCCCTGCCCTTGTACATAGCGCACCAACGGGACGGGCGACTGGTCCAGCAGGGCGCGCAGGTCCTCGCGCGCTTCCGGCGCGGCATGCGCCGGTTCCTGAACCGGCCGGACGGCATAGGTGGCGTGCAGGAAGACCAGCAGTGCACCGAAGCCCAAGATTCCCAGCACCAGGTTCGCCCACAGGCCGTTGCGTCCGGCGTCACAGGCGAAGACACCCGCCGCTACCAGCAGCAGGATGGCCAGCATATGCAGGGCGCGCGCGTTAGAGACCATGTTTGGACATGCGCCTGTACAGCGACGGCCGCGTCAAACCCAGCTCGGTCGCGGCGGCGGAGACATTGAAATTGTTCCGCTTCAACGCGTCCTCGATCAGGGTCTTTTCGGACGCCGCCAGATTGGAGCGGGGCGGGACGGTCTGCGGACCCGTGCTGTCCAGCGCCAGGTCGCCGGCGGACATACTGTCGCCGTCAAGCATGATCACCGAGCGTTCGATGGTGTGGCGCAGGGCGTGGATGTTGTCCGGCCAGGACTGCGACGCCAGTATGGCCTGGGCTTCCAGCGTCAGGGCCTTGTTCGGGAATCCGTGCTGCAGGCAGATGACCCGGACAAAATGCTCGGCCAGCTGCACGATGTCCTCGCCGCGCGCCCGCAGCGGCGGCATTTCGACATCGACCGTGCTGATGGCATATTTCAGGCCGCGGTCGAGATCGAGATCGGAGGTCGCCAGGCTTGTCGTGCTGATCAGGCGGCTGTTGTGACGGGGCGCCCGCGCCAGCCAGGCCAGCAGCGCCGGGATCTGGGCGTCGTTCAGCCGTTCGATGTTTTCCAGCAAGAGCGTCG
Organism: Pseudomonadota bacterium; assembly: GCA_048497915.1. Lineage (GTDB taxonomy): Bacteria > Pseudomonadota > Alphaproteobacteria > Caulobacterales > Caulobacteraceae > Asticcacaulis. The sequence goes on from JBEHYZ010000025.1 coordinate 27,622, forward strand.
TGTCGGGCAGGTCTGGCAGCGCTTCCGGCGTCAGCGCATTGGCCTCGGCCTGAATGAGATTGGCGCGGCCCGACTGGCGGTGCAGCATGGAGGCGGCCAGCGTCTTGCCCGTGCCGGTTTCTCCCCGGATCAGCACCGGCACGGTCAGGGTCGAGCAGCGGTCGAAGGTCGCGATGATGCGGCGCATGGCATCGGAGTTGCCGACCAGCACGGACGGGTCCGCCATTGGTGCGCTGCTGACGCGGCGCGACGCCAGCGCCTTTTCGATCGCCTCGATCAGCCGCTCGTTGTTCCACGGCTTCATAATAAAGTCCTTGGCGCCACCGCGCAGCGCCTGGACGGCGATGTTCAGGCCGCTGTGGCCGGTGACGACAACAACGAGCGCCTGCGGATCATGGCGCAGGATATCGCCCAGGCAGATCAGCCCCTCCGCGCCGGAGGTTTGCGCCCTCGAGAAGTTCAGGTCCAGCAGGATGAGGTCGACGGCATCCGAAACGATGCGGCTCATGGCCTCCTGCGGAGTCGCCGCGCCGCAGAAGGCAAAGCCGTTCTTGCGCAGCAGCAGCTCGGCGGTCTTGCGGACATCCGGATCGTCATCGACAAACAGGATCGTCTTCTTCTCAGTCAACATGTACGGTTCCGGACAGTGCGAACATACGCCCGGACAGGGTGCCGACGAAACACCATAAATGTCAAATCAAATTAACAGCTTAGGACCAATTTTGCCAACAGGGTATGATCGATCCGACACAGCCGGCGCTGCCCAAGGGGGAACAGGTCGGGCCCGTGTTCATTACGCAGGATATTTGGCCACGGGGTTCGAGCGCGCGGCCAAAGTGATGCTCAGCCAGCCGGTCCACTGGCCGGGTGTGTTCTCCCCTGGACCACACTCATTGCCCTTCCGGTCCGGGGCCGGGAGGGCAACTTTTCGTCCGGCGCATGGCCTTCAACCATAAGAAACCTTTGAGTTCCAATCATGAAAACGCACATATCCCGCCGCGCCTTTACATCGCTGATCGTGTCAGGTCTGGCCGTATCTGGTTTGGCCCTGTCCGCCCGGACCGCATCCGCCCAGACGGCCGGCGTCCGTCAGGTCAGGCTGGATGTCCGTCAGGCCACGAAGCCCGTTGACCGCTTCTTCGACCTGTCCGTCGGCGCCGATTATCCCGGCACTACGATCCGCGACGCCAACCTGGCGCAGATGAAGATCGCCGCCGATGAACTCGGTTTCCGCTATGTCCGCTTTCACGACATTTTCCACGATGACCTGGGCACGGTGAAGCTGGTCGACGGCAAGGTCATCTACGACTGGAGCCGGATCGACTACCTGTACGACAGCCTGCTCAAGATGGGCGTCAAGCCGTTCGTCGAACTGGGCTTCACGCCGGCAGCGCTGAAGTCCTCGGACCAGACCATCTTCTACTGGAAGGGCAATACCTCGCATCCGCGCCTGGACATGTGGAAGGACCTGATCGATGCCTTTGCCCGCCATCTCATCGGCCGTTATGGTCTGGACGAGGTGCGGTCCTGGTATTTCGAGGTGTGGAACGAACCCAACCTGGACGGTTTCTGGCAATATGGCGACCAGCAGGCCTATTTCGCGCTTTACGGCGTCACCGCCCGGACGCTCAAGGCGGTCGATCCGCAGCTGCGCGTCGGAGGCCCGTCAACGGCAGGCGCGGCCTGGGTGCCGGAGCTGATGGCCTACGCCAGGGCGACCAATGCCCCGGTCGATTTCATCACCACCCACACCTATGGCGTCGACTACGGCTATCTCGACGAAGAAGGCAAGATGGACCTGAAGCTGTCGCCCAATCCAAAGGCGATCATTGGCGATGTGGAAAAGATCCGCGCCCAGATTGAGGCCTCGCACCTGCCTGGCCTGCCGCTGTTCTTCACCGAATGGAGCACCAGCTACAATCCGCGCGATCTGAGCCACGATTCCTATATCGCCGCGCCCTATATCCTGAGCAAGCTGAAGGGGACGCAAGGCATTGCCCAGGGCATGAGCTACTGGGTCTATTCCGACCTGTTCGAGGAGCCCGGCCCGCCCACCCTGCCCTTCCACGGCGGCTTCGGCCTGATGACCAAGGACGGCATTCGCAAGGCGTCGTGGTTTGCCTACAAATACCTTGACGCATTGAAGGGCAAGGAGATCCCGTCATCCGACAGCCAGGTCTGGGCGGCCAGCGACGGCGCGTCGGTGTCCGCCGTCGTCTGGGACTTCCAGTTGCCGGCACAAAAGGGCAGCAACGGCACCTTCTTCGGCCGGCTGGTGCCGAACCAGCCGTCAGCGCCCGTCTCGCTCGAGCTGAGCGGACTGAAACCGGGACGTTACAGGCTGCAGATCTTCCGGACGGGCTACAAGGTCAATGACGCCTACAGCGCCTATATCGAGATGGGCAAGCCGAAAGATTTGAGCCCGGCTCAGCTCAAGCAACTTCAGGACATGACACGCGACAGCCCCGAAAGCGAAAGGATGGTCACTGTGAGCGGCGGCGGCACGGCGTCCGCCACCCTGCCGATGAATACCAACGACATTCTGCTGGTTAAACTGTCTCCGAAGCCTTGATCGTTCCTCATCGTCGGAGACGTGACCTATACGCGTGCGAACTCATTGTTCACTCCGGTCTTTGGCAGCTAAAGCTTGCTGACAGATTTCGGCAGGGTGCGGCCCCAGATATCCCGCATGACGCCGACGCACTACACTGCCTTTTCGACGCCCCAGGACCTTTGGGACTGGTTTGAACACCACCATGCCTCCCAGACCGAGTTATGGGTGCGGATGTACAAGAAGGGGAGCGGCGTACCTTCGGTTGCCTGGGAGGACTGCGTAATCACCGCGCTGGCCTGGGGCTGGATCGACGGCCAGAGGCAGTCGCTGGACGACATCTCCTTCACGCAGCGGTTTTCGCCGCGCAAGGCGAAGTCCACCTGGTCGCAGAAGAACTGTGAGCACGTCGACCGCCTGATCGCTGACGGCCGGATGCAGCCGTCCGGATTGGTCCATGTCGACACCGCCAAGGCAGATGGCCGCTGGGAAAGCGCCTATGCCCGGGCGTCAGAGATGGTCATCCCGGACGATTTTCTGGCGGCGCTCGAACAGGACGCCGAAGCGAAGACGTTCTACGACACGCTCAATCGTACCAATCTGTTCAGCATCTATCACCGGCTGCAGACGGCCAAACGTCCTGAAACCCGCGCCAAACGCATGGCTGCTATCCTTGAACAGCTCAAGCGCAAGGAAGCGTTTCACTGAGCATTAGATGGCTGTCCGTGCGGTCGCCATGGCTTGAGACATCTGAACCGCAAGCCAATCGTCAATATGGGAATATATGTCGGCAACGGCCTTATTTCCGGCTTTGCGGTTCGCTTCAATCAGTCGACGCGCGCGTTCCCGCAAACGGTACAGCAGAATGATATTGCGGCATTGCGTAATCGGCACGGAAGATCTCCCAGCCATCGTCATACCCGATCGAGCTTAAGATTTTGTCCGCTCTACGTTCGTTTGGGCCTGAGTTCGTAGCTTGGACCAGAAATCCTCAAATCCGGACATTGCGTGCTTTCTGACATCCCTCGAAGCGGACATTGGCAGGTTTGATTCAGCTCTCCCAAACCTCTGATCTGGCTTTGAGTGAAGGAGCTTTCAACGTCTCCAACACTAATGACGAAGCTTTGCCTTGAGCTCTTCAGGATTAAAAGGCTTGGCAAGATAATCATCCATGCCGACGGCAAGGCAGCGCTCCTTGTCACCTGCCATCGCATGGGCCGTCATACCGATAATACGCAGTCTCGATTTACCTGATTTTACTTCATAAGCACGGATCATCTTGGTCGCGTCCAGCCCATTCAGCCCCGGCATCTGCACGTCCATCAATGCCGCCACATATTCGTTGGCCTTTGCCTTTTCAAAGGCTTCCAGGCCATTCTCGGCGACATCGACCCTGTACCCGAAATTTTCCAGAAAGGTCGAGGCGACCAGGACATTGGGCTCGAAGTCTTCGACAAGTAAGACCGCGGGGCGCAGCTTGTCGTCCAAGGTCCGCTCGATCAATGTCGAGAGGCTGACCTCAGACGCCTTGTCCTGGCTGGCGATCTCCATGGGAAGGCAAATTGTAAAGGTGGAACCCTTCCCAACCTCGCTATCGACATGGATCGTGCCGCCCATCAACTCGGTAAGTGTCTTGGTGATAGCCAGGCCCAAGCCAGTGCCGCCATATCGCCGGTTCATGCTGCTGTCGGCCTGGATAAACTTGTCGAAGATCGTGGGCACCTTATCCGGCGCGATACCGATCCCAGTGTCCCTGACGGCAATGCACACCGTTTCGACGTCGGGTCGGTCGCCGGACCGGCACTCGATCGATACATGAACGCCGCCGTGCGACGTAAATTTGATCGCGTTCGAGCAGAGGTTGGTGATGATCTGACGCAACCGTGTCGGATCGCCGAAGTAAAGGTGATTGTCGGCGCATTCGCCGTCCGCGGTGAAATGCAGCCCTTTTTGCCGGACCTGCACCGCCATCATGCTTGTGACTTCCTGCAGAAGGCGCGGCAAGCTGAAGGGAATGTGCTCCAACTCCACGGTCCTCGCTTCGATTTTCGCAATGTCCAGCAAGTCGTTGATAAGTGCGAGCAAACTGTCGGCGCTCATTTGAAGCGTGCGGATGTATTGACGCTGCTTGTCCGTCAAGGGCTGGGAGGTGGCAAGGATCGTAGACAGCCCGATGACGGCATTCATGGGCGTGCGGATCTCATGGCTCATATTGGCCAGGAATTCCGATTTGGCGATGTTGGCCTCTTCCGCTTTTTGCCGGGCGTCGACCAGGTCCTGTATGTCGGTGCTTGTTCCGTACCACCTCGTTATATGGCCATTTTCGCCACGTTCTGCCGTGGCCCGTCCCAATACCCAACGAAATACACCGTCATGACGCTGGAGCCGGAACTGTATTTCGAATGGCTCGCCCGTTTCGACATTCTGTCGCCATTGCGCGAGAGCCAGTTCCAAATCTTCCGGATGGATCAATTCTGTCATGGCCGCATTGCTGGCGTGGTCTGGCGCCCTGCCGGTGAATTCGTACCAACGGTTGTTGAAATACTCCGCTTTCCCGTCGCTGCCGGCGACCCAGACCATCGGGTTGATCGCATTGGCCAATTGTTTGAATTGCCGTTCGCTTTGCTGCGCCCTCTGTAAAAGACGGCTGCTTTCAATACCTGTGGCTGCCTGAGCGGCCACGGCGCGCGCGATACGTTCCCCGCGATCGGTGAAGACGCCTGGGGTTGAATGGCCAAAAAACAGGCCTCCCAACACTTCTCCGCCTTTAGAGGTTACCGGAACGGCAAGATAGCTGCGGACGGGCAAATGCCCCTCCGGCATACCTTTGCGAGGCGCGTTTTGGCCGTAGTGGGGCTGTTGCGTAACGTCGTCGTAGCGCACGACTTTCTCGCCGGAAAAGGTAGGCTGAAAGATCGCCGTGTTTCTCGGCATGGGGAACTTGTCAAAATGCGAGCGATCGACTCCGGAAACAGTGTAGAGCATATAGCTCTCACCGTCATTGTTCTCGACATTGTAGAAAAACGCGCCGAATTCCGCATTACTCAGTCGCGTCGCGACATCCGTAGCAACCTGGACCGCGTCATTCAGCTCCTGATTGGTAAAGGCTTCACCCACCTCGTATAGGGCGGTGACGATTTCCCGCTCTTCCTCGCTGTGTTTTGCGGCCTGCTTCTGGTCTTCTATGTCGGTGCTGGTGCCAAACCATCGCGTGATACGTCCACCATTATCCCGGACCGGCACGGCGCGGGACAGGTTCCATCTATAGGTTTGGCTGGATTGGTGGAAGATTCGTTGCTCGATCGAGAAATCCACCCCAGACTCGACACTTCCGGCCCAGGCCCGGGCGCCGGCATCAAGGTCGTCCGGGTGTATGACTTCCTGCCACTGATAAATCCCGTCGATTTGACGAAGTGGCCCTACATAGGCTTCGGCGTTGGAGTTGACGAAATCCATGTTGCCGTTCTGGTCCGTGGCCCAAACCATTTGCGGCAGCAAATTTGTCAGAGCTTCCAGCTGGGTGGTGCGCTCGGCCAGTTGGGCCTCGATGGCTTTGGCGCTGCTGATGTCACGCGCCACCTTGGAAGCCCCGATGATCCGCCCGTCGTCGCCCATGACCGGCGAAACCGTTACGGATATTTCGACAAGTTCGCCGTTCTTTCGACGGCGGATCGTTTCGAAATGATCGACACGTTGGCCGGCACGAATGCGTGAGATGATCTCGTCTTCCTCCTGACGGCGATCCTCCGGAATGATCAAGGTGATGTGCTGGCCGACAGCTTCTTCGGGTGCGTAGCCGAAGATCTTCTCAGCGGCCGCATTCCAGGACGTGATGATGCCATCGAGCGTCTTACTGATAATGGCGTCGTCCGAGGACTCGACGATCGCCGCCAGCCGGGCGTTGGCTTCGGCAGATCCTGCAATCAGAGAAGTGCCTGTCATATGCGGCTTCTCCAATTGATGTTCATCGCCATTCTCGCGTCACGTCATGCGCCAAGTCGCGCCATCACCTTGAATCGGCTCTTTAATGTAAGGATTCAATAAGTCAGAGACGTGCGATGGCTTTATCAGAGGCTTCTGTTTAATTTGAACAGTCGCTTCCACTATTCTTACCGCACGGCCTTCTCCCGCCTCCCGCATTTTGACGTCAACTTGGTCATAGTCGCCCTCCCCGATCCCGGGGTATCATTGGAGACGACCATGCCTAACACCACCAGCAAGAACAGCGGCAACAAGTCCGGCCGCAGCGGCACGCACGGACAGCATGTCGAAGCCGGCAAGCAAAGCCACAAGAACTCGGTTTCCAAGGCTGGCAGCAGCGATCGCGGCGGCCGTGGCGGCAAGACGAGCCGCTAACTTGGACAATTTATAGGGCACGGCCGGGGGCCGTGCCCCTCTCGATTTATTCTGGTTTAGTTTTTTCTTATTTTCATTTCATCGCTCATCTGCTGAGCCCTTATGTCGTTCCATGCATTTGTTTCCTTCCTTGAAGGGAGCTGGACCCGATGGCCGACAGAAATTTCGCCAGCCGCAAAGTCTTCCGCACGATCAATGACGAAGACCGCCTGATCGTTGAGCTGATCCGGCGCACCTCGACCGAACCGCAGACCGGCGAACCGGTAACCATCGTGCTCAAGCCCGGCGCCACCGAGGACCAGGCGGAAAAGCTGAGCGCCATGCTCAACCTGCTCGGCGTCGAGCTTCAGTCTGGCCCGTCAAAATGACAATGAAACCAGAAAGGCTGCTCGCAGTGTCTACCTCCCATCCCTCCCCTTCCAGCCTCGACGTGTTGATGCAGACCGTGCGCGCCGAGCCGGCGAAAGACCGCGATCTCGTCTTTTCCGCTCTGAGATCGCCTCTGTTTACGCCGGTACCACGCAACGCAATTTCCAGCTAAAAGAGGATACGGTGATGGCGGACGCGGAGCACAGGATTTCAACGGCCGGCGAGGATTTGCCCGGCTTCACGCCGGAAACGCTCAACGTTCATTCCGAGCTGACGGCCGCACCGCAACCGATGACCAGCTGGGTGTTCGGCGGGTTCCGCGTGCAGGCACATGAGGGGCGCGACGGCTTTTGGATCGTCGTCAAACGTCCCGAGTTGGGCGGCGTGGCGCTGCGCACCTTTCCGATCATGGGCGCCTACACGATTATGGCTTCCGAAGCGCGTGACGACGGTGCCGACTGGACGATTGAAACCAATGCCGGGACCTGGCGTGTCGCCTTGCGCCTGATCGATGACAAGGTCGTGCGCATGACCTCGAAGCTGACGCCGCGCCGGGATCTGCTGGTCGTGTTCTGGCCGCGCGATCTGTATCCCCTCGATGAGAACGACGATCCGACCGAAGCCCAGGGCGAGGTCGAGGCCGGCCAGCGCGGACTGAATACCGGCCTGGTCTATTTCCGCCTGAATAAACCCTGCGCCTGCAATGTGCTTTACGTGCAGAACCTGACGTCGCTCAATTCGTTCTTTACCGACACCAAGACCAAGCCGGACGGCGTGGTCGGCGGCGAATGGCCGGAGCTGGGTTATCAGCCACCGGCGGCGCCGGACGGCAATTCGCCGCCCGTGAACCCGCTGAAGGCAGAAAAAGAGTACACCATTTCCGACGCGTTGCTGGCGTTCCGGCCGGACTGCCATCCGGGCGAAGTCGAAAGCATGCGGATATTCGTCGACATGATGGCGGACATCTATCCGCATCTCGACAAGTCCGAGCCCGCCATGCCGGACTGGTTCGACCGGGCGCGACGAACGCTGCATGACCTCACGACCTGCCCGAATGCCCAGGTCGAAGCCATGGGCCGGCGTTATCTGCATCCCTATACCGCGTCGGAATATCCGGACAGCATGGTGCATATGTCGGTGCTGGCGACCTTGCGTGAATATGAACGGGTCTATGGACAGTCCGATCCGCTGTCCGACGAACTGGCCGAAGGGACGCGGGCATTTTACGACGACAAGCAGAAGACCCTGCGCCGCTACCTGCCCAATGTCGGCGTCGACAAGAGCCCAGATGCGGTCGATGCCTGGTATCTCTATCACCCGCTGATGAACCTGGGCCGGCTGGCCATGAACGGCGAGGACTGGGCGCGCAAACTGTTCTTCGACGCGCTGGATTTCGTCATCCGTGTAGCGCAGCATTTCGAGTACCATTTTCCGATTATCTATAACTTGACCGACCTATCGGTGGTCAAACAGGCGCGCGACGAAGCTGGGCTGGGTCAGACCGACGCTGGCGGACTCTATGCCTATGTCATGTTGCAGGCCTATGACCTGACGCTTGACCGGCGCTATCTCGACGAAGCTCGAGCAGCCCTGAAAGCCATCGAAGGCCTGGGCTTCGAGCTGGCCTATCAAACCAACCTGACCGCCTGGGGCGCGGTGGCGTGCCTGAAGCTGTGGAAGCGGCTGGACGATCCAAAGTACCTCGCCTATAGCGTCGTCTTCGTCGCCAGTTGGCTGCACAATTGCGAACTGTGGCAGTCAGAGCTGGGCTATGCCAAGCACTACGCCAATTTCTTCGGCCTGACCTGCCTGCACGACGGGCCGTACATGGCCGCCTACGAACAGTTCGAAAGCTTCGCCGCCTTCGATGAGTATCTTCAGGAAGGCGGCGATCAGATACCTGCCTCCGTGCGGTTGCTGCTGTCGGAATACTGGCGCCATTCGCTCGACGTGCTGTGGGGCTTCTATCCCGACGCCCTGCCGGAAGATGCGCTGGCCAGGGAGGTGCGCAATGGGCATATCGACCGCAATCTGTCTTTCCCGCTTGAGGATTTGTATGGTGACGGCGGCCCGGCTGGGCGTATCGGCCAGGAAATCTACGGCTGCGGCGCCGCGTTCGTTATTGCCGCCCGCGCCTATGCCGAATGCCCCGGCACGCCGTTCCGCATCTATGCCGACTATCCGCTCAAGGCGAACTGCGAGGACGGCAAGCTCGAGGTGCGCATCTTCGGCCCGCCCGGGTTCCCGGCGCGGCTGTATATCCTGAAAAAGCGGGATGATGCACCTGCGCCCCGGGTACTCGATCACAATGGTAAAAGGGTCGCAGTTGGTCACAATCCCCTCAGCCTCGAATGCGATGGGACATATGTCATTCGTTGGGACGATGCTGAAGGAATCTGTTAGCTTTAAACCTAAAGAAAAAGCGCCGTTAAGGCGCTTTTTCTTTAGTGATGAGCGTGCGAGCCTTTGTGGGACTTGCTGCCCTTTTTCGGAATATGAGCTTCATGCATGGCGATCGCGACGGCTTGCTTGTGGCTGGTCACCTGCTTGCCAGAGCCGCTCTTGAGATCGCCATGCTTGGCTTCGTGCATGACCTTTTCAACTTTCTTGCGTTGACCGGTGGATTCCTTGGGCATGATGTACTCCTTGCTCCCCCCAGCCTGATTTACGTGTAGGCCTTAGCCGCCTCGGCCGGCGAGTCGGCGATGCCGTGCTGCGCGATCAGTTCCTGCTCGGCGAAGGTCGGCACGCCCGAAGCCTTCAACTCGTTCTTGCGGGCCAGCATCTCGGCGCCCAGGGCGTCATAGTCGACATCAAGCTTGCGCGCTTCGGAGAACATTTCAGACTCTTCCTCCTTGACGTGGTGGAGAATGTTTTCCGACAGGACGGTGAACTTGGCTTCCCAGTGATCGTCCGACGCCTTCATGGTTTCGAGTTCGGCGATCAAAAGCTTGGCAACGTGATGCTCCTCGTCGGCCTCATCCATGAGGTCCGTGGTTTCTTCCTTGCCGATCGCCTTCTTGAGCGCCTTGCGGACGGTCGGGTAGAAAATTTCTTCCTCGATCGTGGCGTGGATTTTCAGTTCGGCAATCGCTTGAGCGACAAGCTTGGCCTTTTCACGCTTGTTTTCAGCGGTTTTGAATTCATCGAACAGGCCTTTTACCAGCCGGTGATCTGCCTTGAGCAAGGCAATAGCGTCCTGTGGCTTTTCCATGGAAATGCTCCTCTGTTGCTTAAGCGGGCGAAACCACCAACAGATAGCGGATTGCCTGTAGAGAAGCGGTGGGCTTTGTCGCCCACGTTGTAATGACTCGGTAATTCAGATTGAGACCTGGTTTTCGATTGGAACAAATTGGGGCGCTCCGTTGGCCGACCTCAATTGCGGACATTGGCCTCCATTTGACGGGAATCCGAAGCGGACATTTTATTGGTCGCCAAAAAGAAGGATCGCGCCGGATGGACGCGATCCTTGAGGGCTCCTGAGGGCGCAGGAGAAAGCTTAGCTTTTCGGCGGGGTGTACCAGATGGGCGACGACCAGGCGCGTTCCTGGATGGTCGGCGCGGCGTTGTCAGGTAGCGGCACGTTGCTCTTGACCGCCAGGATGGTCGACCAGCGCGGCGTCGGGATTTCCAGCACGCGCACATAGTAGGCCGCCGGCGCTTTAGTGTTGAATTCCGGGTCCTTCCACACCGTCGACAGCGCCACCGAGCCGATTGTGTTGGTATAGGTGGCGGTCTTCAGGTTGACTGTGCTGCCGACGGCTTTCAGCTTGCCCGAAGCGTCGCGGCCGCGTTTGGCGTCGAAGGCGACATCAAAAATCTTTTCCTGCTGGGCGCCATTTTCGACCCAGATCTTGACGATCTGCACGCGGTCGAGATTGGCGCCATTCGGATCTTTCACTGCCCAGACGACGAAGGACGGCGCCTTGGCGGCGGCGGGTTTGGCGGGCAGGTCCCCGCCCATCGGTGCGCCCTTGGCGTAGGCCGTCTTGACCGCGCCGGCCGCTTTGTCGAAGCCCGGTGCGAAGTCCCAGCCGCCGAACAACCGCACCTTTAAGCGCGTGCCGGAAGTGGCGAAGGTTTCCTTGCGGCGGAAGGCGTCATAGATGCCTTCGCGGGTATTGCCGTCGGCCCAGACGCCGGTCAATGCACCGGACCCGGTAATGGTGATGTTGAAGCCCTGCGTGTCCTTCGGCGTGCTGAGCAGCGCCCTGGCGGCTTCCGGCGTGGTCTTGCCACCGCCCAGATTGGCGCCGCCCACATTGCCGCCATAGTCCTGTTCGGCCGAGACACTTAGGCCACCGTGCAGGTCGGTAGCGCCGACAAAGCCGTCCTTGTACGGGTTGGCACCAATCTTCTGGTCGATAACCAGGCCCTTGCCGATGGCGTCGCGCAGGTAGGACCCCGACGGGCGGCTCTTCTGCGGCGAGATCAGCAGGCGGTCGAAGATTTCAAAGCCGGCGAATTCGTCGTTCGGTGACAGGCTGGGGTGCGTTTCCGAGGTGCCCTTGTTCTGCGAGATTTCGCTCAGGGGCTCGTTCTGCTGACGCAGGATGGCGTAGGCAACGTCGATCGGGCGGCCATCCAGCGTCGTCCAGTCGTACATCAGGCCGTTGGACGCATTGGCGTTGTGGGCGATGGCCAGCGCCTCATAACCCTGACCGCGGATCTTGGACAGCCAGGTCCACAAATCTTCCGGTTTGTAGGAATCGGCCGAGCTAAACGGATTGGGCGCGTCCTTGCCGCGGAAGATGACGTTGCGGTGCAGGTTCTGCCCGTTCGGCATCGACGTCCACTCGTAGGCGATGAAGGTGGTGAACTTGCCCGGCTGATAATAGCGGTTGGCCGAGGCGATCTGGCGCTGCCAGGCCGAGGCGCTCAGCGCCTTGGCGTCGACGCCTGTGCCGTCCAAGGCATCGCCTTTCAGAAGTTCACCAATCAGTTTCAGGGCATCGTCGGCGCCGTTGCGCTTGGCTGTCAGGTCGAGCTTGCCGGCAGCCTGGGCGGCGCGGATGCGCTGACCCAGCGGACTTTTCGACAGGGCACTGTTGGGATCGTTCAGTTCGTTATAGACGCCGATGTTTTCGGAGTGGTCCGTAACCGCCAGGAAGTCGACCGGCTCGCGGCGCTTCACCTTTTCACCAAGGTAGGTAATCTCGTCGCCACGGGCAAAGGCATAGGCTTCGTCGGTCGTTGTCTTGGTGCCCATCAGCACATAGGCGTCGAACGAGTTGGTGGTATGTAGGTGCAGGTCGCCGTAATAGGCCTGACGGTTCTCAGGTTTGGCCGTTTGCGGTTGCGCGAAAGCTGATGGCGCGAACGCCAGGGCCAGGGCGGCGGTCAGGAACAGGTGGGTTTTCATGCGTTTGTCTCCCGAGGATTAAATGATGGCGGCGTGGATGCGCTCGCAGAACCAAAAGGTCGCGGCGATGCCGATGGCGTAGGTGGGTAGCGGCTGGAGGGCGCGGACCTGCGTCAGTTTCAGATGGCGCAGGCCCCAGACGACGGCCAGGACGACGGCGACGAAGACGAGCTGGCCAATCTCGACGCCGATGTTGAACAGGAACAGGGCCAGTGGAATATTGGCCTTGGGCAGGCCGATTTCGGCCAGGGCGCCGGCGAAGGCCGCCCCGTGCAACAGGCCGAAGGTGAAGGCGATCAGCCATGGCCAGCGCTGGGTGATGCTGGTGCGGCCCAGGCTGACATTGGCCAGCTCGACGGCGACGAAGACGATGCTGAGCGCGACCATGGCCTCGATCAGGGCGGGCCGAACATGCATCAGGCCGAGCGCGGTTAGGGCCAGGGTGATGCTGTGGGCGACCGTGAAGGCGGTGATGGTCTTGAGCAGCACCGGCACGCCGCGCACCAGCAGGACCAGTCCCAGTACGAACAACAGATGGTCGTAACCGGTCAGGATGTGGGTGACGCCGAGCGACAGGTAGGTGAAGACCGGCAGGTTATCGCCGCGCGCATCGAGCGATAGACTGGCATCGTTCGGACGCAGCAGCTGTTGCAGGTCGTGGCCGTCGGCATAGTGGACGACGACCAGAGCGTCGGTGATCGACCGGTCGAGGCCGTGCACCGTTACGCTGCGTCCACCGAGGCCCGTCTGGCCGGCATCAAGCTTGCGCCAGATGCGCGTCTGGTAGCCGAGACCGCTGTCGACAAACGACGGCTGGGCGCTGAGCAGGCCGCCGGAAATGTCCGGCTCCAGCTTGACGGCCAGCGACGTGGTACTCGGCTGCTTGAACAACACGTCGATATGGCCGTCACCGCGCTCGGTGATCTGGAGGTAGGCCGGGCGGACTTCGTGAGCAAAAGCGGGCGGGGCCGTCAGAACAAGCACGATGAAAATCAACAGGCGCCAGATCATTTCGCGCTTCCCGGAATAACAACCTGGTACTTGCGCTTCAGATCCAAGAACGTCTTGCTGTTCAATGTCGTGCGCTGCGCATTCTTCCAGTCTTCCAGAACCTTTGCCTGTACCGCCTCGAACGGCTGCGGGACGGCGGGTGCCGATCCGGTGACGCGCAGCAGGTGCCAACCGAAGCCCGACCGGAACGGCCCGACCCATTGCCCCTGCGGCGCCGTGAAGATGGCGCGGCTCAGGTCGCTGGAACCGAACAGGCGCTCGGCATCGCCCGGCGTCAGATCAGCGACGTCGTCCGGTCCAGGAAACGGGTCACCGGATGACGGCGCCCTCGCCTCGCCCGACGCCTTCAGCCGCTGAAAGGCGGCATTGGCGCGAGCATGGGCGTCGTCCTCGCCTGCAACGTCCGGCGAGAAATAGACCTGGGTGAAACTACGTCTGGCGGCCTGCGTATAATCGGCGCGGTGGGCGTCGTAGTAGGCCTTCAGGTCGGCTTCCGACGGATCGTCAAGCAGTTGCAGGTCCTGTTGCAGGAACTCGTACTTCTGCACCAACCGCCGCCGCACGATCTCGTCGTCGCGGTCGAGACCGAGCGCCAGGCTTTCGCGGTATTCGATCTCCTCCTTGATATAACCGTCGACAAGGGTCTTGAGCTGGACCGGCGTAGGGGCAACGCCGAACTGCTGTTCGTAGGTTTCCTTAAGCCGCGCCACCCGCTCCGGGCCAACGACCACGCGGTACTGGGTGACGAAATGCTCGACCGTTTCCGACAGGGCGAAAATGGCGCCGCCCAGCAGGATGAAGTGCAGGAACGGCTCGCGGGCGGCTTCCTTCAGCCACCGCCAGCGGTTGGGAGAGGCCTCCTTGGTGACGGGCACGGCTTTACGCAGAATTTGGGCGAGGCTCATGCTTACGCCCCGAACTTGCGGCGATAGGTCAGGCCCCAGGTGCGAGGCTGGCCGGGCACCCCTGTGATCAGGCCCGAGCCACCGGAATTGCCGCCGCCCAGCGTCTCGAAATAATGGGTGTCACTGAAGTTGCGCACCCACAGTGACAGGTCGCTGATGCCGTCGCGCGTCCGCAGGCCGAAGCGGGTGTTCAGCACGCCGAATCCTTCAACCAATGAGGACGGCGAGTCGTTGATCGAGGCGTAGAAGGACGACTTCAGGTTATAGTCGGCACCGGCATAGACTTCGAGATTGTCGTGGTCCTGGACCGGATGGGCCCATTCGCCGCCCAGGCTGGCCGACCATTTCGGCGCCCCCGGCAGGGGCCGTCCCGACAGGTCGATGAAATTGGCCGTCTGCGGCAACAGGCCGGTATATTCGACGCCCGGCGGGGCATTCTTGTAATCGACATACTGCGCGTCGGTATAGGCGACCGACAGGTAGGCATTGAAGTTGTTATTTGGCCGGTAACGCAGGTCGGTTTCGATGCCGCGCGACCGGACCAGGCCGATATTGGCGATGTAGGTGATCAGATAGGTGGGATCGAAAATATTGGTCTGGTAGTCGTGCGTGTCGGTTGTGAACGCCGCCAGGTTGAATGTCAGGTCCTTGTCGAGCAGGTTCGACTTCAGGCCGAATTCAGCATTTTCGACGCGCTCCGGATCGACCGACTTCGGCACGCTGGCCGACAGGTTCGACAGGTTGAGGCCGCCCGATTTGTAACCCCGCGAATAGGTGGCGTAGAGCAGGACATCCTTGCTCAGATTGTAGTTGACGGTCAGCAAACCTGAGACATTGCTTTCGCCGGTCTTGATCGAGAAACTGTTGGCCGCGCCGATCAGGTTGCGGATGCTGGTGACAAAGGCCTGGTCGGCGGGCGCGAAGGTCGAGATATCCGCGCCGCGCGTCACCACCTGCTGGAAGACGCCGGTCTTGTCTTCGCGCGTGTAGCGCAGACCGCCGGTCACCGCCCACTTCGGGCTGAGGTTCCACGTCGCCTGGCCGAACAGAGCGTAGGATTTGGTATCGGGCCTGGAGTAGCCGGAGAGCTGATAGTCGTTGAGCGCCGCCCTGGCCAAGGCCTGCTTTTCCGGCGTCGGGTAGAGCGCCGGCGGCAGGTTGAACTCGGCGCCGTACGGGCCATACCAGAAGGTCGTGAAGCCCGGTAGCTTCTGCCAGAAGTAATAGGCGCCCGCCACCCAGTCGACCGTTCGACTGCCTTCCGAAGCGACGCGGAATTCCTGTGAGAACTGCTTCTGGTGGTCGATGATCCGACCCTGGTAGACGGCGGGCTTGCTGATGCCGTCGACGTCGTTTTCCGGGATCCAGTCCCAGAAACGCCCGGCGGTGATCGACGTGAAAACCAGGTCGTCGGTCGTATAGTCGGCCTTAACCGACAAGCCGCCCTGGTACATCTGGGTCTTCACGCGGGCGTCGATATCGACGTTGTATGAGAACGGATCGACCGGCGGCGGCGTATAGCCGACCCGCGCCGCCCGGACGGCGAAGCTGTTCGGCAATGGCGTGCCGTCGATGCGGGTTGTCACTGCGCCGGCGACAACGCCGATGCAGCAGTCCTGGCGCTGCAGGCCGTAGTCGGCGATCACCCGCACCTTCAAGGCATCGGTCGGCGTGTAGAGCAGCTGCGCCCGGGCCGTCAGGTTGTCGTAGCCGTGCAGGTCGCGGCCGTCGTACAGGTTATGGATATAACCGTCGCGATGCGTGCCGGCGATCGAGGCGCGATAGGACAGCTTGCCGTCCCAGATCGGCCCGGTGATCGAGGCGCGAATCTGCTGGAAGCCGAGCGTACCCCCGGACAGCTCAAGCGTACCGCCCGGCGTCGAGGACGGCTCCTTGGTGGTGATGTTGATGGCGCCGGCCGTGGTGTTCTTGCCGAACAGGGTGCCTTGCGGGCCGCGCAGCACCTCGACCTGCTGCAGGTCAACCAGATCGAACTGCGACTGGCCGGGGCGACCATAATAGACGTCGTCAACATAGAAGCCGACGCCCTGCTCCAGCCCGTCATTGGTCAGCGACACGTTACCGCCCAGGCCGCGGATGCTCAGGTTGGCGTTGCGCGGGTTGAAGGTCAGTGTCTGGACACTCGGCACCAGTTGTTTGATCTGGTCAAGGCGATAGTCGCCGCTGCCTTCGATCTGTTTGAAGCTGAGCGTCGAGATGGTGATCGGTACCTTCTGCACGTCCTCGGCGCGACGGCGGGCGGTGACGACGACTTCGGTGACGCTGGCTTCGGTAACGGCGGGACGGGTGGCGTCCTCGATGTTGGCGCCATCGGCGTGCGCGGCCTGGACGGCGCCCAGCGCGGTCCCGGTCAGGAGCACAGCCACCGTCAGGCGACGCGGCGTGCGTGATTTGAAAAACATGAATATCCCCAGACAGTTGGAAAGGTTTGGCCCCGCTTGCGCAGCGTGCGGTTGGGTTCGGGGAGTTGCCCAAGCCTAGGGACGGAAACGCGTCATTCCCAAATGACCATTTGTCATAAAGGACTGAATTGCATCGGAATTTGTTCCTAAAGTCAGGAAATTCAAATGTTTAGGTGCAGTGCGGAAAAATTCTGGTTTTTGGCTTTAGAAAAACTGTTTTGACGTAATACCCAACTAATTCGATGGTGTTTTGACGCGTGTGAAAGCGACGACGCCGCACGCCTTTCCCTTCATCTTAAAATCTTTTGAGGAGCGTCGTCGTCATGACATCGCCATTGCTTTCCCGCCGCCATATCCTGGCTGGCGGCGCCGGTCTCGCCGCGTTTGCGGCCCTGTCGAGCCAACCCGTTTTCGCCGCCGACGATATTGCGGCCGTTGCCGAAGCCGCCGCCATATGGGGCTATCCGTTGGTCCAGACCGGCCGGTATTTTGAGTTGGCCAAAAGCAAGGGCTTCAATGTCAACCAGTTCCACCTCAACCCGAAGCTGGCGACGCCTAGCCTCAAAGTGCCCGGCCCGAACGTCGACACCATCTATGGCTTTGCTTGGCTGTACCTGGCCAAGGAGCCGCTGGTGCTCGACGTGCCGGACGCGCAGGATCGCTACTATTCGATCCAGCTAGTCGACGCCTATGAGAACACCTTCGCCTATGTCGGCCGCCGCGAAACCGGCACGAAAGCCGGGACCTATGTCATCGCTGGGCCGGGCTGGAAGGGCAAGGCGCCGGTAGGCGCCAAGGTCATCGCCGCTCCGACCTCGCTGGTGCTGGCCCTGACACGCACCCTGGTGCGCGGCGAAGCCGACGCAGCCGTCGCCGCCGATGTGCAGCTGCACTACACTCTGTCGCCGCTGTCGGCCTATCCGGCGGGCAAACAGGCCGGCATCGTCCAGGACGACGTGCTCAACATCCTGCCGGCGCTCAACCTCAAAGGCACGGGCGCGGCCTATTTCGACGAGTTGGACAAGCTGGTGCGCACCTATCCGCCGACCGGCCCGGAAGCCCAAACCTTCGCGCAGTTCAAAGCGCTCGGCCTCGGTACGCCCGCCTTCGCGCAGAAGCGGCCAAGCGATGACGTCTTGTCCGCAGCGTTTGACGCAGCCTACGCCAAGGTCGCGGCCTTCAACAATTCCGACATCGTCAACGGCTGGCGCGTCAATTTCCACATCCGCAAGTTCATCGCAGACCCACTGGAACGCGCCGCCGTCAACCGCTACGGCCCTGGCGCCCACATCGCCGAAGAAGCGCTCTATTTCTCCGCCGTGGGCGATGCCCAGGGCCAGCCCCTGTCCGGCGCCAACCGCTACAGCCTAACCTTCCCGGCGGGCCAGATTCCGCCCGTCGATGCCTTCTGGTCGCTGATCCTGTACGGGCCGGACTTCTTCCTGGTCGACAATCCGCTCAACCGCTACGCCATCAACGACCGCACGCCCGGCCTGGTAAAGGGCGCCGACGGCTCGCTGACCCTCCTGATCCAGCACGAGCCGCCCGCCGATCAGTCCAACTGGCTGCCGGCGCCGGATGGCAAGTTCCAGCTCATCTTCCGCACCTACCAGCCGCAACCGGCGATCCTCGACCGCAGTTACAAACTGCCGCCGTTGCAACGCGCTTAACGGAAGCCTGCCGGGAGGGCCGTCCGATGAATTTCCAGCAGCTCAAATTCGTCCGCGAGGCGCTGCGCCGCGACTTCAACCTGACCGAGGTCGGCAACGCCCTCTACATGTCGCAGTCCGGCGTCAGCAAGCGCATCAAGGAACTCGAAACCGAACTGGGCATCGACATCTTCGTGCGGCGCGGCAAACGCGTCGTCGGCCTGACCCCGCAGGGGCGGGAAGCGATCGGCTATATCGAACGCATCCTGTCCGAAACCGACGGATTGCGGCGCTTCGCTGCCCGGCAACGTGACATCGCACCGACCGAGTAGAACATCACATGAAATCGCTAGTTTGGGCCCTGGGCATGACCAGTCTGGACCTGGGTATCGCGTCCATGGCGTACGCCCAGGATACTTTCGCGGCATCGCAACAGGCAGATGAGCCTGTCGTCATATCCGTCTGGGGCAAGCGGGAAAATGAACTGGGCAAGGCCAAATCGGCCAGCGAAGGCTTGGTCACCTATGCCGACTACAGCTTGCGTCCCCTACTCCGCCCAGGTGAACTGGCCGAAGTCGTCCCCGGCCTGGCCGCCACGCAACACTCCGGCGAAGGCAAGGCCAACCAGTATTTCCTACGCGGTTTCAACCTCGACCATGGCACCGACTTTTCCATTTCCCTGGATGGAGTGCCACTGAACCTGCGCACCAACGCCCACGGACAGGGTTACCTTGACATCAACCTTCTGACCCCGGAGCTGATCTCAAGCATAGCCTATCGTAAAGGCGCTTATTATGCCGACACCGGCGACTTTTCGGCGGCCGGCACAGCGGCTTTTCGGTCGTTCAGTTCCCTCAAACAATCCTACGTCCAAGTTCAAACAGGCAGCTACGCTTACGGCCGCTTCGTTGGGGCGTTCGGTTTCGGCTCGCAAGGTTATGTGGCTGCCGACTACACCCAGAACAATGGCCCGTGGACGACCAATGAAAACCTCCATAAACTTAGTCTGAGCGCGCACTACACGGCTGGCGACTGGACCTTGAGCGCTCAGGCTTACGACGCGCACTGGAACTCCGCCGACCAAATCCCGGAGCGGGCCGTGCGTTCGGGCGCACTGTCGTATCTTGGGGTTGTCGATCCGACCGATGGCGGCAAGAGCCAACGGATCATACTGTCAGCCCGCCGACTGAACCCGAATGACGACACAGTTGTCTACGTCCAGAGCTATCGGCTTAATCTATGGTCCAACTTCACCTACTACCTCGATGATCCCGTCAATGGCGACCAATTCGAACAAGCCGAGCGACGAACCATTATTGGCGGCTCGAAGTCGCATGCCTGGATGCTCGGCCCTGATTGGATGCTGCGCGCCGGCGCCGACGTTCGCTACGACGATATCGGCAACATCGGCCTTTATCACACCAAGGCGCGTCAGGTGCTGTCAACGGTGCGCAAGGATCAGGTGCAACAGCTTTCCGGAAGCGCCTGGTCGTCACTGGACTGGCATCCGGGAAAATGGCGGTCTTCGCTGGCACTGCGTCTCGATGCTCTTCAAGACAATGTGGCGGCCGAAACCCCGGCCAATAGCGGGAGCAAGTCAGAAGCTCTTCTCAGCCCGAAATGGACATTGGCCTACAAGCCTGTGGAGCACTGGGAATTTTATGCGGACCTGGGCCGCGGGTTCCACTCGAACGATGCACGCGGCGCATTGACCCATGTTTCACCGGCGTCCGGCGATCCGGTCGTTCCCTCTCCGCTTTACGCAGCGGGCACCGCCGGCGAAATAGGCGGCCGCTACGAACGCCCTGGGCTGTCGGCAACGCTTACGCTCTGGTCGCTCGATCTGGATTCCGAACTGGTCTACTCAGGCGATGCCGGGGACACGGAGTCTTCGGCGGCGTCGCGGCGTCGTGGCGTCGAGTTCCTCATCAACGCCAGCCCGACGCATTGGTTGAACCTTGATGCAACCTGGTCATCTACCCACGCCCGCTATGTGACCGGCGAGCGCATTCCTAACGCCATCGAATATGTGGCCACAGCCGGCGCGACGATTAAACCGACGTTCCGGGACACGATTGAATTCACGATCCGCCATTTGGGACCGTCACCTTTGATCGAGGATAATTCCGTCCGATCGAAGTCCTCCACTCTGGTCAATGCCGCCTATGTGCACAATTTCGGCAAGGTGACTGCGACCGTCGACGTGCTGAACCTGTTTGACCGCCGGGACAACGACATCGCCTATTTCTACACCTCACGGCTGCCGGGAGAAGCGGTAGACGGCGTCGATGACTATCACTTCCACCCGCAGGAACCGCGGCAGGTTCGTTTTGGGTTGAAAGTCCCAATGTGAATAAGCGCGATGACTGCTTATCGGAAGTTCAACTGCTCTCAGATTCCGTAAACAGATCACGGTGCTGCCCTGAGGGATTGCGAGGAAAGGCTGTTGACGTCTTTCGTCCGCAGGCCGAGAGTTCTCGTATTTGAGGCAGACCCAACCCACTTTGGGGGCTGCTACGTGGGCTAAAGGGGAAGCCGATGCCGGTCCAATATGAAAAGTGGTTGCGCCCGTCGCTGGTGCTGGGCGGCCTGACGCTGCTCGTCCATTTGTTTTTCAATACCGGCTATGGCTTTTCCCGTGACGAGTTGTACTTCATCGTCTGCGGACAGAGGCTGGACTGGGGCTATGTCGATCAGCCGCCGATCGTGCCGATGCTCGCGGCCTGGTCTTACGCGCTGGCGGGAGATTGGCTGACCGGCTTCCGCATGATACCTGCGCTGGCTCTGTCGGCGACAGTGGCGATTACGGCCGAATTTGTCCGCATAGCCGGGGGTGGGCGTTATGCCCAGTGGCTTGCTGGACTTTGCACGGCCGTGGCGCCGCTCTACCTGGCCATGGGCATGATCTTCACCACGGACACATTCCAGCCCATCACCTGGTTGGCCTGTGCCTGGATATTGGTTCGTCTGGAGCAGACAGGCAATGAGCGCTGGTGGTTGGCGTTCGGCGCCGTCGTCGGCTTCAGCCTGCTCAGCAAATACATGATGGCGTTCTATGTGGTGGCACTGGCCATCGGTTTGTTGGCGACCACGCTTCGCACCTCTCTGCTCAAGGGATGGGTCTATGCCGGCGCAGCGCTTGCCGCTGTTATCGTGCTGCCCAACATTCTTTGGCAGCAGGCCCATGACTGGCCGTTTCTCGAACTCGGC
Organism: Pseudomonadota bacterium; assembly: GCA_048497915.1. Classification (GTDB taxonomy): domain Bacteria; phylum Pseudomonadota; class Alphaproteobacteria; order Caulobacterales; family Caulobacteraceae; genus Asticcacaulis. Next base: position 49,458 of record JBEHYZ010000025.1, read on the forward strand.
AAGGCGGGCGTGAGCGGCAAGAACATCGCGCTGTCGCCGTGGAGCTACTTCACGCAGCAGCTCATCCTGATGGGGCCCCTGGCAGCACCGGTCTGGCTGTCAGGTCTGTGGTCGGGATTACGCAAGCCGCGCTTTGCGGTGTTCCGGGCCCTGCCTATCGCCTATGTCCTTTTATTCGGTTTTTTCGTCGTCAACCACGGCAAGGCGTCTTACATCACATCGATTTACCCGGCGCTTCTGGCGATGGGTGCGATAGCGATCGAAAGGTGGGTAGCCAATGCGGCTGCGCGCGGCAGCGCTCTCGTGGCGGTCGCACTTTCCGGCGCCGTGACTGCGCCGTTCGCCCTTCCGGTGATGTCCGAAGAGGCGTTCATCCGTTACTCCACCGCACTGGGCGTGTCAGCGTCCTCCACCGCAGGCGAGAACCAGGCGCAGGGAAAGCTGCCGCAGGTCTTTGCCGATATGCATGGCTGGCCTGAAATGGCGGCAAAGGTCTCCGAGGTCTATTGGTCGCTGCCGCCGCAAGACCGCGCCAGGGCTTTGTTCTTCGGCAGCAATTACGGCGAGGCCGCCGCCATCGACATTTATGGAAAACGTCTGGGCCTGCCGCCGGCCATCAGCGCTCACAACAACTATTTCCTGTGGGGACCGCGCGGGCATGACGGCAGCGTTGTGATCATCATTGGCGGCACGCCGGCGCAATATGCCAGCCTGTTCCGATCGGTCACCCTCGCCGGACGGACCGATAGTCCGTATGCGATGCCATACGAAACGGACCAGCCGATCTACGTTTTGCGAGACATGAAACCGCCTCTCCAGACCTATTGGCCCCAGACGAAGCATTATCAATAAGCCAATATCCCTGTGGATTTCCCTGGTACGGCCCCCCTGGGCGTGGACGCGGAGTTTACTCGAAGAGATCCGCGTCTGTGTTCCGCAGATGATTTTTTCGTTTATTTTCGGTTTTTCCTTTTCCGAAAACAATCGAACAATCAGATTGCCTTCCTTATCTGATTGCCGCATTGTCCAGGTCAAATAGTCGGCAATCCGACTGCGTGCTCCATAGGATCGCGCACTATAAAAAGAGGGAAACGACCTTGGCCCATTCGAAATCGCTCGCTCTGCTTTTGAGCGCCAGCCTTTGCCTCGCCGGCGTACCGCTGGCTGCAGGTTCCGTCAGCGCGGCGGAGACGTCCAACCCCGTTTCAGCGAATGCTGTTGTTCCGGTGGCCGCCTCGAAGCCGCGTCTTTTTGTGCTGACCGACATCGGCGGCGACCCGGATGACCGCGAAACCATGACCCGCCTGATGGTGTACGCCAATCAGGTTGACATCGAAGGGCTGGTCGCGACCAAGAACCACGACGGCGTCTTCCCGGAGCAGATCGGCGCAATCGTCGACGCCTACGGAAAGGTGCGCGACAATCTTGAGGCCAACGAACCTGGCTTCCCCAGCGCCCAGTACTTGAAAGACCGCATTTCCCAGGCCCTTAAGGTCGATGGCATGGAAGGCGTCGGCGCCGGCAAGGATTCGCCGGGTTCCGACCTGCTGATCAAGGCGGTGGATCGCGATGATCCGCGTCCCGTCTGGGTTACGGTCTGGGGCGGACCGACGGTCCTGGCGCAGGCCTTGTGGAAGGTTCGCCAAACGCGGTCCAAAGCGGAGCTGGCCAGGTTCGTTGCCAAGCTGCGGGTCTACTCCATCTCCGATCAGGACGATACCGGCCCGTGGATCCGGAAGGAATTTCCAGGCCTGTTCTACATCGTCAACCCTGGCGTCAACTTCCATCAGGGCACCTGGATGGGTATGGGCGGCGACGATTTCCACGGCCGCTTCGGCGGCGCCGACTCCTATTTGGTCAGCAACGAGTGGCTGACCAAAAACATTGTCAGCAAGGGCGTGTTAGGCGCGGAATACCCGAACTGGAAATTCCAGATGGAAGGCGATACGCCCTCTATTCTTTACCTGTTCAACAACGGCCTGAACAATCCGGACCATCCGGAATGGGGCGGCTGGGGTGGCCGGTACGAGCTTTATACGCCACGCACACTGAAAGGCTTTTACGCGCCGGAAACACGGCCGATCTACACCACGGCCGAAGATGAGGTGTTTGGCAACGACGGCGAATGGCATACCAGCACCCACGCCACTGTGTGGCGCTGGCGGACGGCCGTGCAGAATGACTTCGCTGCGCGGATGGACTGGACCGTACTCCCTCCAAGCAAGGCAAACCATCCTCCGGTGCCGAAACTGGAGACGCCCGAATATATCGTCGCCAAACCCGGTCAGCGCGTCGATCTGAGCGCCGTCGGTTCTTCCGATCCCGACGGCAACACGCTGTCATATCAGTGGTTCGCTTACGAAGAAGCGGGCACCCGCGGCATGATGAGCTCCAACACCGGCGTGAAGCTCGACATCAACGACGATGACCAGCCTAAGGCGTGGCTGACTGTTAAGACAAACCGCATTGCCCCCGGAACCAATGCCGGCACCATGCACATCATCCTGGCCGTCACCGATCACGGCACGCCGCGCCTGACCCGCTACAAGCGCGTGATCATCGATGTGAAGCCCTGAGGCAAAACCGGCCTCTTATGCAGAGTTAAGCCAATGAAAGCCGTAACATTTTTCGGGCAAGGCCCGGATCGGATCTCTGGCAATAGTCTTGCCCGTCGCCGAGACGTTCTGGGCCTGCTGGCTGCAAGCGCGACCGTAGGCGTTATTGCCGGCGCGCCGGCATCCGCCGCTTCGATGAACGGCCTGGCGACCGTGGCGACCACGCACGCCGGCAAGGTGGAAGGCTATGTCGACACAGGCATCCACACCTTCAAAGGCATCCGCTACGGCGCCGACACCACGGCGCGCCGGTTCATGCCGCCGGCCGCTCCGACCCCGTGGGCAGGCGTGCAGAAAGCCACGGCCTACGCTGCATCCGCCCCGCAGTCCGGCGTTGCCGACGGCCAGCCGGTCAGCGAAGACTGCCTGTTCCTCAACGTCTGGACCCCAGCCCTGCGTGATAACGGCAAACGGCCGGTGATGGTCTATATCCACGGCGGCGGCTATTCGAGCGGTTCAGGTTCAAACGCCTTGTACGACGGCGCAAACCAGTGCCGGCGCAACGATGTCGTCGTCGTCACCGTCAATCATCGGCTTAACGCGTTCGGCTACACCTATCTGGCGCCGTTCCTGCCGCAGCTCGCGGACTCCGGCAATGCGGGCCAGCTTGATCTCATTCTGGCCTTGCAGTGGGTGCACGACAATATTGCCGAATTCGGCGGCGATCCCGGCCGGGTTCTGATCTTCGGTCAGTCCGGCGGCGGCGCCAAGTGCGCCACCCTGATGGCCATGCCGAAAGCCCGGGGCCTGTTCCACCGCGTGGCCTCGATGAGCGGACAGCAGGTGCTGGCGGCCAGCCACCTGCACGCCAAGCAGCGCGCCCTGGCGTTCCTGAAGGCGCTGGGGCTGACCGAACAGACGGCCTCCCAGATCCAGACTCTGCCGACGGCAGCCCTTCTCAAGGCTCTGGATACGCCCGATCCGGTCCTGCAGTCGGGCGGCATGGCCTGGGCGCCCGTTCTCGATGAGCGCACCCTGACGCGCAATCCGTTCTGGCCGGACGCGCCATCGCAGTCGGACGACATTCCGATGATCATCGGCAACACGCACGATGAGACCCGCTATTTCTACGGCAAGGACCCGGCCAATTTCGCACTTACCTGGGAGCAATTGCCGGCCAAGCTGGAAGACGCCCGGTCGCAGCTGGACCTTGAGCCCCACACCGTCATCGCCTTCTATCGCGACCTTTATCCGAACTATTCCGCCAGCGACGTCTTCTTCGCCGCAACGACCGCCGGCCGCTCATGGCGCGGCGCGGTTATGGAGGCCGAAGCCCGCGCCCGCTCCGTGCCGGCCTATGTCTATCAGCTGAACTGGGCCAGCACGGTCGAGGGCGGCAAGCGCGGCGCCTATCACACGTCCGACATTCCGCTGGTCTTCAACAATATCCACCAGCCCGGCGCGGTGGCGGAAGGCCCTACGGCCCAGGCCATGGCGGACATCATGAGCGACTCGTTCGCCGCCTTTGCCCGCACCGGCAGTCCGAACATCGATAAGCTGCCGAAGTGGACGCCCTATAGCCTGCCGAACCGCCAGACCCTTATCATGGACGTCCCGGCGCGCATGGAAGACGACCCACGCGGCAGGGAACGCGCCTTCTTCGGCCGGACGCCCTATATCCAGCCCGGAAGCTAATCCGGTGGGCATTGGCGCCTAGAAGCATAGCGGACAGTCTCGTTACCTTAACCGGTCAAAATCCACGGCCTGACCTATGTACCGCTACTTGGGCATCGCGACGGGCAACAGCGCATTGATGATATTGATGCGCGAAGCCGCCAGGCTCGAGGAATAGATGCGCGCCTTTGCGCCAAGGTCAGGATCTTCAAAGCCGTTAGCAGCCTTCAGGAGCGCTTCGTACAGGTCTTCCGGGTTCATGGAAATTTCCTGCCACTTCCATTCGCGTTCGCGGCCGGCATAGTCAGCCAGAAAGTCCGCGGCGATGCGCAGCCCCTGCTTTTGCGGCCCTTCGTAGGACCAGAGATCCACATCCATGCATTCGCCCAGCGCGGCTACGTCAAACATGGCCGAGGCATTATCCGTGACGTAGTGCAGCGATCGCGTGCGCGTCAGTTCCAGCGGCATGCTGCCGTCGGGCTTGATTTGCGTATTGATACGCGTTTTCGCGAAGGCCTTGAGCGTTTTCAAGGCGACATCCGGCTGGTTGGCAAACATGGCGAAGTGAACGTACTGAAGATCATAGTGCGTGCCGTGATTGTTCTTGGCATCGCGCTCTTCCTTGGCCACCGGGCTTTTGCCCATCCAGGTCACCAGATCGCCGAACCAGGCTTGCAAGCCGCTTTGTTCTTCAGGTTTGAGAGCGCCCGACGGGGCCATCAGGCCGACGGCTTCGATGACACGCGCCATGCGAGACATGTCGATGACGCCTTCTGCCCGACCGTTCGACACACCGGGCACGTTCTGACCGAAATTGACGTTCGGGTTCATGCGGGTCTGCGGGTCGAGGAACCAGACGCGGATGAACATCGCCGCGCGCTCGGCATATTTGGCATCGCCGGTGAAGTAGTAAGCGTAGCCAAGCGCTTCGACGTTCATCGTCATGGCTTCGAGCTTGGTGACGTCGAAGGCGTCCGTGGCGCGCTCCGGATTGATGTTGCCGTCCTTACGGATATAGGGCCCGCTCGGATTGGACGGATCCGGCCACCAGTAGGGCGCCAGGCTGGCATAGTCGTGGATATCCTTGCTCGGCGGGACGCGGGACTTGCTGGTTACGGTCCACGGGCCTTTGCTCATGGCGGCGTCCGCGTCCTTCATCAGCTTGACGTAAGCCGGGTCCTGCGGATTGGCCAGCAACCGGGCCTTCATCGCCTCAAGCGCTTCGGGATGGAGCAAGAAAACGCGACGGCCCTGAAAATCGGCGGCATAGCCGTCAGCGGCACGGCAGGCGGCGTTCGCGACGCCGGCATCGGACAAGGCCAGCAGGCTGATGGCCGTGGCGGTCAGAAATGTCTTCAGGGTCAGTTTCATCGCCGTTACCTAAGTTGGAAGTCCGTTTCGCCGGACGTTATCAAAAGACTGTCTAGTTGAGCGTTACGCGCGACACCGCCAGCTCGGCATAGGCGTCGGCCGTGTCATAGCGCGGGAAATTCTTGGCCACGCATTCGGTATTGGTGTTGCCATTGCTGTCGGTCGTGCTGCAGCTTTGCACATAGACACCGGCCTTGAAATAGCATTGCCCGATCGTCCCCGTGAGGCTGACCGGACCGACGTCCGTCGTCTTGCCCGTCGTGAGGTTCTGATAGTGGACCGTCACCATGCCGGTGGCGACACTGACGTCGACCGCCATGCGATCGCCGAGATGGTAAGCCGTGTCGAGCACCATGTTGATCGCGTGATCGTTGAAATAGACCTCGATCGAACCGGTATCCGTGGTGCCGTTGGCCGTGGAAGGCCCACGGTAGAACAGCATCAGATTGTCGTTGGTCTGATCATGGATCTGACCGATCGAGGCCTGGGCCTTGATCACCGGCGTGTGGGTGAGGACCTGCTCGATGTGCAGCTTACGGGTGGCGCCCATGCAGTCCCATGCCGCCACGGTATTGCCCCCCGCCGACATTTCCCGCAGTTCGCTACGAGAATAGGCCGTGTTGGTGCTGGTCCGCGATCCGCCGGCGTTGGCCCGGAAGAGCACCGCGGACTTATCGCCGTTGAGCGTAAACCACGGACTGTTCGAATAGGTCGCCAGTGTCGGCTGACTGATCTCGGTAGACGCGTTTGAGGGACCGGTGGGTAGCTGAAGCTTCCAGGACTGCAAAGTGAGAACATCGGCAGGATATTGCGGCCCCGCACTCGATGTGCTGGACGAGGACGAACTGGAGGCGCTCGAAGCCGAAGACGAGGCAACGGAAGAAACCGACGCCCCTGCCCCGCCGCCACCGGATGAGCCGCCGCCACAGCTCGTTATGGCAGCGGCGGTCACAAGCAAAAGCGTGAAACAAAGCTTTGGAGACATGGCGCCGGCCTAGAAACCGACGCTCAGGCCAGCGTGCAGATTCCAGTTGCCCGTTCGGGTGCTCAGGCCGTTACGCAGAGCGCAGGCAACGTCCAGATTGGCGGAGACATGCTGCGTCATCTGGACATTCAGACCGGCACCGGTCGAGGCGATACCGCGGTTGGCCTTGGTGAACTGGTCGCGGCCTTGGCCAAGGTCGAGGAACAGGTACGGATTGACGCTGCCCGTACCATAGGCGCCCGGCGCAATCCGCAGTTCGTTGCGCATAACCATGGCGGTATCGAACGCGCCGTCATCCAGGGAATAGCCGCGCACCAGGTAAGCGCCGCCCAGACCGGCCTGTTCCGTGCGGGGCAGAGGCGCGCTGGCGACCTGCCCCATGATCGCGGTCTTGAACAGAACGGTGTCAGACAGCGCCCATGCGCCATCATAGCTGGCGGTCAGGTAGCTGTAGCTGGCAGACTTCACACGTCCCTGCGAATAGCTGAGCAGGTTGGCCGAGCTGTTGTCCGTATCGACGTTGCCGGGGCTGTAATGAACGGCGACGTCAAAGCCGCGGTTCCGCTGGCCCGGGCTGGTATGATGCAGGCCGGCATAGAGCTGATAGATATTCATCGTCGCATCGAAGACGCCGACGCCGTTGAAGTAGGTCTTGCCCTTCTCGCGGCGGGTTTCCACGCCGAGGCGCACATCCGTCAGGCCCATATCCTTCGAGGACGCCAGGCCAAACCGGTATCCAGCCGTCAGGCCCGTATCAACCGTGCGTACGGCGAACGGATCGAGCGTCTGATAGCTGCGCACGTCGTCAAAGCTGGCTTCGATCTGGCCACGCTTTCCGACCGGGAGGCTGTAGTTCAAGGCATTGCTGAAATAGGGCGAATTGCTCTTGCCGATCTCCGAAGAACTGGTCGCCTGATAGGACAGCAGGCTGTTGCGCCCCAGCAGATTGCCGATCGTACCGCCAACGAGGAATCGCGTCGTGCCGGTCGCCGGCGAGCCGTAGTTATTGACGCCGGCGTAGACCTGCCAAGGCTTGACGTCGTTGACGACCAGGGCCAGATCGCTGACGCCCAGCGCCTTGCCGGGCGTGAAGACTGCCTGCACCTGATGGAACGGATAGCGGTTGAGCCAGGTCAGATCCTGGTTCAGCTCCGGCGCATTGATCGGCGCACCGCTTTGCTGACGGACGTTTTTTTGGATGTCCGATGCCACCCCTTCGGACTTGGCGCCGCGCACGGTGATGTCGCCCGCCTGGAACTCGATCACCCGGACCTGAAGAACGCCGCCGGAGATTTCCTGTTCCGGCGTCGACAGCGAGACAAATGGATAACCTGCGGCGCGGTAGTGCCGGGCGATCGTCGCTTCGAGGTCGGCAATCAGTTTGCGCGACATCGGCTTGCCCAGATAGCGCGACAGGTCTTTCTGGATGGCGTTGTCGCCGCTCAGACGGGTGCCGGTCCCCAGGTCGATGCCGCTATCGACATGGCTTTTCAGCTCGTCGGTGGTGTTGAGGATGACCACGGCGCGCAAGCTGCCGCCCAGGGGCGTGTTGTCCTGGCTGGCCGACGGCAGGTTGGGCGGCGCGACCAGGACATTGCTGCCCGACGGCACCGAAGGGGCGTTGTGTTCGACCGCCTGGGCGCCGGCCTGACCGGCAGCCATGGCGACGAAGGCGATGGCGGACAGGGCGCAACCGTAGAGGCGTCCGTTCATGGCGCGGGTGTGCGTGTTCTTTTTCATGATTTAGAGACCCGAGAATTTGATGAAGGACGACACATTCTGGTTGGTCGGATAAGGCGTATTGGCGCAGGCATCGGATGCCGCATCCGTATCGCAGGCCGATCGCCGGCTCTTCGGCTTCTTGCCGCTCTTGCCGAGGCCAGCGTTGTAATCGAAGCTCCAGGACCGGACGCCCGGATCGGCAGCCTCAACCGGCAGGACATTGTCCTGCATCGGTACCGAGCTTTGGACGGTCAGGCTGCCGGGAGTGAAGGCCATGGTGTAGTTCGATGACGCCGCCAGGCTGCCTTGGGTGACGGCATAGGCGCCCGGTGTTTCACCTGCATCGCGCGTCAGGGCACCGGTCAGGCTGTCACCCGTAACCAGAGTGCCGGAGGACAGGTGGTAGGTCAGGGCCGGATCGGCTTGGCCGAAGCTCTTGGACAGAGCATCTCCCTGGACGGCGATTGACCGCTTGGAAATGGCGCCGATCGCAGCGGATGCCGTCGCGTTGGCGGTGTAGTTGCCCGCGTCCGTGCCTGACAGGCTCAGGCCGGACACGCTGACCACCTTGGCCGTGCCGGCATTGGCGTCGGCATAGGCACCCGTGGTCCCACCTGCGACGGTGACATTGTCGCCAGCCACCGCCCCTGTCAGTGCATAGTTCGCCGCCGTCAGAGCCGCAGACGTCGTGCCGTCGTAGGTCTTGCCTGTCGTGCCGACCAGGCCGAGCGTGATCGCCGCCTTGTTAATCGTCCCGATGGCGGCGGAAGCGCTGCTGTTGACGGTGTAGTTGCCGGCGCTGGTACCAGCCAGCGACAGACCCGCCACGCTCACCGTCTTGCCCGAGCCGGCGTTCTTGTTGTCGTAGGTTCCGGTGGCAGCCGTATTCAGGCTGACCGTGTCACGGGCGAGCACGCCCGACAGGCTGTAATTGCCCGACGTCAGGCTGGCCGCAATTGAGCCGTTATAGGTCTTGGTAACCGATCCGATCAGCGATGCCGTCAAAACCTTGGGGTTGATGATGTAGACGCCCGCCGTGTTCCCCGACGCCAGCAGGAAGTAGTTGCTGGCCTTGCTGCCGGTCAGACCGGTGACTTGCTCCGAATAGGTCCCGACTCCGGTCGTGGCCGTCGGTGTAATCTGCGTGGAGCCCGAAAACAGGCCGGCTGTGCCTTGCACCTGGCCCACGTCCGCGCTCAGCACGCCGGTCAGGGTGACCGCACCCAGCACCGGCAGGGTGCCGTAGGTGGACGAGGCATTGGCCACCAGCCAGTTCACACCGGTCACGCCGAGCGCGTTGATAGTGCCGCCGGCGGTCACCGTGCTGACTGTGTAGTTGGCGCCGGCATTGCCGTCATTCAGGGTGTAACCGGCATTGACGGACAGGACGCGCGTCCCCGCGTTCGGGCTGTCGAACGACTGACTCAGTCCCGTGACCGTATCGGTACCCTTCAGACCTGACGGCGTGGGGGCACCTGTCGACGACGTCGTACCGTTATAGGCCCGGGAGTCGCTTACGGCGGTGAGCGTCAGGGCGGCCGGGGTGATCGTCAGGACGCCCGCCCCGCCAAAAGTGATGCCATAGTTTTCGTCGGACACCAGGCTGCCCGTCGGCGTCAGCGTATAGGTGCCGACATTCTTGCTTGAGGTGGTCATGCCGCCGACCGCGCCGGTCAGGCTGTCCGCGGCTTGGTCCGCTACGGACAGATAGCCGGTTGCGCTGAAGGTGTCGGTCTGGGCCGCGCCGGTATAGACCACCGACTTGGTCGCCGCCGATACGGTCAGGGTCGGCGCGTAGCCGTGCACGAAGCGGTTGCCGGAATTTGGCGCGGACGCGAACGACGAGGTCGTGAAGTTGTAGGCATCATTGTAGAACGACTTGCCCGTAAGCCCACCGGTCACATCCCCGGAAGCCAGATTGGCCGCGTCATTGAAAGCCTGGCTGTAGATCAGCCAGCGCCCGCCAGATGCAGCGACCGAAGCGGCTGTGCCATTGTTCTTGAACGCGCCATTGGCGGCCAGAACAATCGCGTCGCCAGTTGCCGACGATGACACCGACCCGCCGGAAGCGACTGTCAGGTCACCGCCTGCCGCCTGGATGAGCACGGCGCCGGTCTGGCTGATGGCCTGGTCGACGGTGAATGCGTTAGCGGCCAGCACCTTGAGCTTGCCCGCCGGCTGCGCCGAAGCGAGGCCCGCATAGTCGCTGCCGAAGGTCGACGACAGGTCGCTGGCCAAGGTCGAATAGGCTGTTGCCTTGGTGGTATAAGCATATGTGCCGGAAGCGACGTTGAACGCGCTTGTCGCCCCGTCGGTGAAGCTGGCCCCCGTGAGCGAGCTGTCACCGTTCAGCGTCAGGGTCGCGCCGATCTTGTAGGTCGCCGCATTACCCAGGGGAGTCAGATAGTTGTAGCTATAGCTACCGTCGCCGGCGCTGGTCGCCGTGCTAAGCAGCGCGCCGTTGGCGTAGATCTTGACCGCAACATTGGCGGCGTTCGCTCCGCCCGTTGTGGTGGCGATGCCGGCAACCGTGTTGGTCGCGGCAAACCTGGTCAGGAACGGATAAAGGCCAAGCGCCGAATTGGTCGCCCACTGCGTGGCATCGAAGTTCAGGGCCTGCAACTGCGCGGTTGTTTGCGAGCCAATGCCGTTCGAATTGGCGACGGCGCCGCCCGAGGCAGCGGTTGGGCCAGCGCTGCCGTTCGAAGCGTAGAAAACCGTCGCGGTTGGATTGGTTGCCGTACTGGCGCCAGACACCAGGCTGCCGGAGAACCGCGAGCCGAGCACCTTGCCGACGCTGGTCGTCGTGCCGTTGTTGACTACCGCACCGGAGGAAAAGGCGTTGCTGACCGAAGCCAGCGACGATGCGCTGCTGCCAAAGCGACCGAACAAACCACCCTCGGCCGTGACGGTTGCACCGGAACTCACGGTCACGGTACCGGTTGAATAGACGTTATTGAAGCTGCCGAACAGGGTTGAGCCGCCACTGGCAACGTCGCCGACCAGACCACCGATATAGGTAACCGCGCTGCCGGTTGCCGCTGTAACATTAGCGGTCGAATAGGCATTGCTGACCTGGAACGCGCCCGCGGCAACACCGGTCTTCGACCGGCCGATCAGACCGCCCGTCGCATTGGTGCCAGAGCTGGCGTTGCTGGTTACCGTACCGGTGACAAACGCGCCGGTAAGTGTGCCGCTATCCAGGCGGCCGATCAAACCGCCGGTATCGAGCGCACCCGAAACATTCACGTTGGTGGCGTAAACATTCTTGATGACATTCGAACCGCTCACGGCCTGCCCGACAAGCGCACCATAGGAGTTACCCGAACCCGCCGTCTGCGTCACCGTCGGGCTGATCAGCCCGATGTCACGGATGGTGGCGCCGGAGGAAATCGCACCAAACAACCCCAGCGAGCTGTTCGAGGCATGCGAGATCGTCAGATTGGAAATCGTATTGCCAAGACCGGTGAACGCGCCACTGAAGAAGAGCGAGCTGCCCGTGCCAACCAGGCCTTTTGAATAGGTGAAACCGGCAGCATCAAGCGATGCCGCCAGGGCGTAATTTCCGCCGGCGCTTACCGCCGTTCCGGTACCTGCCTGCTGGTCGGTGCCATCGATGAGGTCGAGCTGCGCCATCGAGTAGACAAGCGTGTAGACCGTGCCATTGATGGTCAGACTGGCCCCGGAACCCGAACCGCCGGTGAACGACAGACTCTTGCCGCCGTTGAAGCTGTAATCGCCGCCTGAGCCGCCGTTATTGGTTTTAAGCACCACGCCGCCCGCACCGCTCACGGTCAGGTTGGCATTGGCGTTGATCGAGCGGTAGGCGTCGAGCGTCAGCGTGTTGCCGCTGGCCCAGCTGATCGGCGCATTGATGGTGATGTCGCCGGACCCGGCGCTATTGGCAGTGCCCGGGCCGCTGGTACCCGACGCCGTTGTTTGCAGCGTGACGTTGGTCGTCGCCAGATTGGTGGCAATGGTCGAAGCGGCTGCCGAATCGACGGTCAGGTCGAACGGATCGGTCAGCCATTCGCCGGTCTTGCCCTGGGCTGAGCTGGTGTCGACACGGGCGCCGTCGAAATTGACGTTGGCGCCTGAGGTTTCGACAAAACCACCATTACCTGCGTCGGAACGCGCCAGCGCCTGGCCATGGAAATTCAGGCTGCCGTCAGCCATATCGGCGATAGCCGTGATACGGCCACCGTCGCCCTGGGCCGCTGACGCGTCCAGACGGACGTCGGAAGCCACGTCGATGGTCTTGCCGCTCAGCGCGATGTCACCGCCACTGGCCGAGATCTGCGTGCCAGAGACCTGAACGGAACCGCCGGTGCCCGCCGTCAGGTACACCTTGCCGTTTTGCGAACTGATGCCCGTGGCCTTCAGGACGCCGTCGGTATTGCCGGCCAGCGCATAGATATTGCCACCTTCCGCCTGAAGCCGGACGGCGGCAGCGTCGACCGCACCGGTATTGCCGGCTGCTGTATCGGAGCCGCCGCTCAGGACCAGGAAATTGCCGCCCAGATCCGCGTCACGCATCAGGACCTTATGGCCGGCGACCAGGCCGACCGTCCCGTTCGGCGCCGAGATCGAGCCTTCGTTGCGCACATTCGAACCGATCAGCGCGACGCTGCCGCCGAGCGCACCAACCTTACCCAGATTGACAACCGAAGCTGTCGAATTACCGGCGAAGGTCTGGTCGCCGCCCGCCATGAAGCCGGCATTGTCGAGTCCGAGCGTTGACGCGACAAACGTGCCGCCGACACTCACCACACCTTTCTGGCCAACGATAACACCGTTGGGATTGAGCAGATAAACCGACCCGGTGGCGCTCAACAGCCCGTCGATCGAGGACACCGACGTGCCGGTGACGCGGTTCAGCGTCGCCCCGGAGCCATTGTTGAACTGGACGGTGTTGCCTTTGCCCACCGAGAAGCCATCCCAGTCGATGATCGCCTTGTTGGAGGCCTGGTCAATCGTCAGTTGACCGTTGACAGGGGCGTCGATGCTCGCCTGGCCGGACACAACCTGTCCGCCTGACGGCAGGCTCTGGCCAATGGCTGGCGCCGCGATAACCGCGGCCAAGGGCAGCAGTGTGCTCAAAAGGAGCTTTTGCCGCACAGCGGCTCGTACGCCGGCGCGCGCGCCGATCAAGGCATGACGATTATGCATAGTCCCCGTCCAATTCTTTGGGGCCGGACCCTCTTTGCGTAAAAACGCGCCCGGCACGATTTGTCTTTTGCAAATATTAGATCTAATAAATTTTATGAGTCAATGAATTGATTGGCCTATTTTTAAACAATAAAATCATCAATATAAACTTATGTCTTTTTTACAACAGTAAAAATAAGTATAAAATTCACAATAACATTATCCGGCACAATTTATATTCGTGCCGGTTTGGAAATTTTTGCAATACAATCCCGATTCCGATCAATACTTAGTCGGACTAAGAAGTAATCTGTTAGCGTTCTGGCATTTTCGGGCTTTTACCCGTTATAATCTTGCCTTCGTGGTTATCGGTCCTCGCCGTATGTCATTGTCCAGGTCAGGGTAAAGGGTTGCACCATCTTCTGAGGCGCAGCCGAGGTGCACGTCACCAGGGATGCCATGGCACCGAAGTCGGCTTCGTATTCGCGGTCGTTATTCAGCGCACGCACCGTGCACGGCAGCCCCGTAACCGAGAAAGAGGTCACCGCGCCCTGATCGAAGTTCACCGTCGATCCGGCAAGTTTCGCGCTCTTCGAGAAGCTGGCGAACTCCATGGTGATCGCGCTTACGTCCAGCGGCGCTTTCGGCACGAAGACGTCCTTGCGCACAATGCGGCCGGGGGAGAAGCTGTAGGTCGTGGTAACCGACAGACGATTGTCGGCGATGGGGGCGTCTTCGCCCATCTTGTCCATTTCCGACTGACGGTAAGATACTGTCGTCGTTGCCCCTTGGGTCACGACCTTGGCGTCACGGAAGTAGGCCAACGGCATCAGAACCGAGCCGTCCTTCAGCTTGAATTGCGGCACCAGCAGCGGCGCGCTGCCGTCAGCTACGCCGGACAACATGCCGCGGGAATGCGGGATCGGAAAATACGGGCTGTGGTCGTGCTGGGACGCACCGCCATTGATCAGCGGCAAGCTAATGATATGCCCCTTGTCGCGCCGGGTCAGCAGCAAGCGATCATAGTCGCCCTTGGCGAACCAGGTGACGCTCTGCGCCGGCAGCTTGTTGATGGCCGCCTGGAAGTTGCTCATGGCCGGTTTGTCGCGATAACCCAGGCCATTCCACGCTTCGTTAGTGTAGGCGTATTGGTGCGTCAGAGACAGGTTTTCGCCCAGAATCCGGAACTTGCCGCGATAGGCATCGGTGCGCCGGCCGTCGTCCCAGAGATTGACCGAACCCGTCTTCGGATTGACCCAGAAATCAACATAGCGCTGGGCGGCGTGGGACGCGTAGGCGTAGGCCAGGGCCTTTTCGTCAGCGGTCAGGACGTCCAGGCGTGCCGCCGCCGTCAGGGTCTCGATGATCGCCGTTTCAGAATAGGGCCCCAGGCTACGGCCATATTCGAAACCGGCTCCGTCGGCATGAATCCTCTGCAGCATGACGTCCGAAGACTTACGCAGCCAACCCAGAACTTCCTTCGGCGGCTTACCACCTGTTTCGAGGTAGTGGTTCGACAGTTCGCCCGCCAGAAGCACGCTGTACCGGTCGAAGCGCCCCTCGCCGTCCGTCTCGTCGGCAAAGCCGAACTCCCCGGAATATTTCAGGTAATGTTCGGCCACCTTGGCGTAGAGCGCATTGGCGCCGCTTTCGTCTTCCCAGCCCATCTGATGGCGCAGCCGGGCGATCCCCAAGGCGACGACATAGTAATTGTTGGGGTGGTCAATCAGTTCATAGGTGTCCGGATCGACAAACATGCGCCAATCCAGACGTACGCGCAGCTTGGCCAGCGTCAGACGGTCCACCGCCTTATCCAGCAGGCCGGCATCGCGCAGCTTACGCAGGGCAAGGATATAGTAGTAGGCGCCCCAGGTATCGTTGGCATCATCGGCCGTCAGCTTTGCAACCTTGCGAAATTCAGCCAGATAGCCCGTCAGGCGCGGATCGTTCGGCGGCAAAGTCACCAGATAGTCGACGAGGCCAATAGCGATCTTACCCGGCAAGAATTTGTCGCTGCCGTTGAACACCGGCGTGCCGTCAATCGTCAGGTCGCGTCCCTTGGCAGCCAGCTGGTCCAGCAACACACCTTCCTGAGGCAATATGCGATTGCTGACGATGTCGTTATAAGCCGGCTCCGCGGCTTGCGCCGGGTGCGCCGACGCCACGGCCATGAGCGTCAAAACGAGGGGAACTGCCACCGAACTACGTCTGGCGATCTGAGAAGTCATTCGGTGCGATGTCCCTGTCACTTTTGTTATTTCGCCCGCCTTTCGTCCGGTGAGGCACCGGAACGCATAACGGCCGTCTTCCCGTAATGACGCGATGACTTCGCCAATCCACAACCCGCAGCGAAAAAACTTGAAAATGAGGATAAGAGATCCGGCGCCCGCCGGGTGGATCAGTAGGCCGCGGTCAGGCGCAAGCCGACATAGCGGCGGCTGTCCCGCCCCGGTTTCCAGCTATAGGAGTCCGTGGGCGGCTGAGCATTCGCGTCCAGATTCCACTGGACATCGCGGGACCGGGTGAGCGCATAGCGCTGGTCGAAGAGGTTCTGAACGAACAGGGTGATGCTCCAGCCCGGCGCACGTAACCCGCCGGACAGGTTCAGCAGGCCATAGCTTTTTTGGACGGAATCCGGGTCCTGGAGCAGATTGAAGATTACGCTGGATTGCCAGCGGTAGCCAAGCGTCGCAAATGGGCGAACCTGCCCTCGCGCCGATCCTTCGTAGGTAAAATCCAGATTGGCATTCCAGCGCGGCGCATTGAACAAGGGCTTGCCGGACAGGTCCTGAAGCCCGCCGATACAGCCTTCGCTTACCGTCTGGCTTGGGAAACAGGTCGCATTGGGGAAGTTGACCATGACGGCTTCGTTATAGGTCATGGCGCCCTTCATGCCGAAGTGCTCTCCCAGCGCAGAAGAGACCTCCGCTTCCATGCCACGCGACGACACCTTACCGATGCTGTTCAGGATGTTGATCCCTGTGGCGAAGTCGTGGCTCTGGGCCTGAAAATGCCGGAAAATCTCGGAAAAGGCGGTGACTTTCACAGCCGTCCGCCGGTCAAAGAAGGTCCGCCCGAAGCCAGCCTCATAATTGTCGACGATTTCCGGCCGCACCGGTTGCCGGGCCGCGATCACATCGCCAAACGGCAGGCCTTTGTCCGGACCGCTCTGAATAGGCGTGCGGATGGTCAGGGTGCTGGTCAGATCATAGGCCAGCCCCTTGGCGCCCCGCGTGTAGTTGGCAAACCAGATCGAACGGGGGCCGGTGCGGAAGACACCCAAACGCCCCGAAACCGCCGTGTCGGCATTGCACGTGCTGATCGGCAGCGATGGATTGGCGGACGAACATCGGGGGGCGCCAAAGGTAATGCCGTTGCCGAAATCATCAAAGGTATAGCTGATGTCCTGGCGGTTGATGCGCAATCCACCAACCGCCTTGAGCCGTTCCGTGACCGGTACCGTGGCCTGCGCGTAACCAGCGACGTTGCGCGTGACGGCGTCAGACAGATAGGACGAGTAAAAGGTCGAATTTGTCGTCGGCAGGGTCTGGACCGCCCCATAGGTTTCCAGCGCATTAGATCCGCGGACGAAAAAGCGCCGCGCCCTCGTCTCGTTGAAAACAAGGCCGGCGACATACTGCACCCGGGCGCCATCAAGCGAGGTCCATTTGAGCTCGCCAGTGACGGAATCGATCTTGAAAAAGCCGCCCACGGCTGCGCCCCCTGTCCTGGCGCCGGGTACGATCGTTGAAAAATCAAATGCACTGCTGTCGGCATCCTGCATGTCGACAAGCTTGTATCTCTCGTATGACGCCATGGCGGTGAAGCGCAGGGCCTTGAACTGACGCACGGCTTTTAGACCGGCTCCGTAGTCAGTGGCGTCGCCGGTGGCGTCGACATCCATCCGGATCAGCCGATTGTCCTTGTTTGGCCTTATGCCTGCCAGAATGACCGACTGCGGAATACCAGCCTGAGCGTAGGTCAGGCCGGGGCTGACAAACACTTCCGCGCCGACACAGCAGGACGATTTCGTCGCGTTTGCATAGGGCAAAAAGGTCAATGTCAGGTCAGGTGACGCCTGCCATTCCAGCTTGGCGCGCACCGTGCGATCGATCTGGCCATTCAGCCAATGCTTTGTCGCCAGATTGAAGATATTGCCCTGGTAGCTGCTGTAATTGGCGGCTAGGCGGAATCCGAGCGTCGGTGTAATCGGGCCGGACACCATGCCCTGGAGCCTGTATTCCCGGTCGTCGGTGACCGTGCTGCGCATCTGGCTGGAGAAGACCCGGCTGACGGGCTGGGTGGTGATGCTCACAATGCCGGAAGACGCCGATCTGCCGCTGGCCGTGCCCTGCGGCCCCTTCAGGATATCGACCTGCTTGACGTCGACCAGCGCCGAAAACGCGGCCGCCTGGAAGGCCTGAGGGATGTCGTCGATGACGACGGCAACGCTGGACTCGGTGGCGACGCTGTAGGCATAGGTGCCGACCCCACGAATATTGATGGAATTATTGGCCGGTTGCGTCGTCTTGGAAATGGTGATCGACGGCGCGATGCGGATAAGGTCGTCGAAATCGCGCACCTGAACGCGATCCAGATCCTTTACCGGCGTCGAGGTTGTTGCCACTGAAGCCGGCGCCACGGGTCCCGGACCTTTTGTCCCTGTAATGACCACCGTCTGAGACATTTCTGGCGGGGCCTGTTGAGGCGCGGCCTGAGGCTGCGCAACAGCCGGCACTTCAACGACGGACGATTTTGCGCTTTCGGCGGAAACCAGAAAAACATTCTGCGGCGTCAGAATAAACCGCAAGCCGGTGCCCCCAAGCAAGCGGTCCAGCGCCTCGGCAGGCGAATACTGCCCCTTCACCGCTTGGCCGCGCCGATGGTCAACAATGCCTGGCGTGTAAAGGACCTGGGCTTGCGATTGTTCGGCGAAGGCGCGCAATTCCTCGGCCAGACTGCCTGCCTTGATATCAAAATTTGGCCGGGCCAGGGGCGCCGCATACGCCACAGAGGTCGCGACAACAAGCGGCACGCCCGAGAGTAAAAACGCCCGGGTGAGCATGGCGGCGAGCTTAGACGACCAACGCGCGCCCTTCCTCACAGATTGCCTCCCCGGGTTTCTTTTTCTTCAGGTTACAGCCTACCACTGCACCTGCATTTCATTTTGAAAACCTTGTCAGGATTTTCCTTCTGGTTTCAAGATGATCTTTCCGTTATCGCGGACGATTTTCAAATTGAAATAAGCCGCCATGGCCTCGGCAAACCCGTTCGAGTCGCCCGCCGTAAAGGCGCCAGACACGCGCAAACCCGTCATGTGAGCGCCGGCAGCGCCCGCCGCGGAAGCTTCAATCTGCGTTTTCGAATAGGCGTTCATACGGACAATCGCCTCGCCCAGCGATACATTGTCGAAGACGATCTGACCATCGCGCCACGCCAGCGCCCGATTGATGTTCACGGCCTTCAGCAACTCAGGCGGCGTATTGTCCTGCAACACCAGCAACTGGTTGGGAGCCATCTCGATCGGCTGGGCCTGGGCAGGGTCCGACACGGCGACGCGGCCCTCGTGCAACACCACCGTCATGCCATGCGCCGCGCGCTCAACACTGAACGCGGTTCCGAGGGCGACAACATTGCGGGCATCCACCTCGACCTTGAACGGCCGGTTCTTGTCCTTGGCCACCTTGAAGAAAGCCCGGCCACTCATGAGCTGCAGCCGCCGCTGGCCCGGGGAATAGGCCACTTTCAAAGTTGTCAGGGCGTCCAGCTTCACCTGTGAGCCATCTGCCAGCTGGATGTCCCGCTGTTCGCCAATGCCGGTGGCAAAGGTTTCGCTCTTACCGCCGCTTCTGGTCCACCACAGGAACCCGACACCGACAGCCGCAATACCCGCAGCCGCAGCGGCCAGGAACTGACGACGGCCGGGCGAAGCCAGAGGTCTCTTTTCCGGCGGCGCGCGATCCAGGGCGGACTTCTGCAGTTCCATGAGGCGCGGTTCTGCCTCGTTACCTTGCAGGGCGTCCATCAGGGCTTCGGCGTCGTTGAACAGCGACAGATGCGTCTCGTCCGCCGCCAGCCAGTCGGCAAACGCCTTCAAGTCCTCGTCGGAGTCTTCGCTGTCTCGCAAGCGCAGGACCCACGCGGCCGCCTGTTCACAGGCTTCGGTTTCTTTGTCAAACACGGTCAATGGCCAACCTTGAGAATCATTTGTCCGTCCGTCGCCGGAGGACATACGCAAAAACCTTGACGACGATCTTCTCGACCGAGCTTACAGACAGGCTGTATCGCTGTGCGATTTCGCCGTACTTCATGCCCTGCACGCGGTTCAAAATAAAGATATCCCGCGACCGTTCGTCCAGTTCATCAAGCGCCTCCATGGCGCTCTTGAGCAACTCCTTCCCCAGAAGGACGCGCTCGGGCGATAAAGCCTCAAATTTTTCGTGACGATCGAATACTTCCGTTGCGTTGCGGTTTGCCGTTCCCCGGCGTTTGGCGCGATCCCGAAGCAGATTCATTGCCGTCCGGAACAGGAAGGCTTCGGGGTCTTCGATCGGCTCGCCACTGACACGCCGCAACAACCGTACGAATACGTCATGGGTCAGATCCTCCGCCTCGGCTGCCGAGCCGATGCGGCGCTGGAAAAAATGTGTCAGCGGCTCGCGATATCTTTGCGAAAGATATTCGAACGACGTCCCTTTTTCAGTGTCATCATCGCTTTTTGGAGCGAACGTCATTTACCAGGCCTTGCACACGCGACGCCTCTCCATATCGAGCTTATTACCAGCCATTCAACCGCTACCGGGTTGTATCGACGATTTTACCGGCTCGTTTTTTATCTGGCGCGACTCACAACCGACCCTATGGGCCTCCCACATTGTAGGATAGGCCGAAGCGGAGTCCACGTCCATATCACGATTGATATTGGACAAGCCTCCCCTCAGGTGGCCTGACATCTGTGACCTCCCGGCTACAATTTCACCGCCCCCACTCCATAAAAAAGGAGCAACCAATCGCTTGGTTGCTCCAAGTAGGGAAGGAATACCCGCTCAGGGAGAGCGAGCAACCACGCCAAACGTGCAAAGCCTGATCAATTCGGAGAAACGGGGGGAAGCACCCCAAAAAGGTCAGGGATACAAATGGAGCAAAACCAAAAGTAACGGCAGTATTTGACAATACAATTGCTAAAAAATTTCTCAAATAAAGTCAATATAAAACCGTATTTATTTGTTATTTTTCTTCACGGAAAACATATATTCAGTACCTTCAAAGAAAAAATCATCAGGCCGCAATACAGTTGCTGCAAAATTATTATGATGGGGACTGTCCGGCAGATGCTGCGTCTCCACCGCGAACCCGTCTCCACGCTGATAAGGCACCCCTTCCGCGCCCATCTCGGAACCATCAAATCCCGAGCCGTTATTAAACTGTACGGAAGGCTGGGTTGTCAGGATTTCCAGCCGCCGCCCGCTCTGCGCATCATAAATGACGGCCGCGGGATGGAGCTTTTTGCCCGACCGCAGCAACAGACTGTGGTCGAATGCCGGCGGCGTCCCCAACAGCGGCCCCGGATTCGCCAGAGCGTCTGTCAGCGTTTTCGGCTGCCTGAAGTCAAGCTGCGTGCCTGCGACACCTAGTAATCGACCGGTGGAAATCTTGCGTTTGTCGACTTCCGCATATTTGTCCGCGAAAATCTGGAACGTCTGGGAAGACAGGCCATGCGTCCCCGCGCCACTCAGATTGAAAAACCCGTGGTTCATGAGGTTTACAATGGTCGGCGCGTTGGTTTGCGCCCTGTACTCAATCCGGAACCGGTTGCTGGATTTGGACAGAAGATACCTGACCGTGATGACAAGGCGCCCCGGAAAATTCTGATCGCCATCCGGGCTGATCAGGCTGTATTCCATGCCGATGTCGTTCGGATCTTCGATCTTGCGCCGCGTCCATACCCTTTTGTCGTAGCTTTCGGGCCCGCCGTGTAGGGTGACGCCGTTGGTCCCGGGGATCAGATGCACGGTCTTGCCATCCAGATCGAAAGCCGCATCACCGATACGACCGGCATATCTACCGATGATCGCTGCATAGCGCCGCTTGGACTGCTCGTAGGCGGCCAGGTTTGGAAAACCCAGCACGACATTCTGAAAGCGGCCGTCGCGATCAGGCACTTCGATGGAGGTAATCGTCGCGCCAAAGTCAATCGTGCTGACCGTCATGCCCAAGGCATTGCGGAACGTCGCCTTTTCGATTGGCTGTCCCGCGGCCGTCACACCCCACGGCACCAGATCCACCGACGGGCTTTGCGCCAGGGCCGGAGCTGTGCTTGCGAGGAGCATGATGACAAGGATGACGATCTTACGGAGCATATTATTCCAGACGAAAGCGTGTGGCCGGCGCGGTAACGCCGGCCACACTGGTTACTAGTAGTTCACCGCAACACGCACGCCGGTATAGCGGGCGCTGTCGCGAGCCGGTTTCCAGTCCACGGCCACGAAGCCGGCGCTGGTGGTCGATCCGGTCGGAACGGCCGAGTTCCAAGCTGCCGAGCGGCCACGGGTCAGGGCGTAGCTCTTGTCGAACAGGTTATTGCAGAACAGGGTCACGCGCCAATGATCCTTGGCGAAACCACCCGAGAGATTGACGATCCCGTAGGCCTTCTGGATCGAGTCCGGGTCCTGCAACAGGCTGAACGTAACCTGCGACTGCCAGCGGTAGGTGACGCCGGCAAACATCGTCAGATTGTTGCTCAATTCCTTTTCGTAATTGGTGTTGATGTTGAAGTTCCATTCCGGTGCATTGAACAGGGGCTTGCCCGACAGGTCCTGCGTCCGGGCCGAGGTCACGTTCGGCACGGGCAGGCAGCCTTCGGCGGCCGTCTGGTTGCTGTAGCAGGTCGAGTTCGGGAAATCGTCCATGACCGCCTTGTTGTAGGTCAGGGCGCCATTGAAATCGAAGGCGCCGTGGCGACCGGCGAATTCCATTTCGACACCCTTCGAGCTGACCTTCGGGATGCTGTTAAGCAGGTTCTGACCGGTGACTTCGTCGCGGCTCTGGGCCTGGAAACCGTGGAAGACTTCGTCGAAGGCCGTGACGTTCAGGGTCAGGTGACGGTCAAACAAGGTCGACTTGAAGCCGAACTCGAAATTGTCGACCGTTTCCGGCTGAATCGGCTGGTTCGAGGCGACGCAATCGGCGGTCGGCTTGTTCAGGCACTTGCCCGCCAGGGTGACGTTCGAGCGCACTGTCAGCGTGCTGGTCAGGTCGTAGGCCATGCCCTTGTAACCCGTCGAATAGGTCACGAAGGTCATGAACTTCGGTGTCGCCTTGTAGCTCAGGCTTACCCGGCCGGTGATCGACGTGTCGCTGTCGCAGGTCGAGATGGTCAGGCCCGACGGCGTGGTGGTCGAACATTCCGGCACGCCGAAGGTGACCGGTGCCGACGGAACCGTATTGTCGAACCACTGATAGGCGATGTCTTCGACGTTGGCGCGCAGGCCCGTGACAAGGTTGAGCTTGTCGGTGATCTCGAAGGTCGACTGCGCAAAGATCGCGTAGTTCTTGTCGCTGGCGATGGCGTTGTAGTTCGAATAGGCCGAACTGTTCGTCGTATTGAGCGCCGACAGGAAGGTCGGGCTGTAAGGGCCCAACGTGTTGGAGCCGCGGACGAACCAGCGCTTGGACAGGGTGTCGCTGTAGAACAGACCCGCTACGTAAGAGAAACGATTGCCGGCCGGAGAGGTCAGGCGCAGTTCCTGGGTCGCCGTACGGACCTTGAAATAGCCGCCATTGCCAGAGCCGCCCGTCACCGTGGCGCCCGCCGTATAGCCGATGCCGAAGTTGAACGAGGTCACATCCGTATCCTGACGGTCATGCAGGAAATACTGATCGTAGGATGTGATCGAGGTCAGGGTGAAATCACCCAGCTTGCGGCTGATTTTCAGGCCGGCGCCCGCGTCATACGCATTGCCCTGGCTGTCAACGTCCTGGCTGGTTTCCCGGTTATCCCGCCCCGGCACCACACCGTTCAGCAACGTCGCCTGGGAGATGATCGTCGCCGGTGCCGGTGAGGCCTTGCCGGCTGTCGCGCCAGCCGGGACATAATAGGTCGCAGACGCGCAGCACGACGCCTTGGTCGTGGTTGCATACGGCGTGAAAGCGACGGACCAGTTATCGTTCGGTGTCCAGATCAGCTTGGCGCGCACGCTGTCGTCGCCAGTGCCGTTCAGCCAATTGCCGGTGTAGAGATTGTGGATCGTGCCGCGATAATCGCTGGTGCTGGCCGCCAGTCGGAACTTCAACGTGTCTGTTATCGGACCCGATATCGCCATTTGCGCGCGATGCTCGTGGTCATCGGTCATCATCGCATTGGCGCTGAAGGTAAAGTGGTCGCTCGGCGCCTTGGTGGTGATCAGCAGAACCCCGGCCGAGGTCGCCTTGCCGAACAGCGTGTTTTGCGGACCACGCAGGATTTCGATCTGTTGCGTGTCGACCAGCGCCGAGAAGGCCGCCGCCTGGAAAGCCTGAGGCACGTCATCGACCACGACGGCCACGCTCGGTTCAGTGGCGATCGAATAGGCATAGGTGCCGATGCCGCGGATGTTGATCGAGTTGTTACCCGGCTGCGTCGTCTTGGTGATGGTCACCGACGGAGCGACCTTGACGATGTCTTCGAAGTCGCGGACGGAATTCTTTTCCAAAGCGACCGAGGTCACGACCTGAACCGATTGCGGTACGGTCTGGATATTTTCAGCCCGTTTGTTGGCGGTCACGATGACGACCTGAATGTCGTCATTCGACGCAGCTGTGGCAGCCGTCTGGGCCGCTGCCGCGTGCGCCATTGCCGGCGCCAGAATGCAAATGGCGGCGCCCGCCAGTAATGCACGCTTCGAGAAAGCGTTTTTTACAGTCCTTCCGCTTCCTTCAGCGCCATTATTTCCAATATTTCCTTTTTCCACAGTACCCATTGTTATGTTTTTATCCTCCGAACCTGTGCATTTCATTTTATAAGTTCTGTGAGGACATGTTTCAGCGCTCCCATGGCGAGAAACGCCCTAGGTTTTTCTGAAAAAATTAGCCTCACAGCCTACAAGACGCGGTGATTTCGAAATTCCACAAACGCGGAGATAAATATTAGAGGCGCGGAGCAAATGTTATCGCAACCATCATCTCAATAACGTCGAGCAATTTGAATAAATAATGTAATATATTTTTAAAAATATGGAAAATTGGACACGCAAAACGCCTTACCTACTATGGGAAAGCATGAAAAAATTTACGCGCAGCCACATTAATCCACAACTTTTCACTTTGTCATTTAAATCAGAAGGTTAAGGCTGACCTCCCTCGCCCCGAACACGGCCCTCAGTCGACGCGATGCGTCCCCTCATGTCCTCGTCCGATACGCAGCATTGTGGAATTTTGGCGGCATCGCGTCATTAGGGCGTAGGACCCTGTGGTCCTTTAAGATCAAAGAAAAATAACCCGGCACGCAATATCCAGAGGGAATGCCATGAGAAATTTTCAGACTGCCGCGCCTGAACCCGCAGACGCGGGTGGGCGCGACACCGTCCGACCCGCGCGGTCATCACTTAAGTCCAGCCTGCTGACCGGCGCCGCCGTCGGTCTCTTCGCAGCCCTGGCCGGCCAGAACGCCTATGCTCAGGACGCAAAAGAAGCACAGCCGGCCGCAGCTCCGGCCGAAGATACGGTTGTTGTCGTCACCGGCATGCGCGCCACGCAACGGACCTCGCTTAACCTGAAGCGCACCTCGCCGATGATCGTCGATGGTCTGCTTAACGATGAAATCGGCGCATTGCCGGACTTGTCCGTCGGTGAAACCCTGGAACGCATCACGGGCGTCACCGCCGACCGCTTCAAAGGCTCGGCTTCGGAAATCTCCGTGCGCGGCCTGGGGCCGTTCCTCGGCTATTCCAACTTCAACGGGCGCGAACTGACCAACGGGTCGGGTGACCGGGCCGTGTCGTTCCAGCAGTTCCCGTCGGAACTGGTCAACGGCGCCGTCGTGTACAAGAGCCAGCAGGCCGACCTGGTCGAAGGCGCCGTTTCCGGTCTTATCGACCTGCGCACCCTGAAGCCGCTTGACGTCAAGAAGCGCTCCATCCAGATCGATCTTCGCGCCAACTATCAGCCTTACGACGCCAAAATCAACGGCCGCAATGGCTGGGGCGGCAAGGGTTCGTTCTCGTATGTCGACCAGTTCGATACGCCGGTCGGCAAGATCGGCGTTGCCTTCGGCTATGCCGGCACCGAC